>DAOLFG010000014.1:0-102236 GCA_035326425.1 Geminicoccus sp. | reverse complement strand
GTCGTCCTCGGCAGCGAGGACGGCGACGACCGGGTGTTCGGCGGCGAGGGGGCCGACACGCTCTATGGCGGAGGCGGCAACGACCGGCTCGATGGTGGCGCCGGTCTCGATCGCTATTTCGGCGGCTCGGGCAACGACACCTATGTGATCGACGATCCGACCGAGCGGGCCCTGATCTTCGAGCGCGACGGCGAGGGCACGGACGTTCTCGAATATCGCGGCTCGATCACGCCGCTCGGCAGAGCCAGCGCGAGCGGCCCGACCGCGCTGCAATTGCCGGGCAATGTCGAGACGCTGAGCATCAAGGCCAAGGGCGACTTCGCCATTTCAGGCACCGACGCCGACGACCGCCTGATATCGAGCATCGGCAACGACCAGCTCAACTCGCTGGGCGGCAACGACCGGGTGTTCGGCGGCAAGGGCAACGACCTGCTGGCGGGCGCCGCCGGCGACGATCAGCTCTCGGGCGGCCAGGGCGTGGACACGCTCATCGGCGGCGATGGCAACGACCTGCTGAGCGGCGGCTTGGACCTCGACCGGGTCTATGGCGGCAACGGCGACGACCAGTATCGCGGGACGGCCGCGGAACTCGCCGGCGACCTGATCGACGCGTTCGCGCCGGGCGACAGGATCGTCGTGACCAATCGCTCCTTCACGATCGCCGACCTCGCGATCTCGCCCAACGGCAGGGCCTTGGCCCTCGATACCGACCAGGACGGCGTCAGGGAGACGGTGATCCGTCTCGGCACCGCTGTAACCGGGTCGGTGTACACGAAGAGCCTCGGCCGGGCGACCGAGATCGGCGTCTCGCTGATCACCGACCAGACGCTGGTCGGCGATGCCGGCGACAACACCCTGGTGGGTGGCGCCGGCAACGACCATGTGAGCGGCCTCGGCGGCAACGACAGGCTGATCGGTGGACTGGCCAACGACCGGCTCTATGGCGGCGACGGCGACGACTTCATCACTGGCAACGATCCGGCCGTTGCCGAGAACGGCCGCGACACGCTCGACGGCGGCAACGGCAACGATCGGCTGGACGGCGGCGACGGCAACGATTCGCTCTATGGCGGGGCCGGTGACGACACGCTCGACGGCAACGGCGATGCCGACCTGATGTATGGCGGCACCGGGGTGGACGATCTCGACGGCGGTGCCGGCAACGACGTCATCCAGGGCGACGACGGCGCCGATCGCGTGGTGGGCGACATCGGCAACGATCGGCTGTTCGGCGGCATCGGCAACGACGTGCTGCGCGACGAGGACGGCAACGATGTCCACGACGGTGGGGCGGGCGACGACACGCTGACCGATCTCGAAGGCGACGACAGCCTTTACGGCGGCACGGGCAACGACTCGATCTATGGCGGCAACGGCGTCGACACGGTCTTCGGAGGCGACGGCAACGACCGTCTCTCCGGCGGGAACGGCCCCGACGTCTTCTACGGTGGTGCCGGCAACGACGTCTATGTCTGGGAGCTACCGGTCGAGAGCCCGGCCGTCGCCGGCGGGATCGATGTCTATCTGGATTTCGTGCGCGGCGAGGACCGGCTCGACTTCCGCAAGCTGGACGGCGATACCGGCAAGGCCGGTCTCCAGGCCGTCGAGCTCGTGACGCGGGGAGGAACCCTGGGAAAAGGGCAGCTGACCATCGAGGAGCAGTCCGGCAGCAGCTTCGTGGTGGCCAACACCGATGCCGACAGCGACATCGATTTCCGCATCGAGATCCGCGGCGTCACCGGCATGACCGCGTCCGACCTGTGGCTCGCTTCGTGAAAGGGGCCGTGGCGCGAAGGTCGTCGACCCCTTGAAGGCGGGGCGGGACTTCCCAGATGAAAGACCGTCGGAGGCCGAGGCCGGCTCCGGCGAGTGAACGCCAGGGCGCGTCCGAATGGAGCGCCGGTCCTGTTGTATCGCTTCATCCGGAGGATACGATGAACGTTGTGACCCTTCCCCTCTACAACCCGCTCCGTCGCTTCGAGCGCGAGCTGTTCGGCGTGGCCGAGGCGGCTCCGAGCGGCCCTGCCTACGACATCCGCAAGGCCGGCGACGACAGCTACGTGCTGAGCATCGCCGTGCCGGGCTATGCCGAGAAGGACCTCGAGATCGTCGCCCACGACCGCAGCCTGGTCGTCAAGGGCAAGGTCGAGCAGGCCGACAGCGAGGGCTGGATCCGCCGCGGCATCGCCCGCGAGTCCTTCGAGCGCCGCTTCGCGCTCGGCGAGCATGTCCGCGTCAGCGGCGCCAAGCTGGAGCTGGGTGTCCTGCATGTCGAGCTGGCCCGCGAGGTGCCCGAGGCGCTGAAGCCCCGCACCATCGCCATCGGCGCGCAGTCCCAGGCCGCCTGACGGCCGGGCACGCGTACCAGCAGGGGAGGGCGCCTTCGTGGCGCCCTTCTCGTTGGCGCCGCCTCCGTCCGTGGCCGGGCCGAAATCCGCCGCGGCGGAGGCGCGCTTGTTTTGCGGAACGGCAACCGGGACGTTAGTGTAGCCGGGCGCGGCCGACCCTGCCGCGGGGTGGACCGATGAGCGAGAATCTCTACAAGGTGCTGGGCGTCGCCAAGGGGGCGAGCGAGGACGAGCTGCGGCAGGCCTACCGCAAGCTGGCCAAGCAGTATCATCCCGACGCCAACCCGGGCGACAACACCGCCGAGGAGCGCTTCAAGCGTATCTCCGGCGCCTACGACATCCTGTCCGACAAGGACAAGCGCGCCCGCTACGATCGCGGCGAGATCGACGAGCAAGGCAACGAGCGTGGCTTCACTCCGCCGCCGCGTGGCGGACGGCGCTCGGGCGCGCGCGGCCAGCAGGGCGGATTCACCTGGCGCAGCACCGACCAGCAGGCCGGCGGCGGATTCGGCGACATCGACGAGATCCTGTCCGAGATGTTCGGCGGTGGCGGCGCTCGCGGGCGGGCAGGCGGCAGGAGCGGCGGCTTCGCCGCGCGCGGCGAGGACGTGCACGGCCAGATCACCGTCGACTTCCTCGACGCCGCCCAGGGTGCCAAGCGCCGCGTCGGCTTGCCCGACGGCCGCTTTCTCGACGTGACGATTCCGGCGGGCCTGGAGAGTGGCCAGGTCCTGCGGCTGAAGGGACAGGGCGAGCCCGGGCTCGGCGGCGGGCCGGCCGGCGACGCGCTGATCGAGGTGACGGTGCGCGACCACGCGCAGATGAGGCGCAAGGGGCTCGACATCGAGATCGACCAGCTGGTGCCGCTGGCCATCGCCGTGCTGGGCGGCAAGGTGCGCGTGTCCACCGTCGACGGCGAGGTCAGCCTGCGCATCCCGAAAGGAACCAGCTCGGGCCGCGTGATGCGACTGAAGGGCAAGGGCATCCGCGACGCCGCCGGCCGCCAGGGCGACCAGATGGTGCGGGTGATGATAGCACTGCCCGAGGGCGGCGACGCCGAGCTCGAGGCGATCGTGCGCGAATGGGCACGCCGCCGCGGCGATCTGGACGTCGAGGCGGGAGCGGCGGCGTAGGCTCGCAGCCCCGGCGTCAGCTCGGCCCGGGAACCACCCCCCTGCAGGCCCAGGCCACCGCCGCGAAGGAGCGCGGGCCATCGGGCTGGCCTGCCTCGTAGGCCGCCCGCACGGCCGCCTCGATCCGCATCCGCCGGGCCGGGTCGAGCCCGGCCATGTATTTGCCGAGATGCCCTTCGCCGGCGACGATCGGCTCCCAATAGTCGGCGAAGCTGTCGTAATCCATCCGGATCAGGAGCGAGGTCTCCGAGACGTCGCGGAGGCCCTGCTCGATGAACAGGTGCTGCAGCCCACCCGGCCGCGTCATAGGCGGAAAGCAGTAGTGGCTGCGCAGAGGCCGCGTCTCCTCGTCGAGCGCGGCCACGGTATCCCACATCATCCGGATCGCCGGCGTGCCGCCGAGGTGATCCCAGACGGCTGCCGCTACCACCCCGCCGGGCCGGACGACGCGGCGCATCTCGGCGACGGCCCGGCCGGGGTCGGGCACGACATGAAGGACGAGCAACGCGAGGGCGCGGTCGAAGCGGCTGGCCGGAAATGGGATGGCGCAGGCGTCGCCCTCGGCGATGCCGATCCGCGGATCGGTGCTCCGGCGCCGGGCTTCCGCCACGAAGGCGGGCGAGCGGTCGATGCCCGCGACCTCGCCGAGCCTCGCGGTCTCGGCGAGTGCGAAGGCCAGGTTGCCCGTCCCGCAGCCGACGTCCAGCACGCGCTCGTTGTCCGCGAGGCCGGCGAAGGCGATGAACGGCTCCGCCAACAGCCGGCTCCAGCGGCCCATCCGCCGCTCGTACTCGGCGGCGCTGCGGAAGACGAGGGGCGACGCCATCCGGCGCCTTCCGAGGCCGTCCGCTTCGCGATGGCCGAACCTAGAGCTGCCTGACCGAGACCAGGCCGCCAGCCTGGGGCGCGCCCACCTTGTTGCGCAGCGGCCGGCCGAACGGCGGCGCCGAGATCTCGAACACGTCGCCGGCCTGGGTCTTGATGCCGTCGGCGAAGCTCAGGGTGGCGGTGCCGAAATAGTGGACGTGGACGTCGCCGGGGCGGCAGAAGGCGGCGTATTTGAAGTGGTGATGCTCGAGGTTGGCGAGGCTGTGCGACATGTTGGCCTCGCCGCTCTTGAACGGCTTCTGCCAGATGATCTCGCCGTTGCGGCGGATGGCGCTGGTGCCCTCGACCGAGGCCGGCAGGGCACCCAGCCGCAGCTCGGGTCCGAAGGACGAGGCGCGCAGCTTGGAGTGCGCCAGCCACAGATAGTTGCCGCGCTCGGTGACATGGTCCGAGAACTCGTTGCCGAGAGCGAAGCCCAGCCGCCAGGGCGTGCCGTCGGGGCCGATCAGGTAGATGCCGGCGACCTCGGGCTCCTCGCCGCCGTCCTTGGCGAAGCCGGGCATGCCGAGCTCGCCCTCGGGGGGTGCTATGCTGGAGCCGTCGCCCTTGTAGAACCATTCGGGCTGGACGCCGCTCTCGCCCGCCGCCGGGCGGCCGCCCTCCAGGCCCATCTTGAACATCTTCATCGAATCGGTGAGCTCGCTCTCCTTGACGCTGTGCATGGCGTCGCGGGTGGCGGCGCTGCCGAGATGGGTGAGGCCGGTGCCGGTGACGAGCAGGTGCGCCGGATCGGGATGGTCGACCGGATTGAGCAGGCGGCCCTCGGCGATGACGGCGTCGTAGGATTCGGTGCGGGAGCCGAGCCGGGCCTTGGCGGCGGCCTCGAGGCCGGTGCCGGCGGCGATGGCGCGGGATGCCAGGTCGCGCGTGCCGTCCACGCCGTCGAGAAGGCGCAGGCTGTCGCCCTCGACGGCCGCCACGGCGCGCCCGCCGGCCGACAGCTTCAACTGCACGAGATTCATCTTCCGCCTCCCCACCGATCGGTTAGCGGCGGTGTCGCGTGCCTTGCCCGGCGCGGTCAAGTGGCTCTTCCGCCGATGGGGGCGAGCGTGCATCCTGCCGGCCGGATTTCGTCGGATGGAGACGCGAGATGGCCGAGCAGGCGCGCAGCGTGGCAGCACTGCTGGAGCGGGGGGCTGCCGGGACGCCGGCGCTGCTGGCGCCCGAGCGGCCGACGATGGACTACGACCGCCTGCGCCGGCTGGTGGCCAGGACGACGGCGAGGCTGAACGGGCTGGGGGTCGGCCGCGGCGACCGGGTGGCGATCGTGCTGCCGAACGGGCCGGAGATGGCGGCCTCCTTCGTCGCCATCGCCAATGCCGCCACCACTGCCCCGCTCAACCCCGCCTATCGCGAGGACGAGCTGGATTTCTATCTCAGCGATCTCAACGCCAAGGCCCTGGTGGTGATGGCGGGCGATGACGGGCCGGCGGTGGCGGTCGCCCGCAGGCGCGGCATCGCCGTGCTGCGCCTCGTCGTCCCCACGGCCGCGGCCGCCGGCGAGTTCGAGCTGCAGGGCGAGGCGGCCGGGACGACGGCGAGCCCCGGCGACGCCGGGCCCGACGACATCGCGCTCGTGCTGCACACCTCGGGCACCACCTCGCGGCCGAAGATCGTGCCGCTGAGCCATGCCAACATCTGCGCCTCGGCGGCGCACATCGGCCGGACGCTGGCGCTGACGCCGGCCGACCGCTGCCTCAACATCATGCCGCTGTTCCATATCCACGGCCTGATGGCGGCGACGCTGTCGTCGCTGGCGGCCGGCGGCTCGCTCTACGCCACCCCGGGCTTCAACGCGCTGCGCTTCTTCGGCTGGCTCGATGACGCCCGGCCGAGCTGGTACACGGCGGTGCCCACCATGCACCAGGCGATCCTGGCGCGGGCGGCGCGCAACGCCGACAGCGTGGCGGCGGCCCATCTCCGCTTCATCCGCTCGAGCTCGGCCTCGCTGCCGCCGCAGGTGATGGTCGAGCTGGAGAGAGTGTTCCGCTGCCCGGTGATCGAGTCCTACGGCATGACCGAGGCCTCGCACCAGATGGCCAGCAATCCGCTGCCGCCCGCACCCCGCTATCCGGGCAGCGTCGGCATCGCGGCGGGGCCGCTGGTCGGGATCATGGACGACGGGGACAGGCTGCTGCCGCCCGGGGAGATCGGCGAGGTGGTCATTTCCGGGCCGAACGTCACCGCCGGCTACGAGAGCAATCCCGAGGCGAACGCGAAAGCCTTCGTCATGGTCGACGGGCGGCGCTGGTTCCGGACCGGCGATCAGGGGCAGATGGATCAGGCGGGCTATCTGACCCTGACCGGGCGGCTGAAGGAGATCATCAACCGCGGCGGCGAGAAGATCTCGCCGCTCGAGGTCGATGCCGTGCTGATGGACCATCCGGCGGTGGCCCAGGTCGTCACCTTCGCGGTCCGGCACGACAAGCTGGGCGAGGAGGTCGGCTGTGCCGTCGTGCTGCGCGAGGGCATGGCGGCGGCCGACCAGGAGCTGCGCGGCTTCGCCTCCGGCAGGCTCGCCGACTTCAAGGTGCCGCGCCATGTCGTGATCCTCGACGAGATCCCGAAGGGCGCCACGGGCAAGCTGCAGCGCATCGGGCTGGCCAAGCGGCTGGGCCTGGAGGCGTGAGGATCGCGATCTACGGCGCCGGCGCCATCGGCGGGCTGCTCGGCGCCCGGTTGGCGGTTGCGGGTGCCGATGTAGGGCTGATCGCGCGCGGGCCGCATCTGGCGGCGATGCGTGAGCGCGGCCTCGAGCTGCGGCACGGCGGCGACAGCATCGTCACCCGGCCGCGGGCGACGAGCGATCCCGCCGAGCTGGGTGTCCAGGACTACGTGATCGTCACGCTGAAGGCGCACCAGGTGCCGGGGGTGGTGTCGGCGATGCAGCCGATGCTGGGGCCCGCCACCACGGTGGTGATGGCGGTCAACGGCGTGCCGTGGTGGTATTTCCATGGGCTGGAAGGCTCCTGGA
The DNA here is from genome assembly GCA_035326425.1 of Geminicoccus sp. GTDB lineage: Bacteria > Pseudomonadota > Alphaproteobacteria > Geminicoccales > Geminicoccaceae > CALKJU01. The sequence goes on along the minus strand of DAOLFG010000014.1, from coordinate 94,893 downwards.
AGGACCGGCGGCTGGCCTCGGTCGATCCGGGCGACGTGCAGTGGAACGGCATCGGGCCCGGGCGAGTGCTGGGCTGCGTGGTCTATCCGGCGGCCGAGGTGGTCGAGCCCGGCGTGATCGAGCTGGTCGAGGGCGACCGGTTCTCGCTGGGCGAGCCTTCCGGCGAGCGCAGCACGCGCGCGGAGAAGCTGGCGGCCGCATTGGTGGCTGCCGGCCTGAAGGCGCCGGTGCGGCCGCGCATCCGCGACGAGATCTGGGTGAAGCTGTGGGGCAATCTCAGCTTCAACCCGCTGAGTGCGCTGACCGGCGCCACGCTCGACGCGCTGGCCTCCGATCCGGGCACGCGCGCCGCCGCCAGGGCGATGATGCTGGAGGCGCAGGCCATCGCCGAGAAGCTGGGGGTGCGCTTCGCCATCACGGTCGACAAGCGCATCGATGGCGCCGGTGCCGTCGGTGCGCACAAGACCTCGATGCTGCAGGACCTCGAGCGCGGCCGGCCGTTGGAGATCGAGGCGCTGGTGGGGGCGGTGCAGGAGATGGGCCGGCTGGTCGAGGTGCCGACGCCCGCCATCGACCTCGTGCTGGCGCTGGTGCGGCTGCGGGCCAGGACGGCGGGGTGCGGCGGATGATCCGGTTCATCAGCCATCCCGAGGTCGTGATCGACCCGGCGGTGCCGGTGCCCGACTGGGGGCTGGCGCCACGCGGCCGCGAGCGGCTGGCCACGATGCTGGCGGAGCCCTGGATCGCCGAGGTCGTGGCGGTGTGGTCGAGCCTGGAGCGCAAGGCGGTCGAGACCGCCCGGCCGATCGCGGCGGCGCGCGGCCTGGCGGTGCGCACGCTGCGCGACCTGCACGAGAACGACCGCTCGGCCACCGGCTTCCTGCCGCCCGACGAGTTCGAGCGGGTGGCGGACCGGTTCTTCGGCGAGCCGGACCGCAGCGTGCGGGGCTGGGAGACCGCCCGCGCGGCACAGGCGCGGATCGTGGCGGCGGTGCGCGAGGTCGACGACACCTCGCCGCCCGGAGGGGTCGCCATCGCGGCGCATGGCGGGGTCGGAACCCTGCTCTATTGCCATCTGGCCGGCCTGCCGATCAGCCGTGTCCACGACCAGGAGCGGCCGGGCAACGTCATCGCCTTCGAGCGCGGCAGTTGGCGCCTGATCCATGGGTGGCGGCCCATCGACACTCGGGCTAAAGCGTGACCGCCACAGCGGAAGGGAAGGTCATGGCCGACAATCTGCGCAGCGGCGGCCGGATCCTCGTCGATCAGCTCCGGCTGCATGGTGTCGACCTGGCCTTCGGTGTGCCGGGCGAGAGCTATCTCGACGTGCTGAACGCCTTCTATGACGCGCCCGAGCTGCGCTTCGTGATCTGCCGCCAGGAAGGCGGCGTCGCGATGATGGCCGAGGCCTACGGCAAGCTGACGGGGCGCCCCGGCATCGCCTTCGTCACCCGGGGACCGGGTGCCACCAATGCCAGCGCCGGCGTGCATGTGGCGCAGCAGGACAGCACGCCGATGATCCTGTTCGTCGGCCAGATCGACAGCGAGGCGCGCGAGCGCGACGCCTTCCAGGAGATCGACTACCGCCAGATGTTCCGCGGCATCGCCAAGTGGGCGGCCGAGATCGACGATGCCGGCCGCATTCCCGAGCTGGTGCATCGCGCCTTCGTCACCGCCACCTCCGGCCGGCCGGGGCCGGTGGTGCTGTCGCTTCCCGAGAACATGCTGGTGTCGCGCAGCGGCGCCACCGACGGGCGGCGCTGGCAGCCTGTCGAGGCCCATCCCGATCCGGCGGCGATCGCCGACCTGCGCCAGATGCTGGCGGCGGCCAGCCGGCCCCTGGTGATCCTGGGCGGCGGCGGCTGGTCGGCGGCGGCCGCTGCCGACATACGGACTTTCGCCAGCAATCAGGAGGTGCCGGTCGCGGTGAGCTTCCGGCGGCAGGACTATTTCGACAACCTGCATCCGGGCTATGCCGGCGATCTCGGCGTCGGCGTCAATCCGAAGCTGATCGAGCGTGTGCGCCAGGCCGACCTGCTGATCGCGGTGGGCACACGGCTCTCCGAGATCGCGGCACAGGGCTACACCCTGCTCGACATCCCGAGGCCCAAGCAGCGTCTGGTCCACATCCACGCCGATCCGGCCGAGCTGGGGCGTGTCTACCAGCCCGATCTCGCGATCCAGGCCAACGCCAAGCCGGCCGCGGCGGCCCTGGCCTCGCTGTTGCCGATCGAGAAGCGGCCCTGGTCGGCCTGGACGGCGGCGGCGCACCAGGACTATCTCGATACCATCCAGCCGGTGAGGACGCCGGGAAGCCTGCAGATGGCCGAGGTGATGGCACACCTGGGCGCGCGGCTGCCCGAGGATGCCATCGTCACCAACGGCGCCGGCAACTATGCGGTGTGGGCGACGCGGTTCCGGGTGTTCCGGCACTATCGCAGCCAGCTGGCGCCGACCTCGGGCTCGATGGGCTACGGCCTGCCGGCGGCGGTGGCGGCGGCGGCCGTCCACCCCGACCGGACCGTGGTCTGCTTCGCTGGCGACGGCTGCTTCCTGATGACCGGCCAGGAGCTGGCGACGGCCGTCCAGTACGGCCTCAAGCTGCTGGTGCTGGTCGTCAACAACGGGATGTACGGCACCATTCGGATGCACCAGGAGCGCGAATATCCCTCGCGCGTCTCGGGCACCGAGCTGCGCAATCCCGACTTCGCCGCTCTCGCCCGCGCCTACGGCGCCTTCGGCGCCAGGGTGGAGCGGACGGCCGATTTTCCAGCCGCCCTCGACGAGGCGCTGGCCTTCGACGGTCCCTCGCTGATCGAGCTGGTGCTCGACCCCGAGGCGCTCACCATCCGCGCCTCGCTCAGCCAGATCCGCAGCGCGGCGATCGCCGCCGGCAGATGAGCCTCGGCGTTCGCGTGGCTGGCGTGCTGGACGGGGAGGCGATCGCCGCGCTGCACGCCGAGAGCTGGCAGCGTAGCTATCGCGGCATCATGCCGGATGCGTTCCTCGATGGCGCCGTCGTCGAGGAGCGGCGGCGGCACTGGCGCCACAGGCTGGCCGCGCCGGGCGAGGGGGAGCTCGTGCTGCTGGCCGAGGATGCGGACGGCCTCGCCGGCTTCACGGCATTCGGGCCCGACCCGGCCGACGACCGCTCGGCCGGCCATATCGACAACCTGCACGTCGCAGCCGGTCGCCAGGGCCGGGGTGTCGGGCGACGGCTGCTGGGCGAGGCCGCGGCACGGCTGGCCGAGGCGGGAAGGCGCCGGGTCCATTTGTGGGTGTTCGACGCCAACGCCCGGGCGCTGCGGTTCTACCTGTCGCTCGGCGGCGAGGCGGCCGAGCACGGCTTCGACCTCGTCGAAGGCACGCCGGTGGCACACACGCGCATCGTCTGGAGCGACACCGCGGCGCTGGCCGAAGCCTGTCGGAGCCGAGCCGGATTCGAGTAGGCCGACACCCCGCCGACGGAGCGTCGGCGCCGGTGGGTCAGATGCTCTCGCGGACCCAGTCGAGCAGCTTGCTCTTGGGCAGGGCACCGACCTTGGTGGCGGTGACCTCGCCGTTCTTGAACAGCATCAGGGTCGGGATGCCTTTCACGCCGTACTTCACGGGCGTGAGCGGGTTGTCGTCGATGTTGACCTTCACCACCTGGACCTGCTCACCCATCTCGGTGGCGATGTCCTCCAGGTGCGGCGCGATCATCTTGCACGGGCCGCACCACTCGGCCCAGAAATCGACGACGACAGGCTTGCCGGACTTGAGAACGTCCTTGTCGAAATCAGTATCGGACGTCTGCGTGATCGCCATTGTCGGCATCCGTTGTTGTGTGGCAGGGGGCTGAAGCTTCCTCGACGGTACGACCGCCTGGCCGACCGTCAAGCCGGCCCCTGCGCGAGCACCGGGGCCTGTGGGATGTGGGCATCGAGCAGGCCGGACTCAAGCCTCGCGACCTCGCCGGTCTCGGTCCAGACCAGCGCCGCCTCGACCGGCCACCCAAGATAGATCTCGCCCAGCAGTCGGCGATAGGCCGCCATCTGTCGCAGATAGGCCAGGGGTGTCTCGGCGGCTGTGCGAGGCGGCCGGCGGTTGGTCTTGTAGTCGACCAGGATCACCCGCTCCGGCGTCACCGCCAGCCGGTCGATCTGGCCGGCGATCGCCACGCCGCCCACCACGCCGCAGATCGCCTGCTCGGCGCGCGATCCGGGGCCGAACACCTCGGCGAGCCCGGGATGGCCCAGGATGCCCGTGACCTGCCGCTCCAGGCGCTCGGCATCGGCGGGGTCCAGATCGACGCCGGCGAGATAGCGCGCCATCGCCGCCGGCCGCTGGCCGGCCGGCAGGTCGGGCAGGAGCTGCAGCAGCTTGTGGACGCAGAGCCCGAAGCGGAAGCGGCGGGTGGCATCCTCTCCCACGGGCGAGGCTGCCGGCGGCTCCGTGGCGTCGAGGCGCGAAGGCGCCAGCGGTCGCGGCGGTGCCGGCTCGGCGGCGGCAGGGCTGGTGGCCCAGGCGGGCAGCGGCAGCTCGCCAGTGCTTTCCGCCTCGACCGGCGGCTCGGCACGCGGCCGGTGGCCGCGGCTCAGGCGCAGCGCCTTGCCGTCGAAGCCGGCGCCGAGACCATGTTCGACCTCGGCGAGGCCGGCGCAGGCGGCGAGGCCGCGCCCGACGGTCTCGTGCCAGCAAGGCTCGCCCTCGCCGGCCTCGCGGTTGAGCCGCCAGCCGGTGACGTAGAGCCTGTCGCGGGCACGGGTCAGCGCGACGTAGAGCAGGCGGCGGCGCTCCTCGGCCTCGGCCCGCTGGCGGAGATCCTCGACGGCCTGGGTGACGGGGTCGCGCTCGGCCTTGGGCGCGCGCCAGAACGGCAGGCCGTCGTCCGGCCGCCAGAGAATGCGTGAGCGGCTGGGCTGCTGGTGCGGTCCGCTGTCGGCCAGGATGACGATGGGGGCCTCGAGGCCCTTGGCACCGTGGACGGTGACGACGCGCACGGCGTCGCGGCCGGTCTCCGGATCGCGCTTGAGCTCCTGGCGATCCATCTCCAGCCAGTGCAGGAAGCCCTCGAGCGAGGCGGGATGGCCGCGCTCGTAGGCCAGCGCCTGGGCGAGGAAGCCCTCGATCGGCTCGGCTGCGTCCGGTCCCAGGCGAGCCAGCAGGCGCCGCCGGCCGCCTCCTCGACCCAGCACGTCGGCATAGAGCTCGAAGGGCGGCATGAAGTCGGCCTGGCGCAGCCAGCCGGCCAGCCGTTCATGGGCTTCGGCATGGCGGCCCTCGGCGGCGGCGGCCCGGAACCGCTCCATCAGGCCGGACTGGCCACGGTCCCGGGCGAGCCCGAACAGATCCTCCTCGTCCAGGCCGAGCAGCGGACTCTTCAGCAGGCAGGCGAGGTTGAGGTCGTCCTCGGGCAGCAGGGCGACGCGGCCCAGGGCCATCAGGTCGCGCACCGCGATGTGCTCGGTCAGCGCCAGCCGGTCGGCGCCGGCCACCGGCACGCCGCGTCGCTTCAGCGCGCGCACCAGCTGCTCCTGCACCTGGCCGCGCCGGCGCAGCAGCACCAGCACGTCGCCGGCGGCGATCGGACGGCCGACCGATTCCAGGATCTCGCGGCTGTCGATCCAGTGGCGGATGTGCTGGGCGACGGCCTCGGCCACCCGGCGCGACGGATCGTCCTCGGCACGTGGCCGGTCGGGCAGCGGCCAGGGCTCCTGCTCGGCGCGCCGCTCGCGCGGTGCCGCCAGCGGCCACAGCTCGACGCGGCCCGGCACGTCGGCGCGGACGCTGGTGTGGACCACGGCGTCGCCCGGCTCGACCACGCCCTCGGCCAGCTCCGGCACGGCCAGCAGGCTGTCGACCAGCTCCAGCACTGCCGCGGTCGAGCGGAAGGACTGCGACAGCCGCTCGCGGTGCAGGGGGTGCGAGGAGCCCTGGGCCAGGACCTCCAGCCGCTGGCGCACCGAGCGGAAGGTCGAGAGGTCGGCACCCTGGAAGCTGTAGATCGACTGCTTCTCGTCGCCGACCACGAACAGCGTGCGCGGCCGGTCGTGGGCGCCCTGGCCGGCGAAGAACTCCTCGGTCAGCTTCAGCACGATGCGCCACTGCGCGGGGCTGGTGTCCTGGGCCTCGTCGACCAGGACGTGGTCGAGGCACTGGTCGAGCTTGAACAGCACCCATTGGGCGCTCTCGGGCGTCTCCAGCAGCCGGCCGGCGCGCTCGATCAGGTCGTCGTAGTCGAGCTGGCCAGCCTGGTCCTTCAGCGTCTCGTAGGCCCGGATCACGGCATCGGCGACGATGAGCAGGGCGCGGGTGCGGCGAAAGACCATCGCAGCGCGCAGCCGACCCTGCAAGCGGACCAGCCGTTCCTGCTCGGCCAGCAGGGCCGCCGCGGCAGCCGGGCTCGCCTTCCCGAGCGCCTTGCTCACCAGCCGCTTTCGCGCCTCGCCGCTGCTGGTCAGGAAGGCCGCGCAATAGTTCTCGAACAGCCGGGCACGGCCCTCGTCGTCGGTCCCGAGCCAGGCAGGCAGACTGGCGGCGAGTGCCGGGCCGAGCGCCGGATTGCCGATGCAGGCGCGCAGGGCCGTGCCGTCGAACCGCGTCTCGACGCAGGCGGCGGCCACGAGGTCGTGGGGCTCGGCGTCGCCCTCGACGTCCAGCTCGCGGGCGATGACGGCGAGAAGGCCGGCCAGCCCCCCCGCTGCGGCCTTGGCCGCCTCCAGCCTGCCGCGGGCGGCGATGGCCTCGTCCAGCACTTCGGTGAGCGTGGTCTCGGCGAGGGTCAGCGCCAGGGCCTCGATGGCCTTGTCGAGCGTTTGGTCGGCCCGCCGCGCCTCGCCCAGCACTCGGCCGCGCGCCTCGATCAGCAGCTCGCGGGCGGTGCGGTCGTCGATCACCTCGAAATGCGGCGCGATGCCGGCCTCGATCGGAAACCGCCTCAGCAGCTGGCTGCACAGGCCGTGGATGGTCATCACGGCGAGGCCGCGCGGCAGGTCGAGGACGCGGGCGAAGAGCCGCCTCGCGGTCGCCACGAGCGGCTGGCCGGGCTGGCCGGTGAGCGCCTCCAGCTCCTCGGCCAGCAGCCCGTCGTCCTTGGCAACGGCCCAGCCGGCCAGCCGCCGCTCGACCCGCTGGGTCATCTCGGCGGCGGCGGCCTTGGTGAAGGTGATGCCGAGGATGCTCTCGGGATAGGCCCCGGCCAGCAGCAGCCGCAGCACCCGGTCGGCCAGCACCCGGGTCTTGCCGGTGCCGGCGTTGGCGGTGACCCACACCGACACCGCCGGATCGGCGGCGCGGCGCTGCTCGGGCGTCGGCGCCTCGGGCCTCACGGCACATCCTCGCTGCCGCGCCACTCGTCGATGCGCGACAGGTGGTCGTAGTCGTTGAAGCTGGGGGCGATCTCCGGTCGCGGCACCGGCACGTAGGCCGTGGCGGGATCGCCGAAATGCTCGATCAGGCGCTGGACGCCCGAATAGGCCTCGTCGGCAGCAGCGGCGGGGTCGGGAACCGGCTGGGCGACGCGGCCGGCCTGCTCGCCTCCCTTCAGCTCCCAGAACTCGACCCCATTGATGGCCATGGCCTCGACGCCGGGAAAGCCGCCGGCACGCGCGATCACCGCCTCCAGCACCAGCTGGGGCTTGAGGCCGAGCTGGACCTCGCGGCTGCCGGGAGCGGTGCCGGTCTTGTAGTCGACGACGGTGAGGCCGCCGTCGCGGCCGGCCTCGATGCGGTCGGCGCGGGCCCGCAGCTCCAGCACGCCGTGGGCGTGCGGGATCTCCATCCGGCCGACGACCTCGCCGCGCACCCGCTGCAGCTCGGCGCGGCGGCGCCGCTCCTCGCCGGCGAACCAGCGGGCGATGCTCTCGAAGCGCGGCCACCACAATGCCTCGACCTGCGGCCGATGGCCGTGCGCCGCGAACTCCTCATGGCCCATCAGGATGAGCACGGCCAGCGGATCCGGCGGCAGGGTCTCGCCATGCATACGCACGAATCGCTCGAGCACCCGGTGGATGATCAGGCCGCGCTCGGCGCCGCTCGGATCGGCGTCGAGCGGCTCCAGCGGCCGCAGCCCGAGAATGCGGCGGGCGTAGACCTGGTAGGGGTCGCGCATCAGCAGCTCGACATCGGTCACCCAGAGCCGGGCGGGCCGGGCCATGGCCGGCGGCCTGGGTGCCGGGCGTGCCACCGGCCGGGGCGGGCCCGCCGGCTCGTCGAGCCGCTGGGCCCAATGTCGCCAGTGCGGCGGCGGGTCGAGGGTGCTGCGCATATCCTGCGAGCGCAAGACCGCATCCAGCCGCGCCAGCCAGCGGGACGGGCTGGCGGGAGCGCCGCCCTCGTCCTTGCAGGCCCGTGACAGCACCACCTCGGGCGCGCAGGCGGCGCTCAGGAAATCGTGGGCGGCGATACCGATGCGCAGCTCGGCCGGCGGCAGGCCGAGATCGCGGCGCATCGCCCGGCTGAGCCACGGGTCGGCCTCGGGCAGGCGCGGCCAGGTGCCCTCGTTGAGCCCGCCCAGCAGCACGAGGTCGGCACTCGACAGGCGGCTCTCCAGCTGTCCCAGCACGGCGAGGCGCGGATGGCCCGGCCGCGTCGGCCGCACGCTGTGCCCGGCCATCAGCACCGCCAGCATGGCGGGATAGGCCGCGACCGGCACGAGCCCCGGCAAGCCGGCGGCGTCGCGCAGCTCGGCGACGAAGCGCATCGCCGCCTCGCCCGCCGCCATCGCCCACAGCTCGCCCGGATCGCCGGCCTCGTCGGCGGCCAGCCACTCGGCGAAGGCGAGGTGGGCGTCGACGAGGCCGGGCAAGGGGGCGGTGGCACCGGCGGCCAGGGCCGCGAACGGAGCCGCCGCCGTCGCCAGCCCTTCCAGCCAGGTCAGCAGCTCGCTCGGCGGCACCGGCGAGGGCCAGGGCTGCGCCTCGTCGCGGGCGCGCAGCAGCTCGACCAGCCCCGGCAGCCCGCCGCCCGGCCTCGGGCCGCGCAGCAAGGCGCGCTCGAGCGCGCGGGCGTTCCTGCGGAACCGGGCCCGGCCCATGCCGCCGCTGGCCAGAGGGTGCTTCAGGGTCGCCAGGAGCTGGACGGGCGACGAGCCGTCGGCCAGCAGGTGGGCCGCCAGCAGCAGGAAGCTGCCGGGCGGCGACTGATCGAGCGGCACGCCGGCGCTGTCGTCGAGCTCGATGCCCCAGCGGCGCAGCTCGGCCGCGACGCGGCGGGCGAGGTTGCGGTCGGCGGTGACCAGCGTGGCGCGTCGGCCCGGGATCTCGACCGCCTCGCGCATCCGCAGCGCCAGCTCGACGGCTTCGGCGGCGAGGTCGGGGGCCTCGACGAGGGTGAGGCCGGCCAGTGCCGCCGGCGGAGGGGGCGGCAGCGACTGCCAGGCCTCGGTGGTGGCGGCCGGACGCATCACCTCGGCCAGCAGCCGGGCGCGCTCGACCAGGCCCTGCGGCCCCGGTGCCGGCCAGGGCCTGGCGGCGGCCCTCTCCATGCCGATGACGCCGAGCAGCTGCTTCAGGGGGTATTGCGGGTGGCTGGCCTCGACCTCGCGCCAGGCCGGCTCGTCCATGGCGAGGTCGAGGCCGGGCAGGACCACGGCACCGTCCGGCATGGCGGCGACCGTCCCGAGCAGCCGGGCGACGGCCGGCAGGCTGCCCAGGGAGCCGGCGGCGATCACCGGGTGGCCGGGCGGTGCGGCGCGCCAGCGCGCGGAAGTGGCATCGAGCAGGCGGTTGCGGCGATCGGCCGGATCGAGCAGGCCCTCCTGCTCCAGCACGCCGGGCCAGAGGTCGCGGACCAGCGCCAGGAAGGCCACGATCTGCTGCCAGTGCCTGGCGAGCTCGTCGGGGGCCAGCCCGTCCAGGCCTGCCAGGCTCGCCTGCTCGGCCTGGGCCTCGTCGAGGAAGGCCGCGAGCTCGCCGGCCAGCCGCAGCGCCTGCTCGTGCGCGGTCTCGCCCTTGGCCAGGACGAGGCGCATCAACAGCAGCTGGCGGCGGATCGCGGTGATCGCCGGCCGCAGAGCCAGCTCCTCGCCGGCCAGCAGCACAGCCTCCTCGCCCTCGGGGTCGCCGATCGGCTGCAGGCGCGGCAGCAGCAGCGGCCGGCCGCCGGACAGGCGCAGGAAGGTGTCGCGGACGGTCAGGCAGGCGCGGCGGCTGGGCAGCAGCAGCAGCGTGGCGCCGAGCCGGTCGCGGTCGCCGGCCAGCAGGCCCGCCACCAGCGCGTCGGCGAACGGACGGTGCGAGGGGATGGTGTAGAGGCCGGCCATGCGGCGGCCTCTATACCAGATCGGCGAGGCGATCGCGCCAGCCGGGCCCGGCCTCGACCACGACGGTGCGGGTGTCGGAATCCTCGGCGACGGCGAGACGGATGGTCAGCCGGTCGGCCGGCAGCTGGTCCCCGGTACGCTCGGGCCATTCGACCAGCAGGGCTCCGGCCTGCAGCGTCTCGTCGAGACCGAGCTCGGCCACCTCGCCGGCGTCGGAGAGCCGGTAGAGGTCGGCATGGACCACGGGAAAGTGTGGCAGGTCGTAGTGCTGCACCAGCGTGAAGCTGGGGCTCGGCACCTCGATCTCGGCCCCGGCCAGCGCCCGGATCACGGCGCGGGCCAGCTCGCTCTTGCCGGCGCCGAGGTCGCCTTCGAGGCCGACGAGGTCGCCGGGGCGGAGCAGGGCCGCCAGCCTCGCCGCGAACGCCCTGGTCGCGGCGAGGTCCGGCAGCGACAGCTCAGTAGCGGTAGTGCTCGGGCTTGAAGGGCCCGCTGTCGCCGACACCGATGTACTTCGCCTGCTTGTCGTTGAGCCTGGTCAGCTTGACGCCGATCTTCTCGAGGTGCAGGGCGGCCACCTTCTCGTCGAGCTTCTTGGGCAGGGTGTAGACCTTGCGCTCGTAGCGGTCGCCGCGCGTCCACAGCTCGATCTGCGCCAGCGTCTGGTTGGTGAACGACGCCGACATCACGAAGCTCGGATGCCCGGTGGCGCAACCCAGGTTGACGAGGCGGCCCTCGGCGAGGAGCAGCATGCGCTTGCCGTCCGGGAACTCGATCTCGTCGACCTGCGGCTTGACGTTGTGCCAGCGGTAGTTGCGCAGCGCCCCGACCTGGATCTCGCTGTCGAAGTGGCCGATGTTGCAGACGATGGCCCGGTCCTTCATCGCCCGCATGTGCTCGATGGTGATGACGTCGACATTGCCGGTGGCGGTGACGAAGATGTCGGCACGCGGCGCCATCTCGTCCATGGTGTTGACCTCGTAGCCCTCCATCGCCGCCTGCAGGGCGCAGATCGGGTCGATCTCGGTGACGACGACGCGGGCACCGGCATTGCGCAGCGAGGCGGCCGAGCCCTTGCCGACGTCGCCGTAGCCGCAGACCACCGCCACCTTGCCGGCCATCATCACGTCGGTGGCGCGGCGGATGCCGTCGACCAGGCTCTCGCGGCAGCCGTAGAGGTTGTCGAACTTCGACTTGGTGACGCTGTCGTTGACGTTGATCGCCGGGAACAGCAGCTCGCCCTTGCGCTCGAGCTCGTAGAGCCGATGGACGCCGGTGGTGGTCTCCTCCGACACGCCCCTGATGGCGTCGCCGAGTGCCGTGTACCAGCCGGGCTTCTCGGTGATGCGCCTGCGCATCGCCTTGAAGAGCGCCTCCTCCTCCTCGCTCTGCGGGTCGGCGATCAGCGACGGATCCTTCTCGGCCCTGCGGCCGAGCTGGGCCAGCAGCGTGGCGTCGCCGCCGTCGTCGAGGATCATGTTGGGCAGGCCGCCGTCACCCCACTCGCAGATGCGATGGGCGTAGTCCCAATACTCGTCGAGGGTCTCGCCCTTGACGGCGAACACCGGGATGCCGCGGGCGGCGATGGCGGCGGCGGCATGGTCCTGGGTCGAGAAGATGTTGCAGGACGCCCAGCGGATGTCGGCACCCAGATGCGCCAGCGTCTCGATCAGCACCGCCGTCTGGATGGTCATGTGCAGCGAGCCGGCGATGCGGGCACCCTTCAGCGGCTTGCCGGCGCCGTATTCCTGCCGCAGCGCCATCAGGCCCGGCATCTCGGTCTCGGCGATCGCGATCTCCTTGCGACCCCAGTCGGCCAGCGCGATATCGGCGACCTTGTAATCGTCGGCTCGTGTCATCATGCAATCCCTGGAGCATGCCGGAGGCACGCGTGAGCGGCGCGCGGGGTCCGGGCCGCCCTTGCGGCCGCCCGCGAATCGGCGGCGGATAAAGCACGGCCGCCCGCGGCCCGGCAAGAGCCGGTCCGTTCGCGACGCGGCCGGTTGCGGCCACAGTCGCCGGCAATCACTCGTCGAAGCCGCGCGAGACCAGTGCGATGAGCGCCTCGATGGCCTGGCTGGCCTCGGCGCCGACCGCCCGCATTTCCAGGTGCGAGCCGGTGGCGGCGGCCAGCATCATCAGGCCCAGGATCGAGGTGCCGGCGACGGTGAGGTCGTCCTTGGTCACCTCGACGCGGGCGTCGAAGGTGTCGGCGAGCTTGACGAACTTGGCGGCGGCGCGGGCGTGCAGCCCGCGCAGGTTGACGATCTTCACCCGGGCCTGCACCGGCCCGCCGGCCGAGCGGTCCATTCAGCCGCGGTCCACGGCCAGCAGCTGGCTCGCGACGTTGATGTATTTGCGGCCGGCCTCCTGGGCGGCGCGCACCGCCTCGTGCAGCGGCTCGCCGTCACGGACGCTGGCGAGCTTGATGAGCATCGGCAGGTTGACGCCGGCGATCACCTCGATGCCGGGGCGATCCATGGTCGAGATGGCGAGGTTGGACGGTGTGCCGCCGAACATGTCGGTGAGGATCACGACACCCTCGCCGCTGTCGACCTCGCGCAGCGCCCGGACGATGTCGCCGCGCCGCTGCTCGATGTCGTCGTCGGCCTCGATGCAGACCGCTGCGATCTGCTGCTGCGGCCCTACGACGTGCTGCATCGCGGCGACGAACTCCTCGGCCAGCCGGCCGTGCGTCACCAGGACGAGCCCGATCATGTCAGATCCCCTGTCAATCCGGCGGCGCGCAGCTCGCGATGGAGCGGCCGTGCCGGCCACCCCGCCGCCGTGAGCCGAGCGGCCAGCTCTTCCGCGACGAACACCGACCGATGGCGGCCGCCGGTGCAGCCGACCCCGATCGTGAAATAGCTTTTGCCCTCCGCGTGGTAGCGCGGAAGGAGTGGCAGCAGCATCGCCTCGAGCCCACCGACGAATCCGGCGAAATCGGGATCAGCCCGCACATGCTCCCGCACCCCGGCGTCGAGGCCGGTGAGCGGGCGCAGATGGTCGACATAGTGCGGGTTGCGGAGGAATCGAGCGTCGATCACCATGTCGGCCTCGCGCGGCAGGCCCTGGCGGTAGGCGAAGGACAGGACGGTGACGGCGAGGCCGCCGCCGGGGGCGGCCGGGAAGCGCTCGGCCAGCAGGCGGCGGAAGTCGGCCACCGTCAGCAGGCTGGTGTCGATGACGACGTCGGCCTCGGCCTTGAGCGGCGCCAGCAGCTCGCGCTCGCGGGCGATGCCGTCGCCGACCGGCCGGTCGACGGCCAAGGGATGGCGTCGCCGCGTCTCGGTGAACCGCCGGCGCAGGATCTCGTCGTCGCATTCGAGGTAGAGCAGCGTGCTGGGGGTACCCGACTCGGCGGCCTGGCGCATGAGCGAGGACAGTGCCCGCGGGGCGAAGTCGCGGGTGCGGCTGTCGATGCCTATGGCGAGATCCCAGGCCGGCGGCCCGGCGGTGCCGAGCAGGCGCGCCAGCAGGTCGAGCGGCAGGTTGTCGACCGCCTCGAATCCGCCGTCCTCCAGGGCCTTCAGGCAGGTCGAGCGGCCGGCACCCGCCATGCCCGTCACCACCACGGTCCGGGACGGCGCCACGCTCAATGCACCCGTGTGCCGCAGACCGCCAGCCGGAGGCGGGCGACGGCCGAGGGCAGGCGCGGGTCGAGGTCGATGGCGGGGATCTCGGCGTCGAGCAGCGTGAAGGTGGCGCCGGGCTCGGGCAGCCGATCGGGCAGGTCCGTTCCGAGGCGGACACAGAGGTCGAGCGGCGTCTCCGGGCGGTAGGCCATCCGGTAGATGCCCTGGCCGCGCAGCTCGATCAAGCCGGGCAGGGCCACGGGCCGCGCCCGCAGCCCCTTCCCGTCGCGGCTGACGGCGACCAGGTCGTCGGCCACCAGCACGGCGCCGGCCTCGATCAGCCGCAGCGCCAGGTCGGACTTGCCCGCGCCCGAGGGCCCGGCCAGCAGCACGCCACGCTCATGCCAGCTGACGCAGCTGGCGTGGATCGTGGCGGAGAGGCCGGCCGTCATGCCGTGGACCCGGCTTCAGGACCGGGTCGGCGACATATCGAGACGGCGGCTGGCGCGCGGTTCAGGCGGCATGGCTCTGGGCCCGGCCGGTCAGCAGGCCATAGGCCTGGACGGGATCGGTGACGTCGCGGAGCTGGGCGCAGGTCGCCGGATCGCGCAGCACCCGGGCGATCCGCGCCAGCGCCTTCAGGTGCTCGGCGCCGGCGTTCTCGGGCGCCAGCAGCAGGAAGACGATGTCGACCGGCTTGTCGTCGAGGGCGTCGAACTCGACCGGCTTGGCGAGCTTGGCGAAGAAGCCCATGAGACCCGGCAGGCCCTGCACCTTGGCGTGCGGGATGGCGAGGCCGTCGCCGACGCCAGTGGTGCCGAGCTTCTCGCGCTGGATCAGCGATTCCAGGATCGGCTTGGCGGGCAGGCCGGTGGCGGCCGCCGCCTCGTCGGCCAGCTCCTGCAGCAGCTGGCGCTTGCTTCCGGGCCTCAGCCCGACCAGCACCCGGCTCGGTGCCAGCAGCTCGGTCATGTCGATCATGGCGGCGCGATCCGGCCGATGGCGCCGTTCGAGGCGCTGCTTCTCGCCGCTTTTCCCGGCCGATACGAGGACACCGGGAGGCGGCGCGTTGGGATGTCGACGGGGACGTCCGACATGGGCAGGCGATTTGTGATGTTGCACGGCACAATGTCAAGCTGCCGAAGCATCGTCCCTCGCACGGCTAGCGGCCCAGCGACTTCAGGCGGCGGCGCTGGACGGAGGACGCGATGCCCAGGGCCTCGCGGTACTTCGCCACCGTCCGCCGGGCGATCGCCACCCCCGACTTGCCGAGCGCCGCCACGATCTGGTCGTCGGACAGCACGTTGTCGGCGGTCTCGCGGTCGACCATGCGCTTGATCTGCTGGCGGATCGCCTCCGCACTGTGGCTCTCCTCGCCCGAGGTGGCGGCGATGGCGGTGGTGAAGAAATATTTGAGCGGGAACGTCCCCCAGGGGGTGGCGACGTACTTGTCGCTGGTGGCGCGGCTCACCGTGCTCTCGTGCAGGCCGGTGGCCTCGGCGATGTCGCGCAGCACCAGCGGCCGGAGCTGCTGGACGCCGTGGGTGAGGAAGCCCATCTGGCGGGCGAAGATCGCCTTGGAGACCCGCAGCACGGTGCGGGCACGCTGCTCCAGCGCCTTGGCCAACCAGTTGGCCGACTGCATGCGCTCGCTCATGTACTCGCGCTCGCGCCGCTCCAGCTTGCGGCTCGACAGCTCGGCGAAATAGGCGCCGTCGACCAGCACGCGCGGCAGGGTGGCGCTGTTCAGCTCGATGCGCCATCGCCGGCCGTCGAGCGGCATGATCAGCACGTCCGGTATGGCGGTCTCGGGCGGATCGGTGGTGTAGGCGAGGCCCGGCTTCGGATTGAGCGCCTTGATCTCGGAGATCATGTCCTGCAGATCGGCGGAATCGACGCCGCAGAGCCGCATCAGGCCGCCGAAGTCGGCGCGTGCCAGCAGCGGCAGGTTGTCGAGCAGCCGGCGCATCGCCGGGTCCAGGCGGTCGCGCTCGGCGAGCTGCAGGCCGAGGCACTCGGCGAGGTCGCGGGCACCGATGCCGGTGGGCTCGCAGGACTGGATGGCGCGCCGGGCGGCGGCGACGGCGGCGGGATCGCAACCGCAACGTACTGCCAGGACGTCGTCGGCCTCGCGCAGATAGCCGTCGTCGTCGATGTCCTCGACCAGCAGCAGGGCGACCTGCCTGACCCGGGGATCGGCGATGGCGACCCGCGCCTGCTCGGCCACCGCCTCGCGCAGGCCGCGCGGCCGCGTCAGCCGTTCCTCGATCGGGGTGCCGCCGTCGACCGGCGCCTGGCCGGCGGCGCGGCGCAGGGTCAGGCGGTGGTCCTGGGCCACGCCCATCGAGGCCGTCTGCGGCTCGTCGACGGCACTGCCGGCCGGCCGCAGGTCCGGAACGCCGCTCAGCGCCGCCTCGCCGGCCTCGGCCGGCGCGCGGCCGGCCTTCTCGCTGTCGACGCGCTGGAGGAAGGGGTTCTCGCCCACCTCCTTCGACACCACGCCGTCGAGCTCGAGGTTGGAGAGCTGCAGGAGCTTGATGGCCTGCTGGAGCTGCGGCGTGAGGACGAGGCTCTGGCTCTGCCTGATGTCCAGCCGCAGGCCCAGCGACATCGCTCAGCGCCCGCCCGAGAGCGTGAACCGCTCGCCCAGATAGACCTGCCGTACCGCCTCGTCGGCGACGATGTCGTCGGGCTGGCCCTCGCGCAGCACGGCGCCGTCGTGCAGGATGTAGGCGCGGTCGATGATGTCCAGCGTGTCGCGGACGTTGTGGTCGGTGATCAGCACGCCGAGCCCGCGCTCCTTCAGGTGCGAGACGAGGTCGCGGATCTCGCCGACATTGATCGGGTCGATGCCGGCCAGCGGCTCGTCGAGCAGGATGAAGGAGGGATCGGTGGCGAGCGCCCTCGCGATCTCGACGCGCCGCCGCTCGCCGCCGGAGAGCGCCAGCGACGGCGACTTGCGCAGGTGGACCAGCGAGAACTCCTGCAGCAGCGACTCCAGCGCCTCGGCGCGCTTCCTGCGGTCGGGCTGCGCGACCTCGAGCACGGCGCGGATGTTGTCCTCGACGCTCAGCCCGCGGAACACCGAGGCTTCCTGCGGCAGGTAGCCGATGCCGAGGCGTGCCCGGCGGTACATCGGCAGCCGGGTGACGTCCTGGCCGTCGAGCAGCACCTGGCCGCGATCGGGGGCGATCAGGCCGGTGATGATGTAGAACGAGGTGGTCTTGCCGGCACCGTTGGGACCGAGCAGGCCCACGGCCTCGCCGCGGTCGACCCGCAGGCTGACGTCGCGCAGCACCAGCCGGCCGCGATACTGCTTGGCGAGGCCCTGCGCCTCCAGCCGCCCGCTCGCGGCAGCGGCGGCCGGGCCGATCCCGCCGACCTCGCGCCGCAGGGCCCTCGGGCGCTCGGTCAGCACGGTGTCCTGCAGCGCCAAGCCTAGCTCCCCTTCTTTCCAGGGACGAAGAGCGCGCGCACGCGCTGCTCGCGCCGGTCGGGGCTGCTGGCGTCGCTGTGCACCGTGGAGACGTTGGTGGCGAGATCCATGTCGAGCGACGAGCCCTTGACGACGTTGTCGCCGCTGGTCAGCACGACGTTGCCGGTGAGCGTCATCTTCTGGGCCGGCAGGTCGTAGACGCCGCGGTCGCCCCTGGCCGTGTCCTTGGGGTTGGAGATGTTGACGTTGCCCTCGGCCTCGATCCGCCGGATCGAGGTGTCGTCGGCCGATGCCGGCGCGGCACCCGCCGCCTCCTGGCCCTCCTGCTGCTCGTAGAACACCCTGAGCAGGTCGGACTTGAGCGTCATCTCGCCCTGCACCGCCACGACGTTGCCGGTGAAGGTGGCGATCTGCTGGTCCTGCTCGACCACCAGCTTGTCGGCGACGATGTCGATCGGCTCGGAGCTGTCCTGGCCCGGGACGGCCGCGACCTGGGCCAGGAGCGACCCGGCGGAGGGCAGACAGGCGAACAGGCCCAGGAGGGCGGGAACGAGGAGGCGAAGGCGCATCACGCGATCCCCGCGCGCAGGCAGTCGTGCAGGTGCAGCGCGCCCACCGGCGCGCCGGCCTCCGCGACGAACAGGACCGTGATCGAGCGCGCGTTCATGATCTGCAATGCCTCCACGGCCAGGGTCCTGCGGTCGACGGTGCGGGGGTTGGCCGTCATCACATCGGCGACCCTGCTCTCCAGCAGGCCATCGCCCATGTGCCGGCGCAAGTCGCCATCGGTGACGATGCCGACGAGCCTGCCTCCGTCCGTCACGCCGACGCATCCCAGGGCCTTGCGCGACATCTCGAGGATGGCGTCGGCCATGCTGGTGTCGAGGCCGACCAGCGGCAGGTCGTCGCCCCGGCGCATCAGCTGGTCGACGCGCTTGAGCTGGTTGCCGAGCTTGCCGCCGGGATGGAAGGTGGCGAAGTCGGTGGCGGAGAAGCCGCGCCGCTCCAGGAGAGCCACGGCGAGCGCGTCACCCAGGGCCAGCATGCAGGTGGTCGAGGTGGTGGGGGCCAGGCCCATCGGGCAGGCCTCGCCGACCTCGGGCAGCACCAGCGCCACGTCGGCCTCCTCGGCCAGCGTGCTCTGGCGGCGGCCTACCATGGCGATCAGCGGGATGTCGAAGCGGCGGGTGTAGAGCGTCAGGTCGCGCAGCTCGGCGGTCTCGCCCGAATTCGACAGTGCCAGCACCGCGTCCTGCGCGGTGATCATGCCGAGATCGCCGTGGCTGGCCTCGCCCGGGTGGACGAACATGGCGGGCGCCCCGGTCGAGGCCAGGGTGGCCGCGATCTTGCGCGCCACATGCCCGCTCTTGCCCATGCCGCTGACCACGATCCGGCCCGCCACCGCCGCCAGCATGTCGACGGCGCGCACGAAGTCGGCGTCGAGGGCGCCCTCGAGCGCGGCGAGCGCCGCCGCCTCCGCCGCCAGCACGCGACGGCCGCTGGCGAGCGCCCCGCCGGGGTCGTCGGAGCGTGGGCTTGCGGCAAGGCGGGGGGCTGTGGCCATGGCTCGGGTCAGGGAGGATACTCGCTCTGCTCCAAAGGGTGCACGCTCAGGCGGCGGCATGCCGCAGGATAGGCATCGCTCGACCCCGGCCTCAATGGGCGAAGATGTCCAGATCGGGCCAGCCGGCGAGGTCGAGCTCGGCCCGCGTCGGCAGGAAGCCGAAGCAGGCTTCGGCGAGCGCCGTGCGGCCCTCGCGCTCGAGCATGGCGTCCAGCCTGGCCTTCAGCGCATGGAGATGCAGCACGTCGGTGGCGGCGTAGCGCAGCTGGGGCTCGCTCAACTGCGGCGCTCCCCAGTCGGAGGTCTGCTCGGCCTTCGACAGGTCGATGCCCAGCACCTCGCGGACGAGATCCTTGAGGCCGTGCCGATCGGTATAGGTGCGCACCAGCCGCGAGGCGATCTTGGTGCAGTAGACCGGCTGCACCGCGATGCCGAGGAACCGGCGCAGCACCGCCACATCGAAGCGGGCGTAGTGGAAAATCTTGAGCCGGCCGGGATCGGCCAGCAGGGCGCTCAGGTTCGGTGCATCGTACACGCCGGGTGCGAAACGGACGAGATGGGCCGTGCCGTCGCCGTCCGACAGCTGCACGACGCAGAGCCGGTCGCGGGCCGGGTTGAGGCCCATGGTCTCGGTGTCGACGGCGATCACGCCGCCAAGGGACACGGACGGCGGCAGGTCGCCTTCGTGGAGATGTACCGTCATACTCGCCATCCGGCCTCTGGGTCGCCCGGAGGCTAGCGAGGTCTTGGTTAAGGCGCCGTCAACGACGGCCACTTCCGCGCGGATGGTGCCCAGGAGAGGACTCGAACCTCCACGACCTTGCGATCGCTAGCACCTGAAGCTAGTGCGTCTACCAATTCCGCCACCTGGGCTGCGGACGCGCGGACATGTATGAGGTCGGCGGATACGCGTCAAGCCGGCTGGGCCGGCGGCAGACAATGAGGGCAGGGCATGCGCGACGCCGTGGTCACCGTGTTCGGCGGGACGGGTTTCATCGGCCGCCACGTGGTGCGGCGACTGGCCGAACGGGGCGCCACCGTCCGGGTGCCGACGCGGGCGCCGCGCAACGCCGGCTTCCTGCAGCCGATGGGCAACGTCGCCCAGATCGTGCTCATCCCGTTCGACAGGCCGGACGACGAGCGGATCGCCGCCCTGGTCGAAGGCACGACGCATGTCGTCAACTGCATCGGCATCCTGGCCGAGCGGAAGGCCGGCGACTTCGCGGCCGTGCAGGGCGAGCTGCCGGGCCGCATCGCGGCGGCCGCGACGGCGGCGGGGGCGCGGCGCCTCGCGCACCTGTCGGCGATCGGCGCCGACGCGGATTCGGCCAGCCTCTATGCCCGGACGAAGGCGCAAGGCGAGGCGGCGGTGCGCCGGGCCTTCCCACAGGCGACGATCCTGCGGCCGAGCGTGGTGTTCGGGCCCGAGGACGGCTTCTTCAACCGCTTCGCCGCCATGGCGCGGATCGCACCGGCGTTGCCGCTGATCGGCGGCGGCCGCAACCGTTTCCAGCCGGTCTATGTCGGCGACGTCGCCGAGGCGGTGATGGCGGGGCTGACGCAGCCGGAGACGGCCGGCCGCACCTACGAGCTGGGCGGGCCGCGCGCCTGCAGCATGCGCGAGCTGATGGCCTACATGTTGCAGGTGATCGAGCGCCGCCGGGTGCTCGTGAGCGTTCCGTGGGGCGTCGCCACGAGGTTGGCCCGACTGGCCGAGCTGGCGCCCGTTCCGCCGCTGACCCGCGACCAGGTCGAGCTGCTGAAGCGCGACAACGTCGTGGCGGCCGACGCCGCCGGCCTCGCCGAGCTCGGCATTCCGCCGACGCCGCTCGAGGTCGTGGTGCCCGGCTATCTGCGCCAGTACGCCGGCCTTGGCGGCAAGCTGCCGGTGGCATGAGGATCGTCAGCTCCAGGGACGATTAATCCTTAGGCAGTCGCCGGCGAAGATTTGGGCAATTCGACCGCGCAAGAAAATCGTCATCATAGCTGACGAATTGCTGCGGCTGCGCTGGATCCCGCGCAAGGCGCGATTTATAAGCATTCCACGGCTGCTGAAGGGCAGGCTGGAGGAGTGCGCATGTCGGCGAGGATGATGCAGTTCGTCAGCATCGGGCAGTCCATGCCCGACAAGCGCGGCGCTGCCGAGCGCAAGGCCGACTTCCGCGAGATCTACGGGCGGTTCAGCGAGAAGAAGGCGGCCGAGCAGGCGTCGCGCTGCGAGCAGTGCGGCGTGCCGTTCTGCCAGGTGCACTGCCCGCTGCACAACAACATCCCCGACTGGCTGCGGCTGACCGCCGAGGGCCGGCTGCAGGAGGCCTACGAGCTCAGCTCGGCCACCAACAACATGCCGGAGATCTGCGGCCGCATCTGTCCGCAGGACCGGCTGTGCGAGGGCAACTGCGTCATCGAGCAGGCCGGGCACGGCACCGTCACCATCGGCTCTGTCGAGAAATACATCACCGACACCGCCTTCGACATGGGCTGGGTGCGGCCGCCGCGGCCGGTGCGCGAGCGCGACGGCTCGGTCGGCGTCATCGGCGCCGGGCCGGCCGGGCTCGCCGCCGCCGAGCAGCTCCGCCGCAAGGGCTGGAAGGTGCATGTCTACGACCGCTACGACCGGGTCGGCGGCCTGCTGATGTACGGGATTCCGGGCTTCAAGCTCGAAAAGCACGTCGTCCAGCGCCGCGCCGACTATCTCGGCGACGGCGGGGTGGTGTTCCACCTCGGCAGCGATGTCGGTGGCGAGGGCCCGTCCTTCGCCGAGCTGCGCCGACGGCACGACGCCGTCCTGATCGCCACCGGCGTCTACAAGGCGCGCGAGCTGCAGGCGCCGGGCTCGGGCCTGGCCGGCATCGTTCCGGCGCTGGAGTTCCTCACCGCCAGCAATCGCCGCGGCCTCGGCGACAGGGTCGATCCCGAGGGCATGCTGAACGCTGCCGGCAAGCATGTCGTGGTGATCGGCGGCGGCGACACCGCCATGGACTGCGTGCGCACCTCGGTCCGCCAGGGTGCGAGATCCGTCAAATGCGTCTACCGCCGCGACCGCGCCAACATGCCGGGCTCGATGCGCGAGGTCGGCAATGCCGAGGAGGAGGGCGTCGAGTTCGTCTGGCTCTCGGCACCCGAGGCCTTCCTGGGCGACGGCAGGGTGAGCGCCGTGCGCGCCGCCCGGATGCGGCTGGGCGCCCCCGACGTCACCGGCCGGCAGGTGCCGGAGATCGTGCCGGGCTCCAGCTTCAGGATGGAGGCCGATCTCGTCATCAAGGCACTGGGCTTCGATCCGGAGGACGTACCGGCCATGTTCGGCGACCCGGCGCTCGAGGTCAGCCGCTGGGGCACCATCCGCATCGACTGGTCGACCATGATGACGACGGTCCCCGGCGTGTTCGCGGCGGGCGACATCGTCCGCGGCGCCTCGCTGGTCGTCTGGGGCGTGCGCGACGGCCGCGACGCCGCCGCCAGCATGCACGACTACCTGATAAGCAGGGCCACGGCCGAAGCGCCGCGCCTGGCGCTCGCCTCCTGATCCGCCGCGTTCGGAAAGAGACGCCGATGAGCGAGACCATCGAGACCGGCGAAGCCTTCGTCGCCGCCTATGCCGGCAATGTCGAGCGGCTGCGTGCCGCCGGGCTCGACGACCTGGAGCTGGGCCGCGACTCCTGCGGCGTCGGCTGCGTCGTCGCCATCGACGGCAAGCCGCGCCGCGAGGTCGTGGCCAAGGGCATCGAGGCGCTGCGCAACGTCTGGCACCGCGGTGCGGTCGACGCCGACGGCAAGACCGGCGACGGCGCCGGCATCCATGTCCAGATCCCACAGGACTTCTTCCGCGCCCAGATCAAGGGGCCGATCGGCGAGAACGAGAATCTCGCCGTCGGCATGGTCTTCCTGCCGCGCAACAGCTTCCAGCAGCAGGAGGCCTGCCGCACCCTGGTCGAGAGCGAGGTGCTGCGCTTCGGCTACAGCATCCGCGGCTGGCGGCAGGTGCCGGTCGACACCTCGGTGCTGGGCGAGAAGGCCCAGGCGACGCGGCCCGAGATCGAGCAGATCCTGATCGGCAATCCCAACATCGTGCCCGACGACGAGTTCGAGCGCGACCTCTACATCATCCGCCGCCGGATCGAGAAGCAGGCGCTCGCCGAGAACATCACCGAGTTCTACATCTGCACGCTGTCCTGCCGCTCGATCATCTACAAGGGCCTGTTCCTGGCCGAGGTGCTGGCGGATTTCTATCCGGACCTGCAGGACGAGCGCTTCGTCTCGACCTTCGCGATCTTTCATCAGCGCTACTCGACCAATACCTGGCCGGCCTGGCGGCTGGCGCAGCCGTTCCGCATCCTCGCCCACAACGGCGAGATCAACACGCTGCGCGGCAACGTCAACTGGATGAAGAGCCACGAGACCCGCATGGTCTCGGAAGCATTCGGCGCCTGGAACGAGGACATCAAGCCGCTGATCCAGGCGGGCAGCTCCGACAGCGCCTCGCTGGACGCCGTGGCCGAGGCCCTGATCCGCGCCGGCCGCAAGCTGCCGCTGGTCAAGACCCTGCTGGTGCCGCCGGCCTGGACGCACCGCATGGCGATGCCGCAGGAGCACAAGGACCTCTTCTCCTACTGCAACTGCGTCATGGAGCCGTGGGACGGTCCGGCCGCCTTGTGCTCGACCGATTCGCGCTGGGTGGTGGCGGGCCTCGACCGCAACGGCCTGCGGCCGATGCGCTACTCGCGCAGCCGCGACGGCCTGCTGGTGGTCGGCTCCGAGACCGGCATGGTGCCGCTCAACGAGCAGGACATCGTCGAGAAGGGCCGGGTCGGCCCCGGCGAATCGATCGGCGTCGACCTCGAGACCGGCACCTTCTACCGCGAGCGCGAGCTCAAGGACTATCTGGCCGGGCTCAAGCCCTATTCGCGCTGGGTCGA
Organism: Geminicoccus sp.; assembly: GCA_035326425.1. GTDB lineage: Bacteria > Pseudomonadota > Alphaproteobacteria > Geminicoccales > Geminicoccaceae > CALKJU01. Next base: position 71,159 of record DAOLFG010000014.1, on the reverse strand, counting down.
GAACATCCGGAACCTCGACCAGCTGGCCGCGGCCCAGCCGTTCAGGCCCACGGCCTACGACCGCACCGAGCTGAAGCGGCGGCAGGCCAGCTACGGCCTCACCGTCGAGGACATGGAGCTGATCCTCGCACCCATGGTGCTGGACGGCAAGGAAGCCGTGGGCTCGATGGGTGACGACACCCCGCTGGCGGTGCTGTCGCGGCAGTATCGCGGCCTGCACCATTTCTTCCGCCAGCAGTTCAGCCAGGTCACCAACCCGCCGATCGACCCGCTGCGCGAGTGGCGGGTCATGAGCACCAAGACCCGCTTCGGCAACCTCGGCAACATCTTCGACGAGGATCCGAGCCAGACCCGGATCCTCGAGCTCGAGACGCCGGTGCTGACCAGCCGCGACCTGCAGGCGCTGGTCGACTATTTCGGCGACGACATCCGCAGCATCGACTGCACCTTCCCGGTCGGCGGCTCGCTGCGCGAGGCGCTGGAGCGCATCCGCCAGGAGGCCGAGGACGCCGTGCGCGGCGGTTGCCGCGACCTGCTGCTGACCGACGAGGCGATCGGCGAGGACCGGGCGCCGATTCCGATGATCCTGGCGGCCGGTGCGGTGCACAGCCACCTGGTCCGCCAGGGCCTGCGCGCCTTCAGCTCGATCACCGTGCGCTCGGGCGAGTGCATGGATACGCATTATTTCGCGGTGTTGATCGGCGTCGGCACCACCGCGGTGAACGCCTATCTCGCCGAGGCCGCCATCGCCGACCGGCACGCCCGCGGCCTTTTCCCCGGGCTGACGCTCGAGGAGTGCCTCGGCCGCTACAAGGAGGCGATCACCCAGGGGCTGCTCAAGATCATCTCCAAGATGGGGATCTCGATCATCAGCTCCTATCGCGGCGGCTACAATTTCGAGGCCGTGGGCCTGTCGCGCTCGCTCTGCCGCGAATATTTCCCCGGGCTGATCACCCGCATCTCCGGCATCGGCCAGATCGGCATCCAGAAGCGGGTCGAGGAGCTGCACGGCCGAGCCTTCGCCGAGGGCGAGCCGCCGCTGGCGATCGGCGGCTTCTACCGCTACCGCCGCGGCGGCGAGAGCCACGCCTACGAGGCCAGGCTGATCCACCAGCTGCAGCACGCCGTGACGATCGATTCCTACTCGGCCTACCGCAAGTTCGCCGACATGGTGCAGGCGCAGCCGCCGATCTCGATCCGAGATCTGCTCGACTTCAACCGCCGCCAGAAACCCGTGCCGCTCGACGAGGTCGAGAGCATCACCGAGATCAGGAAGCGCTTCGTCACGCCCGGCATGTCGCTGGGCGCGCTCGGCCCAGAGGCGCACGAGACGCTCACCATCGCCATGAACCGCATCGGTGCCAAGGCCGATTCCGGCGAGGGTGGCGAGGGCAACGAGCGCTTCACGCCGCGGCCCAACGGCGACAACCCGAACTCGCCGATCAAGCAGGTGGCGAGCGGCCGCTTCGGCGTCACCGCCGAGTACCTCAACGCCGCCCGCGAGCTGGAGATCAAGGTCGCCCAGGGTGCCAAGCCCGGCGAGGGCGGCCAGCTGCCCGGCTTCAAGGTGACGCTGGAGATCGCCCGGCTGCGGCACTCGACGCCCGGCGTGACGCTGATCTCGCCGCCGCCGCACCACGACATCTATTCGATCGAGGACCTCGCCCAGCTCATCTACGACCTCAAGCAGATCAACCCCGACTGCAAGGTCTGCGTGAAGCTGGTGTCCGAGAGCGGCATCGGCACCATCGCCGCCGGCGTCGCCAAGGCCAAGGCCGACGTGATCCTGGTCGCGGGCCATGTCGGTGGCACCGGCGCCTCGCCCTTCACCTCGGTGAAGTATGCCGGCACGCCCTGGGAGATGGGCCTGTCCGAGGTCAACCAGCTGCTGGCGCTGAACCGCCTGCGGCACCGGGTGACGCTGCGCACCGACGGTGGCCTCAAGACCGGCCGCGACATCGTCATCGCGGCATTGCTGGGTGCCGAGGAGTTCGGCATCGGCACGCTGTCGCTGGTGGCCCTGGGCTGCATCATGGTCCGCCAGTGCCACAGCAACACCTGCCCGGTGGGCGTGTGCACCCAGCGCGAGGACTTGCGGCAGAAATTCACCGGCACGCCGGAGAAGGTCGTCAACCTGATGACCTTCATCGCCGAGGACACCCGCGAGATCCTGGCCTCGCTCGGCCTGCGCTCGCTGCAGGAGGCGGTGGGCCGCACCGATCTCCTGAAGCAGGTCAGCCGCGGCAGCGCCGATCTCGACGACCTCGACCTCAACCCGATCCTGGCGCAGGTCGATCCGGGCGGCCTGCCGCGCCACTGCACCACCGTCGGCCGCAACGAGGTGCCGGACACGCTCGACGCCCAGATGGTGCGCGACGCGCGGCCGATGCTCGATGACGGCGAGAAGATGCAGCTCACCTACAATGTGAGGAACGTGCATCGCGCCGTCGGCACCCGGCTGTCGGCGCACATCACCCGGCGCTACGGCATGGACCACCTGGCGCCCGGCCACATGACCGTGCGCCTGCGCGGCTCGGCCGGCCAGTCGCTGGGCGCCTTCGCGGTGCAGGGGCTGAAGCTCGAGGTCGTGGGCGATGCCAACGACTATGTCGGCAAGGGCCTGTCGGGCGGCACCATCACCGTGCGGCCGCTGGTGTCGAGCCCGCTGGTGGCGAGCCAGAACGTCATCATCGGCAACACCTGTCTCTATGGCGCCACCGCCGGCAAGCTGTTCGCCGCCGGCCGGGCCGGCGAGCGGTTCGCGGTGCGCAATTCCGGCGCCACGACGGTGGTCGAGGGCGTCGGCGACTGCGGCTGCGAGTACATGACCGGCGGCCAGGCGGTGATCCTGGGACCGGTCGGCGACAACTTCGCCGCCGGCATGAGCGGCGGCATGGCGTTCGTCCACGACCCGGCCGACCTGCTGGCGCAGCGGATCAACGACGACATGGTGATCTGCCAGCGCATCGAGGTGGCGCACTACGAGGAGGTGCTGCGCGCCCTGATCGAGGAGCACGTCGCCGAGACCAACAGCGAGCGCGGCCGGCAGATCCTGCACGACTTCGAGCACGAGCTGGGCTCGTTCTGGCAGATCGTGCCCAAGGAGATGCTGAGCCGGCTGGAGGTGCCGGTGCGTCCGGCGGCACCGGCGGCGAAGCGGGCGTGATGAAGCGTGCCGGGGCGGCGAATCAGATCAGCCGGCCGTCGCTCCGTGCCGCCACCTCCTGCTCGTGCGCCAGCAGCCAGCGCTTGCGATCGATGCCGCCGCCATAGCCGGTGAGCGAGCCGTCGCTGCCGATGACGCGGTGGCAGGGCACGATGATCGAGATCGGGTTGCGGCCGTTGGCGAGGCCGACGGCGCGCATGGCACCGGGCTTGCCCAGCTTCGTGGCCAGGGCGCCGTAGCTGGTGGTCCGGCCGAACGGGATGGTCAGCAGGGCATTCCACACCATCCGCTGGAAGTCGGTGCCGTGCAGGTGCAGCGGCAGGTCGAAGCGGGTCAGCCGGCCGGCGAAATAGGCGTCGAGCTGGTGGCGGGCGGCGGTGAGCGCCGGATCGTCGTCCTGGCGAAGGGCGCCGGTCGTCGGCGGCTCGTTCTCGCCCTCCATGTAGAGGCCGGTCACCGCCTCGCCATCGCCCTTCACCAGCAGATCGCCGATCGGGCTCGGCACCAGCGTCCAATGGATCAAGGCTTGCGCTCCAGGGCTTCGGTCGCGGCTGGGCTGTCGAGCAGGGCCTTGCGCAGCTCGCGGATGGTCGGCAGCGGCTCGGCGATGAAGGGCAGGGGCCGGCTCTGCCGCATCGCCTCGACACCCAGCCGCGCCGACAGCAGCGCGTTGCCGGCACCCTGGCCGGCGCGGGCCGACAGCAGCGCCAGCAGCGAGGCACCGACATGCTCGACCGCTGCATGAGTGACGACGTCGGCGAGGCCCGCCAAGGCGGCGTTGCGGATGCAGCGCTTGAGCAGCGCCAGGCTGGCGATGGCGCCGGGCGCCATGCCGTAGAGCCGGGCGATGGCGCGCAGCATCATCAGCGTGCGCCAGAGCACGAGCAGGCCATCGAGCAGGCCCAGCGGCGACAGGGCGGTGAGCAGGCCGTTGTCGCGGCTGCCCTGCAGCACCAGGCGGTAGGCGGCGCGGTCGACCGGCGCCAGCACGGTGCGCTCGAACAGGATCAGCCGCTCGCGGTCGTCGAGGGCGTCGCTGGCGCGCTCGCGGTAGGCGGCGACGCCGTGGGCGAAGGCCGGCCGCGCCGCATAGCGCTCGGCGATCGGCTCGAGCAACCGCTCGGCCTGGCCGTGCAGCGCCGAGGCGGCGATGCGCTCGGCATCGTGCCGCGTCGAGGCGCGCCGCGACAGCCGGTACAGCTCGTGCAGCTCGCGGCCGAGGGCGCCGACGGCGGTGACGCCGACGATGCCCAGCAGGATGGCGAAGGGCCAGCCGAGGAACGGGCTCTCCTGCATCAGGCCCTGGGTGAACTGCACGGACTGGACGGTGACGGCGGCGGCGATGGCGATGCCGCCCGAGATGCCCAGCCATTTCAGCCAGCGATTGCCCCGGGGCGGCGGCTCGACCGGCTCGGCCTCCACGGCCGCCGGCAGCATCGGCTCGGGCTCGGCCACCACCTCGACGCGGGTGGGATCGAGCTCGAACGGCCGGGGCGGCGGGCGTCCGCTCATCGCAGCTTGTCCCCGATCAGGTATTCGATCGCCTGGTCCAGGCGGATGTGCTGGTTGGGGTGGCCGGGGCGCAGCCGGCGCGGCGCGAAGTCCCTGAACCGGAAGCGGCCGCTGGTCCAGTCCTCTGGCTCCGGCAGGTCGGGCGGGATCTCGCCGGGGAACAGCACGGTCTCGCGGTTGTCGTCCTTCAGCCGGCCGCGCACGCAGGACAGCACCTGGCCCTGGTGCTCGGTGCGCACGGTGTCGGTGGCACGCAGGGCGGCCAGCGCCAGCACGTCGATCGAGATGCCGCTGAAGCGCGGCCGGCGGGCGGCGGCCTGGATCATCCGCTCGAGCAGGGCCTTGAGGTTGGCGTGCTGGCTGTGGGCGACATGGTCGGCCTTGCTGGCGGCGAACAGCACCTTGTCGATGCGCGGGGCGAACAGCCGGCCGAGCCAGGAGGAGGAGCCGTAGCGGAAGCTTTCGAGGATGGTCGAGAGCGCCAGCTCGGTATCGGCGAAGTGCTGCGGGCCGGCGTTCAGGCTGGCGAACAGGTCGAGCAGCACGATCTGGCGGTCGAAGCGGCTGAAATGCTCGCGGTAGAAGCGCTCGACGACCTCGCTGCGATAGGCCTCGTAGCGCGAGGCGGCCAGCGCCCTGAGCGAGCCGGACCGGGCCTCGGCCGGCGGCATCGGGCAGAACTGCAGCAGCGGCGAGCCGGCGAGGTCGCCCGGATTGGTGAAGCGGCCCGGCTGCACCATGCTCAGGCCCAGCTCGTGATGGCAGCGGCGCAGATAGGTGGTGTAGGTGGCGGCGAGCTCGGCCAGTGCTGCCTCGTCGGCCGGACCGTCGAGGTCGGTGGCGGCGAGCCGGTCCAGCCATGGCCGGGCCAGGGCAGTGCGCGCCGGCATGTCGGCGAGCTGGAGCGCGGCCGCCGACCAGCTGCGAAAATCCTGGGTCATCAGCGGCAGGTCGAGCAGCCATTCGCCCGGATAGTCGATCAGGTCGACCGTCAGGTGCTGCAGGGGCTGCAGCGCCTTCAGCACCATGCTGTCGGTGCGGTAGGCAATGATCAACCGCAGCGTGCTCAGCCGCTCGGTGGCCTTGGGCCAGTGCGGCTGCTCGCCCGCGAGCTCGGCGTGGAAGCGGCGGTAGGGAAAGGCCGTCGGCAGGTCCTCGCCGACGATGCGGGCGCCGAGATAGCGGCCGTCATGGACCGCACCCAGGAAGGGCAGGCCGTGGCCGTCCAGGAGGTGATGGACCATGCTGGTGATGAACACGGTCTTGCCGCTGCGGCGCAGGCCGGTGACGGCGACGCGCAGATGCCGGTCGACGGCGCGGTCGGCGAGCGTCGACAGCTCGTCCCATAGGCCCGAGACGAGGCCACCGACGCCGAATCCTGACGAGGGCAAGGCCATCCCGGGATCAGAGGGGGACGTGGCCGGCGAGCAGGGCCGCCGTCACCACGAGCCCGTGCAGCCGGTTGGCGCGGAAATGCGCCAGGCAGTCGGCGGGATCGTCGAGGTCGACCCGGCGGACCTGCTGCGCCAACAGCCATGCCGTGATCGCCAGCCCGACATAGAACAGCGGCCCGAGCCCCATCAGCGCGCCGGCGGCCGCGAGCAGCAGCAGCATGCCGGCATAGAAGCCGGCGAGCCAGGGACGGGTGGCTTCGCCCAGACGTAGGGCGGTCGAGCGCACGCCGATCAGCGCGTCGTCCTCCTTGTCCTGGTGGGCGTAGATGGTGTCGTAGCCGAGGGTCCAGAGGATGCCGGCGGCGTAGAGCAGCAGGCCGGCCGGCCGCATCTCGCCGGCGATCTCGCGGAAGCCGACCAGCGCACCCCAGTTGAAGGCGAGGCCGAGGACGAGCTGCGGCCACCAGGTGACCCGCTTGGCGAAGGGATAGGCCAGCACGATCGGAATGCTGCAGACGGCGAGCAGGGCGGTGCCGAGGTCGAGCATGGCCAGCACGGCGAGGCCCACGGCCATCTGCGCCAGCACGAACGCCACGGCCCGCGCCACCGAGACCCGGCCGGCGGCCAGCGGCCGGTTGCGGGTGCGCGCCACGCGGGCGTCGAGGTCGCGGTCGGCGAGGTCGTTGATGGTGCAGCCCGCGCCACGCATCGCGAAGGCGCCGATCGCGAAGGCCGGCACCAGCCACAGGTCCGACCAGCCGGGACCGGCCAGGGCCATGCCCCACCAGCAGGGCAGCAGCAGCAGCCAGGTGCCGATGGGCCGGTCCCAGCGCGCCAACAGGGCCAGGTCGCGCCACGCTGGCGGCAGCCGGTAGGCCCAGTGTCGCTGCCGGTCGACCAGCAGCACGTCCGGCTCGATCGCTTGATCCGCCATGGCTGTGCTTCTAACGCTCGGATCCCGACCGGTAAAGCGAGGCCCCGGATGTCGGTTCCACGCCTCCACCTCGACCAGCCGCTGGCGCAGGACGCCCGCCTCGTGCTCGACAGCCGCCAGGCGCACTACCTGCGCAACGTGCTGCGGCTGCGCGCTGCTGCCGAGGTGCTGGTGTTCAACGGCCGCGACGGCGAATGGCTGGCGAGGCTCGGCGAGGGGCGGCAGCCCGGCCTCGTGGCGGTGGAGCAGCGCCGTCCGCAGCCGGCCCCGTCCGGCCCGGTGCTGATGGTGGCGCCGATCAAGCGGCCGCGGCTCGAATGGCTGCTGGAGAAGGCGGTCGAGCTCGGCGTGCGGCGGATCGTGCCGGTGCTGACCGAGCGCGGCGTGGTGCGTCCCGAGGATTCCCACCGCCTGCTGGCGCGGGCGGTCGAGGCGGCCGAGCAGTGCGGACGACTGGATGTGCCCGACATCGCCGGGCCGCTGACGCTGGCCGCCGCGGTCGAGGCGGCGACGGCCGAAGGCGCGCTGGCCTTCGCCGACGAGGCCGGCGGCGGAACGCCGCTGCTGGAGGCCATGCAGGCGGGGCGGCTCGACACCTTCCTGATCGGGCCCGAGGGCGGCTTCGCGCCGCGCGAGCGCGCGATGCTGCTGGACCGCCACCATGTCGTGCCGGTGTCGCTCGGCGGCACGATCCTGCGCGCCGAGACGGCGGCGATCTATGCGGTGGCGTGCTGGCGGGCGATGGCCGGCCTGCGCGGCGGCGGCACGGAAGGGGCCAGCAGCTCGACGATCCGCCGCGAATCCACCGGCGGCGACAGCAGGTAGCCCTGGATCTCGTCGCAGCCGACGCGGCGCAGGATGGCCAGCTGGGAGTCGGTCTCGACGCCCTCGGCCACCACCTGCAGGCCGAGGCCGTGCGCCAGGCGCACCACCGCCTCGACGATGCGCAGCGACGAGCCGGTCTCGGAAAGGTCGGCGACGAAGCCGCGGTCGATCTTCAGCGTGTCGAACGGGAAGCGCTGCAGGTAGGCGAGCGAGGAGTAGCCGGTGCCGAAATCGTCGAGGGCCAGCTGGACGCCGAGCGAGCGCAGGTCGCGCATCACCCGCAGGGCCTGATCGGCATCCCTCACCAGCAGGCTCTCGGTGAGCTCGAGCTCCAGCAGCTCGGGCGGCAGGCCGGAATCGTCGAGCGCGGCGCGCACGATCGCCAGCAGGTCCTGGCGCCTGATCTGCTCCACCGACAGGTTGACGGCGACGCGCACCGGCCCGAGGCCGGCATCGAGCCAGCGCCTGGCCTCGGCGCAGGCGGCGCGCAGCACCCAGGTCCCCAGCGGCACGATCAGGCCGCTGTCCTCGGCCACCGGGATGAACTGGCCGGGCGAGATGGCGCCGCGCTCGGGATGGCGCCAGCGCAGCAGCACCTCGACGCTGTGGATCCGGCCGTCGGCCAGCGTCTGCTTGGGCTGGTAGTGCAGCTGGAAGCCTTCGGAATCGATGGCCTCGCGCAGCGCCTGCTCGAGGGCCAGCCGGTCGCGCAGCTGGGCATTCATCGACGGCTCGTAGCGGCGCACATTGTTGCGGCCGTCGCTCTTGGCGCGATAGAGCGCCAGATCGGCGTGGCGGACCAGCTCGGCGACGTCGGTGCCGTCGGCCGGGCCGAAGGCGAGGCCGATGCTGGCGCCGGTGACGACGTGGTGGCTCTCGATCCGGAACGGCTCGGCGATGGCGGCCAGGATGCGGTCGGCCAGGGCCGCGGCCTCCTCGGGCGATTCCACGTCCTCCTGCAGGATGGCGAACTCGTCGCCGCCCATGCGGGCGAGGGTGTCACCGCGCCGCAGGTGACCGGCCATGCGCGCCGCCACCTCGACCAGCAGCGCGTCACCGGCCGGATGGCCCAGCGTGTCGTTGATCTCCTTGAAGCGGTCGAGGTCGACGAGGTGCAGGGCCAGGGTGGTGCCGCGCCTGGCGGCGCGGGCCAGCGCCCGCTCGGCGACCTCCTGCAGGAAGGCCCGGTTGGGCAGGTCGGTCAGCACGTCGTGCAGCGCCAGGTGGCGCACCCGCTCCTCGGCGGCCTTGCGGTCGGTGATGTCGAGCGAGACGTGGACGATGCGCACCACGCGGCCGCGCTCGTCGCGGACCGGTACCTTGGTGGTGAGCAGCGTGCGCTCGCGGCCGTCGAGGTCGCAGGCCGACTGCTCGAAGAACGGCAGGGCCATGCCGCTGGCCGCCACCTGGCGGACCTCGGCCTCGAATGCCGGGTCGAGCCCGAGCTCGGTCGGCAGGTGCCCGACGGCCCGGTCCGCCTCCATGCCGAAGAAGTCGGCGTGGAACCTGTTCATGAGGAGATAGCGGCCGGTCGGGTCGGAGGCGGTCACCATCGCCGGCACCGCGTCGATCACGGCCTGCAGGTCGCGGCTCACCTCGTTGGCGGCGGCGCGCGCCGCGTCGGCCTCGTGCAAGAGGCCGCGGGTCCGGCGGGTCTCGCGGATCAGGAAGCCGATCAGCAGCCCGCCGCTCACGAGCGTCGCGCCCAGCGACAGGACGAGCCCGACGACCAGCCCGCCGAAGCGCTCGCTGCGCTCGGCCTCGACGGCGTTGCGGATGTCGTGGATGGCCTGCCGGCTCTCGACGAAGCCCTCGCGGATGGCCTCGAGGCCTTCGGCGATCCTGGCGTAGCGCTCGACGTCACCGACGCGGATGTCGGTGACGTCCTTCTCGATGCCCGAGAACTCCTCGACGAGCCTCGCCGGGATCGCCCTCAGCGTGGCGACGCCGGCCCGCCAGATCTCGAACCGCCGCGCACGGATTTCGTCGTCGGCATCGTCCAGGGGCGGCGGATCGGGGACCAGGCCCGCCTGCTTCTCGATGTCGCCGACGCCGCTCCAGGAGATGTCGAACGCCTCGAACAGCGCTTCGTTGTCGACCGTGTCCGCACCCCGCATGTAGCGTTCCAGCGCCACCTGGGCCTGCGCCAGCTGGACCTCGGCCTGGCTGGTCGCCCAGGGCCCGACGGTCTTCAGCTGGTCGTCGGCGACGCTCTGCTCCTTGAGCTTGACGAGGCTCAGCAGCATGGCCGCGAAGAACAGCACCAGCGCGACCCCGAGGGCCGCGTGGGTGCTGTTCCGCATCAGGCGGACGAGAGAGGCCATGCCGATCCGGCCCCCGGACGGCCTGCGGGCTCAGTGGACCTCGATGATCTTGACCTGCCAGATCGAGCGGCTGTGGAACTCGATGTTGTCGATCTGCGGGTTGGCGCTCCACGGATAGATCACCCACACCGGCCCCTTGTCGCGCACGCGCAGCGGCGTGTCGTCGACACGGGTCGCCAGGATCGGGCCGTAGGCCTCGAAATCGCTGGCCGGGATCTCGGCGCGGTAGTCGTTGAGCGCCACGGCGTCGACCTTCTCGGTCTTGGCGCCGACGGCCTCCATCAGCTTGGCGGCCGGCACGCCGGAGAAGCGGACCTCGCCCTCGGTCCAGGGCGTGTGGGTCACCATCTGGACCACGCCCAGCTCCTCCAGCATGGCGAGGTCGAACTCGGCGGTGCCGGGAGCGTTGGTGTTGGCGATGTTGCCGGTGACCCGCAGGATCACCTTGCCGCTCGGCCGCGGCAGCACGCCGGCATCGGCCGATGCGACGACGCAGAACGACAGGGCCGCCGCGAGCCCCGGGAACAGGTGCCTGCGAGAGATGCTGAGCATGGGCTTTGCCCTCGTTGGGCGCACGGCTCCCTCGAGCCTGCGCATGGGGACTGCCCTCGTTCATGCGCCCGGGGCGACGAAGATTCGGTTAACGACGCCCGCCTCGCCGCTGCTTCCCGTCAACCTCCGCGCCGCGTCCCGCCGACCGTCATCCGCTCCATCCGCAGCGTCGGCTGGCCCACGCCCACCGGCACGCCCTGGCCGTTCTTGCCGCAGGTGCCGACGCCGCTGTCGAGCCGCAGGTCGTCGCCGACGGCGGTGATCCGGCGCATGGCTTCCGGGCCGTTGCCGATGAGCGTCGCACCCTTGACCGGCGCCGTGACGCGGCCGTTCTCGATCAGGTAGGCCTCGGAGGCCGTGAACACGAAGCGGCCGGAGGTGATGTCGACCTGGCCGCCGCCGAAATTGACGGCGTAGAGGCCGCGCTCGACCCCGGCCAGGATCTCGGCCGGGTCGCGGTCGCCGGCCAGCATGCAGGTGTTGGTCATGCGCGGCATGACGGTGTGGGCATAGGACTGGCGCCGGCCGTTGCCGGTCGGTGCCGCCCGCATCAGCCGGGCGTTCTGGCGGTCCTGCATGTAGCCCTTGAGGATGCCGTCCTCGATCAGCACCGTACGGCCCGACGGCGTGCCCTCGTCGTCGATGTTCAGCGAGCCGCGTCGTCCCGGCAGCGTGCCGTCGTCGACGACGGTGACGCCGCGCGCCGCCACCTGCTGGCCCATCAGGCCGGCGAAGGCCGAGGTGCCCTTGCGGTTGAAGTCGCCCTCGAGGCCGTGGCCCACCGCCTCGTGCAGCATCACGCCGGGCCAGCCCGGCCCCAGGACCACGGTCATCTCGCCGGCGGGCGCCGGGATCGCATCCAGCTTCAGCCGGGCTTGGCGCAGCGCCTCGTCGGCGATGGCGCGCCAGCCGGCACCGGCCAGCATCACGGAGAGCGGGAAGCGGCCGCCGCCGCCGTGGCCGCCGCTCTCGCGCCGGCCGGCGCGCTCGACCACCACCTGGACATTGAGGCGCACCAGCGGCCGGCTGTCGCCGACGCGCGAGCCGTCGCCGCGCAGCACCTCGATCTCCTGGTGGCCGCTCAGGATGCCGACGCTCACCTGCCGGACGTCGTCGCCGGAGGCCCGGCAATAGGCGTCGATCTCCTGCAGCAGCGCGATGCGCCCGGCCTGCGGCTCGCCGCCCAGCGGATCCTCGCCGCGATAGAGCAGCGGGCCCGGCGCCGGCAGCGGGGCGTTGTCGCGACCGGCGTGGCCGCGGGCCACGGCCGCCACCGTGGCGGCGGCCCGGCGCAGCGCCGGCTCGTCGATCCCGGCACTGCAGGCGAGGCCGACGCGCTCGCCGCTCACCGCCCTGAGCCCGAAGCCGCGGCTGGCGTCGCGGCTGGCGGTGCGCAGCCGTCCGTCGTCGAAGGCCAGGGTCTCGCCGCTGCGCCGCTCGACGAACAGCTCGCCGTCGTCCATCGGCATCAGCGCCTCGCCGACGATGTCGGCGGCACGCCGCGGGTCCAGCCCCAGCGCCTCGATCAGCCCGGGCTCGCGGCTGCCCGCCGCGCCAGAAAGCGGTTCCATGCCCGGCACACCCCTGTCTACCATTCGAACGAAAATCGCTTTAAGAGGCCGTTGTGAAAGGCTTTAGCGGAAGGATTTGAGCGATCTTGCGACACTCTGTCACGCGCGGGTGCCCTGGGCCGCACTTATCCTCCGCGGCGTCGCTTGCCGCCGAACCGGCAGCCGGCGAGCCGGGCGCCATGCCATGGCGCATGAGTTCGATGACCAACCCGAATCGATTCGAGCGAGGCATGAGGACCATCAGGTCGTTGCCATCCCGGGCCGCGTGGGCCGTCCTGGCGCTGTCGGTCACCGCCGCACCGGCGCTCGCGACGCCGCGTCCATGGGAGATGAACCTGCAGCCGCCGGCGAGCCCGATCGCCGAGCGCATCCACAGCTTCCACGACCTGCTGCTGTGGGTGATCACGCTGATCACCCTCTTCGTGCTGGCGCTGCTGGTCTACACCTGCATGCGCTTCCGCGAATCCAAGAACCCGGTGCCGTCCAAGCGCTCGCACAACACCATCCTCGAGGTGGTCTGGACGGCGGTGCCGGTGCTGATCCTGGTGATCATCGCCATCCCGTCGTTCAAGCTGCTCTATTTCGCGGACGTGATCCCCAAGACCGACCTGACGGTGAAGGCGATCGGGCACCAGTGGTACTGGTCGTACGAATATCCGGACAACGGCAACTTCACCTTCGACGCGCTGATGATCCCGGATTCCGATCTGAAGGAGGGACAGCTCAGGCTGCTCGAGACCGACAACCGGGTGGTCCTGCCGGCAGGCGTCAACATCCGCGTCCAGGTGACGGCCGCCGACGTGCTGCACAGCTGGACCGTGCCGCAGTTCGGCGTGAAGGTCGACGCCGTGCCCGGGCGCCTGAACGAGCTCTGGGTGCACATCAACGAGCCCGGCACCTATTACGGCCAGTGCTCGGAGCTGTGCGGCGCCAACCACGGCTTCATGCCGATCACCGTCGAGGCGGTCACGCCCGAGGCCTTCCAGGCCTGGGTGGAGGAAGCCAAGACCAGGTTCGCCAAGGCGGGCGACGGGCCGACCTTGGCGGCTGCCGGCCCGGTCGCCGCCACGACCCGTGATTGAGCGTCGGCGCTAGGAGGGACGAAGGCATCATGGCTCACGCGACCGCGCACGACGATCACCACGACCACGCCGACCATCATGCGCCCACCGGCTGGCGCCGCTGGATGATGTCCACCAACCACAAGGACATCGGCACCCTCTATTTCGTCTTCGCCTTCTGCGCCGGCATCATCGGCATGATCATGTCGTTGATCTTCCGCGCCGAGCTGATGGTGCCGGGCGACCAGATCTATGGCGGTGACTATCACTTCCACAACGTCCTGATCACGGCTCATGGCCTGATCATGATCTTCTTCTTCGTCATGCCGGCGCTGATCGGCGGCTTCGGCAACTGGATGGTGCCGCTGATGATCGGAGCGCCCGACATGGCGTTCCCGCGGATGAACAACATCAGCTTCTGGCTGCTCGTGCCGGCATTCGGGTTGCTGATGGGCTCGGCATTCGTCGGCGGCGCCGGCGGCGGCTGGACGATCTACCCGCCGCTGTCCTCGGCGATGGGCGAGCACACCGGGCCTGCCGTCGACATGGGCATCTTCGCGCTGCATTTGGCCGGCATCAGCTCGCTGCTGGGTGCGATCAACTTCATCACCACGATCTTCAACATGCGCGCGCCCGGCATGACGATGCACAAGATGCCGCTGTTCGCGTGGTCGATCCTGGTGACCGCCTTCCTGCTGCTGCTGGCGGTGCCGGTGCTGGCCGGTGCGATCACCATGCTGCTGACCGACCGCAACTTCGGCACCGCGTTCTTCGATCCGGCCGGCGGCGGCGACCCGATCCTGTTCCAGCACCTGTTCTGGTTCTTCGGCCATCCCGAAGTCTACATCATGATCCTGCCGGCCTTCGGCATCGTCAGCCAGATCGTCTCGACCTTCTCGAAGAAGCCGGTGTTCGGCTACCTCGGCATGGCCTACGCCATGGTGTCGATCGGCGCCATCGGCTTCGTGGTGTGGGCGCACCACATGTTCACGGTCGGCATGGGCGTGGACGTGAAGGCCTACTTCACCGCCGCAACCATGGTCATCGCGGTGCCGACCGGCATCAAGATCTTCAGCTGGATCGCCACGATGTGGGGCGGCTCGCTGCGCTTCACCGTGCCGATGATGTGGGCCGTCGGCTTCATCTTCCTGTTCACGGTGGGCGGCGTCACCGGCGTCGTGCTGGCCAATGCCGGCGTCGATGCGGCGATGCACGACACCTACTATGTCGTCGCCCACTTCCACTATGTGCTGAGCCTGGGTGCCGTGTTCGGCGTCTTCGCCGGCTTCTATTACTGGGTGGCCAAGATGACCGGTCACCAGTACAACGAGCGGTTGGGCCAGATCCATTTCTGGATGACCTTCGTCGGCGTCAACCTGGCCTTCTTCCCGCAGCACTTCCTCGGGCTGGCCGGCATGCCGCGGCGTATCCCCGACTATCCGGACGCCTTCGCCGGCTGGAACATGGTCTCCTCGATCGGCGCCTTCATCGCCGGCGCCAGCGCGTTCTTCTTCATCTACGTGCTGTGGGACATGTTCCGCTCGAAGGAGCACGTCGCCGACAATCCCTGGGGCGAGGGTGCCACGACGCTGGAGTGGTCCGTCTCCTCGCCGCCGCCGTTCCACACCTTCGAGGAGCTGCCGGTGATCAAGGACAGCCCGGCGCACTGAGCCGGACGGCGGGACGGGTCGATGGCTTCGAACTCGGTGGCGAGACAGATCGAGGGTGGCGCACTCTCCGAGGCCGTCCAGGCGGGCGGCTCGGAGCTGCGCGACTTCTGGATCCTGCTCAAGCCCAATGTGATGCAGCTGGTGGTGCTGACGGGCTGGGTGGGTCTCTACCTGGCGCCGGTGCGGCTGCATCCGCTGCTGGCCTTCACGGCGATCCTGTGCATCGCCCTGGGGGCCGGCGCCTCGGCCGCCATCAACAACTGGTTCGACGCCGACATCGACCGCCAGATGGCGCGCACGCGGCTGCGGCCGACGGCGACCGGCCGGATCGAGCCCGCCGAGGCGCTGGGCACCGGCATCGCCCTGGCCATCCTGTCGGTGATGACGATGGGGCTGGCCGTCAACTGGGCGGCGGCCGCGCTGCTGGCGCTGACCATCGGCTTCTATGTGCTCGTTTACACCATGTGGCTGAAGCGGCTGACGGCGCAGAACATCGTGATCGGCGGTGCCGCCGGCGCCTTTCCGGCGATGATCGGCTGGGCCGCCGCCACCGGCGAGGTCGGCCTGCTGCCGGTGCTGATCTTCCTGATCGTGTTCTTCTGGACCCCGCCGCATTTCTGGGCGCTGGCGCTCTATCGCTGCCAGGACTACGCCCGGGTCGGCGTGCCGATGCTGCCGGTGGTGGCGGGACGCGACTCCACCCGCCGGCACATCCTCGGCTACACGCTGGTGCTGGCGCCGCTGTCGCTGACGCCGGTAGCGTGGGGCGGGCTCGGCCTCGTCTACGGCGCGGGTGCGGCGGTGCTGGGGGCGATCTTCGTCGCCATGGCCTGGCGGCTGTGGTGCGACGATTCCGACCGGACGGCCATGCTGACCTTCCGCTTCTCCCTGGCCTACCTGTTCCTGCTGTTCATGCTGATGGTCGTCGACCACGCGCTTTCGCTCGGCGCCGCGTCGTGATGGCGGCCCTCGACGGACGCGAGCTGCGCCGACGCCAGCGGACCAAGAACATCGGCCTCGCCGTGGCGCTGCTGGCGCTGGTGGTGCTGTTCTTCCTGATCACCATCGTCAAGCTGGGCGGTGCTTCGTGAGCGCCCTCCGCACGCGCCACCGCCGCACCGCGATCGCGCTGAGCACGATCATCGTCGCCATGCTGGCGCTGACGGCGGCCTCGGTGCCGCTCTACCGGCTGTTCTGCCAGGTCACCGGCTATGGCGGCACCACGCAGCGCGCCGAGGCCGCACCCGAGCAGGCCGTCGGCGATCCGATCGCGGTGTCGTTCAACGCCGACGTGGCACCGGGCCTGCCCTGGTCGTTCCAGCCGGTGCAGCGGCGCATCGAGGTGCGCCCGGGCGAGGAACACCTGATCTTCTACGAGGCGGTGAACCACGACGGCGGCCCGGTCGTCGGCACCGCGGTGTTCAACGTCACGCCCTTCAAGGTCGGCGCCTACTTCAACAAGATCCAGTGCTTCTGCTTCGACGAGCAGACGCTCGATCCGGGCCAGCGGGTCGACATGGGGGTGTCGTTCTTCATCGATCCCGCCATCCTCGACGACCCGGACGCGCGCGACGTCGCCGAGATCACGTTGTCCTATACTTTCTACATCGACGAGAAGGCGACGGCGGAGCTGCGCAAGCGGCGCGCCGGGCCGATGAGCTGAGACTTCAAGGGGATCAGGAGAGCCTCGATGGCCAGCACCGCGGACGTCCACGCCGGCGATCACGGCCACCACAAGCCGGGCCACGACTATCATCTGGTCGATCCGAGCCCGTGGCCGATCGTCGGATCGGTCGGCGCCCTGCTGCTGACCGGCGGCGCCGTGATGTGGATGCACGAGCATGGCCTCGGCGAGTGGCTCATGCTGCTCGGCTTCATCACCATCGTCTTCGTCATGTTCCGCTGGTGGCGGGACGTGCTGAGCGAGTCCTACAAGGGCGACCACACCAAGGTCGTGGCCCACGGCCTGCGGGTCGGCATGGGCCTGTTCATCACCTCCGAGGTGCTGTTCTTCTTCGCCTTCTTCTGGGCGTTCTTCTGGGCGGTGCTGCATCCGCCGATGCTGGTCGCGACCTCGTGGCCGCCGGAGGGCATCGAGCCGATCCCGGCCTTCGACATCCCCTTCCTCAACACCATGATCCTGCTGCTGTCGGGCGCCACCGTCACCTGGGCGCATCACGCCATCAAGGAGGGCGACCAGCGCACCGGCTTCAAGGCGCTGGCGATCACCGTGACGCTCGGCATCATCTTCACCTCGCTGCAGGCCTACGAGTACCATCACGCCATCCACGAGGGGCTGACGCTGCGCTCGGGCGTGTTCGGCTCGACGTTCTTCATGGCCACCGGCTTCCACGGCTTCCACGTCATCGTCGGCACGACCTTCCTGCTGGTCTGCACCATCCGGGCGTGGAACATGACCTTCAAGCCCGAGAAGCACATCGGCTTCGAGGCCGCCGCCTGGTATTGGCACTTCGTCGACGTGGTCTGGCTGTTCCTGTTCGTCTGCATCTACTGGTGGGGCGGCAGCCTGCACTTCACGACGAATCCGGTGTGACCGAGCCGTCGCCGATCTCGACCGGGCTTTTGGGCCGCTGTCCCGCCTGCGGCCGGGGCGCGATGTTCCAGGGCCTGCTGTCGGTGGCGCCGGCCTGCTCGGTGTGCGGCCAGTCCTTCGCCGGCCAGGACAGCGGCGATGGGCCGGTCGCCTTCATCATCCTGATCGTCGGCTTCATCGTGCTGGGTGCCGCGCTGGTGGTCGAGGTCAAGTACGGCTGGCCGGTCTGGCTGCATCTGTCGGTGTGGCTGCCGCTGTCCTTCGTGCTCTCGGTCGGGCTGATGCGGCCGCTCAAGGGATTGCTGATTGCTCTCCAGTACAGGCACCGGCGCGAAGAGCTCGACGGCTGACGGTGGCCGGCGCTTCCGGCCGGGTGCGACGCTCACCGTCCTGGTGCTGGTGGCGCTGGCGGTCCTGCTGTCGCTCGGCACCTGGCAGGTCCGCAGGCTGGCCTGGAAGACGGCGTTGATCGAGACCATCACGAGCCGTGGCGCCGAGCCGGCGATCCCGGTCGAGCAGGCATTGGACGATCCCGCAGCCAACGACTTCCGGCACGTCGGCGCCGCCGGTCGCTACCGCCACGACCTCGCCTTCGCCATGGGCACCGTCGCCGAGCGCGGCGAGGTCGGAGGGCGGCTCGTGACGCCGTTGCTCCTTCCCGACGGACGAGCGGTGCTGGTCGAGCGCGGCTGGCTGCCCGAGCGGCTCCTGCCGCCCGGCACGCCCGAGGCGATCCAGCCCTCGGGGCAGGTCGAGCTCGACGGCGTCGCCCGTTTCCATGGTGGCGACCGCGCGGGAGTGTTCACGCCCGACAACCGGCCGGAGCAGCGGCGCTGGTACTGGTACGATCTGGCCGGGCTGCGCGCCGCGCTCGGGCTCGAGGTCGAACCGCTGGTGCTGGCGCTCGGCCGCTCCGATACCGGCGGCGCGCTGCCACAGCCATTGCCGGTCCGCGCCGACCTCCCCAACAATCACCTGGGCTATGCGATCACCTGGTACGGGCTGGCGATCGCCCTGGTGGCGGTCTATGTCGCCTTCGGGCTGAAGCGTGGCGGAGCCTAGTTCCTTGCGTGGCTTGCGCTGGACGGTGATCGCAGCCTCGATGCTGACCTATGGCCTGATCGTGCTGGGTGCCTTCGTGCGCGCCACCGATTCCGGCCTGTCCTGCCCGGACTGGCCGACCTGCTACGGCCATTGGGTGCCGCTGCCCTCCGATATCGCCGCGGTGCCGGGCATCCGCTACACCTACGGCCAGGTGATGGCCGAATGGATCCACCGGCTGATCGCCGGCACCTTCGTCGGGCCGCTCACCCTGCTGATCGCCGTCTGGGCGTTCCTGGAGCGCAGCCGGGATCGGCGGCTGCCGGTCATCGCCGGGGTGGCGGTGCTGCTGCTGCTGAGCCAGGCCGCCCTCGGCGGCGTCACCGTGCTCGACCGCAACAGCCCCTGGTCGGTGGCGCTGCACCTCGGCAACGCGCTGCTGTTCCTGGCGAGCCTGCTGCTGCTGGTGGAGCGCACCCGCCGGCCGGCGGCATCCCCGACGCCGCGCGGCCTGGCCCTGCTCGCGGCCGGTGCCACCGTCACCGCCTGGCTCGCCATGCTGAGTGCCGCCATGACCACCAAGATGGGGGCGGCGCTGGCCTGCGCCACCTGGCCGTCCTGCGACGGGATGCTGGTGCCCGATCTCGGCGATCCGCTGGTCCGCATCCACTTCACGCACCGCGTCCTGGCGGCGGCGACGGCCCTGCTGGTGCTGGTCCTGCTGCTGCGCTCCGCCAAGGCCCCGCCCGACCTGCGCCGGCTGATCCGTGCCGTGGCGCTCGTGGTCGCCGTGCAGGTCGGCCTCGGAGCCCTCGTGATCGTCTGGCTGGTGCCGCTGGCCGCCGCCGTGCTGCACATGGCGGTGGGCGTGCTGGTGTTCGTCCTGCTCACACTCCTGACGTGGCGCGGCTTCGCCGTCGCGTCGCCCACTCCCGGGGAATCCGCGCATGAGCTCGCCCTACACGGCGCTTGAGGGCCGCTTCAAGCGGCTGGCCGACATCGAGGGGGCGCTGGCCGTCCTGTCCTGGGATCAGGCGGTCTGCATGCCCAAGGGCAGCGGCCGCACCCGCGGCGAGCAGATGGCGACGCTGAAGCGGCTGGCGCACGATGCGCTCACCGCACCCGAGACCGGCGAGCTGCTGGCCGAGGCCGAGGAGGCGCCGGAGCTCGGCGACTGGCAGCGCGCCAACCTGCGCGAGATGCGCCGCCGGCATGTCAGGGCCACCGCCATCGACCCGGCGCTGGTCGAGGGCCTCGCCCGCGCCACCAATTCCTGCGAGCTGATCTGGCGCGAGGCCCGGGCGCTCAGCGATTTCGGCATGCTGCGGCCGGAGCTGGACGAGGTGCTGCGCCTCGTCCGCGAGGCCGCGGTCCAGGCCGGTGCGGCGCTCGCCCTTTCGCCCTACGACGCGCTGCTCGACGAGCACCAGCCGGGCCTGCGCTCGACGGACCTCGAGCGGCTGTTCGCGCCGCTGCAGGCCGGCCTGCCCGGGATGATCGACGCCGCCATCGCCCGCCAGCAGCCGGCCGTCGAGCCCACGGGGCCGTTCCCCATCGACCGCCAGCGCATCCTCGGCAAGCGGCTGATCGAGGCCATGGGCTTCGACTTCAACCAGGGGAGGCTCGACGAGAGCACGCACCCGTTCTGCGGCGGCACGCCCGAGGACATCCGCATGACCACGCGCTACCGCGAGGACGACGCGGTGTCGGCGCTGATGGGCATGGTCCACGAGACCGGGCACGCGCTCTACGAGGCCGGCCTGCCGCGCGCCTGGCTCGGCCAGCCGGTCGGCGAATCGCGCGGCATGGCGGTGCACGAGAGCCAGTCGCTGATCGTCGAGATGCAGACCTGCCGCTCGCCGGAGTTCATCCGCTTCCTGGCAGGCAGGCTCGAGCAGGCCTTCGGCGAGGATCCGGCCTGGGTGCCCGACAACCTCGTGCGGCTCTACAACCGCGTCGAGCGCTCGCTGATCCGGGTCGAGGCCGACGAGATCACCTATCCACTGCACATCGTGCTGCGCTGGCGGCTGGAGCGGGCACTGGTGCTGGGCGACCTCGCGCTCTCCGACCTGCCGGGCGCCTGGAACGACGGCATGCGCGAGCTGCTGGGCGTGGTGCCGCCCAACGACCGGGTCGGCTGCCTGCAGGACATCCACTGGCCGGTCGGCGGCTTCGGCTATTTCCCCTGCTACACCCTGGGCGCCATGCTGGCGGCCCAGCTCTTCCAGGCGGCCGAGCGCGAGATCCCGGATCTGCGCGCCGCCATCGCCCGGGGCGACACCGCGCCGATGCTGGGATGGCTGAGGCAGCGCATCCACGGCCAGGGCTGCCGGCTGTCCTGGCCCGAGTTGGTGGCCGAGGCCACCGGCCGCGAGCTGTCGCCCGAGCCGTTCCTGGCGCATCTGCGCCACCGCTATCTCGGCGAGGGCTGAGGCCCGGCAGGCGCCAGGAGGTACCAGACCAGCGATCCGAGCACGATCGCGCCGCCGGCCAGTGCCGCGGCGCCCGGGTTCTCGGCGAACAGCAGCCAGACCCACAATGGGCCCAGCACCACGTCGAGCAGGGCGATCAGGCCGGCCTCGCTGGAGGGGATCATCCGGCTGCCGGTGAGGAACAGCAGATAGGCGACCCCGCTCGTCAGGGCGCCGAAGGCGGCGAGGATCAGCAGCTCGCGCAAGGTCGGCAGCCCGGCCTGCATGAAGGGCAGGCACACCAGCGCGCAGATCGCCGTGCCCAGCACGTTGACCGGCGCCATGCCGAGGCCGGGATAGCGCCGTGCCATCACGATCATGATGGCGAAGGTCAGTGTCATCAGCAGCGACAGGGCGTTGCCGGCGATGTCCTCGGGCCTTGTCGCGGCACCGGCCATGACGACGACACCCACGAGCGCCATGCAGCCGGCGATCAGCGCCCTGCGCCCGACATGCTCGCCGATCCAGAACCAGGCCACGGCCGCCGCCATGAACGGCACGGTGGCATAGACCGTCATCACGTTGGCGACCGTCGTCAGCTGCAGGGCCGCGACGTAGGTGAGCATCGAGACCGCCGCCACCGGGCCGGCGAGGAGACCGGGCCGGCCGATCTCCCACAAGGCCGTCAACGTGCCGCCGCGGCGCTCGATGGCGATGACGACGAGCAGGGAGAGGCCGCCGAACACGGCGCGCCAGCCCTGCATGGTCCAGATGTCGAGATGGAGGAGCCGGACGAACAGCCCGGCCGTGCTCCAGAGAACCGTGCCGATGGTGACGAGCAGGATGCCGAGGGCACGATGGTCACGGCCGTCCACGCTCGTCGCGGTGGCTCACTCCTCGTCGGCAGCCTCGTCGGGCTTCTCGCGCTTCACGATGACCTGGCGGCCCTTGTACATACCGGTCTTGAGATCGATGTGATGCGACAGCCGGAACTCGCCGCTATCCTTGTCCTCGATCACGTTGGTGACGGTGAGCGCGTGATGCGCGCGCCGCATGTTGCGCCGCGAGGGCGAGGTTTTCCGCTTCGGGACAGCCATCGGTCGAGCCTTCGATACAGGGCGCACAAAACCCCGGCGGATCGTGGCTACGGTCGCCGAGGACGGCGCTGCATAGGCGAAGCCGCCGCGCAGGTCAATGCGCCGCCGGCGCGGGAGGGACGGATGGCGGGGGCGAATGCGACGGTGGGCCTCGTCGGCCTGGGACTGGTGGGGCAGGCGCTGGCGGGTCGGCTGCTGGCGGCCGGCGCCGATGTCGTGGGCTGCGATCCCGTGCCGCGCGCCCGCGAGGCGGCGGCGCGCCTCGGGGTCCGGATCGTCGACCGGCCCGGCGATGTCGCCCGGGACGCGGCGCTGGTCGTGCTCTGCCTGCCGGCGTCGCCGCAGGTCGCCGAGGTGCTGTGGGGGGAGGGCGGCCTCGCCGCGGCCCTTTCCGGCCATGTCGTGCTCGACACCACCACCGCCGATCCGGCAGAGACCGTCGCCAACGGCGAACGGCTGGCGGCTCTCGGCTGCCGCTTCGTCGACTGCGCGCTGGTGGGCTCGAGCGCCGAGATCGGCAAAGGCGAGGCCCTGGGCCTGCTGGGCACGGACGATCGCGACGCGGCGTTCGTCCCGCTGCTCGAGGAGGTGATCGGCCGGCTGTTCTTCCTGGGCGGCTGCGGCCAGGGCCATCGCGCCAAGCTCGTGGTCAATCTGGTGATCGGCCTCAACCGGCTGGTGCTGGCCGAGGGGCTGGGGCTGGCGCGCAGCTGCGGCATGGACGTGGCCGTGATGCTGGAGATCCTCCGGTCGGGCTCGGCCGCCTCGACGGTGATGCACAGCAAGGGGCCGGCGATGCTGGCGCGGCGCTACGAGCCGCCGGTGGCGCGGCTGGCGCAGCACGCCAAGGACGTGGCGCTGATCCTCGATCTCGCGCGCGAGGTCGGCGCCCGGGTGCCGCTCAGCCGCCTGCACGGCGAGATGCTGGCCGAGGCGCAGGAGCAGGGCCTCGGCAGCCTCGACAATGCGGCGGTGGCCGAGCTGTTCGTGCGCGGCGGCGCTTGAGCGCCTCCCAGTCCGTCCTCGCCGTGGCGCCGGTGGCGATCCTGATCGCCTTCGGGCACCTGCTGGCACGCGTGCGCTTCGTCGCCGAGCCGGGGTGGGCGGCCATGGAGCGGCTGCTCTACTTCGTCTGCTTCCCGGCGCTGCTGTTCGTCGAGCTGGCGAAGGCCGACTTCACCGGCCAGCCGGTGCTCTCCTTCGGCGGCACCGTGCTCGCCGCCCAGCTGGCGGTAGCCGCCATCGTCTGGCGGCTGCGCCGGCCGCTGCGGATGCCGGGACCGTCCTACACCAGCGTGATGCAATGCGTGGTGCGCTGGAACAGCTACGTGGCGCTGGCAATGGCGCCGATGCTGTTCGGCCGGCAGGCGGCGCCGCTGGCGGCGCTCGCCGTCGCCATCATGGTGCCGGTCGCCAACCTCGTCAGCGTCGCCGCCCTGGCGCGGCACGGCAGCGGCGGCGCCCCCGGCCTGCTGCCGACCCTGAAGGCGCTGTCGAGCAATCCGCTGATCCTGGCCTGCATCGCCGGCATCTTGGTGCATGTCGCCGGGACCGGGCTGCCGGTCCTCGTCGCCGAGCCGCTGTCGGTGCTGGGCCGGGCCACCCTGGCGCTCGGGCTCCTGGCCGTCGGGGCGGCGCTGCGGCCGGCCGCCATGCTGACCCGGCCGATGTGGATGGTGGTGGCAGCGGGCTGCAAGCTGCTGGCCAAGCCGTTGCTGGCGCTGGCGATCGGCCTCGCCGCCGGCCTCGACCGGACGGCGCTGGGCGTGGCGGTGCTGGTCTGCGCGGTGCCGACCTCGACCACCTCCTACATCCTCGCCCGCCTGCTCGGCGGCGACGCCGAGCTGATGACCGGCCTCATCACCACGACCACGATCATGGCGGTCCTGACGATGCCGCTCGTGCTGGCGATGGTGCGCTGAGCCGGGAATGCGGACAGCTTCACGCTTCCTTCCACGGCGTGGCCAGGCTCGGGGCGGATGATTTCGGCGCCTGGGACGGCGGCTGCGGCCCGGCCCGGCGAAGAACCGCCGGGCTACCCGGCACCGGCACGGCTTCGCCCGCGATCCAGCCCAGCATGTCGGCCATCACCGTTTCCCAGCCTTGCGCCTGCAGAAGCAGGTGGGGTGCGGCCGGATAACGCAATGCCGTCACGCACGGCGCCATGTCACGCTCGGCACGCTCCAGCACCCGCAGCGGAATGATGCCGTTGGCACGGCCGTAGAGCAGCAGCGTCGGCAGGCTCGCGGCACATGCCGCCGCCGAGGCGGCGTCGGCCAGCGCCAGCAGGCCCTTGTAGGCGTCGGCACGGATGTGGCGGACGATGCGCGGATCGTGGGCGAGCCGCCGCCGCGCCGCGGCGGTGAGCAGCGGGTTGTGGCCGCGCGCCAGCGACCGGCGCAGCCCGGGCCGGAAACGCGCGAGGCCGCCGAACACCAGGTCCCAGACCGGCCGCAGCCGCACGCCGTCGCGGATGGCCGGCTCGACCAGGACGAGGCCGTTCGGCGGCCGCCGGGCGATCGGCGTGGCGGCCAGTGCCACGCCGCCGCCCATGCTCTCGCCCAGCACATGGACCGGCGTGCCGTCCTTGGGCGAGAGCGTGTCCAGGGCCACGCAGAGATCGCGCGCCAGGGCACGCCGGCCCGGCCACATCCCATGGCCGGGCGCCTCGCCGAAGCCGCGCTGGTCGTAGGCATGGAACGCCACGCCGTGCTCGGCCAGCCAGGGGCCGACCTCCTCGAAGGCGAAGCGGAAATCGCCGTAGCCGTGCAGCCCGATCACCACCGCCCTGGCGCGTCCGGCCGGCTGCCAGCTCGTCAGCGGCAGCTCGAGCCCCGGCGCGATCTCGAGGCGGCTCTCGCTGCGGCGCATCCGGGCCTCAGCCGACCTTCTGCTGGCGGGCGAAGGCCATGTAGAGCTCGCGGGCCCGCCGCGCCACCGGGCCGGCCGGCAGCTCGCGCGCGCCGTAGCGCGTGATCGGCAGCACCTTGCCCCAGTTGCCGGTGCTGAACAGCTCGTCGGCCTGTTCGAGATCGCGCGGCGTCAGCGTCGCCTCCACGGCTTCGATGCCGTCCTGGCGCAACAGGGCCAGGACGCGGGCCCGTGTGATGCCCGCGAGGAACGTGCCGTTGGCCACCGGCGTCATGGCGACGCCGTTCTTGACCATCCAGAGGTTGGCGCTCGCCAGCTCGGCGACGTTGCCGTTGGCGTCCAGCGTCACGGCGTTGTCGAAACCCTCGGCCCGCACCTCGGCCAGTGCTCGCTGCATGTTCGGATAGAGGCAGCTCGCCTTGGCCTCGGTGGGGGCGGAGTCCGGGGTCGGACGGCGGTAGCGCGACAGCCGCACCGACATGCCGGTCGGCCGCGGCATCGGCACCTCCTGGATCGCCAGGGCGAAGTGGGTCGAGGCGGGGTCGGGCACGACGAACCCCGACATCGCGAAGAACATCGGCCGGACATAGAGCTCGGCGTCATCGGCGAAGCGGCGGATGCCCTCGCGCGACAGCGTCTCGATCTCCTCGGCCGTCATGTCGGGCCGGAGCAGGAGGCTCTCCGCCGAGCGCACCACCCTGGCGCTGTGCAGGTCGAGGTCGGGGGCCATGCGCGAGAACGAGCGGGCGCCGTCGAACACCACGCTGGCCATCCAGAAGGCATGGTCCAGAGGCCCGAGGATTCTCGGCTGCTCGTCATGCCATTTGCCATCGTACCAGACTGCGTTCGCCACGCCACGCCTCCGTCACCCGTGATGGGCCTACCTAGCAGACCCGGGTACGGGGGGCGACGCCGGGTACAGTTGATTGCCCGCGCACCCACGGGTACTGAGCGCACAGCGCCCAAGCAGGTTACGGATCCGGCATCCATGTCGCTCGTCCCACCCGCGCCTTCCGGCGTCACGCTCTCGAGCGCGGAGCCGCGACCGCAACGGCCCGAGGTGCTGCCGTTGCTGGGGCTGGCTGTCGTCGTCGGCATAGGCTGGTGGTGGGACCTCGGCATGCCGGATCCGGCGTCGATCCTGGGCGCGCTGGCCGAGGTGGCGCCCATAGGCATCCTGGTGGTGGCGACGACCCTGCTGCTGGCGGGCGGCGGCATCGACCTGGCGCTCGGAGGCATCGCGGTCGCCGCCGCCATGACGGCCGCGAGCCTGCCGGCCCTCGCCGGCGTGGCACCGGGGATCGGCGCCCTGGCCGGCCTCGCCATGGCGGTGCTGCTGGGCTGCCTGGACGGTGCCGTGATCACGCTGACCCGCCGCCCGGCCTGGCTCGTCACCGGGACCATGCTGCTCGCCTATGCCGGGCTGTCGGCGGTCGTGCTGGGGCTTCCCGCGATGGCCGGGGTTCCGCTGGCGCGCTGGGCGCCGCTCGACCTGCACAGCCCGCCCCTGACGCTCGGGCTCTCGGCCGAGCCGCTGGCGATCCCCGCCCTGCCGCTGGCGTTCTGGTGCTGGCTGGGGCTGCTGGCGCTGGTGCCCTGGCTGCTGCATGCCACCGCCGGCGGCAACCGCATCCTGGCGCTGGGCGCCTCGCCGGTCGCCGCCAAGTTCCTAGGCCTCGGCATCCTGCGGACGCGGGTGGGGCTGTTCGCCGCCGCCGGCGCCGTGGCGGGCATCGCCGGCCTGCTGCAGCCGGCGATGCACGGGCCCATCCAGCTGCTCGACCAGCTCGCCACCATCGGCCAGGCCCTGGCAGCGGCGGTGATCGGCGGTGCCATGGGGCTCCGGCGACGCGAATCCTTCCTCGGCGGCGCCCTGGCGCTTCTGCTGCTGGCGCTGGTCGGCCATCGGCTGACGGTGGCGGGGCTGCCGCCGGGTGCCGTCATGCTGGCCTTCGCGGTGGCACTGCTGGTGGCGCTGGCCTGGAGCGCGCGGCGCCGCAGCATCACGACGGAGGTGATCTAGTGGCCGGCCCGGCAGCAGCCGTGCTGGAGTTGCGAGGGGCCGCCGGCGTGGCGGCCGACGGCTCGCTGTTCACCAGCGTCGACCAGCGGCTGGCGGCGGGCGAGGTCGTCTGCATCCTGGGTGACCCGGCCGGCGGCGCCCGGGCGCTGATGGGCTTCCTGGCCGGCCAGACCCGGCTGGTCTCGGGCAGCATCGCGGTGCCGGCGGCGCGGCCCGGCCGCTGGACCGCCGCCGCCGCGATGCAGGCCGGCATCGGCGTCGCCGCCGGCGACGTTCTGCTGCCGCGGCTGCCGATCTGGCGCAGCTTCGTGCTGGCGGGCGAGCCGGCGTTCGGCCTACCGCCATTCAGGCTGCTGCGCCGCGGCCGTGCCAGGGACATCGCCCGCGAGGCGCTGGCACGCATCGGCGCCGCCTCGATCGACCCGGACCGCCTGCCCGAGGAGCTGGGGCCCGCCGAGCGCCGGCTGGTCGGCGTGGCGCGGGCGTTCTGGATCGGCAGCCGCGCCGTGCTGCTCGACGAGCCGACCCGCGGCCTCGGGGTCGACGAGACCACCGATGTCCTGCACCGCATCCTGGAGGCCCGGCAATCCGGCGTCGCCGTGCTGTTCGCCACCAGCGACGTCCAGCACGCCTGGGCGGTGGCCGACCGGTTCATGGTGCTCTACGGCGGCCGTCCGCTGGGCTCCTTCCTCAAGGGGCAGACCAGCCGAGAGGAGCTCTATCGGCTGATGCTCGGCAACCAGGATTTCCGCGAGCTGGCGCACGAGCTGGTCGGCAGGGGCTGGCAGCAGCTGGAGCCGCCTCCGCCACCGCCGCCCCGCCAGCGGCCCGCCCCGCCGCCGCCCCCCCAGCCGCAACGACCGGAAGCGGCGCCGGCTGCCGAGCCGCCGACGCAGGCCGCGCCGGATCCGGCGACCGAGGAGCCGCCCGGAGACGAAGCTCCGCAGCCGACAGCCACGCCCCTCAGCCGGTGAACGGCGGCAGCGCCCGCCCCCAGCGTTCCATGCAGGCGATGCCCAGCGGCGTCGGCGCCTGGGCGGGGGCGCGGTCGTGCACCTCGCCGAGGCCGAGCCGGCGGGCGGTGAGGCGCTTGCCGTAGCACAGGAACTGGTCGATCGACTGCATCAGGAAGACGATCAGCGGCAGCACGCCGGCATAGAGGCGGTCGGCCTCGGCCTCGTCGCCGCGCGCCATCGCGGCATGCACCGCCAGCAGCACGTCGAAGGCCTCCGGTGCCGGGATCAGGCCGGCGCAGCCGGCGCGCAGCACGTCCGGCAGCTCGAGCCCGCCGCGGCCGTTGAACACCCGCACCTCGCCGTTCAGCGCCTCGATGGTCCGCGCGATCTCGAGCGCCGAGCCCTCGCCCTTGAGCAGCACGAAGTTCGGATGGTTGCGCCGGAGCGCCAGCAGCCCGTCGTCCGACAGGCCGACGCCGATGTATTGCGGCGCGTTCTGGATCGCCACGGGGATCGGCGAGGCGTCGGCGACCTTGCCGAAGAAGCGCAGCAGCTCGGCTTCAGAGATCGGCCGGGTCGGCGGCGGCTGCAGGATCACCCAGCTCACGCCCAGGGCGGCGGCGGCGCGCACGAAGTCGGCTTGGATCTCGGGCGTCTCGCCGAACACGGTGATCGCCACCGGCAGCCGGCCGTCGACGTCCTCGGCCAGCCACTCCATCACCTGCCGCCGCTCGGCGGGCGTCAGCTTGCTCACCTCGGTGGCGAGGCCGAGGGCGGCGATGCCATGGGCGCCGCCGCGCACGCAGGCCTCGGCCTGGGCTCGCATCGCCGCCCGGTCGAGCCGGCCGTCGCGGTCGAAGAAGGCGTAGAGGATGGGGTGGATGCCGGCCAGCTGCATCGGGACCTCCCTGGCGAGGCGGTCTCCGGGCGTCCGGTTGACAGCACCGGGCCGGCCACTAGCTTGGCGCCGCCATTGTTCCGGGGACTGGTAGGATGGACGACAGCGGCCTGCAACGGGTCATCGAGGCGGCCTTCGAGGCCCGCGATTCCGTCAACGCCTCG
Organism: Geminicoccus sp.; assembly: GCA_035326425.1. GTDB lineage: Bacteria > Pseudomonadota > Alphaproteobacteria > Geminicoccales > Geminicoccaceae > CALKJU01. The sequence continues at coordinate 42,135 of DAOLFG010000014.1, read as the reverse complement.
ACCCGCGGCGAGATTCGCGACGCCGTCGAGGCCGTGCTCGGGCGCCTCGATGATGGCGAGCTGCGCGTCGCCTCCAGGGGCGAGGGCGGCTGGGCCGTCCACCAGTGGGTCAAGAAGGCGGTGCTGCTGTCGTTCCGCCTCAACGACATGGAGGTGATCGCCGGCGGTCCCGGACAGGCGACCTGGTGGGACAAGGTGCCCTCGAAATTCGAGGGCTGGGGTGCCGACCGCTTCCGCGAGGCCGGCTTTCGCGCCGTGCCGGGCTGCGTCGTCCGCCGTTCGGCCTACATCGCCCCCGGCGTCGTGCTGATGCCTTGCTTCGTCAACCTGGGCGCGCGCGTCGACAGCGGCACCATGGTCGACACCTGGGCCACCATCGGCTCCTGCGCCCAGATCGGCAGGAACTGCCACATCTCCGGCGGCGCAGGCATCGGCGGCGTGCTGGAGCCGCTGCAGGCGGAGCCGGTCATCATCGAGGACGACTGCTTCATCGGCGCCCGCTCCGAGGTGGTCGAGGGCGTGGTGGTGGAGCAGGGCTCCGTGCTCGGCATGGGCGTGTTCCTGGGGGCCTCGACCAGGATCGTCGACCGTGAGACCGGCGAGGTCCATGTCGGCCGGGTGCCGGCCTATTCGGTCGTGGTCGCCGGCACCATGCCGGCCAAGCCGCTGCCCGATGGCTCGGCGGGCCCGTCGCTCTATTGTGCGGTGATCGTCAAGCGCGTCGACGCCCGTACGCGCTCCAAGACCGCGATCAACGAGCTGCTGCGCGACTGACATGTCGATCGACCCGGTCGGGCTGACCCAGGCGCTCATCCGCTGCCCCAGCGTCACCCCTGACGCCGGCGGTGCCCTCGACGTCGTCGCGCGCGAGCTCGGCGGCCTGGGCTTCACCTGCCATCGGTTGCGCTTCGAGGAGCCGGGCACCGCACCCGTCGACAATCTCTATGCCAGGCTCGGCAGCAGCGGCCCGCATCTGGCCTTCGCCGGCCATGTCGATGTCGTGCCGCCGGGAGACCCTGCCGCCTGGACCGCCGATCCCTTCGCCGGCGAAGTGCGCGACGGCATGGTCTGGGGCCGCGGTGCGGCCGACATGAAGAGCGGGGTCGCGGCCTTCATCGCCGCGGTGTCGGCCCATCTCGACGATCATGGGCTGGATCGTGGCTCGATCAGCCTGCTGATCACCGGCGACGAGGAAGGGGAGGCGGTCAACGGCACCGTGAAGATCCTCGCCTGGATGGCGGAGCGCGGCGAGCGTCCCGACGCTTGCCTGGTCGGCGAGCCGACCTCGCCGCAGGTGCTGGGCGACATGGCCAAGATCGGCCGGCGCGGCTCGGCCAACGTGGTCCTGGTCGTCCATGGCAGGCAGGGGCACACCGCCTATCCGCACCGCGCCGACAATGCCGCCCACCGGCTGGTGGCGATGCTGGCCGGCATGACCACCGAGCCGCTCGACGATGGCTCGGAGCTGTTCGAGCCCTCGACGCTGCAGATCACCACCGTCGACGTCGGCAACCCCGCCACCAACGTCGTGCCGCCACGCGCCGAGGCGCGCATCAACATCCGCTACAACGACCTGCACGACCCCGGCTCGCTCGAGCGCTGGCTGCGGCGGCATTGCGACGCGGTCGGCGGCCGCTACGAGCTGACCCTGCGCAGCAGCGGCGACGCCTTCTTCACCGCACCGGGGCCGCTGAGCGAGAGCCTGTCGAAGAGCGTCGAGGCGGTGACCGGCCGCCGGCCCGAGCTCAGCACCTCGGGCGGCACCTCCGACGCCCGCTTCGTGCGCGCCTACTGCCCGGTGATCGAGTTCGGCCTCGTCGGCGCCACCATGCATCAGGTCGACGAGCGCGTCGCCGTCGCCGACATCCAGGCGCTGACGCGGATCTATCGCGACTTCATCGGCCGCTGGCTCGCCGCCGACTGATGCCCAGCCTCGTCGACACGAAGCGGGCGCTCCATGGCGCCTGGGCGATCGCGCGGCGGGATCCCGGCGCCATGAGCCGCTTCGACCTCACGGTCGAGGGCTTCTGGGGCTCGTTCTTCGCGGCGGTGGTGGCGGCGCCCGGCTACCTGCTGCTGCTGGTCGACCAGTACGCCGTCCAGGGCCTGGGCGCCAATCTCGGCGAGGTGGCGCTGGTCGAGCTCTTGGCCTACGCGGCGGGCTGGATCGCCTTTCCGCTGCTGGCACTGCCGATCACCCAGGCGTTGGGGCTGGGCCATCGCTACGTGCCGCTGGTGGTGGCGTCGAACTGGGGCTCGGTGCTGCAGGTGGCGCTGCTGGTGGCCTTCACCGTCCTCGCCACCGTGCTGCCCGAGGCCATGCACGTCTCGCTGCGCCTCGCGGTGATGCTGGTGGCGCTGGCCTACCAGTGGCAGGTCGTGCGCGTCTCGCTCGAGACCACGGGACTGATCGCCGCCGGGCTGGTGATCGTCGACATCCTGGTGGCGGTGATCATCCAACGCGGTGCCGGCGCCCTCATCCAGCCCGCCGATGCGATCCTGCAGCCCGGCGCCGAGCCGATCGTCTAGGGCGGGCCGACGGCTCGGGGCGGATAGTCCACCGCCGACAGATAGAGGCCGTGCGCCGGTGCCGTGGGGCCGGCCTTGCGGCGGTCGCGCGCCGCCAGCACCTCCGGCACGAAGCCCACCGGCTCGCGGCCCTCGCCGACGAGCTTGAGCGTGCCCGCGATGTTGCGCACCTGATGGTGGAGGAACGAGCGGGCCTTGACGGCGATCTCGATGCGCTCGCCGATGCGCCGCACATGGATCCGGTCCAGCGACTTCACCGGCGAGGCCGACTGGCATTCGGCGGCGCGGAAGCTCGAGAAGTCGTGCCTGCCCACCAGCGCCTGGGCGGCGGCGTGCATGCGCTCGGCGTCGAGGTGGTGCGGCACGTGCCAGGCCCGGTGCCGGTCGAGCACCGACGGTGCCCGGCGGTTGAGGATCACATAGAGATAGTGCCGGGCCAGCGCATCGAAGCGGGCGTGGAAGCCATCGGAGACCCTGGCGACCTGCAGCACCGCCACCGGCTGCGGCCGCACCAGCGCGTTGATCGCACTCTGCAGCCGCTCGGGCGCGGTGTCGCGCACCAGGTCGAGATGCGCCACCTGGCCCGTGGCATGCACGCCCGCATCGGTTCGGCCGGCCGCTACCAGCGCCACGACCTCGCCACAGAACGCCAGCACGGTCTCCTCGATGGCCTGCTGGACCGACAGGCCGTTGTCCTGCCGCTGCCAGCCGACGAAGGGCCCGCCGTCATATTCGAGCGTCAGCCGGTAGCGTGGCACCGCCGTCAGCCCAGCACGCTGCCGACCGGCAGCGCGAAGCCGCGCTGCAGCTCCTCGGCCGACATCGCCTTGCGCCCCGAGCGCTGCACCCGCTCCAGCCGCAGCGCGCCGCTGCCGCAGGCGACGGTGAGCGGCAGGCCGATGACGGCGCCGGGATCGCCGCGGCCGTCGACGGCCGCGCCCTCGATCAGCGACAGCCGCTCGCCGCGGGCGAGGCACCAGCAGCCGGGACGCGGGTTCAGGGCCCGCAGCCGCCGCGCCACCATGTCGGCCGGCTGGCCGAAGTCGATCCGGCCCTCGGCCTTGTCGAGCTTCGTCGCGTAGGTGACGCCGGCCTCGGGCTGCGGCCTGGCCTCGGCCCTGCCGGCCAGCAGGTCGTCGACGACGCCCGGCAGCATCTCGGCCGCCATCTCCGCCAGCCGTGCGTGCAGGGTCCAGGCGGTATCGTCGTCGCCGATCGGCGTCGGCCGCATCGCCAGCACCGGACCGGTATCGAGGCCCCGCTCCATCCGGAAGATGGCGAGCCCGGTCTCGTGGTCGTCGGCCAGGATCGCCCGCTCGATCGGCGCCGCACCACGCCAGCGGGGCAGCAGCGAGGCGTGCAGGTTGATGCAGCCGAGCCTGGGCGCGTCGAGGATCGCCTGCGGCAGCAGCAGGCCGTAGGCCCCGACCACGGCGAGATCGGCGCCGAAGGCGGCGAAGCGCCGCTGGACCTCGGGGTCCTTCAGCGTCTGGGGGGTCTCGACAGGCAGGCCCATGGCCTCGGCGGCATCGTGCATCGGCGTGCGGCGCGGCACCTGGCCGCGGCCGGCGGGCCTCGGCGGCTGGGTGTAGACCGCCGGCACGACGTGGCCCAGGTCGAGCAGCCGCCGCATGGCCGGCACCGCGAAGGCGCTGGTCCCCATGAAGAGGATCCGACCCTTTGGCGGCGACCGTTCAGGCACGCGCGCGTCTCGCCTTCTCCAGCTTGCGCAGGATCATGTTCCGGCGCAGGGCCGACAGATGGTCGACGAACAGGATGCCGTCGAGATGGTCGACCTCGTGCTGCAGGCAGCGCGCCAGCATGCCGTCGGCCGCGACCTCCTGCGGCGCGCCGGCTTCGTCGAGGTAGCGCAGGCGCACGGCGCTCGGTCGCTTCACCTCGGCGAACTGCTCGGGCAGGCTGAGGCAGCCCTCCTCCATGGTGACGCTGTCGTCGGAGGTCCAGACCAACTCGGGGTTGATGAGCCGGAGCGGGTTCCGGTCGTTCTCCTCGCGCGAGACGTCGACCACCACGATCCGCCTGTCGACCCCCACCTGCGGCGCCGCCAGCCCGATGCCGGGGGCGCCGTACATCGTCTCCAGCATGTCGTCCATGAGCCTGCGCACCTCGTCGGTCACCTCCGCCACCGGCTGGGCGACGCGCTTCAGCCCAGGATGCGGGGCCTGCAGGATCTGCAGCAACGACATGGAACTCTCGCGCTGGGATTACTCAAGACGAGTGTCAGGTAAGCGGCGGGCCGGAGCCCGTCAAGCGAGCGGCTGGCGGGCCCTGAGCGCCGCGCCCAGCGTTCCCTCGTCGAGATAGTTCAGCTCGCCCCCCACCGGCATGCCGTGGCCGATCCGGGTGACGCGACAGCCCAGCGGCGCCAGCCGCTCGGCGAGATAGTGGCCGGTGGTCTGGCCGTCGACGGTGGCGGCCAGCGCCAGGATGACCTCCTGCACGCCCTCGGCCTCGACCCGCCGCAGCAGCCGGTCGACGCCCAGCTCCTCGGGCCCGACGCCGTCGAGTGCCGAAAGGCTGCCGCCCAGCACGTGGTAGCGGCCGTTGAACACCGAGGCCCGCTCCATGGCCCAGAGATCCTCGACCTCCTGCACCACGGCGATGCTGGCGCCGTCGCGCTCGGCATCGCCGCAGACGGCGCAGGGATCGACGGTATCGAGGTTGCCGCACACCGAGCAGGTGCTGACCCGCTCGGCGCATTGCCGCATCGCCTCGACCAGCGGCAGCAGCAGCGAATCCGGCCGCTTCAGCATCGCCAGCGCCGCCCGGCGGGCCGAGCGCGAGCCGAGGCCCGGCAGGCGGCCGAGCTGGCGGATCAGCCGCTCGATCTCGACCGACGCCAACGCGACCTCAGAACGGCAGCTTGAAGCCCGGCGGCAGCGGCATGCCGCCGGTCAGCTTGCCCATCTCGTCCTGCATCCGGCTCTCGAGCTTGGCCTTGGCGTCGTTGGTGGCGGCGACGACGAGATCCTCCAGCATCTCGGTCTCGGCCGGCACCACCAGCGACGGGTCGATCTTGATCTTCTTCATGTGGCCCTTGCCGGAGAGCGTCACCGTGATCATGCCGCCGCCGGCGGCACCGCTGACCTCGACCTCCTCGAGACGCTCCTGCATCTCGGTCATGCGCTGCTGGAGCTTCTGCGCCTCCTTCAGCATGCTCGACAGATTCTTCATGGGCGTGGGGTTCCGCTGCTCAGCTGTTGTCGGAAGTGGGGCGGACGTCGACGATGCGTGCTCCGGGAAACAGGTCGAGCACATGGCGCATGCCGGGCTCGGCGCCGAGCTCGGCGATACGCCTCGTCTTGGCGACCTCGGCCTGCGCCGCCAGCGTGTCCGCCCCGCCCGAGCCCGCGAGCGCTATCAACCATCGCCGGCCCGTGACCTTCAGCAGCGCCGCGCCGAGCCGGCTCGGCAGGTCGGGGGGCAGCCCGGGGCCGGGACGGAACTCCAGCACGCCCGGCTCGAACCGGACGAGATGGGCACCTTCGCGCAGCCACGCCGCCAGCATCTTCTCGCCGCGCGCCGCCAGCATGACGACCAGCCCGGCGAAGCTGTCCGGGCCTTCCGCTTCCGGCTCCGCCGGGGTCACCGCCAGCGCCACCGACGGCCCGCCCCTGGGCGACGCCGGCGCCGGCGCGCGCTCGGCAGCGGCGGGGCCGGGAGCTGCGGAATCGGGCTGGCCCTGCAGCAGCCGCATCAGCTCGCGCGGCGGCGGCAGCTCGGCCGCCGTCGCCAGCCGCAGCAGGATCATCTCGGCCGCGGCCTTGGCGTCGGGGGCGCTGCCGATCTCCTCGGTACCGCGCAGCAGCAGGGCCCAGGCGCGGGTCAGCGATCCCATGCCCGTCTCGGCCGCCAGCGTCACCGCCGCCGGGTCGAGCGTCGGGTCGGTGCTGCCGTCCCTGGCCTTCAGCCGGCCGAGACGATGGGTGAGATCGAGCAGGTCGAGCAGCACCGCCGCCGGATCGGCGCCCAGGCCGTGGATTCCGTCGAAGAGATCGAGCGCATCGCCGGGCCGGCCGCCCAATGCCGCCGCCAGCAGGCCGGTGACGCGGTCCTGGTCGGTCAGCCCCAGCATCTCGCGCACCGGTGCCACCGCCACCGTGCCGCCGCCGAGCGCGATCGCCTGGTCGAGCAGCGAGAGCGAATCCCGTACCGAGCCGCCGGCCATGCGCGCGATCAGCGCCAGCGCCTCGGGCTCGGCCCCGACCTTCTCCTTGCCGCAGACGGCGGCCAGATGCGCCGCGATGACCGCCGGATCGACCCGCCGCAGCTCGAAGCGCTGGCAGCGCGAAAGCACCGTCACCGGCACCTTGCGCAGCTCGGTGGTGGCGAAGACGAACTTGGCGTGCGACGGTGGCTCCTCCAGCGTCTTCAGCAGGCCGTTGAAGGCCTGTGTCGACAGCATGTGGACCTCGTCGACGATGTAGATCTTGTAGCGCGAGGCGGTGGGGCCGTAGGCGACGGTGCCGACGATCTCGCGGACGTCGCCGATGCCGGTGTGGGTCGCTGCGTCCATCTCGATGACGTCGAGCGAGCGGTCCTCGGCGATGGCGACGCAGCTCGGGCAGACGCCGCAGGGCTCGGGGGTGGGGCCGCCGTTGCCGTCGGGGCCGGTGCAATTCAGCGCCCTGGCGATGATGCGGGCGGTGGTGGTCTTGCCGACGCCGCGGATGCCCGAGAGCATGAACGCATGCGCCACCCTGCCGGACGCCAGGGCGTTGCCCAGCGTGCGCACCAGCGCCTCCTGGCCGATCAGCTCGGACAGGCGTGTCGGGCGATAGCTCCGGGCGAGAACCCGGTAGGCGGTTGGCTGGGCCGGGCTCAACGGGCTGCTGGCGGGATGGGGAGGGGGAAGCGGAAGACTGGCGAGCGACCCGGCGCGGAACTCGTTACGGCTGCTTCCTTCCGGACCTGACCGGTTTGGCGAGGACGCCGTCCACCGCCAGCCTTCCGTCGCGGAATATCGTTGCTGTGCCGCTCCGGTGCAAGTGCCGGGCGCTTGCATGGGCGGCGGGGTTGCGTGACATTCCGGCGCCCCGTCGCCCGGACCCGCCATGTACCCCGTCAGCAACCGGCCCCCGCACACCTACTCGGCCAACGGCTTCGACCGCGCCGGCGAGCGCCGCGCCGATGCCGGCTGGATCGCGGCTGCCCGCGGCGGCGCCGAGAGCTTGGTGGTGCCGCTCTCCGGCCTGCGCGTGCTGGTCGACGGGTCGGACGAGGCACCGCGCGCCATGCTCGCCGCCGCCGCCGAGCTGGATCTCGTGCTCGACGAGACTGCGGTGTTCCTCGGCATGCTGGACGGCCGGCCGGTGTTCTCGGCCGAGGCCGGCGAGCGCAGCCTCGGCACCGCCCACTATGTCGAGCTGCGCAGCGTCGGCACGCTGCTGGCGCCGGCCGAGGGCGGGCTGCTGGCCTATGCGCGCGCCATGGCGCACTGGCATGCCAGGCATCGCTTCTGCGGTGCGTGCGGCACCGAGAACCGCATCGAGCAGGCCGGCCACGCCCGGCGCTGCCCGGCCTGCGGCAACGAGACCTTCCCCCGCACCGACCCGGCGGTGATCGTGCTCGTCACGCTGGGCGAGCGCTGCCTGCTCGGCCGCTCGACGCGCTTTCCGCCCGGCATGTACTCGACCTTCGCCGGCTTCGTGGAGCCGGGCGAATCGCTCGAGGACACGCTGGCGCGCGAGCTGCTGGAGGAGGTGGGCGTGCCGGTGGCCGAGATCGTCTACCGCTCCTCGCAGCCCTGGCCGTTCCCGCAATCGCTGATGCTGGGCTTCCGCGCCCGCGCCCGCGGCGAGGACTTTCGCATCGACGATTCCGAGATCGTCGACGCCCGCTGGCTGTCGCGCGACGAGCTCAAGGACGAGGACAGGCGGCCGGTGCGCCTGCCCAATGCCGACAGCATCGCCCGCTTCCTGATCGACGAGTGGCTGGCCGAGGGCGGCTGACCCTCAGCTGGCGATCCGACCCGCCACCGCCTCGGGATCGGTGAGGCCCTGCAGGCGCAGGGCACCCAGCCGCGCGAACCGCAGCAGCAGGCTGCGGCGCCGGGCGGATTCCAGCGGCCGATGCCGGGGCGGCCGGAGGATCTCGCCCGAGAACCGGTCGGCCAGGATCAGGCCCTCCTGCTCCGGCAGCAGCTCCAGCGGGAAGCCGGGAGCCACCGCGAACAGGAACCGGTCGGCGAACGGCAGATAGTCGCTCCACTTGCGGTCGGTGAGGAAGTCCTCCCGCGACGACTTGATCTCGACGATGGTGAGCTCGCCCGATGGCGAGACCGCCATCAGGTCGGCGCGGCGGCCGTTGGGCAGGGTCACCTCGGCGAGCGCGGTGAGGTCGTGCGCCAGCAGCAGCCGCATGGCGCCCCGGCAGATGTCGGCGGCGACGACCGTCTCGAAGCTCGGCAGCATAAGCTTCCATTAACCGCATCGGGCTTACCTTGCCAACGCATCGGCGATCCCGGGCGAGGTGGGCGGCGTATGGTTGCGCAGGCGAGCGTGATGGCGGCGGGCGGGCAGCGGCGGCAGGCGATGCTGCAGCGCGGGGGCCAGGTCGCGCCACGGGCCGGCCTCGGCATGGCGGACGTCCTGACCCTCCAGCAGGACCGTTCCCCGCAGGCCAGGGCGGCGGTGGCGCGCAAGTTCGGCGAGCAGTTCGACGCCTTGAGCGCCACCCATGCCGAGCTGGCCGAGGCGGTGCTGGGCCTGCTGGTGCGCGACGTCGAGCGCGGCGTGCGCGAGGTGCTGGCCGAGACGGTGGCGCAGAGCGCCGCCCTGCCGCCCGCCGTGGCGGTCAAGCTCGCCAGGGACGAGATCGAGGTGGCGCGGCCGCTGCTCGAGCGCAGCCCGGTGCTCGACGATGCGACGCTGGTCGACATCATCCGCACCAACTCCATGCAGTACGCGCTGGCCACCGCCGCCCGCTCCGGCCTGTCGGAGGCAGTGACCTCGGCCCTCGTGGACACGAAGGACCGGCAGGTGGTCTCGCGGGTGGTCGGCAATGCCGGTGCCCGGTTCTCCGCGGAGACGCTCAATCGGGTGGCCGAGGACTGGCGTTCGGACAGCGGCATCCACGACCGCCTGGTGCGGCGGCCCGAGCTGCCGTTCGAGCTGGTCGAGCAGCTGGTCGGCGTGATCGGCGACCGGCTGGAATGGGAGCTGGTCCGCAAGCGGCAGATCTCGGTCGACCAGGCGCGGCAGATCATGCGGGCGACGCGGGAGCGCGCCACCATCAGCATGGTCTCGCGCGAGCACGGCGATCGCGGCATCGAGCGGCGCGTGCGCGAGCGCATGCTGTCGGGCGGCTTCGGCCCCGAGACCCTCCTGGGCTATCTGCGCGACGGCGACATCGCCGCCTTCGAGATTTCGCTGTCGCTGCTGTCGCGGCTGGAGCCGACGCGCTGCCGGCGCCTGCTCTACCACAGCGACCGGCGCCATCTCGCCGCCTTGTGCGTCAAGGCCGCCGTGCCGACGCCACACTACCTGACGCTGCGCATGACCCTCGAGCTCGCCGAGGACGCCGTGACGCATGGCGGCACCGGCCGGGACTATCCGAGCGACACCATCCGCTTCCTGCAGCAGCAGTACGAGCGGCTGCGCGGCGAGCCGGACGCGGTGGACCGCCTCTGCTTCGGCTGAGGCAGCCACCGGACTGTGGCGCCGCCGCCAACGGCAGCGGCCGGGCCCTTGTGGCGCAAACAGCCCATCGACAGGTTTTGCAGCACGTATCCAGGGAATTGCCCACAAGGAAATCTCGCAATGGGCTCGCGCCGCGGCGTCGGGATGGTAAGCTCCCGGCATGGCCGAGATACACGCACTTGAGACCTACGGCATGGTGCCGGCGCGCACCGCCGAGTTCCGGACCCAGCCGCACAACCTGGAAGCCGAGCAGGCGCTGTTGGGTGCCGTGCTGGTCAACAACGAGGCCTATCACCGGGTCAGCGACTTCCTGCTGCCCGAGCACTTCTTCGAGCCGGTGCATGCCCGCATCTTCGAGATCTGCGCCCAGCGCATCGGCCGCGGCCAGCTGGCCGACCCGGTCACGCTGAAGGCGCTGATCGAGGACGACCCGGCCTTCAAGGAGCTGGGCGGTGCGCGCTACCTGATCGGCATCGCGCGGGCGGCCGAGACCATCATCAACGCCGTCGAGTATGCCCATCTCCTCCACGACCTGGCGCTGAAGCGCGGCCTGATCGGCGTCGGTCAGGACGTCGTCAACCGCGCCTTCGACCCCAACGCCGAGGGCAGCGGCCGCGAGCAGATCGAGGTCGCCGAGCGCGAGCTGTTCCAGCTGGCGCAGCAGGGCGAGGCCAAGGGTGATTTCCGGGCCTTCCCGCAGGTGCTGACCAGCGCCGTCGAGATGATCCAGTCGGCCTACCGCAAGGCCGGCAAGGTCACGGGCGTGCCCACCGACCTCGCCGGCCTCGACGAGAAGCTGGGCGGCCTGCAGAACTCGGACCTGATCATCCTGGCCGGCCGCCCCAGCATGGGCAAGACGGCGCTGGCCGTCACGATGGCGGCCAATGCAGCCGCGGCGTCGGCGGTCGACGCCGTCGGCCGGCAACAGAGCAAGCACCGCAACTACGTCGTCGGCGTGTTCTCGCTCGAGATGTCGGCCGAGCAGCTCACCATGCGCCTGTTGTCCGCCGAGGCCGGCATCAGCTCCGACATGCTGCGCCGGGGTGCTCTCGACAGCGACGAGGATTTCCACCGCGTGGTGCGCGCCAGCCAGGATCTCGCCGGCCGGCCGCTGTTCATCGACGACACGCCGGCGCTGTCGATCGCGGCGCTGCGCACCCGTGCCCGGCGCCTCAAGCGCATGCACGGGCTCGACCTCGTCGTCGTCGACTATCTCCAGCTGCTGCGCGGCGTCGGCAAGCACAGCGAGCAGAACCGCGTGCAGGAGATCTCCGAGATCACGCAGGGACTCAAGGCCATCGCCAAGGAGCTGAACGTGCCGGTGATGGCGCTCTCGCAGCTGAGCCGTGCCGTCGAATCGCGCGAGGACAAGCGGCCGATGCTGTCGGACCTGCGCGAATCCGGCTCGATCGAGCAGGACGCCGACGTCGTGATGTTCGTCTATCGCGACGAATACTATCTCTCGCGCGCCGAGCCCAAGCAGCGGCCGGACCAGAAGGCCGACCGCTACCAGGAGGAATATCTGCAGTGGAAGTCGCAGCTCGAGGCTGCGCACAACCGCGCCGAGGTCATCATCGCCAAGCAGCGCAACGGGCCGATCGGCAAGGTCGAGCTGCAGTTCGACGCAGCCTTCGGCCGGTTCAGGAATCCCGAGTTCGCCCAGTACGACCAGGGCTACTATTGAGCCGTTCCGGCCTTCGCATTGACGGGCCCGGCAGCCTGGGCTACCGCCCGGCACGGGGCTGTCGCCCCGAATGGAGCCCCGAGGGCCGCCGCCCCGAATGGAGCAGATGACATTTCGCGCAGCCTCGCGCCGCCCCGCATGAACCTGCTCGCCACCATTGGCCGCGCCGTGCTCGCCGCCTGCGAAAGCGTCGGCTCGCTGGCGTTGTTCGCGGCGCGCGCCATCACCGCCGGCATCGCCGGCCCGTGGTATCCGCGGCTGATCCTGCGCCAGATGATCGAGATCGGCTTCTACTCACTGCCGGTCGTCGGCCTCACCGCCATCTTCAGCGGCATGGTGCTGGCGCTGCAGAGCTACACCGGCTTCTCGCGCTTCGAGGCCGAGAGCGCCATCGCCACCATCGTCGTGCTGTCGATGACCCGCGAGCTGGGACCGGTGCTGGCGGGCCTCATGGTCGCCGGACGCGTCGGCGCCGCCATGGCGGCCGAGCTCGGCACCATGCGCGTCACCGAGCAGATCGACGCGCTGACCACGCTCTCCACCGACCCGATGCGCTACCTCGTCTTCCCGCGCATCCTCGCCGGCTTCCTGATGCTGCCGCTGCTGGTGCTGGTGGCCGACGTCATCGGCGTCATGGGCGGCTTCGTGGTCAGCGTCTACAAGCTGGGCTTCCAGCCGATCGAATACATCAACCGCACCTTCGAGTTCCTGGAGACCCAGGACGTGGTCTCGGGCCTGGTCAAGGCCGCGGTGTTCGGCTTCATCCTGACCCTCATGGGCTGCTACCAGGGTTACCATTCCAAGGGCGGCGCCCAGGGCGTGGGTGCCGCCACCACCCGGGCCGTGGTCTCGGCCTCGATCCTGATCCTCGTCGCCAACTACATGGTCACCGAGCTGTTCTTCAGCCGATGAGCGAGGCTGCGCCCAAGATCAGCATCCGCGACCTGCGCAAGGCGTTCGGGGCCAAGCAGGTGCTGCGCGGCGTCGACCTCGATGTCGCGGCCGGCGGCTCGACGGTGGTGATCGGCGGCTCGGGCACCGGCAAGTCGGTGCTGCTGAAATGCATCCTGGGCATCCTGCTGCCGGATTCCGGCTCGATCCGGGTCGACGGTGTCGAGCTGGTCGGCGCCGACCGTGCCACCATCGCCGAGGCGCGGGCCAAGTTCGGCATGCTGTTCCAGGGCGGGGCGCTGTTCGACAGCCTGCCGGTCTGGGAGAATGTCGCCTTCGCCGCCCTGGGCCGCAACGGCCTCGCCCGGCCGGAGGCCCGCCGGCTCGCGATCGAGACCCTGGCGAAGGTCGGCCTCGGCGCCGAGGTCGCCGACCTGTCGCCGGCCGAGCTGTCCGGCGGCATGCAGAAGCGCGTCGGCCTCGCCCGCGCCATCTGCAGCCGCCCCGAGATCCTGTTCTTCGACGAGCCGACCACCGGCCTCGATCCGATCATGGCCGACGTCATCAACGAGCTGATCCGCGGCACGGTCAGCAATCTCGGCGCCACGGCGCTGTCGATCACCCACGACATGGCGAGCGTGCGCAAGATCGCCGACACCGTCGCCATGCTCTATGACGGCCGCATCGTCTGGAGCGGCCCGGTGGCACGGCTCGACGACAGCGGCGACCCGTTCGTCGACCAGTTCGTCCACGGCCGCTCGCACGGGCCGATCCGCATCGGCGCGTCCGGCATCGGCGGCGCCTGAGCCGGTGGCGAAGGCCCAGAACGTCTTCGTCTGCCAGAGCTGCGGCGGCATCCAGCCGAAATGGTCCGGCCGCTGCGACGCCTGCGGCGCCTGGAACAGCCTGGTCGAGGAGGCGGCCTCGCCCTCGGTGTCGCGCGCCAGCGGTGCCAGGCGGCGCGGCGGGCTCGAGCTGGTCGATCTCGGCGGCGCCAATCGACCCCTGCAGCGCACCGCCACCGGCATCGCCGAGCTCGACCGAGTGCTGGGCGGCGGCCTGGTGCCGGGCTCCGCCCTGCTGATCGGCGGCGATCCCGGCATCGGCAAGTCGACGCTGACCCTGCAGGCGGCGGCGTCGCTGGCCGGGCAGGGCCTCGACGTCGTCTATGTCAGCGGCGAGGAGGCGATCGACCAGATCAGGCTGCGCGCCGCCCGCACCGGCCTCGCCGCGGCGCCGGTCAAGCTCGCGGCCGCCGTGTCGGTGGGCGACATCCTGGCCGGTCTCGACGGCCCGAGCCCGCCGCACCTGCTGGTCATCGATTCCATCCAGACCATGCATGTCGACGAGCTGGAGCAGGCGCCGGGCAGCGTCGGCCAGCTGCGCGCCTCGGCCGATGCGCTGATCCGCTTCGCCAAGAAGCGCGGCACCTCGGTGCTGCTGATCGGCCATGTCACCAAGGACGGCCAGATCGCGGGCCCGCGCGTGCTCGAGCACATGGTCGACGCCGTCATCTATTTCGAGGGCGAGCGCGGCCATTCCTTCCGCATCCTGCGCGCCGTCAAGAACCGCTTCGGGCCGGCCAACGAGATCGGCGTGTTCGAGATGCAGGAGGCCGGCCTCGTGCCGGTGCCGAACCCGTCGGCGCTGTTCCTCTCCGAGCACGAGGCCGGCGTGCCGGGCTCGGCGGTGTTCGCCGGCATGGAAGGCTCGCGGCCGGTGCTGGTCGAGATCCAGGCACTGGTGGCGCCGGGCCTGCCGGGATCGCCGCGCCGGGCGGTGGTGGGCTGGGATTCCGGCCGGCTTTCCATGCTGCTGGCGGTGCTGGAGGCCCGCTGCGGCCTTGTGATGGCCGGACGCGATGTCTATCTCAACGTCGCCGGCGGGCTTAGAGTGCAGGAGCCGGCGGCCGACCTCGCGGTTGCCGCCGCCCTCGTGTCGTCGCTGACCGGCATCGCGGCGCCAACCCGTTCCGTTGCTTTCGGCGAGATCGGTCTCGCGGGCGAGGTGCGTGCGGTCGGCCATATGGAGGCACGGTTGCGCGAGGCGGCGAAGCTCGGCTTCGACAGGGCGGTGGCGCCGCGGACCAGGAACGGCCCGGCGGCCCCGATCGCCGTGACCGAGCTGCGGCGGGTCCGGGATTTGCTTGATCTGTTCGATGCCGGCGCGGCCGGTGCCTGAGCGTTGAGCGGAGCGATGGCCGACCTGCCGATCACCTTCTTCGACATCGCTGTGGGCCTCGTCCTGCTGCTGTCGACGCTGGTGGCGCTCGCCCGCGGCATGGTGCGCGAGATCGTCGGGCTGGCGAGCTGGGTGGGCGCCTTCGTCGTGGCCTACTACGCCTTCCAGCATGCCCGGCCGTTCGCCGAGCAGGCGATCGGCAACGAGCTCCTGACCGACGTCGCCACCGCCGCCGGCGTGTTCCTGGTGCCGCTCATCGTCTTCAAGATCCTGGGCGGCATGCTGGCGAGCGGCGTCGACGAGATCGGCCTCGGCCTGTTCGACCGCATCGGCGGCCTGCTGTTCGGCGTGGCGCGCGGCGCCCTGCTGGTCTGCGCCGGCTGGCTGCTGGTCTCGATGGTGCTGAAGCCCGAGCAGCAGCCGGCATGGGTGCGGACGGCCTACACGCTGCCCTATGTCGAGGCCGGCGGCGACTGGCTGCGTGGCTTCCTGCCCGAGCGCCTCGCCGCCGAGGGCAGGGCCGCGGCCGAGCGGGCCGGCGACGGCGCCCGGCGGCTGAACGCCGTGCGCGACGCGCTGGAGAATCCGCGCCAGCCGCAGCAGGGCTACAGCGACGAGCAGCGGCGCCAGATGGACCGTCTTTTCCAGCCGGGCGGCTGAGCCGGCCGGTAGGAGAGAGCCATGCAGCACCCGTTCGACCCCGGCGGCGACGACCGCTTCCACGAGGAATGCGGCGTCTTCGCCATCTGGGGGCACAGCGACGCAGCACCGCTGGCGGCGCTGGGGCTGCATGCGCTGCAGCACCGCGGCCAGGAGGCCGGCGGCATCGTCAGCCACGACGGCCAGCTGTTCCACGCCCATCGCGCCGTCGGCCTGATCGGCGACAGCTTCAGCAAGAAGCACGTCATCGAGGCGCTGCCGGGCCACGCCGCCATCGGCCACACCCGCTACGCCACCACCGGCGGCAGCATGCTGCGCAACGTCCAGCCGCTGTTCGCCGACACCGCGCTCGGCGGCTTCGCGCTGGCGCACAACGGCAACCTCACCAACGCCTACGAGCTGCGCCGCCGGCTCGCCGGCGACGGCGCCCTGTTCCAGTCGACCACCGACACCGAGGCCATCGTCCACCTCATCGCCCGCAGCCGCGCGCCGACGCTGCTGCAGCGGCTGATGGACGCGCTGCGCGTGCTGGAGGGCGCCTGGTCGCTGGTGGCGCTGTTCGACGATGCCATCGTCGGGGTGCGCGATCCGCTGGGGGTACGCCCGCTGGTGATCGGCAGGCTGGGCGAGGCCACCATCCTGGCCTCGGAGACCTGCGCCCTCGACATCATCGGCGCCGAGCTGGTGCGCGACGTCGAGCCCGGGGAGGTGGTGACCGTCGATCGCGACGGCCTGCGCAGCATCCGGCCCTTCGCGCCGCCGCCGAAGCGGTTCTGCATCTTCGAGTATGTCTACTTCTCCCGGCCCGACAGCACGGTCGAGGGCAAGGGCGTGTACGAGGTGCGAAAGGCGATCGGCGCCGAGCTGGCGCGCGAGGCGCCGGCCATGGCGGATCTGGTGGTGCCGGTCCCCGACAGCGGCGTGCCGGCCGCCATCGGCTTCGCCCAGGCCTCGGGCGTGCCGTTCGAGCTCGGCATCATCCGCAACCACTATGTCGGCCGGACCTTCATCGAGCCGACCGACAACATCCGCCACCTGGGCGTCCGGCTGAAGCACAACGCCAACCGCCACCTGCTCGAGGGCAAGAGCGTGGTGCTGGTCGACGACAGTATCGTGCGCGGCACCACCTCGACCAAGATCGTCGAGATGGTCCGGGCGGCGGGCGCCAGGACGGTGCACATGCGCATCGCCAGCCCGCCCACCACCCACAGTTGCTTCTACGGTGTCGACACCCCGGAGCGCAGCAAGCTCCTGGCTGCCCGCCACGACGTCGACGAGATCGCCGGGATCATCGGCGTCGACAGCCTGGCCTTCCTGTCGATCGACGGCCTCTACCGCGCCGTCGGCGAGGCCTGCCGCGATTCGGTGGTGCCGCAATATTGCGACGCCTGCTTCACCGGCGACTATCCGACCCGCCTGACCGATTCCGAGACCGGCGAGGCCGGCGGCCAGCTCTCCTTCCTGCTCGAGGAAGCCCGTGCCGGCTAGCCTCGCGGGCCGCATCGTCCTGGTCACCGGCGCCGGCCACGGCATCGGTGCCGCCGTGGCGCGCGCCTGCGCCGCCGAGGGGGCGAGCCTGGTGCTCACCGCCCGCAGCCGGGCGGCGCTGGAGGAGGTGGACGACCAGGTCCGTGCCGCTGGTGCCGAGCCCGCCACCCTGGTGCCGCTCGACCTCGCCAAGGGCAGCGAGGTCGACCTGCTGGGGGCGGCGCTGTTCCAGCGCTTCGGCCGCCTCGACGGGCTGGCGGCCTGTGCCGGCGATATCGGCCTGCTGACGCCGGTCAGCCACCTCGATCCGGCGGTGATGGCGCGGGTGCTCTTGGTCAATGTCGCGGCCAACCAGCGGCTGGTCCGCACGCTCGACCCGCTGCTGCGCGTCTCGCCCGCCGGCCGGGCGGTGTTCGCCACCGACGCCACCGGCCGCTGTGCCGCCTATTGGGGCGCCTACGGCGCCTGCAAGGCGGCGCTGGAATCGCTGGTGCTGTCCTGGGCGGCGGAGCTGCGCATCACGCCGGTGCGCGTCACCCTGCTCGATCCGGGCCCCGTCGCCACCCGACTGCGCGCCACCGCCTTTCCCGGCGAGCGGCCGGACAGCCTGCGCCAACCCGACGACGTCGCCGGCGGCTTCGTCGAGCTGCTGCGGGCCTCGAGCGCGCGACACGAGGAGATCGTGCGGCTTCAGCCCTGATCGAACGGGTTGTCGCCGTGGCGGACGAAGAAGCGCAGCGGCACGCCCTCGAGCCCGAACTCCTTGCGCAGGCCGGCGTCGAGATAGCGCAGATAGCTGTCCGGCATCCGCTCGCCCGGCTTGTTGGCGAACAGCGCGAAGGTCGGCGGGCGGGTGCGGGCCTGGGTGGCATAGCGGATCTTCAGGCGGCGGCCCTGCACCATCGGCGGCGGGTTGCGCTCGATGGCGGCCGCCAGCCAGCGGTTCAGCGCCGCCGTC
The DNA here is from genome assembly GCA_035326425.1 of Geminicoccus sp. Lineage (GTDB taxonomy): Bacteria > Pseudomonadota > Alphaproteobacteria > Geminicoccales > Geminicoccaceae > CALKJU01. The sequence continues at coordinate 24,083 of DAOLFG010000014.1, read as the reverse complement.
GGGATGCGCTTGGCCCAGCGGTCGTGCGCCTCGATCACCGCCGGCAGCAGCCGGTCGACCTGGCGGCCGGTCAGCGCCGACAGCGTGACGCAGGCGATGCCCTTGAGCTGCCAGAGCTTGGCCTCGATGCGCTGCCGCAGCTCCTCCAGGGTCGCCCTGCGGTCCTCGACGAGGTCCCACTTGTTGACTCCGATGACAATGGCGCGGCCCTCGTCGACCGCCTGCCGCAGGATGGCGAGATCCTGCTGCTCCAGCGGTGCTGCGGCGTCGATCAGCAACACGACGACATGCGCCATCCGCACCGCCCGCAGCGTCGAGGCGGTCGACATGCGCTCGATGCCGGCCTCGACCCGCGCCTTCCTGCGCAGGCCGGCCGTGTCGATCAGCTCGATCCGCCGGCCCTTCCAGGCGATCCCGGCCGTCACCGCGTCGCGGGTCAGGCCCGGCTCCGGGCCGGTCAGCATCCGCTCGACGCCGAGCAGCCTGTTGACCAGCGTCGACTTGCCGACGTTCGGCCGGCCGACGATCGTGACCCGGATCGGCTGCTCAGCCTCGGCGCCGGCGCCTTCGGATTCGTCGGCCGCCTGCACATAGGGCCGGAGCGCCGCCAGCAGGTCGGGCATGCCGTTGCCGTGCTCGGCCGAGATCGCCAGGGGCGCTCCCAGGCCCAGCGTCCAGGCCTCCTCGGCCTGGTTGACGGTCCGCTCGCTCTCGCACTTGTTGGCCAGCACCAGGATCGGCTTGCCCTCGCGGCGCAGCAGGCCCGCGACCTCGCTGTCGGCGGGCGTGATGCCGGTGCGGGCATCGACCACCAGCAGGCCGAGATCGGCCTCGGCCAGGGCCGCCAGCGTCAGCCGGCGCAGCCGGTCCTGCAGCGCGCCGCCGTCCTCGATGCCGGCGGTATCGACTACCCTGAAGGTCAGCTCGCCCAGCCGGCCCTCGCCCTCGATGCGGTCGCGTGTGACGCCGGGCTCGTCGTCGACCAGCGCCCGACGGGCGCCGACCAGCCGGTTGAACAGCGTCGACTTGCCGACATTGGGCCGGCCGAGGATCGCGACGGTGACGGTCATGGGCGGCCCCGGGGCGCTGGCCGGCCTAACGGTAGGCCAGCAGGTCGCCGTCGTCCGTGAGGAAATAGACCGTGCCGCCGGCGACGATGGGGGGCAGCGTCACGGAATCGCCGAGGCCGGTGCGGCCGAGCAATTCGCCGGTGTAGGGCGACATGCTGGCGACCTCGCCGGTGCTGCCCGCCAGCACGAGCCGGTCGCCGGCCAGCACCGGGCCGGCCCAGCGCTGCGGCTCGTCGGCGCCGGGCTCGCCGGCGCGCACCAGCGGGCTCACCCAGCGGATGTGGCCGCCCTGGCGCAGCATGCAGACCACCTCGTTGCGGTCGGTCAGCACGAAGATGAAGTCGCCCGCCACCCACGGCGTCTCGCGCGAGGTCAGCTGGACGTCCCAGGCGCGGGTGCCGCGCGTGGCGTCGAAGGCCGCCATCTCGCCGCCATTGCCGGCGACGATCACCCGGTCGCGGTCGATCACCGGGTCGCCCACGATGTCGGTGATCGAGCCGATCGCCAGGGTGCGGCGCGGCCGCAGCAGCGCGTCGCTCCACAGCGGCCGGCCGTCATTGACGTTGAGCGCGAAGACCTCGCCCGAGGAATAGGCCACGACCACCGTGCCGCCGTCGATGGCGGGAGCGGCACCGCCCAGCAGTGCCGCCTGCTCGAAGGTGCCGGCGTGCCGCCACAGGATCTCGCCGGTGGCGGCCGAGAGCGCGAACATCTGGTTGTCGGCGCTGACGATGAACACCTTGCCGTCGGCCGCCGACGGGTTGGTGCGCACCGGTGCCCGCAGCCGCTGCCGCCAGACCTCGGTCCCCGTGGCGGCGTCGAGTGCCACGACGTCGCCATGCGCGAACGCCGCCACCAGATGGCCGTCGACCCAGGCGATGCCGCCGCCGCCCAGCCGGTCGACCGGCTCGAGATCTTCGGGCGATGCGCTCCAGAGCCTGCTGCCGTCGGTGGTGGCGAAGGCCCGGATCTCGCCCTCGCTGTCGATGGTGTAGACCCGCCCGTCGGCGACGACGGGCGAGGCCAGCAGCCGCTCGCGGCCCGAGGAGCCGGTGCCGATATCGGCCGACCAGGCGCGCTCGATGGTGTCGGCGACAGCGAGATGGCCCGGCGCATGCGATGGCACGCCGCCCGATTGCGGCCAGTCGGCGTTGGGCTCCGGCGGCGGCAGGACGACCGAGAGACCGGCCAGCCGGTCGTCGGCGCGCGGGCCCCCGTCAAGCAGCATGACCGGCACCCGCTCGCCGGGCAGCTTCGGTCCCTCGCTCTCCTCGAAGACGCTGCAGCCGCCGAGCGCGACCGCCGCCGCCACGGCGAGCCGCAATGTCCGAAACCGCATGCTCACGATCCGGGTGTCCCCAGGCTTTGGCGCAACGCCTCGATCCGCTGCTGCTGGCCGTCCGGAAGGCCGCCATCCTTGGCGAGCTCGTCCAGCGTGGTACGGGCCTGGGCGATGTCGCCGGTGCGGATCGCCAGCACCGCCAGCAGCTCGCGGGCGGTGGCGCGCCAGGGCTTGCCGGTCTCGGCCAGGGGCAGCAGGCGGCCGCGCAGGCTCTGCGGATCGCCGGTGTCGAGCTGGGCCGAGACGCTGAGCAGGGCCGCGAGGTCGCGCAGCAGCGGGTCGGCGGCGCTGTCGGCGGCCAGCGCGTCGAGGGCGGTGGCGGCGGCCGCCGGATCGCTCTCCTGCCCGAGGGCGGCGGCCGCGCGCAGCCTGGCGAGCGCGGCATAGCCGGGGGACGCGTCGGCGGCGAACTGCTCGAACGCCGCGGCGGCCGGCTGCCATCGCCGGGCCTGCAGCTCGGCCTCGGCGGCGGCGAAGCGGGCGGCCTCGTCGTGGCGGCTCGATCGCTCCCAGGCCTTCCAGCCCTCGTAGGCGGCCACCGCTCCCACGATCAGCATGGCGGCGGCGATGACGAGGCCGCCATAGCGCGTCCACAGCGCCCGCAGCTTGTCGCGCTGCAGATCCTCGTCGACCTCACGGATGAATTCGTCGGACTTCAACGGCCGTCCTTCAGCGGATTCTCGTTCGGAGGTGGGGCCCGGATGCCGGCGCTGCTCGGTATCGGAGCGCAAGCCGTTTGGCAAGGCTGGCGCCCGGCTTGTATGGTCCGGTCGATCGTCGTTGCCGGGATGATGCCATGCCACGCCTGTTCGTCGCCGTCGACCTGCCCGACGAGGTCACGGAGCAGGTCGAGCGCCTGTGCATCGGCCTGCCGGCGATCCGCTGGGTCGAGCCCGAGCAGCTGCATCTGACGGTGCGCTTCATCGGCGAGGTCGAGCCGCCGGTGTTCTACGAGCTGGGCCAGGCGCTGAGCGAGCTGTCGCTGCGGCCGTTCGAGCTCCGACTGAAGGGGCTCGGCATCTTCCCGCCGCGCGGCGCGCCGCAGACCCTGTGGGTCGGCGTCGAGGAGGATGGCGGGCTGACGCAGCTGCGCCGCCGGGTCGACCGCGCCGCCGACGAGGCCGGCGTGCCGCCCGAGCGGCGCAAGTTCCAGCCGCACGTCACGCTGGGCCGCTTCCGCGAGCCGCCGCCGCAGCAGCGCCTGGCCTCGTTCATCGCCGGCCGGGCGCTGTTCCGCAGCGAGCCGTTCATGGTGAGCGGCTTCTCGCTCTATTCGAGCATCCTGCGCCCCGAGGGGGCGCTACATGTGCGCGAGGCCGCCTACGACTTCGTCAGCGGGGTGATGGAGCGGGCCTGAGACGGCCGGCTCGATCCCGAGCGCCCGCTTCAGCTCGCCGTCGATCATCCCCGCCGGCAGGCCGTTCTGCTGCCTGAACCGCGTGATGGCGGCGATGGTGCGCGGCCCGACGATGCCGTCGGCGGCGCCGACCTCGGTGAAGCGCCGGGCCTGCAGCGCCCGCTGCACCGCGATGACCTCGGCGGCCGGCGGCTGCTCTTCCGCCGCCGGCACCGCCATCAGGGTGCGCCGCACCTTGTCGAGCCAGGCCCGCCGGTCGGCCATGCCGGTGGTGCCGCCGTTGATGCGGCGCGTCACCTTCTCGAAATCGCCGGTGTCGCACAGCTCGTTGAGGCCCTTCCAGCGCCAGAAGCCGCAGGCGACGAGCAGCGCGTGCTCCGGGGCGAAGGCGAGGTCGGGCTGGCGCACCAGGTCGAGCGCGGCCTCGCGGCCGACCTCGGCATAGCCGTCGCGGCCGGTGATCTGGATGTAGCCGCGGCCCCGGTAGCGGAAGCCGTCGCCAGAGCCCTCGGGGCCGTTGCCCATCCGGTTGGCGTAGACATGGTTGGCCAGCCGCTCGGGATTGCGCTCGAACGGCCTAGCCGACGCCAGGCTGGGAAATCGGCCGGGCCAGACCTCGGTCATGCGCTGGGCGCTGTAGCTCATGTTCTCGGCGGTCACCGTGAGGCCGCCGGACTCGTGGCCGAGCTGGGCCAGGAAGAAGTGCAGCCGCGTCGGCGTGGCGTCGATGCCGAACCTGACCAGCAGGCCATCCGACTGGGTGGCAAAGGCGGCCAGATGCGGTTCCGCCGCCCGGGGAAACAGCGCGCGCAGCAGAGCCTTGGCGAGGCGCATTGTCGTTCTCCGATGGGTGAGACGTCGACCGCATGCTGTTCCGGCGCAGCCGGGTGCGCAGTGACGGTTGTCACGGCGAGCACCCGGCAGCCGGAGCGCCATCGGAGAACTGTATCCGCATACACTCAGTTAGTCAATATTTCCTAGGAAATATAACTGGACGGCGATGGCAAAACCGGCAAGGAGGCCTCGCTACAGCTTCGCCACCGCGATCACCGCCTCGGCGAAGGCCTGCGGCGCCTCCTGCGGCAGGTTGTGGCCGATGCCGCCGGCGATGACGCGATGCTCGTACCTGCCGGAGAATTTCCGCGCATAGCTGCTGGCGTCGGGGTGTGGTGCGCCGTTGGCGTCGCCCTCGAGCGTGATCGCCGGCACCGCGATGACGGGACCCTCGGCCAGGCGTCTTTCCAGCTCGTCATGGGCCGGCTCGCCGTCGGCGAGGCCCAGCCGCCAGCGATAATTGTGGATGACGATCCCGACATGGTCCGGGTTGTCGAACGCCGCCGCGCTGCGCTCGAAGGTGGCGTCGTCGAACTTCCATTGCGGCGAGGCGAGCTGCCAGATCAGCCGGGCGAAGTCCCGCCGATACTTGTCGTAGCCGGCCAGGCCGCGGTCGGTGGCGAAGTAGAACTGGTACCACCATTCGAGCTCGGCCCTGGGCGGCAGCGGCATCCTGTTGGCCTGCTGGCTGCCGATCAGGTAGCCGCTGACCGACACCAGGGCCTTGCAGCGTTCCGGCCAGACCGCCGCCAGGATGTCGGCGGTCCGCGCTCCCCAGTCGTAGCCGGCGACCGTCGCTGTGGCGATGCCCAGGGCGTCCATCAGGGCGATGATGTCGAGCGCGAAGACCGACTGCTGGCCGTTGCGCGGGGTCTCGCCGGAGAGAAACCGCGTCGTGCCGTAGCCGCGCAGATAGGGGACGATGACCCGGTATCCGGCCGCGGCCAGGATCGGTGCGACGTCGACATAGCTGTGGATGTCGTAGGGCCATCCGTGCAGCAGGATGACCGCCGGCCCGTCGGCCGGTCCGTCCTCGGCATAGCCGACGTTCAGCGTGCCGGCGTCGATCTGCTTAAGCGAACGGAAGGTCTTTGGTGTTCCGGCGGCCTCGTTCGATGTCTGCGCCCCGGCGGTGCCGGTCGTCCCGAGCTCCGCCAAGGCGATAGCCGTGGCTCCGGCGCCGAGGAGATGCCGGCGGGATAGCCGGACGGCCTCGGAACGGTGGGTTGCAGGCATGGTCGATTCTCCTCTGTGATCGTTGATCGGGTCGCTTGTGATGGATCGGTCAGTCCAAAACAGTGCGAAAAACGGCGCGCTACGGCCGGCGCAGGCTCCGCAGCGCCATCTTGGCGACACCACGCAGGCTCTCTGCCGATCCGCCGGCGCGCGCCGCCACCTTGATGCCGGTGAGCGTCGCCAGCACGAAATTCGCCGCCTCCCGGCAGTCGATGTCGGCCGGGGTCTCGCCGGCCGCCTTGGCCTCGGCGACGCGCCGCTCGACGGCGCCGAGCAGCGTGCGCGACGCCACGTCGGTGATCGCCGTCACCTCGGGATCGGATCGGCCGAACTCCGACACGGCGCTGACGCCCAGGCACTTGGCGACCGGCCTCGCCAGGGCTTCGTCCACGGTGCGCATCAGATGCGCCTCGAGGCCCTTCATCGGCGAGGAGGCCGCGTTCAGCGCCCGCATCTGCTGGCCGATGCTGTCGGCGGTGTAGCTCCGCAGGCACTCCAGATAGAGCTGCCATTTGTCGCCGAAGGTGTCGTACATGCTCTGCCGGCTGATCCCCATGGCTTCCAGCAGCGCCGTCGTCGAAGCTCCCTCGTAGCCCCTGTCGGAAAACACCTCGATGGCGCGGCCCAGCGCGTCGTCGCGGTCGAATTCCTTGGGTCTCGCCATGCGCCGAACATAGCCTGTTCTAGACTGATCCATCAAGAATGCGATTTCGCAACACAGCTTCCCGTTCGGAAGGGAAGTGGGTGCGTCGCCGTCCCGTCAGCAGCCGCAGCCAGGGCGGCAGATGAAACACGCTCATCGCCAGGTACATCGCGACCATGCCGGTCAGCGGCGATGTGTCCTGCATGCCCATGCAGAGCATGTCCGGCGGGCCGCCGGCGGCGGTCGCCAGCGCCATGAGCGCAAAGGTCGGTGTGGCCGCGAGGCAGATGCCGTCGGCGATCCCGAGGGCGGCCGATCGGCCGCCCTCGTTCCGCCCGCCCGGGCCGTCAGGCCGGTCGGCCATGGCCGTACTCGTCGTGCCGCCGCCACCACACGCCCGTCTCGTTGCGGCCCTTGGGCGCCCGGTCGAGCCACTGGTAGCAGCCCCAGAGTCCGTCCAGCCCGCGCGCAAAGGTCGAATAGGTGTGATAGACGGTGCCATCCTCGATGACGAAGGCGCTCATGCCCGGCCGGTCGCGCGTCCAGGTCATAGGGTCGGTGCCGCAACCGGCGGCGAACTGGACCACCGCTTCGGGGATCTGCGCCTCGTCCATGGCGTGTCCGCCGCGCTGGTAGTTGTATTCGATGGTCCCCTGGCGCTGCTGCTCCTCGGTGAACGCGACATTGAAGTCGAGGCTGAAGTCGCCGGGCGCCGACGAGGCCCAGGGAAACGTCCAGCCCATCCGCTGCTTGAACGCCCGCAGCTTCGCCAGCGGTGCGCGCGAGACCGCCCAGAGCATCACGTCGTGGTTGGCCAGGTGGACAGCGAAGCCGTTGAAGCCGTCGGCGATCATCGAGCAGGAAGGGCAGCCGGCGGTGTAGTCGGGCCCGAACATGAAATGATAGACCAGAAGCTGCGAGCGTCCCTCGAACAGCTCCGCGAGCGAGGCCGCGCCCGCGTCGGTGTCGAACCGATAGGTCTTGTCCACCCGGACCCACGGCAGCTCCTGCCGCCGCTGCGCCAGCGCGTCGCTGCGCCGCGTCAGGTCCTTCTCGGCCTGGAGCAGCTCCATCCGGGCCGCCAGCCATTCGTCGCGCGTTCCGGTCCTGTGGGTCGTCATCACCGAGCTCCGCTCGTTGTCCAGGGTCACCGGCTTCGACTAGGACCGATCGTCCGGCTGGCGGGAGTGACAAGTGTGGCGGGATTGCTCGCATGGACTCGCTGATCACCGCCGCAGCGCGGGCCCTGGCGACCGGCGATCCCCTGGGAGCGCTGAAGCGCGTCGCCCTGCGCGACGACCCGCCGGCCCTGGCCCTGCGCGGCATCGCCATGGCCCAGCTCGGCGAGCTCGACCGGGCCAAGCTGCTGCTGCGCCGGGCGGCGCGCGGCTTCGGGCCGCGGGAATCCGTGGCCCGCGCCCGCTGCGTCGTCGCCGAGGCCGAAATCGCTCTCGTCTCGCGCGACCTGGGCTGGCCCGCCAGGGCCCTCGATGCCGCCCGTGCGACGCTCGAGGGGCGTGGCGACTGGTTGAACGCGGCGCATGCGCGTCATCTCGAGGTCCGGCGGCTGCTGCTCATCGGCCGGCTCGACGAGGCCGAGCGGTCGCTGGCCCAGCTCGATCCGACACCCTTCCCGCCGGCCTCGCGCGCCGCCCACGAGCTGGTCGTCGCCGGCATCGAGATGCGCCGCCTGCGCACCGGCACGGCACGCGCAGCGCTGGCCCGGGCAGGCCATGCAGCGCGCCATGCCGGCATCCCGGCGCTGACCGCCGAGGTCGAGGCCGCGTCCCGCGCGCTCGAGGCGCCCGCCGCTCGGCTGATGGCCCACGGCGAGGAGCGGTCGCTGTTGCTCGGCGAGGTCGAGGCCCTGCTGGCCTCCGATGCCCTGGTCGTCGATGCCTGCCGCCATGTCGTGCGTCGGGCGGGCGGGGTGGTGTCGCTGGCGACGCGGCCGGTGCTGTTCGCGCTTGCCCGCGCGCTGGGCGAGGCGTGGCCGGGAGATCTGTCGCGGACAGCGCTGCTGGCGCGGGCGTTCGGTGCCAGGTCCGCGGATGAATCGCACAGGGCGCGGCTGCGCGTCGAGATCGGCCGGCTGCGCGCCGAGATAGGCGAGCTGGCCGAGGTGAGGGCGACCAAGCGCGGCTTCGCGCTGCTGCCTGGCGGTGCCTCCAAGGCCGTGGTGCTGGCCCCTCCGGTCGAGGGCAGGCATGCGGCCATGCTGGCCCTGCTCGCCGACGGCGAATCCTGGTCGAGCTCGGGCCTGGCCCTGGCGCTTGCCGCCAGCCAGCGCACGGTACAGCGGGCGCTGGAATCGCTGGCCGAAGCCGGCAAGGTCCAGTGCGTCGGCCACGGCCGCGCCCGCCGCTGGATGACCCCGCCGGTGCCGGGTTTCCCGACAACCTTGTTGCTCCCGGCACCCGTGCCGGTGGGCTAGGTTCGGCGCATGAAGCACTCAGCCGCCGAAATCATCCGCGAGTACGGGCCCTTTCCGGGCGTCGAGCGGGTCCACGGGGTCACCTTCGATGGCCGCCAGGTCTGGTTCGCCGCCGGCGAGACCCTGAACGCCCTCGATCCGGACTCCGGCGAGGTGGTCCGCTCGATCGAGGTCGCGGCCCATGCCGGCACCGCCTTCGACGGCCGGCACCTGTTCCAGATCGCCGAGGACCGCATCCAGAAGATCGACCCGAGGACCGGCCGGGTGCTGTCGACCATTCCCGCTCCTGGCGGCGGCGGTGATTCCGGCCTCGCCTGGGCCGAGGGCAGCCTGTGGGTCGGCCAGCATCGCGGCCGCCGGATCCACCAGATCGACCCGGAGACCGGGGCGATCCTGCGCACCATCGAATCCAACCGCGTCGTCACCGGCGTCACCTGGGTCGACGGCGAGCTGTGGCACGGCACCTGGGAGGGCGACGATAGCGACCTGCGGCGCATCGACCCGGACACCGGCGAGGTGCTGGAGCGCATCGAGATGCCGCCCGGCGCCGGCGTGTCGGGCCTGGAATCCGACGGTGCCGACCGCTTCTTCTGCGGCGGCGGCAGCAGCGGCAAGGTGAGGGCGGTGAGGCGGCCTCGCCGCGGCGCCTAGCGGCGGAGAGCAGCTCCCGGAGGCTCGCGTAGCGGCCATTTGCCGATCGCCTCGAGCCCGTGATGGCTGTGGACGAGCACGAAGTCGCGCACCGTCCAGCCGATGGGCTCGATCCGCCGCTCCGCCATCGGCCGCCCGGCCATCGAGCGGTCGATATAGAACAGCGTCAGGTGCGGCTCGAACGACGCCTTCCGCCGCCCCAGCGCCGAGCCCAGCCTGTCGAAGAGGTCGCCCAGGGCGCCGCCATGCCCGGGACCGGCGAGTCCCACCGCGCCGCCGCCGAAGCCCCTGATCCGATCGAACAGGATCTCGAACGGTGCCGCCGACACGCCGGCCGCAGCCGTCTCGACCTGTCCGATGAGCCCCTCGGTCAGCTTTGCAAAGGGACCGATGTAGTGCATCGAGACATGGAAGCTGCCTTCCCGGATCCTCCCTCGCAGCCCGGTCTGCCGCTGCACGTCCCGCGCGCCCAGGATGCAGCGGGCCGAGGCGGCTTCATCCGGCAGCAGAGCGAAGTAGACCTGCCCGCCGTCGCGAGGTGCGGCGCGCGGCGTGAAGTCGGAGCCGCCGAACGACATCTGCTCGGGCATGCAAAGGACCCTCGAGGCTCGCCTATCGCGGCTGTCGCTTCATATGCCTGTCGAAGAAGGCGATCACCTTCTCGGGATGACGGCCGAACCAGTTGTAGCCGTCCCTGAACCGCCGGGTGGTGCCCTCGATCCAGAACAGCTCCTTGTCGTTGCTGGCGAGCAGATCGAAGGTCTTCTGCGCATCCTCGGGATTGCGCGTCCAGCTGTCCTCAAGCACCTGGATCATCAGCACCGGCATGTGCACGCCCGAGGCGAACAGCTGCGGGGTCATCTCGGCGGCGACGAAAGCGCCCATCTTCAGGAGCTCGAGATCGATCAGCTCCTGGTACCGGCCGATCCCCTGCAGCTCCGAGAAGGCCGAGAAGATCGCCGCCATCGAGACCACCATCGGGCTGCACATGCAGGCGACGTTCTCGAACAGATCCGGCCGCCGGTAGATCGCCTCGTACTGCGAGTTGCCGCCCATGCACTGGCTGTAGAGCCCGACCTTCATCCCACCGAGCGCCGGGTGGCCGTCGACGTATCTCTTGACGCCGACGCAGTCGCGCCACTCCCAGCGGCCGATGCCGCTGAGGCCGTTGTTGGCGGCGCCGCTGTTGCCGTGGTTGCGGATGTCGTAGGCCAGCACGTTGTAGCCGGCGTCGGTCAGATGCTTCATCTGGACGACGAAGTCGATCTCGACCGCGTCGAACTGGCTCCACGGCTCGCCGAGATGGCCGGGAAAGCCGGCGCGGCACATCGGCAGGGCGTGGTTGAAGATCACCAGCCTGTCGCTCTCGCCGCCCTTGGCGGGGATGTACCAGCCTTCGAGCGGCGTGCCGTCGTCCGACGGGAAGTAGATGTCCCGCCACCCCGTCATGCCGTGGTCGTCGGGAGTCTTGTGCAGCACGCTGCGCAGCGGCCTGACGATGGCGGCCAGCGCCTTGACCTTGGCGTGGTCCGCCTCGGAGATGGCCTCCAGCTGCTGGAGGGCCGCCTCCATCCGTTCCTTGGGCATTCTGCTCATGACGTTCCTCGCTCGAACGATGCGTGCCGTGCTGCCGGGATTGGTGACGACACCCGATATAAACCCGTGGACCGCGTCGAGAAGCCGGGGCAGCCTTCAATCAGTTTTGAGCGAGGCTTCACAACGGGTGCCGCTGGACCGCAACCTGCTTCCCGCCGTCGCCGCCTTTGCCGAGGTCGCGCGCGAGGGAAGCTTCACCCGCGCCGCCGGCCGGCTCGGCGTCTCGCCCTCGGCACTGTCGCAGACGGTCCGCGGGCTGGAAGGGCGCCTCGGCGTCCGGCTGCTGAACCGCTCGACGCGCTCGGTCTCGCGGACCGAGGACGGACGCAGGCTGCTCGCACAGGCGGATCCGGGCCTCGCCATGATCGCGCACGCTCTCGGCACGCTCGGCGATGCGCGCGAGAAGCCGAGCGGCGAGCTGCGCGTCAACGTCTCGCGCATCGCCGCCCGTCACTTCGTCGAGCCGCACCTCGGCGAGTTCGCCCGCCGCCATCCGCTGGTGCGGCTGGAGCTGGTCATCGACGACGGCCTCGGCGACATCGTCCGCGAGGGCTGCGATGCCGGCATCCGCCTGCGCGAGAGCCTGGCCGAAAGCATGATCGCCGTGCCGATCACCCCGCCGGTCGCCATGGCCGTGGTGGGCTCGCCGGCCTATTTCGCCGCCCATCCGCCGCCGCGGACCCTCGACGACCTCGCCCGCCACAACTGCCTCGCCTACCGCCACAGCGGCAGCGCCGCCCTCTACCGCTGGGACTTCACCGATACCACGACCGGCCAGGACCACGCGATCGAGCCCCACGGCAGCTTCGTCACCAACAGCGACGACGTGATGCTCACCGCCGCCCTGCAGGGCGTGGGCCTTGTGATGCACATGGACTTCGTCGTCCGCCAGCACATCGCCAGCGGCGCCCTCGTCCGCGTGCTGCAGAGCTGGTGCCCGCCGTTCGCCGGCTTTCACCTCTACCTGCCAACGCGCGACCAGATGCCGGCGAAGCTGCGGGCGCTGGTGGATTTTCTGGTCGAGAAGCGGGGGGTGTAACGGTAAGGCGGCCGAGCTGCGCTACATGAATCACAACGGAAACAAAGTCCTAACCCGTTCAAACGGGTTTCGATACTCTGCGGCGTGCCGACTTTTCGCGGCGATAATGTCTGGAATTGACAAGCGCCGAGCTAATGCCTCGTAGATGTCCATTCCATCCGCGAGAATAATCTTCTTGGCAGTGAACGCCTGCAATCCGACATCTGTAAAGCCGACGAAACTAACGAACAGCCCACGTGTCCATTCTGGCCGTTCGCTCACCTTACCCTGAAAAGCATGAAGGGTGCTGGCATCCGTTTTTGTGCGATGCCATTTTGCCTCAAGGAGGTAGGTATCGCCATTAAGCTGAAACGAGCCATCAATCTGCTCACCGGCCAAGCGAAAACCGCCGCGCGCGTCCATTCCCCACGCGTTGAAAAGGTCGGTCAATAGCCTCTCGAAATGATATCCACGTGCCTGCGGCTCGTCCGACATCTCGTGAAGAGCGAGGAATTGCTCCTCAAGACGCCGAAGCGTCGCCTCATCAGCGCGGAAGGCTCGGGGCCTAGGCTCCTCTTTCGGCCTGGATGCCTCCACGGCGGCATCGAACGATGAAAGCGGCGCGCTTCCGAGCCTCTCGACGATTGTGCTCAGTCTCTGGTGCGCATTGAGGACCGTCTCAGCCTGCGCCCGACCCAGCCTATCTGTTTCGCGATACTCCCAAAGCGCCGCCAAAGCCCAGGCGATGGCTCGGGGCTGACCGATCGTCAGAAACGCTCTGAGACGCTTGCCTTTGCTGTCGCCATAGATTGCATAGGTATCATCGTAGATTTCTATCCCGACTTCACGGCGAAAGAAATCGGCAAAGGTGCTGTTCGTGAAATCGAGCACATAGCCCGAACTCAATCCGAACAGCTCGTCTACAAGCTTCAATTCGACGGGTCGTAGCTGCTCCATTATCCGCCGATGCCCAAATCGCCTAGCAGGCCCGCGTGGAAGCGCCTGCAGGCCGTACTATTCCCCTACTCCCACTCAATCGTCCCCGGAGGCTTGCTCGTAAAATCATACACCACCCGGTTGATCCCGCGCACCTCGTTGACGATCCGGCTCGCCACCCTGCCGAGGAATGCCGGCTCGAACGGATAGAAGTCGGCGGTCATGCCGTCGACCGAGGTGACGGCGCGCAGGGCGCAGACCGCCTCGTAGGTGCGGCCGTCGCCCATCACGCCCACGGTCTTGACCGGCAGCAGCACGGCGAAGGCCTGCCAGATCTCGTCGTAGAGGCCGGCCTTGCGGATCTCGTCGAGATAGATGGCGTCGGCCTGCTGCAGCACGGCGACGCGCTCGGGGGTGACCTCGCCCAGGACGCGCACGGCGAGGCCGGGGCCGGGGAAGGGGTGGCGGCCGACGAAGGCTTCGGGCAGGCTCAGCTCGCGGCCCAGCGCGCGGACCTCGTCCTTGAACAGCTCGCGCAGCGGCTCGACCAGCTTCATGCGCATGCGCTCGGGCAGGCCGCCGACATTGTGGTGCGACTTGATGGTGACGGAGGGCCCACGGAACGAGACCGATTCGATGACGTCGGGATAGAGCGTGCCCTGGGCCAGGAAGTCGGCGCCGCCCAGCTTGGCGGCCTCGGCCTCGAAGACGTCGATGAAGGTCCTGCCGATGATTTTTCGCTTTTTCTCGGGGTCGGTCTCGCCGGCGAGCGCCCCGAGAAAAGTGTGGCCGGCCTCGACATGGACCAGCGGGATGTTGAAGTGGCCGCGGAACAGCTCGACCACCTGCCGGGCCTCGTCGGCACGCAAGAGGCCGGTGTCGACGAAAACGCAGGTGAGCTGCTCGGCCACGGCCTCGTGGATCAGGAGGGCCGCCACCGCCGAATCGACGCCGCCCGAGAGGCCGCAGAGCACGCGGCCTTGCCCCACCTGCTCGCGGATGCGGGCGACGGCGATGTCGCGGTACTGGTGCATCGACCAGTCGCCGGAGAGGCCGGCGATCCTGAAGAGGAAGTTCGACAGGATGGTCCGGCCGGCCTCGGTGTGGGCGACCTCGGGATGGAACTGCACGCCGTAGAATTTTCGCGCGTCGTCGGCGATGGCGGCGAAGGGCGAGCCGTCGCTGATCGCCAGGACGCGGAAGCCGGGGGGAATGGCGGTGATCTTGTCGCCGTGGCTCATCCAGGCGGTGCTGGCGGCGGGTACGCCGTCCAGCAGCGGCGAGGGGGCGGCGACGGTCAGCGTGGCGCGGCCGAACTCGCGGTGGTGGCCGATCTCGACCCTGCCGCCGAGCTGGGCGCACATCGCCTGCTCGCCATAGCAGATGCCCAGCACCGGCACGCCCAGCTCGAACACCGGCTGCGGTGCCCTGGGGCCGCTGTCCTCGGTGGTCGACGCCGGGCCGCCCGAGAGGATCACCGCCGCCGGGCCGAAGGCGCGAACCCGCTCCTCGGAGAGGGTGCAGGGCTGGATCTCGCAGTAGACCGACAGCTCGCGCAGCCGGCGGGCGATCAGCTGGGTGAACTGCGAGCCGAAGTCGAGGATGAGGACGCGCTCGGTCATGGGGCTCCGGCCGGCTGGATGGGCTGGCAGATAGGGCAGCGGGCGGCGGAAAGGAAGCGGTGGCGCTCGGCTGTCGACAGGCGGCGCGCACGTGCTATATGCGGCCACCGCGTCGAGCGGGCGTGGTGGAACCGGTAGACACGCGGGATTTAGGTTCCCGTGGCGCAAGCTGTGCGAGTTCGAGTCTCGCCGCCCGCACCACGCCACTCCCCGCGGATTTCGTCAACCAGGGCCGGCGGCCGAACGGGCAACCGGCGATCGAAGCGAGCTTTCAGGACGATGCAGGTCACGCAGGTAGCCGCCGACGGGCTGAAGCGCGAGTTCCGGGTCGTGGTGCCGGCCGGGGAGATCGAGGATCGGGTGCAGGCGCGCCTGAGGAAGCTCGTCCAGACCATCCGCATGCCGGGCTTCCGCCCCGGCAAGGCGCCGCTGTCGCTGCTGAAGAAGCAGTACGGCCGCTCGGTGATGGGCGAGGTGCTGGAGCAGGCGGTCGACGAGGGCTCGCGCCAGGCGATCGACGAGAACAGCCTGAAGCCGGCGCTCCGGCCCAAGATCGAGGTCACCTCGTTCGACGAGGGCAAGGACCTCGAGTTCAGCCTGGGCGTCGAGGTGCTGCCCGAGGTGCCTGCCGTCGACCTCGACGCCATCGAGCTGACCCGCCTTTCGGCCGAGCCCGACGAGGCCCGCATCGAGCGCGGCATCGAGGGCTTCGCCAGGGCGCGCGCCACCTACAAGGCCCCCGAGACGCCGCGGCCGGCCCAGGACGGCGACCAGGTCGTCATCGACTTCGAGGGCTTCATCGACGGCGAGGCGTTCGAGGGCGGCAAGGCCGAGGGCTTCCGGCTGGTGCTGGGCAGCGACAGCATGATCCCCGGCTTCGAGGCCGGCATCGTCGGCGCCGAGATCGGCGAGGAGCGCACCGTCGAGGCCACCTTCCCGGCCGAGTACGGCCAGCCGCAGCTCGCCGGCAGGACCGCCCAGTTCAAGGTGACGGTCAAGGAGATCCAGGAGGCCGAGCCGTACACCATCGGCGACGAGTGGGCCAAGGGCCTGGGCTTCGACGACCTGGCCTCGCTGCGCCAGCTGTTCAGGGGCCGCGTCGAGCAGGACTTCAAGGCCGCCTCGCGCCAGCGGCTGAAGCGGGCGCTGCTCGACAGGCTGGCGGCGGCGCACGCCTTCGACGTGCCGCCCGGCATGGTCGACCTCGAGTTCCAGGCGATCTGGAAGCAGCTCGAGGACGAGATGAAGCGCACCGGCCAGACCTTCGAGGCCGAGGGCCAGACCGAGGAGCAGGCGCGCGAGGAGTACAGGTCGATTGCCGAGCGCCGCGTCCGACTGGGCCTGCTGCTCTCCGACATCGGCACGAAGAACGAGGTCAAGGTCGAGCCGCAGGAGCTGCAGCAGGCGGTGATCGCCCAGGCCCAGCGCTTCCCCGGCCAGGAGCGCCAGGTGATCGAGTACTTCCGCAACAATTCCAACGCGCTGGAGCAGCTGCGCGCGCCGCTGTTCGAGGACAAGGTCGTCGACTTCATCGTCGGCCGCGCCAGGGTCGAGGACCAGACGGTCAGCCCCGAGGAGCTGATGCGCGATCCCGACGACGAGCCTGCCGACGCCAGGCCCGCCGAGGCTGTGGAAGAAGCCAGGCAGGAGGCCGCGTCGTGAGCGGCGCGCCGACCTTCGCTCAGCTGGTGCCGATGGTGGTCGAGCAGACCAGCCGCGGCGAGCGCGCCTACGACATCTACTCGCGGATGCTGAAGGAGCGCATTGTCTTCCTCACCGGTCCGATCGAGGACCACATGGCGAGCCTGATCACCGCCCAGATGCTGTTCCTCGAGGCCGAGAACCCCGAGAAGGACATCCAGCTCTACATCAACTCGCCGGGCGGCGTGGTCTCGGCCGGCCTCTCCATCTACGACACCATGCAGTACATCCGCTGCGACGTCGCCACCTTGTGCATCGGCCAGGCCGCCAGCGCCGGCTCGCTGCTGCTGCAGGCCGGTGCCGCCGGTAAGCGCTTCGCCCTGCCGCACGCCCGGATCATGACCCACCAGCCCTCGGGCGGCTACCAGGGCCAGGCCACCGACATCGAGATCCACGCCCGCGAGATCATGGCGACCAAGCGCAAGCTCAACGAGATCTACATGCGCCACACCGGCCGCACCCTGGCCGAGGTCGAGGCGGTCATGGAGCGCGACACCTTCATGAGCCCCGAGCAGGCCCAGGCCTTCGGGCTCATCGACGCGGTGGTCGAGAAGCGCGAAGGCACCTCGGTCGCGAAAGAGGGCTGAGACACCGGGCCCGCTTCACGTCGGCCGCGCCCTCCAGCCGCCGGTCGGCTCCTGGTCGATCCAGCCAGGGACGGCAGCACCGGGCGGCAGGCGGGAGAGGATGGTCCGGGGCAGCGGGATCGGCGCCGCCGGGTTCCAGCCGCCGGGTGGCCGGGGCGGCAGGATCGCACCCGGTGCCGTGGCCAGCGGATCGGCCGGCCAGGGCCAGGGATCGGCCCTCTGCACCGGTGACGGCGGGCAGATCTCCGGCGCCGGTGCCATCGCCGGATCGGCGGCCTCGGCCTCGCTCGGGAACGGCGCGCCGGCGAAGCCGCCGACCGGCAGGGCGCCCGGCCGGCAGGCGTGACCGCCCGGCACGGCCGACGCACAGGCGTCAGCGGCGGGCGAAGCGGGCCAGGGGCAGCGCTCGCGCAGCACGGCCTTCATCTCGTCCTCGGGATCATCGGCATCGTCGCCGAACGGCGACGGTGGCATGGCCGCTGCCACGCCGGGTGACGGACCGTCGGCGGCCGCGGCATCGAGGCCGTCCGCCGCATCGGTCTCCGGCCAGACGCCACTGGCCCGCATCCCGGCCTCGGCCCTGGCCCAGGTGGGGCCGCGACGGGTGAGCATCTGCCACTCGTCGAGCTGCTCGTGGGTCATGTTGGCCATGGCGTTCATCAGCGCATGCACGCCGCGCTGCTCGTCCTCGCGCTGGAATTTCTCCGGCGCCATGGCCTCGGTCTGCCGGGCAGCGAGGTGCAGCAGGCTGACCCGCTCCTCGGCGACGGCGCGCTCGATGACGCCGCGCATCATCCGCCGGACCCGGTCGAGCCATTCCGGCTGGTGCATGGCCTGCAGCCGCCGCGACGCCTCCAGCACCTCGCCGAACCAGGGTGCCTCGGCGATCGCCTCCTCGGCCACCGGCGGCAGCACCCCGGCCGCCAGCGCCGCCACCGCCATCGGCTGGCCGGCTGCCATGTAGTCGGCGATGACGCCGAACTGGCGCGGGGTGAGGGAGGCGGACATGGGACGAGAGATATATAGGAAAATAATCTGAAAGGCAATAAAACCCAATCTGGGGAGATCCCCCTTCATGGCACGAGGACCATGAAGGGGTGGCCCTTCGACATCCGCAGTCGATCGAAGGGTTGCACTCCGCGGAGGCCCTGCGCGCCTCCTTACCGTGGAATCGCCTCGCTTTCCCCTTGCTAGGCGAATGGAGGATGGCAAAGCTCGGTTCGGGCTGCAATCCCCAAAACAGCGAGGCGCGGAATGGCCCGTATTCTCGGGCTCGACATCGGCATCGGCTCCTGCGGCTGGGCGGTCATCGACAGCGAGACGGTGAATCCGGCCACCGGCGAGGTCGGCGACACAAGGGTCATCGCCTGCGGGGCGCGCTGCTTCGACGTGCCGGAAGAGCCGAAGACCAAGGAGCTGCGCAACAAGAAGCGGCGGCAGCTACGAGGGCAGCGGCGGGTCATGCGGCGGCGTGCCCAGCGGATCGCCGAGCTGCGGCGGCTACTGGTCGAGCACGGACTGCCGGGCACGCCCGGGCCGCTGCCCAAGGGAACGCCGTCCGGCTTGGTGTGGAAGCTGCGCGCCGAAGGATTGGATCGGGTCCTTACGCCGGAAGAGTTGAGCCGTGTGCTGATCCATCTGGCCAAGCATCGCGGCTTCAAGAGCAACAGCCGCCGCCAGCAGGCCAATGACAGCAGCGACGACGGCAAGATGCTCAAGGCCGTGACCGAGCTGGACAGGAAGAGTGCCGGCTGGCGGACGGTGGGCGAGATGCTGGCGCGCGACACGGCCTTCGTCGGCCGCAAGCGCAACAGCGGCGGCGACTATAGCCACACGCTGTTGCGGCAGCGGATCGAGGAGGAGACGACGAGGCTGCTGGAGGCGCAGCGGCGGCTGGGCAATCCAGCGGTCACCGAGGCCACGGCGCGCAAGGTCGCCGATGTCGCATTCTTCCAGCGGCCGTTACGCTCGAGCATAGGGATGGTGGGACAGTGTCGGTTCGAGCCGGCCGAGATCCGCGCTGCGCGACACGCGCCGTCGTTCGAGCGGTTCAGGTTTCTGTCGCGGCTGAACAATCTGCGTCTCTTACAGCGTGGCAGGGCACCGGCGGCACTCGACGAAGAGCAGCGGCGGCGCGTTCTGGCTCTGATCGGCAGCAAGCAGAGGTTGCTATTCAAGGATCTGCGCAAGGCACTAGCCTTGCCCGAGCCCATCACGTTCGACGGTCTGCCGGCGACGAAGGATCCGGAAGGTGCAGGTTTCGCCGACTTCACGGGCTCGGTGAAGCTCGCCCAGGCGTTGGGGCGCCCAGGATTCGAGACCTTGCTGGCGCGTTCGCCCGATATACTCGATGCGGCGATGTCGGCGATCGTGTTCCATGAGACCGACGAGGAGGTCGACACCAAGCTAGGCGAGGCCGGCTTGGCTGCGACCGACCGGGCTGCGATCATGACGGCCATCGGCAGCTTTGCCGGGCTCGGCGGCGCCGGGCATATCTCGGCCAGAGCCTGCCGTAACCTGCTGCCGCATCTGGCCCAGGGGCTGGTCTACAGCGAGGCCTGCCGGCTCGCCGACTACGACCACACGGCGTTGGCCGAGATCGCCCTCGACAAGATCCCCAATCCGGTCGTCCGCAAGGTGATCGGCGAGACGCTGAAACAGGTGAAAGCGGTGTTCCGGGGCCATGGCGAACCCGACTTGGTCCATATCGAGATGGCGCGCAGCCTCGGCAAGAGTGTCAAGGATCGCACCGAGATCTACCGTGCAGGGCAGGAGCGAGGCGCCGACCGGGAGCGGCATAAGAAGGAGTATGCCGAGGCGCATGGTGGGCGGGAGCCCAACGACGAGGAGCTGGAGCGCTACGAGCTGTGGAAGGAGCAGGATCACCGCTGCCTCTACAGTGGTGACTACATATCGCCGTCGCAACTCGTTGCCGGCGACAACAGTATCCAGGTCGATCACATCCTGCCCTACTCGCGCAGCGGCGACGACAGCTTCCGCAACAAGGCGCTGGTGACGGCGAGGGCCAATCAGGACAAGCGCAACCAGACGCTATGGGAGTGGTTCGGCGAAGGCGATCCCGCGCGATGGGAGGAACTGGAGATCCGCCTTCGGACCCTGCAGGGCCTTCATCACCAGAAACGCAAGAAGCTTCTGCTCAAGTCGTTCGCAGAGCGAGAGATCGCCTATAGAGACCGCCACCTTCAGGACACTCGATACATCATTCGCATCTTCGCCTTGTTGCTGCAGCAGCATTGGCCGTCCCTCGCGACGGAGATCGGTGGCGCACGACGCATTCGCACCCGTGCAGGTTCGGTCACTGCCATGGTACGACGCGGGCTTGGGCTCGATCGATACAAGAAATCGGGCGAACTGGGTGATCGGGATCATGCGCTGGACGCGCTGATCTTGGCATGGACAACCGAGTCCCTGGTCTATCAGCTTCTCGCCGATGCGAAGCGGATGGAAGAGACGGCCAAGCACCGGCACATCCCGTCGCTGATTGCCGACCAGACCGACAAGGAACGTCTGCGCCAGCTCTTTCTTGGTGCGGTCGAGTCGGTGTTCGTGTCGCGGCCGGAGGTCAGGCGGGGGCGAGGTCCGGCGCACGACGCCACGCTCTACGGCTTCGAGCGCGGCGACGAGGGCGAGATCCAGTATGAGCGCAAGGCGGTCATCGACCTCAAGCCGGCCGATCTCGAGCGGCTGAAAGGAGATCCGGCGCGGACGGCGCGTCTGCGAGAGGCGCTGTCGGCGTGGCTGGCGAAGGCCGAGCGGCAAGGTATCAAGCCGCCGAAGCTGTTCGCCCTCGACCCGCCGCGGATGCCCAGCGCCGGCGGCGACGGGCCCGTCATCCGCCACGTGCAGCTGCGCCGGCGCAGCACGCAGAGCGGGATCAAGATCCGGCGCGGCTCCGAGCAGCCGGAGGCGCATGCCGACTTGGCGACGATGGTCCGGGTCGATGTCTTCGAGAAGGGTAGGAAAAACTATCTGGTGCCGGTCTATGCCTACCAGGTCGCCGACCGCGACGGATGGCCCGACCCTCCGGTGCGGGCGGTCAAGGGCGCGCGCGGCGAGGAAGCATGGCACGTCGTGGACGGCAGCTTCCGTTTCAGGTTCAGCCTCTATTCGTCGTCGCTGGTCGGCTGGCCCGGCGGCGACGGATACCGCTTCGGCTATTTCCGGGCACTCGACCGGAATACCGGTGCCATCAAGGTGGCGCCGCACGACCGTTCCGACAGTGCGGAGCAGTTGAAGATCAGCCCGATGACGATCGCGGGCTTCAACAAATACAATATCGATCGTCTCGGCTCTCGGCACCTCATCGAAAGGGAGCCGAGGGAATGGCGTGGAGAGGTGTGCATGTCAGCCAGCGCTGTCGGCTGAGTCTCGACAATGGCTGCTGCCTCGTCGAGACGGAGGCCGGGCCGATTCGGCTGGCATTCGAGGACATCGCCTATGTGGTGCTCGATACACCGCAGGTAGGCTTGACCTCGGCCGTGCTGGCGGCCCTGGCCGAAGCGAAGGTGCTGGTGCTGGTCAGCGATGCCAGGCACCTGCCGACGGGAGCGCTGCTGCCGCTGCAGGGGCATTTTCGCCAGGTCGGCACGCTGCGACGGCAGATCGCTGCGGCCGACGGCTTGAAACGCCGGCTGTGGCAGGCGCTGGTGCGGGCCAAGCTCGTCAACCAGGGGGCGGTGCTCGACACGCTCGGGCGGCGCAGCGGCCCTGCGCTTTCGGCGATGGCCGAGCGGGTGGCGTCGGGCGACCCCGAGAACCTGGAGGGGCAGGCGGCGCGCGAGTATTTCTCGCGGCTGTTCGAGGGATTTCGCCGGCGGCGGGACGGGGATGTCCGCAACGCCATGATGAACTATGGCTATGCCATCGTTCGCGCCGCGATCGCCCGTGACCTTGCCGCCCAGGGCTTCCACCCGGCGCTCGGACTCTGGCACGACTCCGTCGAGAACGCCTTCAACCTCGCCGACGACCTCATCGAGCCGCTACGACCGGTGGTCGATCTCGCCGTGGTCCGGCGCCTGGAGGCGCGCGATCCCGATGACGGTGAGGAGCTGACGATCGACGACCGCCGGTCGCTTGCCGGCGTGCTCACCCTCGACGTGGCGCTGGGCGGGGAATGCCTCGCCATGATGCACGCGATCGAGCGGATGTGCGACGGGCTGCTGGCGGCCCTGACCTCGAAGAGCCCCGAGCGGCTGCCGCTGCCCGGCCTGCGGGCCTGAGGCGATGCCGACGGCGGAGGTGCGCTTCATGTGGCTGTTCTGCTTCTTCGACCTGCCGGTGAAGACCAAGGGCCAGCGCAAGACGGCCGGCCAGTTCCGCAAGTTCCTCAAGGCCGATGGTTTCAACATGCTGCAGCTCTCGGTCTACATCCGTGTATGCCGCGACCAGGACGGCGTGGACAAGCACGTCGCGCGAATCTGCAAGCGGCTGCCGAGAGAGGGCAGCGTGCGGACGATCCAGGTCACCGAGCGGCAATATGCCCGGATGCGGACCTTGGTCGGGACCAAGCAGGCGCATGAAAAGCCAGCGGGCGACCAGCTCCTGCTGCTCTAGGAGGCTGAAAACGGGCTGTTTTCAGCCTCCTAGAGCGGGCGGAGGCTAGCAGGGGGAAAGCGGAGGGGAAACCACGGCCCGCGGCGGCATCACCCGCAAGCGAATCCGAGGCTAGCAGGGGGAAAGCGGAGGGGAAACCACGGCTGCGGCTGTGAGCCAGTCGTCGCCAGGTCGAGGCTAGCAGGGGGAAAGCGGAGGGGAAACCACGGCCTATCAGAGGCTCTTCACGTCGCCGGACGGAGGCTAGCAGGGGGAAAGCGGAGGGGAAACCACGGCCGCGCACAGCCGCCGGTGGATGTATCCGCGAGGCTAGCAGGGGGAAAGCGGAGGGGAAACCACGGCCTCGGAAATCTGCGCCGTTTCGACGCGCTTAGGCTAGCAGGGGGAAAGCGGAGGGGAAACCACGGCTGTGCCGCTCCCCCGCCGCTACAGCGAAGAAGGCTAGCAGGGGGAAAGCGGAGGGGAAACCACGGCTGGCGTGTCGCGCCGCGCGTCGAATACGGTAGGCTAGCAGGGGGAAAGCGGAGGGGAAACCACGGCGCCCGTGAGCGCTCTGCCCGACGACTGGATAGGCTAGCAGGGGGAAAGCGGAGGGGAAACCACGGCCAAGATTCAGTATTGGGCCGCCGAGTCGGTAGGCTAGCAGGGGGAAAGCGGAGGGGAAACCACGGCACGATCAGCCACTGCCCGACTGTCTCACGCAGGCTAGCAGGGGGAAAGCGGAGGGGAAACCACGGCCACGCGAGCACGCGCGCGCGAATGCCCCCGAGGCTAGCAGGGGGAAAGCGGAGGGGAAACCACGGCTGACGAAGGCTTGTTCGCTCACACCTGCGTAGGCTAGCAGGGGGAAAGCGGAGGGGAAACCACGGCCCAACGCGGCGACACTTGGCAGGCCCGCGTAGGCTAGCAGGGGGAAAGCGGAGGGGAAACCACGGCGTCGCTGCAATGGCGGCTGTCGTGGGACGGAGGCTAGCAGGGGGAAAGCGGAGGGGAAACCACGGCCGAGCTGGGCGCAGTGCGTCTCGCGGCCCTAGGCTAGCAGGGGGGAAAGCGGAGGGGAAACCACGGCCGAACAGATGATCGAAACCGCGAGCGCGCCAGGCTAGCAGGGGGAAAGCGGAGGGGAAACCACGGCCGTCGGGTTGAGGCTCGGCTCGGGGCACGGAGGCTAGCAGGGGGAAAGCGGAGGGGAAACCACGGCAGGTGTCGCGCGAGCGCACCGAGGCGTCGCAGGCTAGCAGGGGAAAGCGGGGAAACCACGGCGCAGTGCCCGGCTGCCGACGCGCAGCTCGCAGGCTAGCAGGGGGTACCACCCCCTGTGGCAAGCCCGCCACTTGCCATCGACCTATGGCGCACGACATAATTCTCGCTGTGACCGTGAGCAGGCAGGTTTCGCCTCTGAGGGGAATGTCGGGGCGCAGATTCGTGCCCCGGTTGGTGTTGCCGGTTGTCTCGCCGGCGCTCGGCCGTTACGATCACCGC
>DAOLFG010000141.1:0-4879 GCA_035326425.1 Geminicoccus sp. | reverse complement strand
GGCATGCCGGCGGCGAGCCGGCGGGCGAGGGTGAGGCGGCGGGTGTCGGCGAGCGAGCGCATGGGAGGAGCGTATAGCGTGATCGTAGAGGAATTTCAACCTATGAATCGGCGCGCCAACCCTCTGCCCCACCGGCGGGCCGGTGGGGGTGCGATCTACTCGCGATAGTAGTGGTCATGATCGACAAAAGCCGCGCCGGTCGCGGCAGCACTTGCGGAAGCGACGGCCGGAGCCGCAGGGGCACGGGTCGTTGCGACCCAGCTTCTCGATCAGCTCCTTGTCGACGTGGACGACGCGAAAACCGCGCTTGACCCGCGCCTCACTGTTGAAAGCCCCTCCTGCGCTTGCTCATCGGCTCAAAAGGAGAAATCGTCGAAGGTGGGCATGGCAGCCTCCATGGGCCAGAGTGCGGGCGGCTTCTATCAGATTTCGCTGCAACAATGAAGACAAGGACCGGCTCGTCGATCACGACCTCATCGTCTCGCCATCGTCTCGCCATCGTTTCGGCAGAGCCGAGGCCGGGCTCCATCTGGCGAGGCTCGCGTCAGCCGCGCCGAGCCGGCCCGCCGGCTGGGCTGCGACGGGAAGGAGGGCCGGCGGATGCTCGATCCGAAGCAGAACAGCACCCGCCTGCCGAAGCTGTAGCAGGCGCTGGAAGCGTTCGGCGAGCGTCTCGTGGTCGAGGTACGCGACGTGGTGTAGGCGGGAGGCGGTCGGCATCTCAGGGGAGGAAACAAGTAGGCTGTCCCCGTGAATCTCCCGCAACGGTGACAACGGCATCCACCTTGCAGCTTTCGCTTCCAGCCGCCTAGGATCGAGCATGTCACATGAGCAGCATCACAGGATCGTCTCCAACCCTGCCATCATGCGGGGCAAGCCGACGATCAAGGGAACCCGTATCACGGTCGAGCTGATTCTCGACGAGCTGGGCCAGGGGGCTTCGGTCGACGAGCTGATCCTCGACTATCCGCAGCTGAGCCGCGACGATGTCCTCGCGGCCCTGCGCTTCGCCGCCGATTGGCTGCGGCACGAGGAGATCGAGTTCGGGTCGCCCGCCGCGGCATGAGGCTGCTGGCGGACGAGAACCTGCCGGAGTCCATGGTCGAGGCGCTTCTCGCGGCGGGGCATGACGTGGTGCGCATTCGCGATCGCGGGCCTGGAATGCCGGACGACGACGTGCTGGCCCTGGCCTTCGCGGAACATCGGCTGCTGGTGACGCGCGATCTCGATTTTGGCGAGCTCGTAGTGCGCGCCGGCCGCCCTACCGCCGGAGTCGTGATCCTGCGCTACCGGCGCGATCAGACCGACAGGATCGTCGACGGGCTGTTGCGCCTCGTCGCAACGCATGGCGAGCGCCTGACGACGATGCTGACCATACTGGGGCCGAGCCGCGCGCGCCTGCATGCGCTGCCGCGGGCTTGATGATCGCTGCCTACCGGAAGAGGAGGAAGTGCGTTGACCAGAGCCGGAAAGCAGCTCCTCGACGCCATCCGCGAGACGATCGCCGATCTGGAGCGGGCTGCTGCCGACACCGAGGCGGCGACCTTCCACGAGGCCATGGAGTGGTAGGGGATGCGGGTGCATGTGGCGGAGACGGTCGACGTGAAGGCCATCCGGCGGGCGACGAGGCTTTCCCAGGCGCGCTTCGCCGAGCGGTTCGGCTTCGACCTCGCCAGCATCCGCAACGGGGAGCAGGGCCGCCGGCGTCCCGAGGGACCCGCCCGCGTGCTGCTCATGGTCATCAAGCACAATCCGCAGGCGGTGCGGGACGCGCTGGCGGCATGACACGACGGGTGGAAATTGTCCCTTGGTTCCAGCAGAATACGACCTAGCCAGTGCCACAGTACACGGTGACACGACCATGCCCTTGCCATTACTCGCCATTGCATTTGCCATCTTGGCCTTCGGGCAGGTCGCCGCAGCAGAGCAACTTACTGGCAACGTCGCCGGCGGCGGTGGCCCCATCGCAAAATCGGCGGTGACGTTGTGGGCTGCGGGTGAGGGAGCCCCCGCCAAGCTGTCGGAAACAAGCTCGGGTGACGACGGCGCCTTTCGCCTGGATTTCGATGCCCAAAAGGCTGGTGGCGGCGTGCTTTACCTGACCGCGAGGGGTGGAGAGCCCAAGATCGGCGGCTCCCAGGGAGCGAACCCGGCCATCGCGCTGATGGCAACGTTGGGCGCCACCGCTCCGAAAGAGGCGACCATCAACGAACTCACGACCGTGGCCTCGGTATGGACCGGCGCGCAGTTCCTGAAAGGTGGAACACTGAGCGGCCATGCGCTCGGCTTGAAGATCGCCGCGGGCAATGTGCCCAACCTCGTGGACGTCGCCACCGGCGGATTGGGCCCTGTGATCCAGGACCCCCTGAACAGCACGCAGACCACCTCATTGGCGACGATGAACACCCTGAGTGGCCTGCTGGCGGGCTGCGTTACGCGGGCAAAGCCGGATGCCTGTGAAAAGTTGTTCCAGGCTTCGACGCCGCCCGGAGGGGCCGCTCCGACCGATACGTTGGCCGCGGCCGAGGCCATCGCGCTGCATCCCTGGAACGCGCCGGGGAAACTGTTCGCGTTGGTGGAGGATTTCTATCCGGCCCGGCAGGGGCCGGGCTCCAGCGCCGTTCCGTTCCGGCCCTACCTCCTGTTCGCTCCCGGCACCTGGACCATCGCGCTGCGTTACGCCGGAGGTGGCTTGGCCGGCCTTGGCGGCATCGGCATCGACGGCGAGGGCGACGCCTGGGCCGCCAACAACCAGATGGCCGGCTCGCAATCGACCATGTACGGCGGGATCGGCGGCACGCTCTCCGAGCTGGCGCCAGACGGCCGCCCGATCTCGCCGATGACCACCGGCTACACCGGCGGCGGTGTGGACTTTCCCGGCTGGGGCCTGACCATCGCAGGCGACGGCAAGGTGTGGGTGACCAGCATCGCCGGGAAGACGATCTCGGTCTTCGACAGGACGGGAAAGCCGCTGTCCCCATCGACCGGCTACAACCTGGACGGGCAGCTCGGCGGAATGCAGGGGGTCAACACGACCCCCGACGGCGACGTATGGGCGCTGGATTCGAGCAAGAGCCAGATCGTCCACTTGCCGCAAGGCGATCCGGCCCGGGCGCGCATCCTGTGCCGGACCGTAGGCGACAAGCCCGTCGACGGCACCTGCCAGGTCAAGGGGCCGTTCCATGTCGCGGTCGACCTGCAGGGCCGCATCCTGGTTTCCAACGCCAACTCCAACACGGTCACACGCTTCCCGGCGAACGATCCCGGCAAGGCCGAACAATTGGAGGTCGGCTACAGTCCCCATGCCATCGCCATCGACAGCCAGGGCAATGCGTGGGTCGCAAATACATTGGGCGAGCCGAGCATCAGGGAAAAGCTGGATCTGCTGCGGACCAAGCTGCGCAGCGAGCTGGAAAGCGAGCTGGCGCCGGCAGGCGGCGGCGACGAGACGGTGGAGAAGTTCATCGCCCTGGTCCGCATCATCGAGGAATTCTCCGGCGGCAGCGTCAGCATGATCCGCCCGGACGGCGCCCAGGCGACGGCACCGTCGTTCGACGGTGGGGGGAGCATCAGTGGCCCCTGGGGCATAACCATCGACGGCAACGACCACGTCTGGATCGCCAACGGCTTCGGCAAGACGCTGACGCAGCTTTGCGGCGTGAGGACCGAGACATGCCCTCCCGGCTTCAAGACCGGCGATCCGATCTCTCCGCCGAAAACCGGCTACGCCGGCAAGGGCATGCAATTCCTGACCGGCGTTGCCGTCGATCCGGCCGGGAACGTGTGGGCCGCCAACAATATCGATCTCATGGATGAGGTCTGCCTGACACAGGTTCCCGACGAAGTGGTGTCGACGCGCTGTGGCGGCAACGGCTTCGTGGTCTTCTTCGGGCTGGCGAAGCCCGTGAGGACACCGGTGGTCGGCAGCCAGGTCCGACGCTGGTGAAGCAGCCATGAGCTCGATGGCCTTCTCGAGCTCCTGGCTGAAGGTCGGGGCCGTTGCCACCCCGAAGGGTTGGCGCGCGTGCTGTTCATGGTCATCAAGCACAATCCGCAGGCGGTGCAGGAGGCGTTGGCGGCGTAGGACGAGGGGGATGCGGAATCCTTAGTGAGCTTGCTTGGAATATTTAAAAAGCTTTGATGGTTTTCCACTTTCTATGACATCTTTAATAAAACTAAAGCCGACAGCCTTGCTGCAGGCAATCGCAGCTAAATTTTCCACTTCATGGCAGATGTAACAGTATTTTTCATCCTCAAAAATTTTGAACGCCACGTCCGTCAAGTATGATTGCAATATCTGTCGTCCCAATCCTTTTCTAAGAAAACTGGGATCTCTAATAAACAAGTCTACGCTTATGCCATCTGTAACGCCGATTTCATCGCCATATTCAGGGTAATCGCAGATTTTATAACATTGGATTTTTCCAATTGCTTGATCTTCGCAATAGGCAATGTGACTCTGCGTCGGAGCAAACCCTTCGATCCGGGGGGTATATTTCTCAATAATTTCATCTAGCCTAATAGGCTTTTGCTGATAAAAATCCCGCATGTGAGGTTGATTGAGCCATGAATACAATAATGGCAGATCTGCTTTTTCTAAAGGTTTAAATACGATCATTTCGGTACTTTCAGGCCAAATGCCCGGATTCCGGTGACACCAAACACCAATGGGCGATTCCGTAGGCAGCGATCGGTAGCTACGAGCGATCGGCAGCGTTTTCTACGGTTGCAGCCGCGCTCGGCTTGAAGCCGAGCGCGGCTGCACCAGGACGCCGCTACGCCGCCTTGAGAAAATCCCCCATCCTGAGCAGCCCCTGCATGTACCCGATCGCATGCGCCCGGCCGCGGTGGTTCCAGTCGGAGTCGTCGTCCATGTGCG
>DAOLFG010000013.1:0-102655 GCA_035326425.1 Geminicoccus sp. | reverse complement strand
ATCCGCTCCGGTGCCTCGATGCACTCCTTGACGCGGACGAGGAAGCTCACCGCCTCGCGGCCGTCGATGATGCGGTGGTCGTAGGACAGCGCCAGGTACATCATCGGCCGCACCTCGACCTTGCCGCCGACGACCATCGGCCGGTCCTGGATCTTGTGCATGCCGAGGATGCCGGACTGCGGCGGGTTGAGGATCGGCGTGCTCATCAGCGAGCCGAAGATGCCGCCATTGGTGATGCTGAAGGTGCCGCCGGTCAGCTCCTCCATGGCGAGCTTGCCCTCGCGCGCCCGCTTGCCGAGATCGCCGATGGCCTTCTCGATGTCGGCGAGGCCCATCGCCTCGGCGTCGCGCAGCACCGGCACCAGCAGGCCGGTGTCGGTGCTCACCGCCACGCCGATGTCGTAGTAGTGCTTGTAGACCACCTCGTCGCCGTCGATCTCGGCGTTGACGGCGGGATAGGCCTTCAAGGCCTCGATGCAGGCCTTCACGAAGAACGACATGAAGCCCAGCTTGACGCCGTGCTTCTTGGTGAAGCTGTCCTGGTAGCGGCTGCGCAGCCCCATCACCGCACCCATGTCCACCTCGTTGAAGGTGGTGAGCATGGCGGCGGTGTTCTGCGCCTCCTTGAGGCGCTCGGCGATCCGCTTGCGCAGGCGGGTCATGCGCACCCGCTCCTCGCGGCCGGCGGGAGGTGCCGCAGCCGGAGCGGGCGCGACGGCGGCCGGCCTGGCCGGGGCGGCCAGGACGTCGCCCTTGGTGACGTTGCCCTTCGGGCCGGTGGGGGTCACCGAGGCGAGATCGACAGCCTTCTCGCCGGCGATCTTGCGCGCGGCGGGGCCTGCCTTGGCAGCACCACCGCCAGCCAGCTCGGCGTTGGCGGCAGCACTCTCGACCGAGGGCGGGCCGCTGCCCTCGCCCTGCACCTTCTCCTCGGGCCGCTGCGCCAGATCGGGTGCCTTGGCCGCGGCAGGCGCAGCCGCGGCTTCCGCCCCTTCGGCGATACGGCCGAGCAGCGTGCCGACCGCGACGTCCGCGCCTTCCTCGACCAACACCTCGTCGAGCACGCCACTGGCCGGCGCATTCACCTCGACCGAGACCTTGTCGGTCTCGAGCTCGACCAGCGGCTCGTCGACCTTGACCGCCGCACCCCTGGCCTTCAGCCACTTCGACACGGTCGCCTCGGTCACCGACTCGCCCAGCGTCGGCACCTTGATCTCGACGGCCATCTGCTGCGTCTCCCCTGCCGACCGTCCCGGAGGCCCGGTACTTTCTGATTGTCGATCCGCTCAGCCGACCAGCGCGTCCTCGACCAGCTGGTGCTGCTCACGCTCGTGCTGGGAATGCGAGCCGGTCGCCGGCGACGCCGCCGGCTTGCGGCCGGCATAGATCAGCCGCCGCTGCTCGATGCCCATCGCTTCCATGATGTTCTCGGTGCGCGGCGCGATGAAGAACCAGTAGCCCATGTTGCGCGGCTCCTCCTGACACCAGATGTACTTGGCGTCCTTGGGAAACCGGCTCAGCTCCTCGGTGAGCGTCTGCTCCGGGTACGGCGCCAGCTGCTCCAGCCGCAGCATCGCCACCTTGCCCTCGAGGCCCTTTTCCTCGCGCGCCTGCTGCAGGTCGTAGAACACCTTGCCGGTGCACAGGATGACCCGCTCGACCTCGGCGTCGGCCGGGCCGGGCGGCTGCTCCCACAGCACGCGGTGGAAGCTGCTGCCGGGCGCCATGTCGGCGAACGTGCTGACGCAGCGCTTGTTGCGCAGCAGCGACTTCGGCGTCAGCACCATCAGCGGCTTGCGGAAATCGCGGTGCAGCTGCCGGCGCAGGACGTGGAAGTAGCTGCCGGGCGTGCTGGGGTAGACGACCTGGATGTTGTCCTCGGCATAGAGCTGCAGGAAGCGCTCGGGCCTGGCCGAGCTGTGCTCCGGGCCCTGGCCCTCGTAGCCGTGCGGCAGCAGGTTGACGAGGCCGCACATCCGCAGCCACTTGCTCTCGCCCGAGCTGATGAACTGGTCGTAATAGACCTGGGCGCCGTTGGCGAAGTCGCCGAACTGCGCCTCCCACAGGGTCAGGCAGTTGGGATCGGCGAGGCTGTAGCCGTACTCGTAGCCGAGCACGCCCTCCTCGCTCAGCATGCTGTCGATGACCTCGAAGCTCGCCTGGTCGGGCCGCAGATGCGACAGCGGGACGTAGCGCTCCTCGGTGGTCTGGTCGTAGATGGCGGCATGGCGCTGGCTGAAGGTGCCGCGGCCGACATCCTCGCCCGAGAGCCGGATCGGGAAGCCCTCGACCAGCAGCGAGGCGAAGGCCAAGTGCTCGGCCGTGGCCCAGTCGATGTCGGAGCCGGTCTCGATCGACTTGCGGCGGGCGGCGATCACCCGCTTCAGGCGCGGATGGACCTGCAGGCTCTCCGGCAGGTCGGTGAACCTGAGGCCGAGCTCGCGCAGGGTTTCCGGCGACACCGCAGTGCTGCCGCGCTCGTACTCGATCGGCGCCCGCCTGAGGCCGCGCCAAGCGCCCTCCAGCCAGTCGGCCTTGTTGACCTTGTAGGATCCGGCGGCCTCGAAGGCGGCTTCCAGCTGCGCCTGGAAACCGTCCAGCATCTCCTGCGCCTCGCCCGGCTTCAGCACGCCGTTCTTCTCGAGCGAGGCGGCATAGATCTGCCGCGCCGTCGGGTGCGTGGCGATCTTCTTGTACATCAGCGGCTGGGTGAAGCCCGGCTCGTCGCCCTCGTTGTGGCCGTGGCGCCGGTAGCACCACATGTCGATGACCACGTCCTTCTTGAACTGCTGGCGGAACTCGGTCGCCAGCCGCGAGACGTGGGTGACCGCCACCAAGTCGTCGCCGTTGACGTGGAACACCGGGCACTGCACGCCGCGGGCGATGTCCGACGGATAGGGCGAGCTGCGCGAGTAGGCCGGGCTGGTGGTGAAGCCGATCTGGTTGTTGATGATCAGGTGGATGGTGCCGCCGACGCGATAGCCCTTGAGATCCTGCATCTCCAGGCATTCGTGGACGACGCCGAGCCCGATGAAGGCGGCGTCGCCGTGCAGCAGCACGCCCATCACCTTGGAGCGTTCGGTGTCGCCCTTCTGCCGCTGCTTGGCGCGCACCTTGCCCATCACCACCGGGTCGACCGCCTCGAGATGCGAGGGGTTGGCGGTCAGCGAGAGGTGGACGGTCCGCCCGTCCGGCAGGACGCGGTCGGTCGAGGTGCCGAGGTGATACTTGACGTCGCCGGAGCCCAGCACGTCGTTGACGGCGACCCCGCCCTGGAACTCGCTCAGGATCGCCGCATAGGGCTTGCCCATGACGTTGGCGAGAACGTTGAGCCGGCCGCGATGCGGCATGCCGAGCACGATCTCGTCGACGCCGAGCTCGGCGGCGGTGCGGATGATGGCCTCCAGCGACGGGATGCCGCTCTCGCCGCCGTCCAGGCCGAACCGCTTGGTGCCGGGGAACTTGACCTGCAGGAACTGCTCGAAACCCTCGGTCTCGGTCAGCTGCTCCAGGATCTCGCGCTTCTCCTCCGCCGTCGTATCGAACAGGCCGGCCACGGTCTCGATGCGGGCCTGGAGCCAGGCCTTCTGCTCGGGATCCTGGATGTGCATGAACTCGATGCCGACGCTGGAGCTGTAGGTCCGCTTCAGGACCTCCAGGATCTGCCGCAGCGTCGCCTTCTCGAGCCCGAGCACGTAGTCGAGATAGAACTCGCGGTCGAGGTCGGCCTCGGTGAAGCCGTAGGTCTTGTAGTCGAGCTCGGGGTGGTATTCCTTGCCGGTGATGCCCAGCGGATCGAGCTTGGCGATCAGGTGGCCGCGCACGCGATAGGCGCGGATCAGCATGATGACGCGCAGATGCTCGCGGATCACCGCCTTCACCGCGCCGTCGTCGAGCCCGGTCGCGGGCAGGTTGCGGTTGGCGGCGACCATGCGCTCGGGCTTGCGCTCCAGCGCTGCCCGCGACCGCACGAACAGGCCGCGGTTCTCGGGCTCGAGGTCGTCGAAATAGGCCCGCCAGCTGGCGTCGACCGAGGACGGGTCGGTCAGATAGCGGGCGAACAGCTCCTCGATGTAGGAGCTGTTGCCGCCATAGAGGAACGAGGTCTGCTCGAACTCGCGTCTCGTCGCCATGACCCTGCGCCCTTTTCCATCGGCGATGCCGGCGCCTCCCTTCGGCCGCCGGCCCGCCTCGTCAGCCGCCCATCGCCTTCAGCATCGCCTTGCCGATGCCGGCCGGGCTGTCCGTTATATGGATGCCGGCATCGCGCATCGCGGCCAGCTTCTCCTCGGCGCCGCCCTTGCCGCCGGAGATGATGGCGCCGGCATGGCCCATGCGGCGACCGGGCGGGGCCGTGCGGCCGGCGATGAAGCCGACGACCGGCTTCTTCGTGCCGGAGGCCTGGAGGAACGCCGCGGCGTCCTCCTCCGCACTGCCGCCGATCTCGCCGATCATCACCATGCCCTCGGTCTGCGGATCCTCGATGAACATGGTGAGCACGTCGATGAACTCGGTGCCCTTGACCGGGTCGCCGCCGATGCCGACGCAGGTCGACTGGCCGAGGCCGGCGGCGGTGGTCTGCGCCACCGCCTCGTAGGTCAGGGTACCCGAGCGCGACACGATGCCGATCCGGCCGGGCCGATGGATGTGGCCCGGCATGATGCCGATCTTGCAGGCGCCGGGGGTGATGACGCCCGGGCAGTTGGGGCCGATCAGCCGGCTCTTCGAGCCCGACAGCGCCCGCTTGACCTTGATCATGTCCATCACCGGGATGCCCTCGGTGATGCAGACCACCAGCGGGATCTCGGCGTCGACCGCCTCCAGGATGGCGTCCGCGGCGAAGGGTGCCGGGACATAGATCACGGTGGCGTCGCAGCCGGTCCTCTCGCGCGCCTCGGACACGGTGTCGAACACCGGCAGGCCCAGATGCTGCTCGCCACCCTTGCCGGGCGTGACGCCGCCCACCATGCGGGTGCCGTAGGCGATCGCCTGCTCGGAGTGGAAGGTGCCCTGGGCGCCGGTGAAGCCCTGGCAGATGACCTTGGTGCCGGCATCGATGAGGACGGACATCAGGCGGCCTTCTTCACGGCGTTGACGATCTTCTCGGCGGCGTCGGCCAAATCGTCGGCCGGGATGATCGGCAGGCCCGACTGGGCCATGATCTTCTTGCCGAGGTCGACGTTGGTGCCCTCGAGGCGGACGACCAGCGGCACGTTCAGGTTGACCTCGCGCGCCGCCGCCACCACGCCCTCGGCGATGACGTCGCAGCGCATGATGCCGCCGAAGATGTTGACGAGCACGCCCTCGACGTTGGGATCGGACAGCAGCAGCTTGAAGGCCGCCGTCACCCGCTCCTTGGTGGCGCCGCCGCCGACGTCGAGGAAGTTGGCGGGCGTGCCGCCCTTGAGCTGGATGATGTCCATCGTCGCCATGGCGAGGCCGGCGCCGTTGACCATGCAGGCGATGTTGCCGTCGAGCTTGATGTAGTTCAGCTCGTGCCGGCTGGCCTCGATCTCGCGCGGATCCTCCTCGTCGAGGTCGCGCAGCTCGACCACCTTGGGCTGGCGGTAGAGGGCGTTGCTGTCGAAGTTCATCTTGGCGTCGAGCGCCACGATGTCGCCGCCGTCGCCGGTCACCACCAGCGGGTTGATCTCGACGAGGCTGGCGTCGCGCTCGACGACGCAGTCGTAGAGGCCCTTCATGAAGGTGACGGCCTTCTTGACCTCGGCACCCTTGAGGCCGAGCCCGTAGGCCAGCCGGCGGCCGTGGAAGGGCTGGAAGCCGGTCGCCGGGTCGATGGCGACCTTCAGGATCTTCTCGGGGTGCCTGGCCGCCACCTCCTCGATCTCCACGCCGCCCTCGGTCGAGGCCATGATGGTGACGCGCGAGGTCGCCCGGTCGATCACGGCACCCAGGTAGAGCTCGCGGGCGATGTTGCAGCCGGCCTCGATGTAGACGCGCTTGACGACGCGGCCCTGCGGCCCGGTCTGGTGCGTCACCAGCGTCATGCCGAGCATGGCACCGGCGAGCTGGCGCACCTCCTCGACCGACCTGGCGATCTTGACGCCGCCGCCCTTGCCCCGGCCGCCGGCATGGATCTGCGCCTTGACCACCCAGACCGGCCCGCCGAGGCCACGGGCGGCCTGCTCGGCCTCCTCGGGCGTGTAGGCGACGCGGCCCGGCAGCACCTTGACGCCGTAGTCGGCGAGCAGCGCCTTGGCCTGGTATTCGTGGATGTTCATGGCTCGTGCCGTCCCCTGTCGTTCAGCACCGTCGGACGCGGTTTCAGAGCTTGACGGCGTCGCAGAGCGACCTCACCGCCGCCACCGACTTGTCGAAGGCGGCACGGTCGTCGCCGGAAAGCTCGATCTCGACGATCCGCTCGACGCCACCGGCGCCGATCACCACCGGCACGCCGACATAGAGATCCTCGACGCCGTACTGGCCGGAGAGGTGTGCGGCGCAGGGCAGCACGCGCTTCTGGTCCTTGAGGTAGGACTCGGCCATGGCGATCGCGGAGGCCGCCGGCGCATAGAACGCCGAGCCGGTCTTGAGCAGGTTGACGATCTCGGCACCGCCGTCGCGGGTGCGCTGCACGATCTTGTCCAGCCGCTCCTGGGTCGTCCAACCCATCTTGACGAGGTCGGGCAGCGGGATGCCGGCGACGGTCGAGTAGCGGATCAGCGGCACCATGGTGTCGCCGTGGCCGCCCAGCACGAAGGCGGTGACGTCCTCGACCGAGACCTTGAACTCCTCGGCCAGGAACCAGCGGAAGCGGGCGCTGTCGAGCACGCCCGCCATGCCGACCACCTTGTTCGGTGCAAGGCCCGTGACCTTCTGCATCGCCCAGACCATCGCATCGAGCGGGTTGGTGATGACGATGACGAAGGCGTCGGGCGCGTAGCGCCTGATGTTCTCGCCGACCGACTTCACGACGCCGGCGTTGATGGCGATGAGGTCGTCGCGGCTCATGCCCGGCTTGCGCGGCACGCCGGCAGTGACGATGACGACGTCGGCACCCTCGATCGCGGCATAGTCGCTGCCGCCGCTGATCAGGGCGTTGAAGCCCTCCACCGGCGAGCTCTCGACGAGATCGAGCGCCTTGCCGGCGGGCATGCCCTCGACGACGTCGAACAGGACGACATCGCCCAGCTCCTTGAGGCCGGCCAGGAGCGCCAGCGTGCCGCCGATCTGTCCCGCGCCGATCAGCGCGATCTTGTCACGAGCCATGGAAGCGATGCCCCCTCGACAAGGCGGTGAGGGCCGGACGCCGCACGCCCGGCCGGCTGAAGCCGCGTCGGTTCTATAGTCGGTGGTACGGGCCGACAAGCGCTTCGGGCGCCTGCGCCGCAGGCGGAGGATGCGCCCAAAGATCGCGCGGGCACCGGCGGTGGCGGCCGGGAGCGGGAGGAGCCGGCCGCCCGTTCCCGGCGCCGTCGCGGCGGAGCACCGCCCTCCGGCTCAGGTGGTCGCGCCGTCCGAGCCCTGGTCGGCCTTGGTCGTGACGATCGAGTCGATGTCGGTCGAGGTGGTGACGCCCTGCGGACCGATCAGCACCGCCACCGACTGGAAGGCGAAGTTGGTGCCGGCGCCGTCCAGGTCGACCTTGACCTGGATGTCGTCGGCCGCGCCGTCGTTGTCGCCGTCGACCTGGTTGAGCTGGAAGAACTCGCCCTGGTCGGAGATGCCCGGGATGTAGTCGGTGCTCTCGAACAGCTGCGTCAGGTCGAGCCTGTCGCCCTCGGAGGCGCTGAAGTCCATCACCCTGTCGGTGGCGAAGATCAGCGAGCCGATGTTGAACCTGTCGGCACCGCTGCCGCCGAACAGCACGTCCTGTCCCGGGCCGCCGAAGATCAGGTCGTCGCCGGCATCGCCGCGGATGACGTCGTTGCCGGCACCGCCGTCGATCAGGTCGTCGTTGCCGGCGCCGGAGAGCGTGTCGTTGCCGCCGCGACCCGAGATGGCGTTGCTGGTGTCGTCGCCGGCCAGGACGTTGTCGGCATCGTTGCCGGCGATGATCAGGTCGTCGATGTCGATGCTGACGTCGAACGGCCTGCTGGTGAGACCCTCGCCGTCGGTGACGGTGAGCGTGAGCGTGCGCTCGCCCAGCGACGGGTTGGTCTCGTTGTCGTAGCGCAGGCCGCCGATCGCCTGCTGGTAGTGCTCGATGGTGTCCTCGCCGGAGAAGGTGATCTCCGTGTCGCTGACCTGGGTGTAGCTGATGTTGGTGCCGTCGATGACGCCGTCGCCATTGCTGTCGCCGACGAGACGGATGAAATCACCGTCCTTGACGCCGGCGGTCAGCTCGGCGCTGGCCGCGGTCATGACCTGGCTGTCCGGGTCGGTGATCCGCGGGTCGATCTGCGCCTCGAGGTCGGGCAGGAACAGCACGTTCGACGGCTTGTCGCCGAACTGGATGGTGAAGACGACGTCGTTGAAGTCGCGGTCGTTCTGCTGGTGGTTGATCGGCCCGATATCGGCCTGGTCGTCCATCGCGAACACGACGCCGCCGGTCTGGTCGTCGAAGCCCGAGATCACGTGCCCCTTGCCGTCGGGGTTCAGCAGGTTGAGGTTCGGCGAGTCGGGGGAGCTGTCCGAGGTGACGAAGATCAGGCCCTTGACGACGGTCTCGCTGCCGTCCTCGCCGATCTTGACCAGCGTGAACCCGCCGGTGTCGTCGAGGTCGGCGGCATCGCCGTTGGCGTCACGCAGCTCGAACGTGCCGGTGCCGTCGAAGATGTCGGCCGGGTTCAGGTTGTAGCCGTCGGAGACCAGGAAGAAGCCGTAGCGCGTCCCCGCGGGCACGAAGCCCAGCGAAAAGGTCTGGCCGGCGGTCATCGGTCCGCCGCCGGGGCGGACGTTCGGGAAGGCGGGGTCGGCGGCGGAATCCTCGACGTTCGGCGCCAGCAGCTGGACGTTGGTCAGCTTGCCGTCGGCGTCGATGAAGTAGCTGCCGAACGAGTTCCGGTAGCCCGAATACTCGGTGTTGTAGACGACGGAGATCTCGCGGCCGTCGCTGGTCAGCACCCGCTGGTCGAGGCCGTTGATCGCCTGGACGGAAACCTGCTCGCCCTCGCCGATGGTCGGGAAGTCCGGCGCCGACGGCAGCTGGAACGGATCGCTCTCGTTGCCGATCTGGCCGGTGATATTGGCGTTGGCCGTGATCGACGGCGCCTCGTTGTCCGGTGGAGGTGGAGGCGGCGGGGGTGGCGGCGGAGGCGGAGGCGGAGGTGGCGGCGGTGGGGGTGGAGGCGGCGGAGGCGGCGGGGGTGGCGGCGGAGGCGGGGGTGGTGGTGGCGGAGGCGGAGGCGGCTCGGGGGTGTCGCCGAGCGCCACCTCCGGTGCCGTGTCCGGCTCCGGAAAGTCGACGCTGTAGTAGAGGGCCGTCGGGCCTAGCGGCCCCAGCGGATCGAGGCCGGGGCCGATGTCGCCCGGATCGAACGGCGTGAAGCCGGCGCCGCCGCCGCCCTGGCGGCCGACGCCCGGCCCGGCGGCCGGCTGGACCTCGTCGCTCTCCGGCACCTGGACGATCTGCTGCTCGGCGACCGTCTGCACGCTCTGCAGCAGCGCCACGCTGGTGACCGGTGCCGCACCCGCCGCGGCGAGGGTGGCGGGGTTGCCCGGATAGGAGAAGAAGTCGTCGAGGATCAGCACGCCGCCGCTGCGCAGCGTGACCACGAGGTCGTTGCCGTCGACGGTGTAGCGGGCCTGGTCGGGATCGAAGATGGCGTCGGGCAGCGCCACGTGCATGCCCGGCTCGACCTCGATGATCACCCGTTCCCCTGCCGCCGGCGGCGCCACCGGCGTACTCTGGGACGCGGCGGCGCCGGAGCCCGCCGCAGCGGCCGCGTCGGCCTGCGCCAGGACGATGGGCTGGTCGGTCTGGTCGGCGGTCGGGCTTGCCGAACCCTGCTCGGTCATCTGCGCACGCTCCGGGGCAACATTCTGGTTAAGGTTTTTTCGGTGGCGTTAACCATGTCTCAACCTATCGGCCAGCACTATGAGGCTCAATCTGCAAGCCGCTCGTAGGTGAGTATCATGGTGCGTATCCACCGAGAAAGCCCCTCGGAGTCTCGGGCATGATCCGCAAGACCATGCGGATCGGCGAGGTCCGCACCTCGATCAAGCTCGAGGGCGAGTTCTGGTCCTATCTCAAGGAGGTCTCCGACGGGCGCGGCATGCGCATGTCGGCGCTGGTCAACGAGGTGGCGAGGGCCTCGCCCGACCGCACCAACCTTGCCTCGACGCTCAGGACCTTCTCGCTGATCCACGCCCGGATGCGGGCGCAGGCGCTGCAGGCCGAGCTCGACAAGCTGTCGATGGCCGGCAACACCCAGGACCTCGCGCGGGTCATGGAGATCTGCCCGCTGCCCTGCCTCGTCATCGACGAGGAGCGCGCCATCCGCCAGCTCAACCGCGCCTTCGCGCTGTGGCTCAACCTCGACGGCAAGGCGACGCTCGGCAAGCGGCTGGACAACATCATGATCCTGCGCGGCCCGGCGATGAAGGAGATGTGGGCCAATCTGCAGGAGGGCCGCCTCGCCCGGGCCGGCTTCAATGCCACCTACGTCTCGCCCGGCAAGGTCAGGACCTCGCAGGCGATGGCGCTGGCGCTCACCAGCCGCGCCAGCGGCGGCGGCCGCGCCTGTCTCGTCCTCTTCGAGACCCTGGCCGGCCGCACCTAGGGCCGGCTCATGACGCCCGTATTTCTCATCGGACAGCGGACGACCGGTGCTCACGGGCGAAAGCCCGCTGCGCGCCGCTCGCCTCGCCCTCCCCGGCTCCGGGCGCCCTGAGCCGGCCCCGGCCTCAGCCTTCCTCGTCTCCGGCCGGGCCGCGGAAATCTTCGGCGAGGAGGAAGATCTCGGAGGAGTCGCTGCGGGTGGCCGGCGGGCGCAGCAGGCGGATCCGGCGGAAGGACGGCCGCGCCAGCGCCTGCACCGGCGCCTCGGCACCGCGCACCAGCTTGACGAGGCAGCCGCCGCCCGGCGCCAGGACGCGCGCCGCGAAGTCGAGCACGGCCTCGCCCAGGCCCTCGGCACGCAGGCGGTCGACGGCGCGGGCTCCGGTGGAGGAGGCCGCCATGTCACTCAGCACGAGATCGACCGGCCCGCCCAGCCACTCGACCACCCGGCGCTGCACCTCGGCATCGAGGAAGTCACCGCGCAGGATGTCGACGCCGGCGATCGGCTGCACCTCCGACAGGTCGAGCGCCACGACGCCGCAGCCGCGCCTGGCGGCGTACTGGCTCCAGCTGCCGGGCGCCGCGCCGAGGTCGACCAGCCGGGCGCCCTTGCGCAGCAGCCCGACCTCGCGGTCGATCTCCTGCAGCTTGTAGACCGACCGGGCGCGAAAGCCCTCGCGCCTGGCGCGGTGGACGTAGGGGTCGTTCAGCTGGCGCTCCAGCCAGCGCGTCGAGCCGATCGGGCGGCCCTTGGCGCTGCGGACCCGTTCCCGCGTCCCCGGCAAGGTCAGGCGGCCCGGACCGGCTGCACCAGCACCTGGCGCAGCGATTGGCCCATCAGGGCTCCCAGGATGCCCTCGCGCAGGCCGCGGTCGGCGACGTGCAGCCGCTCGACCGGCCACAAGCCGTGCACCGCCTCGAGGATGGCGCTGCCGGCGACGACGAGGTCGGCGCGGCCGACGCCGATGCAGGGATGGGCGGCGCGGGCGTCGTTGTCGAGCCGGCGCAGCCGCCGCGACACCGCCTCGATCGAGGCGAAGGGCAGCGACAGCCCGTCGACCCGGCGACGGTCGTAGCGCCTGAGCCCGAGATGCACCGCCGCCAGCGTCGTGACGGTGCCCGAGGTGCCGAGCATCTGTATCTTGGCGCCGCCACGGCGCTGCAGCCGGTCGCCGCGGAGCGAGCGGAGCTCGTCGTGCACCAGCCCGACCATCTGGTCGTAGCCTCCGGCATCGATCTCGGGCCCGTAGCTCTCGGACAGCGTCACCACGCCCATCGGCAGCGAGATCGAGTGGCCGGGATCGGCGCCGTCGTCGGCGGCGAAGCGGTCGAGCCACATGATCTCGGTGCTGCCGCCGCCGATATCGACCATCAGGAGCTGCTCGGAATCGGCCTCGACCAGCGGCATGCAGCCCAGCATCGCCAGCCGGGCCTCCTCCTCCTGCCCCAGGATCTCGAGCTCGATGCCGGTGACGCGGGCGACCCGGTCGATGAACTCGCCGCCGTTGACCGCGCGCCGGCAGGCCTCGGTGGCGACGCAGCGGACGCGCTCGGCGCGGTGGCGGGCGATGATCCGGGCGCAGACCTTGAGCGCCGCCAGCGTCCTGGCCATCGCCCGCTCACCGAGCCGGCCGGTGGCGGCCAGCCCCTCGCCCAGACGGACGATGCGCGAGAAGCTGTCCACGACCTCGAAGCCGTCCTCCCGGGTCTCGACGACCAGGAGGCGGCAGTTGTTGGTGCCCAGGTCGAGAGCGGCGAGGATTTCGCCGCGCACGGTCGCGGGCATCGCCGGACGCTTGGCGAAAGACTCTTCGGTGCTGCACATGGCCGGACGGGAGAGGCAGGGTGGATGCGAGTTTAATGAACGCCGGGTTGCTGGCAAGCCGGTTTCACCGCCCGCCGGCGGCCGACGGCTTGCCTGCCCGGCGCGGGCTTGCTACTCGCCCCGGACGCCGCGCCGCCGTGCCCGTCCCGCCCCTCGCATCCGGAATGCCGTCATGGCCGTCGATCGCTGTCGCAAGGCTCTGGCCGTGGCCGCCGTGCTGGGCCCGTCGGTCCTGCTCGGCTGCAGCGGCTCCGAGCCGAGGCCGGCGGTGAGCTGTCCGGCTCCCGGCATCGTGGCCGGGCTCGAGACCACCACCGCCTTTCGCAACGGCACCAGCTCGGGTGCGGAATCCGACCTGCTCTACGCGGTCGCCATGCAGAACATCGACGGCGGCTGCACCTATGGCGGCGACGGCATGGTGATCCAGCTCTCGGTCGACCTGGTGGTCGAGCCCGGCCCGGCGTTCACCGGCGGCCAGGTCTCGATCCCCTGGTTCGTCGCCGTCGCCGATCCGGCCGGCACGATCATCGACAAGCAGACCTTCGCCGCCAGCGTCGAGCTCGCCGCCGGTGCGGTGCGCGGCGGCACGCGGGAATCCATCGAGCAGCGCTATGCCGGCGTCGACGCCACGGCCGGCGCCGGCTACCGGCTCTATCTCGGCCTCGAGATCGACCGCGACGAGGCGCTGCGCCGGCGGGCGACGCTGCCCTAGCCTCAGCCGGCGACGAGCTCCAGGCCGCTGCCGGTGGTGGCGACGAGGCCGCGGTCGGTCAGCTTGAGGTGCGGGATGACCGGCAGCGGCAGGAAGGCCAGCTGCAGCACCGGCTCGTCGAGGGCGCAGCCGATGGCGCGGGCGGCGGCGCGCAGCGGCAGCAGCCGGTCGCGGACGAAGTCGAAGCCCCTGTCGCTCATCAGGCCGGCCACCGGCAGGGGCAGGTCGGCCAGCACCTCGCCCCGCCGCGCCACGGCGATGCCGCCCTGCATCTCGATCAGCCGGTTGACGGCCAGCGCCATGTCGCCGTCGTCGCTGCCCACCACGATCAGGTTGTGGCAGTCATGGCCGATGCTGGTGGCGATGGCCCCGTGCATCGCCCCGAACCCCCGGACGAATCCGCGGCCGACATTGCCGTTCACCCCGTGCCGCTCCAGCACCGCCAGCTTGTGCAGGCCGCGCTCGGGGTCGGCATGGCGGCAGCCGTCGCGCCAGGGCAGCTCGGCCGCCAGCCGCTCGGTGATGATGCTGTGCGGGACGACGCCGATCACCGGCGCCGTCGGCCCGGCGGCAGGTGCCCGGAACAGCGCCGCATCGACCGGGGGCCGCCTGACCGAGCCGAACCCCACGGGCTCCGGGTGATCCCTGCCTTCGAACATCTCCGGCCCGACCAGCCTGCCGCCGCAGATCACCGTCTCGACGTCGACGGCAGCCAAGTCGCCGAGCAGCAGGATGTCGGCCCGCCTGCCCGGCGCCAGCAGGCCGCGGTCGCGCAGGCCGAAGATGCTGGCGGCCCCCAGCGTCGCCGCCCGCCAGGCCGCCATCGGCGGAGCACCGCTGCGGATGGCCTTGCGCAGCGCGTAGTCGATGTGACCGTCCTCGACGATCTCCAGCGGATTGCGATCGTCGGTGCAGAAGGCGCAGCGCGACCAGGTGGCATCGGTCAGCACCGGCGCCAGGGCCGCGACGTTCTTGGCGACCGAGCCCTCGCGCAGCAGCGCCGCCATGCCCTTGGCCAGCTTCTCGGCCGCCTCGTCGGCGGTGGTGCATTCGTGGTCGGTGGCGATGCCGGTGGAGAGATAGGCGTCGAGCGCCGTGCCCCGCACGAGCGGCGCATGGCCGTCCTTGTGCGCAGCGGCGAAGGCCGACAGCTTGGCCAGCATCCCGGGATCCTTGGCCAGGACGCCCGGATAGTTCATCACCTCGGCCAGCCCCAGGGCCGAGGGATGGCCGGCCAGCGGCAGCAGATCCCCGACCTCCAGCCGCGCGCCGGCGGTCTCCAGCTCGGTCGCCGGCACGCAGGAGCTGAGGTTGACGCGCAGGGTCATGGCGAGGCTCTGCGCCGCGGCCAGGAAGTAGCGGATGCCGGCGGCCCCGGTGACGTTGGCGATCTCGTGCGGATCGCAGACGGCGGTGGTGGTGCCGCGCGGCAGCACGCCCTTCTCGAACTCGGCCGGCGTCACCATCGAGCTTTCGACATGCACATGGGCGTCGATCAGCCCGGGTGCGGCGATCCGGCCAACTGCGTCGATCTCCCGGCGGCCACGCCAGCTTCCCAGCGTGCCGACGACGGTGTCGCCACAGACGGCGATGTCGGCGGCGGGGCGCAAGACGCCGGTGGCGACGTCGAGCAGCCGGGCGTTGCGGATCACGAGATCGGCCGGCTCGCGGCCGAGGGCCTGGTCGATGCGGCGGGCGAGCGTGGCGGCGTCGGTCATGCGGCTTCCGTCATTGTCCGGCCATGCCGAG
This sequence comes from Geminicoccus sp., assembly GCA_035326425.1. Lineage (GTDB taxonomy): Bacteria > Pseudomonadota > Alphaproteobacteria > Geminicoccales > Geminicoccaceae > CALKJU01. Next base: position 87,685 of record DAOLFG010000013.1, on the reverse strand, counting down.
ACGACGCAGGATCCGCGTCGCGGCCATGGTGACGAGCTGGTGGAACCCCGCCGCCGCCAGTACCGAGGCGGCGGCGACGCTCCAGATCATCCCATAGTCGAGATGGCCGTGCGACTGGTTCAGCAGGTTGCCGAGGCCGCGGCCCGGCCTCGGGCCTGGCGCCGGCTTCAGCTCCCGGTCGAGATCTTGAGGTTGGCGAAGCGCGAGCTGCGGCCCGCCATCTGCCGGAAGCCGACCCAGCCGGGCTTCAGCGAGCCGATATAGGGATGGTTCGCCACCAGCGTCTTGGTGATGTTGGTGACGTTGTCGCGCACCGAGATCGTCACCTTCGAGCCGTTGCGGACCACGGTGAACTTGTAGGTGCGGCTGTTGACGAAGGGAAAGTCCGGCGTGGACAGGCCGATCTCCTCGTACGAGGACTTCGTCCCCTTGAGGCCGCGCAGGCGCATCAGCGTGTTGCCGCGCGGGTCGTTGCGCGAGGCGAAGTTGAGCTGCAGGCCCCAGGTCTTGGGGCCGTAGCCCGAGGGATTGCCGCAGCACTGCGCTCCCCAGGTGGTGACGTCGGTCGGCCAGCCGGCGCTGCCGTCGCCGCTGGCGAACAGCATCAGGCCGCTCATCGAGCCGCCGCTGACCGGCGTCGCACTGAAATGGGTGTACTCGAACTCGATCTTGATGCCGCCCGAGAGCTTCCGCTTGGCCCAGACCATCGCCGCCCGGCTGCCGGTGCCGCCGACCGGGCAGGAGGTGACGCGCAGGCTGGCGGCGCTGCGGGTGATGCTGTTGCAGGTGGGGCCGACGAGCTTGAACAGCTGCTGCCATTGCGTGCGGCCGTCGTCGCGGAACAGCACGGTCGCGGCGGCATGCGCCGCGCCGGCGGCGGCCAGCAGGGCGAGCAGGAGAGCCAGCACGGCGAGGCGGCCGCCCGGCAGGACCCGACGAAGCATGAATCCTCCAGTATCGCAATATAGACGCTGACATGACGTCATGCGAATACTTCGACTATATCCACATTACTATGGAATGGCAATAGCATCCCCGGTCTACTCACAAAGAGCTAGACGAGCCTCACCAGGACACCAGGAGAGGACCACCCCATTTCTACTACCGATTGTGGCCGGCGATGTCCCGGCGATCCAGAGCCCTGCAGTGCAGGTCGTGCAGCAGGTAGGCCAGGCGATCGCGCGTCCAGGGCTGGCCGGAGGCGGCATCGTAGGCTCCGGGCATCGGCCAGCCCTCGGGCAGGCCGGCGGCGAGGCCACGGCGGCGGCAGATCCGCACGCATCGCCACGCATGATCGCGCAGCGCCACCACGGCGACGGTGCCGAGGCCTTCGGGCCGGCGCGCCAGGATCTCGTCGACGACTCCACCTGTGCTCAAATAGCGCGGCTCGGCATCGGCGCCGAGCGCGGGGTGTATCGGCACCAGGAGGCCGGACGGCACGCGGTCGCCCATGGCCGCCGCCACCTCCCACTGCGCCCAGACGCGGGCGCCGGTGGCCTCGTGGAGCCGGACGGCGGTGTCGGCCAGCGCCTCGTTGACCGGGCCCGGCTCGCGATTGCCGCTGGGCAGCATGCGGTTGCCGAAGGTGAAGGCGAAGATCGTGCGGACCTCGGCGACGGACACGGCCGGCGCCCGCCAGCTCAGCGCCTCCTCCATCAGCACGGCGGCGAAGCGACGCGCCGTCTCCGCGTCGCCCAGCTCGGCGGCGAGATGCTCGACGAGCAGCGATTGCAGCGACGGCTGTGCCATGCGGCCCCATGCCCCCGGGCCGCCCCGCGGGACGGCCGGGGAAGGAGACTCAGCGGCCGTGCTGCTTGCGCCAGACCGCGAACTCCTCGCGGCTGGCGTCGCTCGCCGGGTAGAGGCCGGGCAGCCGGCGGCCCTCGCGGACCTTCTCCTCGACGAAGTCCTCGTACACCGTCATCTCGAAGGCCTCGTTGGCAACCTCGTCGGCGAGATGCGCCGGGACGACCATCACGCCCTCGCCGTCGCCGACGATGATGTCGCCCGGATAGACCGGCACGCCGCCGCAGCCGATCGGCAGGCCGATGTCGATCGAGCAGTGCAGGATCGGTGCGGTCGGGGCCGAGGGGCGGGCATGGTAGACCGGGAAGTCGATCTTCTGGATCGACGGCGTGTCGCGGAAGCCGCCGTCGGTGACCGCACCGGCGCAGCCGCGGATCATCAGGCGCGTGAGCAGGATGTCACCGCCCGAGGCGGCGCGGGCGTCGCCGCGGCTGTCGGTCACGAGGACATGGCCGGGCGGGCAGGTCTCGATCGCCTTGCGCTGCGGATGCTCGGGGTTGGCGTAGCCCGACATCATGTCGAGATCCTCGCGCGCCGGGATGGTGCGCAGCGTGAAGGCCGGGCCGCACATGCGCAGGCGCGGATTGACCGGGTGGACGTTCTGCATCCACAGGTTGCGGAAGCCGCGCTTGAACAGGCAGCTCGTCAAGGTGGCGGTGCTGACCGACATGAACTTCTGGCGTGTGGCTTCCGAAAGCTCGCCCACGGCCGAACCTCCCCGTTCCGTTGGACCCACGGCCAGTGTATCAGCGCCACCGTCCCTGCACAGCCTGCGAGGTCGCAGCCTTGACCAGCATTCGCGACGTAGCCACGGCCGACCTGCCGGCGATCCAGGCGATCTACGAGCGGGAGGTGCTGACCCGCACCGCCACCTTCGAGCTGGAGCCGCCGGACCTCGCCGAGCTGGAACGCCGGGTCGAGGCGGTGCGGGCGGCGGGGATGCCCTGGCTCGTGGCCGAGATCGACGGTGCCGTGGCCGGCTACGCCTATGCCGGGCCCTACCGGGCGCGGCCGGCCTACCGGTTGACGGTCGAGAACTCGGTCTATGTCGACGACGCCTTCCTGCGGCGCGGCGTCGCCAGGGCCCTGATGGACGAGGTGATCCGGCTGTGCGCCGAGGCGGGCCTGCGCGAGATGGTGGCGGTGATCGGCGATTCCGCCAACGCAGCCTCGATCGGGCTGCACGCGGCGCTGGGATTCCGGCTCATCGGCACGCTGACCGGCGTCGGCTACAAGCACGGCCGGTGGCTGGACACGGTGATCATGCAGCGCCCGCTGGCGCGCTGACCGACCAGTAGCCATCGCCCGCCGGGGCCGCCACCTCGCGGGCGAGGCTTTTCAGCGATCCGACCATGGCGGCGACGTCGGCAGCCGAGGCATCGGCCTGCAGGTAGCAGAGCGCCATGCCGAGGGGCTGGCCGTCGGGTGGCCGCACCGCCACCGCCACGGCGTCGATGCCGCGGAAGGCCTGGTCCTTCAGCTCGGCCCAGCCGCGCTCGCGATAGGTGGCGAGCTCGGCGGCCAGCTCGTCGCGGGATGCATGGTAGTGCAGAGGCGGATGCGAGAGGTCGGGCGGCAGCAGCGCGTCGAGCTCGGCCGCAGCCAGCCGCGCCAGCATGGCCTTGCCGATGGCAGTGAGGAAGGCCGGCAGCCGCGTGCCCTCGGGCTGGACGTAGCGCAGGGGATGGGTGCCCTCGCGCAGGCGCAGGATCACGGCGTCGGCCCGGCTCAGCACCGCGACATAGCCGGTGGCCGGAAAACGCTCGACCAGGCCCGAGACGCCGCGGTCGGCGAGATCCACCGGCAACTCGCCGGACTTGTAGAGCGTGCCGAGGCGGAACAGCTCGTAGCCGGGGCGGTAGTGGCGGCCGTCCGGGTCGCGCTCGACGAAGCCGGCCTCGGCGAGCTGCCGCAGGGTGCGCGACACGCCGCTCTTGGGCAGGCCCAGCCGGCGCGCCAGCTCGCTGACCGACAGCCGCGTCTGGCCCCGTTCCATGGCGGAGAGGATCCGCAATCCGTTGTCGAGGGCACCCATGCGTTCCAACATAGACAACAGGTTTGCAGAATAGGCAACAACCCTTGCCAGCCGGACCGGCTTGCTGCTACGGCTCAGCGCAAATCAACTCGGGGAGGAGCTTTCGCATGGCCATGGACCGCCGCCGCTTCGGCACGCTCGCCGCCGGCACCACCGCCGCCTTGGCGATGCCCGCGATCGCGCGGGCGCAGACCAAGCGCACGCTGCGCCTGGGCCATCACGTCACCACCCAGTCCGAGCAGCACGCCGCCGCCGAGATGATGGGCCAGAAGCTCGCCGAGTATTCGAACGGCACGCTGGAGCTGCAGATCCTGCCGGCGGCGCAGATGGGCGGCCAGCGCGAGATCATCGAGTCGGTGTCGATCGGCACGCTCGACATGGGCTACGGCGAGTCCGGCCTCTACGCCAACTACGTGCCGCAGTTCGGCATCATCGCCCTGCCCTACCTGTACCGCGACTTCGCGCACTGGGAGAAGGTGGTCGACGGCCCGATCGGCGCCGAGCTGGCGGGTGCGCTCGAGCAGGCGGCCGGCATGAAGATCCTGAACTGGATGACCGCCGGCTACCGCAACACCTTCCTGCGCACCAGGCCCATCGAGCAGCCTTCCGACTTCCAGGGCGTGAAGATCCGCCTGCCCGAGGCGCCGGTGTTCGTGCGGACGTTCTCGGCGCTGGGCGCCCAGCCGACGCCGATCCCGGCGCCGGAGATGTACACGGCGCTGCAGACCGGCGTGGTGGATGCGATGGAGGGCTCGGCCGAGGTCGGCTACACCTTCAAGATCTTCGAGGTCACCAAGTACCTCTCGCGCACCCGCCACATCCTGCTCGACGGCTCGTTCGTCATCAGCGCCGCCACGCTGGGCAATCTCGACGCCGCCCAGCGGGAGGCGCTGGGCAAGGCGGCGGCCGAGGCGGCGACGTGGCAGCGCCAGCAGCATTTCGAGCGCGATCGCGGCTGGATGGAAAAGCTGGCGGCGGCGGGCACGCTCACCGTCAACGATCCGGCGCTGCCACCCTTCGCCGAAGCATTGGCCTCGCTCCAGGACGATTTCGCCGCCTCGGCCAAGGCCACCGAGCTGCTGGCCGAGATCCGCGCCGCCTGAGCGCATGTCCCCGCTCGCACGCGCGACGGGCCTGATCGTCGCCGCGACCAGGCTCGCCATGTCGGCGGCGTTCGCGGTGATGATCCTGGCGACGCTGGTCCAGGTCGTGAACCGCTACGCCCTGGGTTTCACGATCTTCTGGACCGAGGAGCTGGTGGTGCTGCTGCTGGTCTGGTCGATGCTGCTGGGGCTGCCGGTGCAGCTCTGGCAGCACGAGGAGATCGTCGTCGACGTGCTGCCGCTCGGCGAGGGCACGCCCGAACGGGTGAAGCGCGTGGCGGCGGCCGTGGCCTCGGTGGTGTTCTGCGCCGTGCTCGCCTGGAGCGGCTGGGCGTTCGCCCGCCGCGGCCTGCCGGTGCATTCGCCGGCGCTGGGCCTGTCGCGCTTCTGGTTCTTCGTGCCGATACCGTTCTCGGCGGCGCTGTCGGTGCTGGTGCTGCTGGTGCGCAAGCCTGCGCCGGCGTCGGCGGGCTTCGAGTGAGATGATCGTCTCGCTCACCCTGTTCCTGCTGCTGTTCATCCTGCTCGGCATGCCCATCGCCTTCTCGATGGGCCTGGCGGCGGTGGCGGCGATCGTGCTGGACGGCAGCATCCCGCTGATCGTGCTGCCGCAGAAGATGTTCAGCTCGCTCGACAGCTTTCCCCTGCTGGCGATCCCCCTGTTCATCCTGGCGGGCCAGGTGATGAACGTCAGCGGCATCACCGAGGGCCTGATCGGGCTGGCGCGCTCGCTGGTCGGCCACATGCGCGGCGGCATGGGGCAGGTGACGATCCTGACCAGCCTCTTGTTCTCGACCATCTCGGGCTCGGCCGCGGCCTCTGCCGCAGCGGTCGGCGGCATGCTGATCCCGGCCATGGCCCGCGACGGCTTCCGGCGCGAGGACGCGGCGGTGATCACCGCCGGTGCGGCGATCCTGGGCCCGGTGATCCCGCCGAGCGTGGTGATGGTCATCTACGGCTCGATGACCGGCCTCTCGATCGGCACGCTGTTCCTGGCCGGCATCGGCCCCGGCATCCTGATCGCCCTCGTGCTGATGGCGGCGGTCTTCCACATGGCCGGGAGGAACCCGACGCGGCGGCACGCCCGCGCCAGCTGGGGCGAGTGCGCCCGGGCGCTGGGCGAGGCGGTGCCGGCGTTGATGATGCCGGCGATCATCGTCGGCGGCATCGTCTCCGGCCTGTTCACCGCGACCGAGGCCGGCGTCGTCGCCGTGGCCTACGGCGCCCTCTACGCGCTGATAACCCGCCGCAGCGACCTCGCCGGGCTGGTCGAGAACATGACCAGCGCCGCCGTCACCTCCTCCAGCATCATGGTCATCCTGGGCGGCGCCTCGCTGTTCGGCTGGATCATCGCCCACGAGGGCGTGCCGGCGATGATCGCCGCCTGGCTGCAGGGCTTCACCAGCAGCCCGTTCGTGGTGATGCTGCTGGTGCTGGCGGTGCTGCTGCTCGTCGGCATCTTCATCGAGCCGATCCCGGCCATGGTCATGCTGGTGCCGGTGCTGCAGCCGATCGGCGACGTCTACGGCCTCGAGCCCTACCACTTCGCCATGGTGGTGACGTTCGGGCTGCTGCTGGGCTCGCTCACCCCGCCGGTGGCAGTGCTGGTGCTGATCACCTGCAAGATCGCCAACGTCGACTACATGCGCGCCAACCGGCCGCTGATCCCGATCTTCGTCATGATGGTCGTGGCCCTGGTCCTGATCGCCTTCATCCCGGCCATCACGCTGGTCTTCCCGCGCTGGATGGCGGTCTGAGCACTCCCGGAGCTTCGTCGCGATGAGCAAGATCACCCGTGTCGCCGTGCTGCCCTTCACCTTCGAGGTCGAGAACCTGACGCTCGGCGCCCACCGCGCCATGGGGGTCAGCAACATGACCTACCAAAAGGGCGGCAGGATCACGGTGATGCGCTACGCCGTCGAGATCGCCGCCGACGACGGCTGCGTCGGCCGCTACGTGACGCACTGGGTCGGCACGCAGGCGGCGCTGGGACAGACGGTGATGCTGGCCCCCCACCTGCTCGGCCGCGACCCGGAGCAGCGCGAGCTGATCTACGACGACCTGAAGCGCGAGCTCAGGGCCTACGACCATATGGGTCACGGGCCGCTCGACATCGCCTTGTGGGACCTCGCCGGCCGCAAGTACGGCGTATCGGTGGCGACGCTGCTCGGCGGCTACCGCAAGCGCCTGCCGACCTATGCCAGCACCCATCACGGCCAGGACGAGCCGGGCGGCCTGGACAGCCCCGAGGCGTTCGGCGAGTTCGCGCTGGACTGCCGCGAGCGCGGGTTCGCGGGGTTCAAGATCCACGGCTGGCACGATGGCGACAAGCATCGCGAGGCCGCGGTGATCCACGCCGTGCGCAAGGCCGTGGGCGCCAGGATGGAGATCATGGTCGATCCGGGCTGCGAGCTGCGCACTTTCGCCGATGCGCTCTATGTCGGCGAGGCCTGCGACGAGGCCAAATGCTTCTGGTACGAGGACCCCTATCGCGACTCCAGCGTCTCGGTGCGCGGCCACCAGATCCTGCGCGAGAAGCTGAGGACGCCGCTGCTGGTCAGCGAGCATGTGCGCGGCCTGGAGCAGAAGGCGGCCTTCGCCATCGCCGGCGGCTGCGACATGATTCACACCGACCCGGAATACGATCTCGGCATCACAGGCGTGATGAAGATCGCCCATCTCGGCGAGGCCCTGGGGCTGGACGTGCAGGTCCATGCCTGCGGGCCGGCGCACCGCGCCTGCGTGGCGGCGATGCGCAACACCCATTTCTACGAGCTGGCGCTCATCGGCCCCGACATGCCGAACCTGGTGCCGCCGATCTATCGCTGCGGCTACGACGACCAGATGTCGGGCGTCGGCAAGGACGGCTGCGTGCCGGTGCCGACGGGGCCGGGCCTCGGCGTCGACTACGACTGGGATTTCGTCGAGCAGCACAAGATCGCCGAGCACCGGTTCGCGCTGTGAGCGGGCTCGCCGGCCGCGCCGCCTGGGTGACGGGCGGCGGCAGCGGCATCGGGGCGGCGGCCGCCCGGGCGCTGGCCGAGGCCGGTGCGGCGGTGACGATATCCGGCCGGCGCCGCGAGGCGCTGGAGCGGGTGGCGGCCGGCAGCGCACGCATCGCGCCGCTCGTGCTCGACGTCACCGACGCCCCGGCTGTCGAGCGAACCGGCCGCGGCCTCGGCGAGGTCGACATTCTCGTCGCCAATGCCGGCACCAACATTCCCAGACGCCGGTTCGCCGAGGTGTCGCTGGCGGACTGGCACATGGTGCTGGACACCAATCTCAAGGGCGTGATGCACGTCGTCCAGGCGGTGCTGCCGGGAATGCGCGCGCGCGGCACGGGCCTGGTCGTCGTGGTCTCGTCCTGGATCGGCTGGCGCAACGAGAAGCTGGCGGGCTCGGCCTATGCCGCCAGCAAGCGGGCGCTGCTGGCCCTGGTCGAATCGCTGAACATGGAGGAGGGGCCGAGCGGCATCCGGGCGACCGCGCTGTGTCCGGCCGAGGTCGACACCGAGGTGCTGGAGACCCGGCCGGTGCCGCCGCCGGCCGAGGAGCGGGCCGGGATGCTGCGCGCCGACGACATCGGGCGGCTGATCCGCTTCCTGGCCGAGCAGCCGCCGCATGTCTGCGTCAACGAGATCACGATCAGCCCTGTACAAAACCGCTTCTACCGATAAGGGGTGCGCACGGCAGGGATCGGGGAGCTGACATCATGGCGACCTTCGTCATCGTCCACGGCGCCTGGGGCGGCGGGTTCTCCTGGGCGAAGATCAGGCGGATGCTGGCGGCCCGAGGCCACGAGGTGTTCACGCCGACGCTCACCGGCCTCGGCGAGCGGGCGCACCTGGCTTCGCCCGCGGTCGATCTCGAGACGCACATCCAGGACGTGGTGGCGACAATCGAGACCGAGGACCTGCGCGACGTCGTCCTGCTCGGCCACAGCTATGGCGGCATGGTGGTGACCGGTGCTGCCGACCGGGTGGCGGAGCGGCTGGCGCACCTCGCCTATCTCGACGCCTTCGTGCCAGGCGACGGCGACAGCGTGATGTCGCTGCAGCCGGCGGCGAACGCCCAGGCCATGAAGGACCGGCTGGTCGACGGCTGGCGGCTGACCCCCAATCCCCTGGCAGCCGACACGCCGGCCGACCAGCGCGATTGGCTGGCGGCGCGGCGCAAGGACCAGCCCTACGCCACCTTCACCCGGCCGGTCCGGCTCACCGGTGCTGCGCGCGGCGTGCCGCGGACCTACATCTACTGCCTGCAGAAATACCCGGGCGACACCTTCGGGCCGTTCGCCGCCAAGGCGCGCAGCGAGGCAGGGTGGCGCTATCGCGAGATCGACGCCACCCACACGCCGAATGTCACCGCGCCCGAGGCGCTGCTGAAGCTGATCCTGGAGATGACGAGCTAGGAGACGATGCCAGCGTTCGCGCCCTGATATTCTCATGGCCGGGCTCGACCCGGCCATCGACATCAGGTGTCGGATCACTCGGGATAAGTCTCGCCGCCATCCGGCGTCGCCTTGTTGAAAAGGATGAATACCAGCGGGTTGCCAGGCTCGGACATCGCGTCGCTGCGCTGGCCCGTTATCTCTCCGGCCACGGCGCTCGTATATTCCGCGACCACCTCACCGAAGCTGTCGCGCTGGATGGCCACCTTCTGTCCGGCTTCGACCTTGTCGTTGAGCTTGACCAGATGCTCGACGAGCCCACCCGCGGTGGCCAGGATCGGGAACGCACTGTTGCCGACAAAGACATTCACGTCCTTGCCCGTACGCCCCATCGGCCCGACGACAATGCCGTGATGCTTGAGGACGTTCATCGTGCCCTCCACGAACAGGGAGATCATCTCGAGGTCCAGGACGCGCGCAGCGCCGATCTCCGGCGTGAAGGACGGGATGCCGACATCGACGAACGCGTTGTGCAGGACACCCGGATAGACGTGATTGTCGAAGATCTGACCGACCGGGTAGAGCTCCACCATCGCCCTGATCTCGGGCACATCCATGCCGGCGATATTGAATGCCGTGACGTCGAATCCGGTTGTCCCGGTGTGGAAGTCGATCGCGAAGTCGGCGTTCGGCCGCAGGAGCCGGTTGAACAGGAGCCCGGCGTGCCGGCTGGCCGCGGTGAGGCCGTTCTCGTCTCCGGGCCACTCCCGATTCATGTCGATCAGATCGGCGCCCCTGCCCGCATTGGGCCATCTGCGCTGCATGCTTTCCAAGGCCGGGCGGGACACGTCCGTGACCGCCATCACCGTGCCCGACATCTCCGCCGGGTCGAGCTGGCTCATCACGGTCTGGACCGTATGCACCGAGCTCATCTCGTCGCCGTGCACGCCGCTGACCAGGACGCCGCGCTTGCCCGGCCTTGCGCCCTTGGCGACCGTCACCGACACATACCAGTGCTGTCCGCCGGACATCTCGACGCCCTGGAAATACAGAAGGTGTTTCTTGCCCGGCTCCAAGTCGTCGACGTCGAGCGCACTGACGACCCTTTTTCCCTGGACCGTATCGCCGGTATAGACCGTTCCCGCTGGTGGAACGGCAGAGCTTGTCGCTGCGGCCTGAGCATTTGCAGTGCCGGCGGCAACGAGGTGGACAGCCGATGCGCCGGCCGTTGCAATCGAGGCGATCATGAAGTCGCGCCGATCGAGGCGCTCTTCCGGCCTGTCCGACATGACGCAGGTCCTCCGCGTGTCAGTCTCGCGAGACGGGTCGACTAGGAGGATTCCCCCGACGACGCCAGTCGTCCCGCCATCTCGGCGAGCTGGTCGATGGTGGCGCCCCAGCCCTCGTGGAAGCCCAGCTCCTCGTGCCTACGGCTGTCTTCCCCGCTCTTGTGCATGACGCGGGCGGCGTATCGGGTGCCGCCGCCTTCGTCCTTCATGGTCATGATGGCGGTCAGCGCCAGCCACGGCTCGATGGGCCGCCAGCCTTCGGCAAGGGCCGTCGTGAAGACGATGCGCTCCTCGCGCGCGATATCGAGGAAGCAGCCTTCCACATGCGGCTGGAACGGCCCGTCGCCCTCGCGCATCAGCGTCTCGAATCCGCCGCCCGGGCGCAGGTCCAGCTTCACCACCCGGCATTCCATGGGCCTGGGGATCCACCACCTCGCGAAATGCTCGGGCACGCTCCAGGCCCTCCAGACGGCGGACCGCGGCGCCTTGATCAGGCGGGAGATGGTCAGCTCGGCCTTCTCAGTCATCACCTTCGCTCCACGCCATCTGGTTCTCGACGTAGTCCGCCAATGTACCAGCGGGAAGGTGGCGCGGCCTCCTAGAGCGTGATGACCTGGTCGGGCGGGCTGCCGGCAAGCGCGCCGTAGAGGTCGGGGAAGCAGCCGACCAGCACGCCTTCGCAGACGTCCTTGGGCGTATAGCCGCCGCCGGGCCTGGGCTCGGCGAGGTTGCGCTCGGTGACGCATTGGTCGCAGAGCATCAGCAGCATGCCCTTCTCCCTGGCGACCTTGGCCAGGCGCTCGCCGAGCGGGTCGCCCTTGCGCATCACGAAGGTGTTGTCGTCGAAGAAGAACATGCCGACGACCTCGGCACCGTGATTGCCGGCCTCGAGCTGCGGCAGGATCATCTTGCCGAGCTTGTAGCTGGCGGTGTGGCCCGAGGTGCTGAAGACGTAGGCGACCTTCATCGGACGGTTCCTCTCCACATGGTCTCTAAGGGTAGCGCCAGCGTAGCAGCCGGCGCTCCAGAGCACCGGCCAGCACGAACAGGACCAGCACGAACAGCATGATCAGGATGACCAGCGCCAGCACCAGGGCGGCGTTGTAGGTGCTCTGGGCGAAGGAGAGCAGATAGCCGAGGCCGCGGCTGGAGGCGACGAACTCGCCGACCACCGCACCGGTGAAGGCGAAGCCCACGGCGACCTTGAGGTTGCCCATGATCCAGGCGGTGACGGACGGCAGGTAGACCTCCCGCAGCAGCACCCAGCGGCCGCCGCCCAGGGTCTGGACGCGCTCGATCAGGCGGCGGTCGACGTCGCGGATGCCGCCATAGACGGCGAAGAAGATCAGCACGGCCACCAGCACGAAGCTGAGCGCCACCTTCGAGGACAGGCCGATACCGAGCCAGATGACGAACAGGGGGGCCAGGATCACCCGCGGCACTGCGTTGAGCATGATCATCACCGGCTCCAGCAGCTCGGCGACGAAGGGGATCAGGGCACCGGCGAAGCCGAGGGCGGCGCCGATGACCAGGCCCAGCAGCAGGCCCAGCAGGGCGGCGGTGAAGGTGGCGCGCAGATGGTCCCAGATGCTGCCGTCGGCGAACACGCTCCACAGCACCGTGGCGATGCGGCTGGGTGCGGGGGCATAGAACGGGTCGATCCAGCCGACACGGGCGGCGATTTCCCACAGCGCCAGCAGCACGGCGAGTGCCGCGACCTGCCTCGCCCAGGCGCGGTCGAGCAGCCTCGTCATGCGGCTCTGGGCCTCGCGGCGGGTCGGGCAGCGCCATCGACCTCGGCGGAGAGATCGTTCCACAGCCGCTCCAGCAACGGTCCGAAGGCCGGGTGGAGGCGGGAGCGGACGAGGTCGCGCGGACGCGGGATCGGCACCTCGTAGCGCTGGCGGATGCGGGCGCGCGGGCCGCGGGAGAGGAGGTAGACGACGTCCGAGAGGGTCTGCGCCTCCTCGAGGTCGTGGGTGACCAGCAGCACGGTCAGCCGCTCGCGCTCGACCCACTCGAGCAGCTCCTCGGTGATGCGGTGGCGGACGATGGCGTCGAGCGAGGCGAAGGGCTCGTCCATCAGGAGGAGCTCGGGCTTCAGCGCCAGCACCTGCGCCAGGGCGACGCGCTTGCGCTGGCCGCCGCTGAGCTGGCGGGGAAAGCGGTCGCCGAGGCCTGCGAGGCCCAGCCGTTCCAGCCAGGATTCCGCCTCGGCCTCGGCCTTCGCACGGCTGTCGCCGCGGATGCGCAGGCCGAGCGCGACGTTGTGGCGGGCCGAGCGCCAGGGCAGCAGCGCGTCGTCCTGGAACAGCATGCCGACGTGGTCGCGCGGCACGGCGAGCTCGATCCTGCCGGCCAGCGGCGCCAGCAGGCCCATCACGGCGCGCAGGATCGTGCTCTTGCCCGAGCCCGAGGGCCCGACGAGGCTGACGAACTGGCCCCTGGCGACGCTCAGCGTCGCATCTTCCAGGATGGGCTCGGCACCGTAGGAGATCGAGAGTCCTTCGACGTCGAGCACTCAGCCCCCGAGCACGTCGAGGTCGAGCACGCCCTTGACGTCGACCTCGGGCTCGAGGATGCCAGCGACACGCTGCGATTCGGCGACGCGCTCGTCGGACGGCACGTCGATCCGCACCGAGGTCGGATAGAGCGAGGCGCGGTAGCGCTCGATGATGGCCTCGAGCTGCGGACGGTTGCCGCCAGCGATCAGCTCCTGCGGCAGCGCGTCGACGATCTCGGGCACTGGCATGGTCTGCAGCCGCTGCAGGCCCTTCTCAAGCGCGGTCGCCAGCCTGCGCATCTCGTCCAGGCGCTGCTCGCGCTCGGCGGTGCGCACGGCCACGCCCATGAAGGAGTAGGGGCCGCCGAGATGGCGATTGGCGTCGTCGAGGTTCATGAAGTTGACCAGCGACTTGCCGCCGGCCTCGGTGAGCAGGGTCAACGCCGGCTCCTGCACCATGGCGGCCTCGACATGGCCGACCCGCAGGGCGTCGAACAGGTTGGTGCCCATCTGCGCCACGGCGACCTTGTTCTTGTCCGCCCCCGCCTTCTCCAGGAGATAGAGCAGCAGGGTGTGGTCGGCGTTGCCGAGGCCGGAGACGGCGACGGTGTGGCCTTCGAGATCCTTGATGTCGTTGATCGCGGAGGCGCTGCCGGGTCCGACGGCGAGCGCGAACAGCGGCAGCCGGCCGGTCGAGGCGAAGCGGGCGACGTGGGCACCCTGGGCATAGGCCTGCAGCGCCACGTCGAACGAGGTGCCGGCATAGTCGACGGCACCGCCGACCAGCGCCTGCATCGCGGCGTTGCCGCCGCGGGTGTAGACCAGCTCGACGTCGAGCCCCTGCTCGGCGAACAGGCCGGCGGCCTGGGTGACCTCGTAGGGTACGACGCAGAGCAGCTGGCCGCAGAAGGCCAGCTTCACCGGCTTGAGCTGGGCGTGCAGCGGTCCCGAGGTACCGGCGAGCAGCGCCACGCCGCCGGCGGTGGCGGCCGCACCCTTGAGCACGGCGCGGCGGCCCACGGCCAGAGTCCTCGCCTCTGGCTCCCTGGTCTTGAGGACGAGGCGTTCGCAGCAGCTCATCGCGGCCTCCGTGGCGCAGCCGGTCGGCTTTAGGTAGGCCAGTCAAAGCGCGTTGCAAAGGCACACTGGAACTATCCCACGTCGGCCCAGAGCGTCTCTTCGACGTCCGGCTCGCGCCTAGTGCGCTTCGGCCTGCTCGACTAGCGATTTGCTATCATATCTCTAGGGATGTCTTAACCATCCGAGTGGCAGTCTCTGTCGGGACATTTCCGGAGACAGGACAGTGCCGCTCGACGCGCGTTCCCTACCGCATGATACGGTCTTGCAGGCCGATATCTGTGTCGTCGGCGCGGGCGCCGCCGGAATTACCGTCGCGCGCGAGCTGGCCGATAGCGGGCTGACCGTGATCCTGGCCGAAGGCGGAGGCGAGGAATACGATGAAGATGCCCAGGCTCTCTATGCCGGTGACAGTATCGGGGCCGAGATCGATCCGGCGATCGCTCGGCTGAGGCAGTTCGGCGGCTCGACAAACCATTGGGGCGGTCGATCGCGCCCCTTCGAAGCGGCCGATTTCGCACCGCGGACATGGATAGCGCACAGTGGCTGGCCGATCGACTATGCCGAGTTCGCGGCGCATCTGCCGCGCGCACTGGCACTCTGCGAGATCGAAGCCGACGACTTCACGTCCCCGCATGTCCTGCCGAATGCCCTGCCGTTCGATCCGGCGCGGGTTGAGAATGGACTGTGGCGCTTCAGCCCGCCGACCGCGTTCGGCACGCGCTACGGCCCGGAACTCGGGGCGACGAGCCGTCTGCAGGTGATCCTGCATGCCAACCTGATCGACATTCGGCTCAACGAGACCTGCCGGAAGGTCGAGCGGCTGGCTTTCGCCACGCTCACCGGAATCGGTCTGACTGTCTCCTGCCGCTTCGCGGTGCTGGCCTGCGGTGGACTCGAGAACGCTCGGCTGCTGCTGGCTTCGCGGAGCCAGATGAGCTGCGGCATCGGCAACGCACGCGATCTCGTAGGGCGGTTCTTCATGGGCCATCCGGTCTGGGATTTGATGGAGGTCCAGCTCCGTCCAGGCGCCCGCCTGCCGGGGATCTATCACCAGATGCGGCGCGCCGACGGCGAGAGTGAAGGCATGGTCCGCTTGGGGCGCGCGTTGCAGGCCAAGCTCGGCACGACTTGCGTCGACGCTTCCTTCTATGCGGGCGGGCAGTTTGGTACACCGGGCGTCCGTGCGGCACGACGTCTATGGCGTTCGGTGCGCCGTAGAACCATTTCCGACGGGCTGGGCCGCGACATCGCGATCTTGCTCGGCGACCTCGACGGCCTCGCGTGGGCCGGGATGGTACGAGCTGGCCTCGTGCGGCCCGAGACATCAACGGTGACGGTCAGCATGCGGGTCGAGCAGGTCCCCAATCCTGACAGCCGTGTCACCCTCGGGGAGGGCCGAGACGCGCTGGAGCAGCCGACACTGCTCGTCGACTGGCGGATCGGCGAGCAAGATCGGCACGGCCTGGTCAGCTTCAGTCGCGTGCTTGCCGAGGAGATCGGCAGGATCGGGCTCGGGCGGGCGCTTCTGGCCGACTGGCTGACCGACCCTGAGAAACCGATACCGAGCCACAGCAACAGCGCCCATCATATCGGCACGACACGCATGGGTGCCGATCCGTCCCGTGGCGTCGTCGACCGGAACTGCCGCGTGTTCGGCCTGGATAATCTCTTCGTGGCCGGCAGCTCGGTGTTTCCTACCGGCGGTAGCGTCCATCCGACACTGAATATCGTCGCAATGGCTGTCCGTCTCGCGGCCCATCTCCGGCTCGTGACGAGGGATGGAGATGGCTCCTCCACCGCAGCAGGACCGAATTGACAAGCCTTGGTCAGGAGCAGCAAGACCGCACCGACATTGCATGAGATCCACGCCCATACCGATAGCCACGGCCTTAGCTCGGGGCGAGCCCTGCCGAGGGCAGGACGGCTATTGTATCGCAGTCTGGCCGACGCGTAGCCCGTTGCAGCACCCGCACGGCCGTCGCAAGCTTTTCCCCCGAGATCAGCGGAGAGCGCGCCGATGAGCACCGAACGGAACGAGCCGGGCGAGCTCGCCCAGTCGATCGCCGATCTGGCCGAGCGCAGCCAGCGGGTGGTGCAGCGCTTCCTCGAGCGCCAGGCCACCGAGGACGCCTTCCAGATCCCCGATCCCAAGGTGATCGCGGATGCCTTCGGCAAGATGGCGCAGGCGATGCTGGCCGATCCGCACAAGCTGGCGCAGGCGCAGCTGCGCTGGTGGCAGCAGATGGGCGAGGTCTGGCAGGCGCAGATGCTCAAGGCGGCCGGCCAGGAGGTCGAGCCCGTGGCCGAGGCCCAGCCCGGCGACCGGCGGTTCAAGGACGACGCCTGGAGCGAGGCGCTGGTCTTCGACTACATCAAGCAGTCCTACCTCGTCAGCTCGCGCTGGCTGCAGGAGACCGTGGCCGACGTGCAGGGGCTCGATCCCAAGACCAAGGAGAAGGCCGAGTTCTACACCCGGCAGTGGATCGACGCGCTGGCGCCGACCAACTTCATCGCGCTGAACCCGGCGGTGCTGCGCGAGGCTTCGGAGACCAAGGGCGACAGCCTGCTGCGCGGGCTGAAGAACCTGCTGGGCGATCTCGAGCGCGGCTCGGGCCAGCTCAAGATCAGCATGACCGACGAGGAGGCGTTCGAGGTCGGCGTCAACCTCGCCACCACGCCCGGCAAGGTCGTCTTCCAGAACCAGCTCTTCCAGCTCATCCAGTACGCACCGAGCACCGCGACCGTCCACAAGCGGCCGCTGCTGATCACGCCGCCCTGGATCAACAAGTTCTACATCCTCGACCTCAAGCCCAGGAACAGCTTCATCAAGTGGGCGGTCGACCAGGGCTTCACCGTGTTCGTGATCTCCTGGGTCAATCCCGACAGGGAGCTGTCGGGGCTGACCTTCGAGGACTACATGACCAGGGGGCAGCTCCAGGCCATCGAGGCGGTGGCGGCGCAGACCGGCGAGCGCGAGCTGACGATGGTGGGCTACTGCCTCGGCGGCACGCTCACCGCCTGCCTGCTCGCCTGGATGGCGGCGCGCGGCGACGACCGGGTCAAGGCCGTCACCTTCCTCACCTGCATGCTCGACTTCTCGGAGCCCGGCGAGCTCGGCGTGTTCATCGACGACGAGCAGCTGCGCCTGATCGAGGAGCACATGGACAACAAGGGCTACCTCGAGGCCCGGCACATGCAGCAGGTGTTCAGCCTGATGCGCTCGAACGACCTGGTGTGGAGCTTCGTCGTCAACAACTACCTGCTCGGCCGCGAGCCGATGGCGTTCGACCTGCTCTTCTGGAACGGCGACAGCACCCGCATGCCGCGGATGATGCACAGCTTCTACCTGCGCAACATGTACCAGAAGAACCTGCTGGTGCAGCCGGGCGCCATCGAGCTGGCGGGCGTGCCGATCGACCTCGGCGCCATCAGGACGCCGGCCTATTTCCTGTCGACCAAGGAGGACCACATCGCACCCTGGCGCTCGACCTATGCCGGTGCCCGGCGGCTGGGCGGGCAGGTGCGGTTCGTGCTGGGCGGCTCGGGCCATATCGCCGGCGTGGTCAATCCGCCGAGCTCCATCAAGTACGGCTACTGGACGGGCACGCGCCGGCCAGCCGGGGCCGAGGGCTGGCTGGCTGCCGCCACCCAGCAGGAAGGCTCCTGGTGGCCCGACTGGCGCGACTGGCTGGCCAAGAAGAGCGGGCCGATGGTGCCGGCGCGCGATCCGTCGGCCGGGCCGCTGCCGGTGCTCGACGACGCGCCCGGATCGTTCGTGAAGACGCGCGCCGCCGACTGAGCCGGCGTCGCGTCGCCTGCCCGACACGTCGCTGTGGCGGATCCGCCACAGCGCGAGGGGCGCCGCGACAGCGCCCCGCGGCGGTGCTGCCCTGCGGGAATAAAGTGCTGCTAGACTGGGTCTCATAAGCATTCGCGCTCGCCCGCCGCCGCACTCGACCGGTGCGACCCGACCAGAGACAAGAGCCAGCCTTTCGCCTGCCCCTGTGGCGGCGGGGACAGCTTGCGGCGGCCCGGAGCGGAGAGCGAAGCGCGTTGCGACGAGCGGGCGGAACGGCGAACGGGCCGGGACGCGCGCCAGAGGGAAGGGACCGACGTCATGCGGATCGACGACAGCGCACCCGACGCCATCAGACGCGCCGGGATCACGGACTGAACCGGGTGGCGAGCTGACGCGAGCGGAACCCCGTGAAAATGGGCGCGATGGACGAGACGGCGAGGTTGCCAAGGCGGCTGGCCTGCACTAGTCAGCCTCTATGGCCTCTTATCGCCCCTCGCCAGGACCCGCCGAGACCGACCGGCCGTCCGACCTGTCGCCTGACATCGTCGAACACATCGGAGCGCTGCGACGTTACTCGCGGGCGCTCGTCGGCAACCGTGCCGACGCCGACGATCTCGTGCAGGAGTGTCTCACCCGTGTCCTGGCGCAGATGCGCGCCTGGCGCGAGGTCCGGGACCTTCGTGCCTATCTCTTCACGACGTTGCACAATGTCTTCGTCGACAATGGCCGCCGCAAGAAGGCGGCCGGCACCGAGGTGCCGATCGAGGATGCGAGTGCCCGCCTGGTCATCCCGGCGACGCAGTCCGTGCGCCTCGAGGTTCGAGACATGCTGACCGCCCTGGGCGAGCTGCCGCGCGAGCAACGCGAGGTCGTCCTGCTGGTCGGCATGGAAGGCATGAGCTATATCGAGGCTGCCCAGGTCCTGGGCGTGCCGATCGGGACCGTCATGTCGCGCCTCTCCCGGGGGCGCGAGGCATTGCGTCAGCTCACAACTCACGGCCGCAACAACAGGCTGCGTGTAGTGAAATGAAGACGAACTGTGAGTCGACCTCCCTGCAGGTCGGCGAGCAAGATCTCAACGCCTTCGTCGACGGCGTGCTCGACGACGGGCGGCGTGTCGACCTCTTCGCGCATCTCGCCTCCCATCCGGCCGACGCCGAGAAGGTCAACGGCTACTTCCGCCAGCAGGCCATGCTGGCCGAGCTGCGCGACCTGCTCTCCGCCGACGACGACGACCAGTTCCTGCCGGCGCTGCAGCGCCGGATCGACGGTGCCATGACCAGGCAGCGCCTGTTCGTGGCCTGCCGGCGCCTGGCGGCTGCCGTGGCGGTGATGGCGCCGGTGGCGGCAGCGGCATGGTGGGCGGTGCAGCCGCCGGCCGAGGAGTCGGTGATCGCCGACGCCGTGCTCGCCACGACGCCGGTGGCCGGCCCGGCCTTCCCGTTCGGTGGCAATTTCGCCCCGATCGAGGGCGAGGCCATGGAAGAGGGCGTTGCCTCGCTGCGCCGGCTGGCCAGCTATCTCGACAGCCAGGCGTTGCGGGTTCCCGATCTCGCCTCCCTCGGCCTGCAGCTGATCGGCGGCGAAACCATCGAGGGCGTCGACCTGCCGGCGGCGCGGCTGGTCTATCTCGACCCGCGCGGCAACCGGCTGCAGGTCTACATCGCCGTGGTCGAGGGCGACGGACAGCAGGCCCTGACGATGGTCCCGGAAGGCCATCTGGCGCTGAACTGGCGGATCGGTCCGCTGGTGTTCGCCGTGGTGGGCCCCGCCAGCGCGCCGAAGCTCATGGAGGTGATGCGCTCGGTCACCACCGACATGACCGAGATGGCGAGCGCGCCCGCCAACGATGTCGTGCCGGCCGCCGGTGGCACGGTGCACGGTTCCGCCGAGGTCCAGCCGGTCGTGCTGCCGGACGGCGCCGGAGCCTCGGACACCGCGCCGGCGGTGCTGCCGGCCGAGCGGCTGCGCGAGCCAGAGCTGACCCCGGTGACGCTCGAGGAGGCCCAGCCCAAGGTCTGAGCGTCTCGCCGATACGTCGAGTCCCATGTTGACGGACCCGCCTCCGGCGGGCCCGTTTTCGTTGATCGAGCCGACAATGTTCGCCTGTTGCGTGCAAGTTGATTTCTACTTTTAGGTGAACACTGCTGGAAATCGAGCTTCATCAGAAAGTGCTGCCGAAGAATATCCACAGAACTCTTGATAACCCTGTGGGCGGTTCTGTGCGCAGCCCGTGACAATGCCCGGACAGCTCAGCTCATCCAGTTGCCGCCGTCGACGTTGAGCGTCTGCGCCACGATGTAGTCGGCGTCGGAGGACGCCAGGAACACCGCGGCCCCCACCATGTCCTCGGGTGTGCCCATGCGGCCGAGCGGCACGGCGAGACCGACCTGCCTCTTCTTCTCGCCGAGCGGCAGGTTCTCGTACCTGGCGAACAGCGAGTCGACCTGATCCCACATCGGCGTGTCGACGACGCCGGGTGCTATCGCGTTGACGTTGATACCGTGCCTGATCAACGCCAGGCCCATCGACTGGGTCAGGCTGATGACGGCGGCCTTGGAAGCGCAATAGACGGCGACCAGGGCCTCGCCGCGGCGGCCGGCCTGGCTGGAGAAGTTGACGATCTTGCCGCCCCTGCCCTGCTTCACCATCTGCGCCGCCACCGCCTGGCCGGTGAACAGCAGGCCCTTGACGTTGATGGCGAACTGCCTGTCGTAGCTGGCCTCGGTGATCTCGAGGAACGGCCCCATGTCGAAGATGGCGGCACCGTTGACCAGGATGTCGATGCCGCCGGCCTCGGCCACGGTCTTCGCTACCATGGCGTCGATGCTGGCGCGCTTGGTGACGTCGACCTGCACCGCGAACGCGCCGCGGCCGATCTCGGCGGCGGTGGCCTGCGCCTCGCCCTCCAGCACGTCGGCGACGGCGACCCGCGCCCCCTCGTCGGCGTAGCGCCGGCAGATCGCGGCACCGATGCCGCGGGCGCCGCCGGTGACGAGCGCTACCTTGCCTTGAAGCTTCATGGATGTTCCTCGAATGGGTCAGCTGGCCATGCGCGTCGTCGTCGGGCGGCGCATGTCGGCCAAGGGATGGCGCTGGGCGCGCTCGATGGCGAGGCCGGCGCTGTCGAACAGGTGACAGGTCGCGGCGTTCAGCTTGACCGCGACGCGCTCGTGGGTCCGGACCGGGCTCTCGCCGTCGGCCTGGACGACGATCGACGGTCCGCCGTCGACCTGGGTGTAGAGGAAGGTCTCGCCGCCCAGGCGCTCGACCACCTGCACCTCGCCCCTGATCTCGCCTTCGGCCGACGGAACGAGGTGCTCGGGCCTGACGCCCAGCGTGACCTTGTCGCCGACCTTCACATGGCCCGGCTGCACCGGCACCGTGACCCGGCCACCGCCCGGCAACGTGACGGTGGCGCCGTCGCCGGCGGCGGCCGACACCGTGGCATCGAGGAAGTTCATCTTCGGCGAGCCGATGAAGCCGGCGACGAACAGGTTGCGCGGGTGGTGGTAGAGCTCGAGCGGGCTGCCGGCCTGCTCGATGACGCCGGCCTGCAGCACCACGATCTTGTCGGCCAGCGTCATGGCCTCGATCTGGTCGTGGGTGACATAGATCATGGTGGCGTTGAGCACGTCGTGCAGGCGGGCCAACTCGATGCGCATCTGCACGCGCAGGGCGGCGTCGAGGTTGGAGAGCGGCTCGTCGAACAGGAACACCTTGGGCTGGCGGACGATGGCGCGGCCGATGGCGACGCGCTGGCGCTGGCCGCCGGAGAGCTCCTTGGGCTTGCGGTCGAGCAGCTTGTCGAGCTGCAGCACCTTGGCCGCGGCGTCGACCTTGCCGTAGCGCTCCTGCCTGGAGACGCCGGCCAGGCGCAGCGCGAAGGCCATGTTGTCGCGCACCGTCATGTGCGGGTAGAGCGCGTAGGACTGGAACACCATGGCGAGGCCGCGCTCGGCCGGCGGGATGTCGTTCGAGCGCTTGCCGTCGATCAGGAGATCGCCGGAGGTGATCTCCTCGAGGCCGGCGATCATCCGCAAGAGCGTGGACTTGCCGCAGCCCGAGGGCCCGACGAAGACGCAGAAGTCGCGGTCGTCGATGTGCAGGTCCACGCCCTTGATGATCTTCACCTCGCCATAGGCCTTGTGGACGTTCTCGAGCGTGACGGTAGCCATGTCGAGGCTCCCTTGCGTTACTTCACGGCGCCGAAGGTGAGGCCGCGCACGAGCTGGCGCTGGCTCATCCAGCCGAAGACCAGGATGGGGGCGATCGCGATCGTCGAGGCGGCCGACAGCTTGGCCCAGAACAGGCCTTCGGGTGCCGAGAACGAGGCGATGAAAGTGGTGAGCGGTGCGGCCTGCGAGGTGGTGAGGTTGAGGCTCCAGAAGGCCTCGTTCCAGCACAGGATCACCGACAGCAGGCCGGTCGAGGCGATGCCGGGCAGCGACAGCGGCAGCAGCAGCATCCAGACCTCCTGCTTGGGCCTGGCACCGTCCATGCGGCCGGCCTCGAGGATGTCCTTCGGCACCTCCTTGAAGAAGGTGTAGAGCATCCACACCACGATCGGCAGGTTCATCAGCGTGTAGACGACGATGAGGCCGATGCGGGTGTCGATGGCGCCGAAGTCACGGAACAGCAGATAGATCGGGATCAGCACACCGACCGCCGGCATCATCTTGGTCGACAGCATCCACAGCAGGAGATCCTTGGTCCGCTTGCCGGGAAAGAAGGCCATGGCGTAGGCCGCCGGCACGGCGATGACGATCGCCAGGATGGTGGCGCCGAACGAGATGACGATGCTGTTCAGCGCGAAGTGGACGTAGTCGGCGCGGTCGCGCACCGTCGTGTAGTTCTCGATGGTCGGCTCGAAGAACAGCGAGGGTGGCGTCGCCACCGCCTCGACCTCGGTCTTGAAGCTGGTCAGCACCATCCAGAAGATCGGAAAGAAGATCACGAAGGCGACGAGCCAGCCGACGACCGTCATGATCAGCTTGTGGCGGGTCTTGGGATGCATGGGTCCCACCCTCAGTCGGCGATGTTCTTGGCGATCGAGCGGACGAGAAAGATGGCGACGATGTTGGCGAGGATCACCGCGATCACGCCACCCGCCGAGGCCCCGCCGATGTCGAACTCGCGCAGCGCCCGCAGGTAGATCAGGAAGGCGAGGTTGGTGGAGGCCAGGCCCGGCCCGCCCGAGGTGGTCACGAAGATCTCGGCGAACACCGACAGCAGGAAGATGGTCTGGATCATGATGACCACGCTGATGGCGCGGCCGAGATGCGGCAGGATGATGAAGAAGAACATCGAGATCGGCCCGGCGCCGTCCATGCGCGCCGCCTCCTTCTGCTCGTGGTCGAGCGACTGGATGGCGGTGAGCAGGATGAGCAGGGCGAAGGGCAGCCACTGCCAGGCGACGATGATGATGATCGAGGTCAGCGGCAGGCTGCCGAAGAAGTCGATGGCCTCGAAGCCCAGGCTGCGGGCGAAGAACGCGAACAGCCCGTTCACCGGGTGCATCAGCATGTTTTTCCAGATCAGGGCACTGACCGTCGGCATGACGAAGAACGGGGCGATGGCCAGCAGCCGGGCGACGCCGCGGCCGTAGAATTCCTGGTCGAACAGCACCGCCAGCAGCGTGCCGAGGCCGACGGTGATCACCAGCACCCAGAACACGAGGTAGAGCGTGTTCAGCATCGCCGTCCAAAGGGACGGATCCTCGAGCAGGTAGGTGTAGTTCTCGAAGCCGGCGAAGCCGCCGACGCTGGGATCCAGCAGGTTGTAGTACTGGAACGAGAACCACAAGGTCATCGCCAGCGGCACGATCATCCACAGGAAGAGCAGGACGACCGAGGGCGAGAGCAGCGGCAGGGTGTTGACGCTGCGGCGGCTGCGGCCGCCCGGTGCCGCGGCCGCGTCGATCGGCGATGTGCTGGTGCTGGTCGCCATGGCGGACCCTCGCGGCAAGGACGGTGCGTCGGCGGGCGGGGGAGGATGCCCGCCGACGCGGCTCTGACGATCCGTGAGCGCAGCTACCTACTTGGGATAGCCCGCCTGCTTCATCGTCCGTTCGGCGGCGCGCTGCGCGGTCTCGAGTGCCTGATCCACAGTCACCTGACCGGCGAGCGCCGCGGCGATCTGCTGGCCGACCTGCGTGCCGATGCCCTGGAACTCCGGGATCGCCACGTACTGGATGCCGACATACGGCACCGGATCCTTGGTCGGATTGGTGATGTCGGCATTGGCCACCGCATCGTAGACCGTCTTGGCGAACGGTGCGGCCTTCACATATTCGGGGTTGTCATAGGTCGACTTGCGGGTGCCGGGCGGTGCCGCGACCCAGCCCTCGCTCTCGCCGACGAGCTTGATGTAGTCCTTCGACGTCGCCCACTTGACGAAGTCCTTGGCGGCGTCGGTCTTCTGCGACGAGGACGGGATGCCGAGCGCCCAGGCCCAGAACCAGCCCGAGCCGTTGCTGGTCACCTGGATCGGCGCCGGGGCGAAGGCGGTCTTGTCGGCGACCTGGCTCTCGCGCGGATTGAAGATGTAGCCGGCGGCCGAGGTGGCATCGACCCACATGGCGCAGTGGCCGGTGGCGAACAGCGCCCGGTTCTCGTTGTGGCCGTTGGCGGTGGCACCGGGCGGGCCGGACTTGTTCATGTTCTCGACATAGTAGGCGACCGCCGTCTTCCAGGGCTCGCTGGTGAGCTGCGGGTTCCACTCCATGTCGAACCAGCGGCCGCCGAAGGCGTTCACCATCGGGCCGACGAAGGCCATGTTCTCGCCCCAGCCCGGCTTGCCGCGCTGGCAGAAACCGTACTGCTCCTTGCTCTTGTCGGTGAGCTTGGCGGCATATTCGGCGACCTGGTCGTAGGTCGGCTTCTCCGGCATGGTGATGCCGGCGGCGTCGAACAGATCCTTGCGATAGAAGGTGAACGAGCTCTCGGCATAGAACGGCACCGAGTACATCTTGCCGTCGTGGGACAGGCCGCTCTTCACCGACGGGATCAGGTCGTCATAGTCGTAGTCGTCGCCCAGGTCGCTGACCGGCACCAGCCAGCCCTGCTTGCCCCAGATCGGGGTCTCGTAGGAGCCGATGGTGATGATGTCGAACTGGCCGCCCTTGGTGGCGATGTCGGTGGTGACGCGCTGGCGCAGCACGTTCTCCTCGAGCACCACCCAGTTCAGCTTGTGGCCGGAAGCCGCCTCCCACTGGGGCGCCAGCTTCTGCATGATGATCATGTCGGCATTGTTGACGGTGGCGATCGTCAACGTCTCGGCCCCGACGAGACTGGTGCCGCCCAACAGCGCGGCGGCCACGGCCGCTGCCAAACGCATCTTCCGCATCGCGTCGCTCCCCCTGATGTGCCCGCCGGTCGGCGAGCGTTTACTCGTCGCTCGTAGAAAATCTCAATCAGACCGATTCAGGTGTCAAGCGGATTCCCTAATCCTTGGCTGCAAGCAGCAAGCCGGCAGTCTCCTCATCGGTTATGAGGCCAGAGATCAGCCGGCCGCGCAGGGCGCCCAGGATGGCCGGCACCTTGGCCGCACCGCCGGCCACGGCGAGGATCAGCCGTTCAGGGGCAGCGCGCAGCGGGACGCTGGTGACGCGGCCACCGACGTCGGTGTCGATCGGGCGGCCCATGGCGTCGAACGGCCAGCCCAGCATCTCGCCGACGGCACCCTCGTGCATCAGCTCCGACAGCTCGGCGTCGGTGACGAAGCCGTCGGCATGCAGCGGCCCGCGCCAGGAGAGCTGGCCGATGCCGACCAGGCTGAGCCGGGCGCTCAGTGCCAGATCGTGGACGCGCGCATAGCTGATCTGGGCCTGCCACAGCTCGCGCTCGGCGACGGTCTCGGTGATGGCCGGCAGCGGCAGCGGGAAGCGCTGGGCGCCGATCCGGTCGGCCAGGCGCATCACCACGTCGAAGGGGTTGGCCGAGCCGTCGCGAGCGATGACGCCGACCAGCCCGCAGACGCGATGCTGCGGCTGGGTCATCGGCGGCAGCTCCTCGACCACGGCGCGCATGGTGCGGCCGCTGCCGACAGCGACGACGATGGGGGCACGGCTCGCCAGCTCGCGCTCGAGGCGCTCGGCGGCGAGAATGCCGATGCCGCGCAGGGTGGCCGAGGGATCCTCGACGTCCGCCGGAGCCACCTCGCACACCGCGAGCCCGAACCGGCGCTGCAGCGCCTGCGCCAGCTGCATGCAGCCGGCAATCGGATGGTCGAGCCGGACGGTGATCAGCCGCTCGGCGACGGCGAGCGCCACCAGCCGCTGCGCGCCGGCGCGCGATACGCCGAGCTTGGTGGCGATCTCGTCCTGGGTGTCGCCGGCGACATAGTACAGCCAGGCCGCGCGGGCGGCGAGATCGAGCCGCCGGTCGCCGGCGGATGCACGTCTGCGTTCCAAGCCTCCCCCGCCCCGCTTCGAGTGGTCGGCGGGTAAATTCTCACATCCAGGGCAATTGCCAAGAGGCTTGTCCAGGGCTATCCCCGATGGCATCGCCCGACAGGGAGGCAGCGATGGCGGCGAGCGTCTTGGTCATCGGCGAGATCCTGGTCGAGATCATGGCGACCGAGATCGGCCAGACCTTCCGGACCCCCGGCCTGTTCGCAGGCCCCTACCCCAGCGGTGCTCCGGCGATCTTCGCCGACCAGGCGGCGCACACCGGGGCCTCGACGGCGATGATCGGCTGCGTCGGCCCCGACGATTTCGGCACGCTCAACATCGAGCGGCTGCGGGCCTCGGGCGTGGATGTCCGCGGCATCAGGCGCATCGCCGGCTCGACCACCGGCATCGCCTTCGTCACCTACCGAGCCGATGGCGGCCGCGACTTCATCTTCACCATCCCGAGCTCGGCCTCGGCGGCGCTGCGCAGCGCCCAGCTCGAGCCCGGCCAGTTCGCCGGCTGCCGGTGGTTCCACCTGATGGGCTCGTCGCTGTTCTCGGCCGAGATCGCCAAGGCGGCGCGGCGCGGCGTGGCTCTGGCGCGGGCGGCGGGTGCGAGGATCTCGTTCGACCCGAACATCCGCAAGGAGCTGCTCGGCCTGCCTGAGGTGGCGGCGACGATCGAGGAGATCCTGTCGCTCAGTGACCTGCTGCTGCCGAGCGAGGACGATCTCGCCTACCTGATGCCGGGGCTCGGCGAGCGCGAGGCCATCGCCCGGCTGCTGGAGGCCGGCAGGTCGATGGTGGTGCTGAAGAAGGGCGTTCGCGGTGCCTCGCTCCACTCGGCCGGGCTCGACGTCGCCATGCCGTCCTTCGCCGTGGACGAGGTCGATCCGACCGGAGCCGGCGACTGCTTCGGCGGCACCTTCGTCGGCTGCCTGGCCCAGGGCATCGCACCGGAGCGGGCGCTGCGCCTCGCCACCGCCGCCGGGGCGCTGGCGGTGACGCGGAAGGGGCCGATGGAGGGCAATTCGACCATGGCCGAGCTGGAAACCTTCCTCGGGCGGCACGGCCATGGCTGAGCTGCTGCGCGATATCGCCCGCCGCAACCGCGGCGGCGAGGCGGCCGGCATCTGGGCGGCCTGCACGGCGAACCCGACCGTGCTCGAAGCCTGCATCGCCGAGGCCGTGGCCGACGACGGCCCGCTGCTGGTCGAGGCCACCTGCAACCAGGTGAACCAGGACGGCGGCTACACCGGCATGACACCGCCGGCCTTCCGCGACCAGCTGCTGGCGCTGGCCGACCGGCAGGGGCTGCGGCGGGACAGGCTGGTCCTGGGCGGCGATCATCTGGGCCCGAGCCCGTGGCAGGGGCTGCCGGCCGAGCGGGCCCTGGCCAAGGCCGAGGCGATGGTCGCGGCCTATGCCGCGGCCGGGTTCACGAAAATCCATCTCGACGCCAGCATGGCGTGCGCCGACGACCCGCTGCCGCTGCCGCCGACGGTGATCGCCGAGCGGGCGGCCGCCTTGTGCGCGGTGGCGGAGCGGCACGGCCAGCCGGTCTATGTCATCGGCACGGAGGTCCCCACGCCCGGCGGGGCGCAGGAGGCGCTGGACCATGTGACGCCGACCCGCGTCGAGGACCTGGCCGAGACCATCGCCGTGCATCGCGCCGCCTTCGCCCGGCGCGGCCTCGACGCCGCCTGGGAGCGGGTGCTGGCGGTGGTGGTGCAGCCGGGCGTCGAGTTCGGCCAGGACAGCGTCGCCGAGTTCGAGCCGCGGGCGGCGGCCGGCCTGTCGCGGGCGATTCTCGCCGAGGACCGGCTGGTGTTCGAGGCGCATTCCACCGACTACCAGCGTGTGGAATCGCTGCGCGCGCTGGTGGAGGCGCACTTCGCGGTGCTGAAGGTTGGCCCCGGCCTGACCTTCGCCTATCGCGAGGCGCTGTTCGCGCTCGAGCTGATCGAGGCCGAGCTGCTGCCGGCAGCGGAGCGCTCCGACCTGCGGCGGGTGCTGGACGAGGCGATGCTGCGGCGGCCCGGCGACTGGCAGCGCCATCATCACGGCAGCCCGGCCGAGCAGGCCTTCGCGCGTGCCTGGAGCCTCAGCGACCGCAGCCGCTACTACTGGCCGGCGCCCGAGGTGGCGGCGGCGGCGGGCAGGCTGATCGCCAACCTGTCCGGCCGCAAGCTGCCGGCGACGCTGCTCAGCCAGCTCATGCCGGCGCAGCACGGCGCCTGGCGCGACGGCCGGCTGGAGGCGGAGCCGCGGGCGCTGATCGAGCACAAGGTGCGCGAGGTCGCGCGCGGCTACGCCTTCGCCTGCGGCATGGCGCCGAGCCCGCAGCTGCCCTAGGGAGGAGGAGCGGATGTACAAGCAGATGTTCGACCTGTCCGGTCGCGTCGCCGTGGTGACGGGCGGCGGCCGCAACATCGGACTAGCCACCTGCATGGCGCTGGCCGAGTGCGGTGCCAAGGTGGTGATCGCCGAGATCGACCCGAAGGTCGGCGAGTCCGGCATCGCCGAGATGAAGGCCAAGGGCCATTCGGCCGAGCTGGTCCAGCTCGACGTCACCAGGCCCGCCGACGTCACGGCGGCAGCCGACGCGATCGTGGCCAGGCACGGCAAGGTCGACATCCTCGTCGCCAATGCCGGCATCGCCTACAACACGCCGGGCGAGGACATGACCGACGCCGAATGGCTGAAGGTCATGGACATCAACCTCAACGGCTGCTTCTGGTGCGACCGGGCGTTCGGCCGGCACATGCTGAAGGCGGGCAAGGGCTCGATCGTCAACATCGGCTCGATGTCCGGCATCATCGTCAACAAGCCGCAGCCGCAGTCGCACTACAATGCCAGCAAGGCGGCGGTGCACATGCTGACCAAGTCGCTGGCGGCCGAGTGGGCGCCACGCGGCGTGCGGGTCAATGCCGTGGCCCCCACCTACATCGAGACCACCATGACCAGGCGCGGCATGGAAAACGCCGACTGGCTGGAGACCTGGATCGAGATGACGCCGATGGGGCGCGTCGGCCAGCCGCCGGAGATCGCCAGCGTCGTGCTGTTCCTGGCATCCGACGCCTCGTCGCTGATGACCGGCAGCATCGTCGTAGCCGATGGTGGCTACATCTGCTGGTAGGTTGACGCCGCCCGTCCGCCACGGGCATCCATGGCGGATGGGCGAGGCAGTGCCGGATGCGGTGGGTCGGCGGTAGGGCGGCGTGAGCTGGCACATCGATACCGTCGACGCCCTGCCGGCGCTGACCGGGCCGGCGCTCGGAGGGCCGGCGCTGGGACTGCTGGAGGCGCAGCTGCCGGTCGCCCGGCTGGCGCCGCCCGACGGCCCTGTCCGCGTGCTGGCCTGGCATGCCGACGCCGCACCGGCACCCGACGACGCCGCCCGGTTGCTGCGGACCAGCGACGTCGCGGTGGCGATGCTGACGATGCGCGAGACCGCCTCGGCATTCGGCAGCATCGAGGCCATCGCCTCGACCGCCGCGCGGCTGGGGGCCGGCCATGCGGTGGCCCTGCTGGACGCCGCAGCCCCGCGTTCCGGCCGCCTCGCCATCGGCAGCGTCGGCCTGGTGTCGCCGCATGTGCTGTTCAAGCTCGGCCTCGAACGGCTGCCGGTGGTGCCGGGCCTCGCCAGCTTTCCCTGCGCGGTCCTGGCGCAGATCGAGATCGACGATGTCAGCGTCAGCTTCGCCTCGGTGGCGCTGCCGTCGCGCGAGGGCCCGGAGCAGCGGGCCTGGCAGATGGAGGCGCTGCTCGACCGGATCGACGCCTACGACCGCTACCTGCCGGTGCTGATCGGCGGCGACATGGCGACCGTGACGCTCGCGACCGATGCCGAGCTGCGCCGGCCGGCGGAGCGCGAGCCGATGTTCGAGCTGCTGCGCAAGCGCGGCTACGACTGGCGCGCCTGCAACCTGGCGCTGGCCCGCACCGGTGGCCCGCAGGGTCGCAAGCGCCTGTGGTTCTTCACGCGCGGCCTCGTCTGCGACGAGCCCGCCATCGTTCCCGCCCTCGACGGCGCCGGCCGGCCGATGGGCTCCTGCGACGCCATCACGTTGCGGATTCGGCCGGGCTGAGCTGCGGCAGCGCGGTTGTAGGATTCGAGCGAGACACTAGTATCGGCCGCGCTTTAGCAGGGAGACTGGAGCATGGCGAAGTTCGGCATCGGCCAGCCGGTGCGGCGGGTCGAGGACCAGCGTCTGATCACCGGCCAGGGCCGCTACACCGACGACATCAACCTGCCGGGCCAGGCCCATCTCGTGGTCGTCCGCTCGCCGCATCCGCATGCCCGTATCAGGTCCGTCCGCACCGACACGGCCAAGGCGGCGCCGGGCGTGCTGGCGGTGGTCACGGCCGCCGACATGGAGGCGATGGGCGACAACGCCCTGCCCTGCTTCATCCCGATGACCAACCGCGACGGCAGCGAGGCGCCGCTGCCCAAGCACCCGATCGTCGCCGGCGACAAGGCGCGCTATGTCGGCGACAACGTCGCCTTCGTCGTCGCCGAGACCAAGGCCCAGGCACGCGACGGCGCCGAGCTGGTCGAGGTCGACTACGAGCCGCTCGGTGCGGTGGCCGACACCGCCGGTGCCCTGACGACCCGCACCACGCCGGTCCACGACGAGTGCCCGGGCAACCTCGCCTATGACTGGCACCACGGCGACGCCGCCGCCGTCGATGCCGCCTTCGCCAAGGCCACGCACGTCACCAGGCTGGAGCTGATCAACAACCGCCTGGTCTGCAACCCGATGGAGCCGCGGGCCGCGGTGGCCGAGTGGAACGCCGCCGAGGGCAGCGTCACCGTCCACACCTGCACCCAGGGGCCCTGGGCGTTCCGCGACACCATCGCCAAGAACCTCGGCCTGCCGAACGAGAAGGTCCGGGTGGTGACGCCGGACGTCGGCGGCGGCTTCGGCATGAAGGCGATGTTCTATCCCGAGTACACGATGGCAGCGGCCGCGGCCAAGTTGCTCGGCCGGCCGGTCAAGTGGACCAGCGAGCGCTCGGAGGGCTTCCTCTCCGACAGCCAGGGCCGCGACCATGTGACGACCGCCGAGCTGGCGTTCGACGGCGGCAAGCGCATCCTGGCGATGCGGGTGACCACGGTCGCCAACATGGGCGCCTACTATTATTTCTTCGCGCCCTACATCCCGACCGGGGCGGCGCTGAAGGTGCTGCCGGGCGTCTACGACATCCCGTTCCTGTCCTACGGCGTCAAGGCGGTGTTCACCAACACCGTGCCGGTCGACGCCTATCGCGGCGCCGGGCGGCCGGAATCGATCTACTGCATCGAGCGGGTGATCGAGCAGGCGGCGCACGAGCTGGGCGTCGACGTGCTGGAGCTCAGGCGCATCAACTTCATCAAGCCCGAGCAGATGCCCTATACCACCTCGGCCGGTGAGCTTTACGACAGCGGCGAGTTCGCCAAGGTCATGGACGCCTGCCTGAAGAAGGCCGACTGGGCGGGCGTGGCTGCGCGCAAGGCCAAGTCGAAGGCCGGCGGCAAGCTGCGTGGCATCGGCATGTGCTACTACATCGAATCGACGATGGGCGACCAGTCGGAGTTCGCCGGCGTCCGCTTCGACGACGACGGCGGCGTCTCGCTGCTGGTCGGGACCCAGTCCAACGGCCAGGGCCACGAGACGGCCTATGCCCAGGTGCTGAACATGCAGCTCGGCGTGCCGTTCGAGAAGATCCGGCTGGTGCAGGGCGACACCGCCCGCATCAGGGTCGGCGGCGGCACCGGCGGCTCGCGCTCGCTGACGGCGCAGTGGACGGCGATGACCGAGGCCTCGAACGCGGTGATCGACAAGGGCAAGGCCTACGCCTCGCAGGTGTTCGAGGCGGCCAAGGCCGACATCACCTTCGACGACGGCGTGTTCGCCGTCGCCGGCACCGACCGCACCATCGGCATCATGGAGCTGGCGAAGAAGGCCAAGACCATGACCGTGCCGGGTGTCGAAGGCGGGCTCGACGCCGAGGCCACGGGCCATGTCAAGGCCTGGACCTTCCCCAACGGCTGCCACATCGCCGAGGTCGAGGTCGACCCGGATACCGGCATCGTCGAGGTCGAGCGCTACAACATCGTCGACGATTTCGGCGTGATCTTGAACCCCATGCTGGTCGAGGGCCAGGTGCATGGCGGCATCGTGCAGGGCATCGGCCAGGCCCTGCTCGAGAGCACGGTCTACGACGAGGCCGGCCAGCTCCTGTCCGGCTCGTTCATGGACTATTGCATGCCGCGCGCCGACGACATGCCGATGTTCGACTTCTCGACGCTCGAGGTGCCCTGCAAGAACAATCCCATGGGCATCAAGGGCTGCGGCGAGGCCGGCTCGGTCGGCTCGCCGGCGGCGGTGATCAACGCCATCATCGACGCGCTCCAGCCCTATGGCGTGAAGGCCGTCGACATGCCGGCCACGCCTGAGCGGGTGTGGGGGCTGATCCAGGAAAAGAAGGCAGCGTGATTCGCGCCATCTGCCACGGACGGCCGCTCTCGCGGCCGTCCACCGGGCCGGCTTGCGCTGCTGCGGCCGTGACCATCGGTCAACGGATCAGCGACACGTTCCGGTGGCCGGTGAGGTTCAGCAGCAGCCGCACCACCAGCAGCGCCGCGACCACCGTCGCCACGATGCACACCGAGAAGGCGGCGGCCTGGTTGGTGGCGCCGCGGTCCTCGAGATAGAGGACCGAGACCGCGGCGACCTGGGTCTGCGGGGTGATCAGGAAGATCACCGCCGACAGCGTCACCATAGAGCGCATGAAGAAGAAGACGGCGACGCCAACCAGCGTCGGGAAGAGCAGGGGCAGCGTCACCTTGACGAAGGTCTGCCAGCGGCTGCCGCCCAATGTCGCCGAGGCCTCGTCGAAACGGCCGCTGATCTGCTTCAGGCTGGTGCCGGAGATCAGGAAGCCGTGGGCGTGGTAGTAGTAGACGTTGGCGATGGCGATGATGACCAGGGTGCCGTAGATGGCGTTGACCGGGTTGGCCGGGTCGTTGAAGGCCAGGATGTAGCCGAGGCCCAGCACGATTCCGGGGACCGCCGCCGGCAGGATGGAGAGGAAGTAGAGCGGCCGGGTCGCCGGCGAGGGGAACTTCTCGATCACATAGGCGGCGGCGGTGACCGTCAGCACGCCCAGGCCCGCCGCCATCAGCGAGATGTAGATCGAGTTCCACAAGGGCTGGATGCCGTTCTGCACGTCGAAGGCATAGTGGCGCAGCGAGAGCGTCATCCGGTAGGGCCACAGGTGGACGAAGCTGGCGAACAGCACCACCGCGAACACCGACAGGATCGCCAGCGACACGGCGAGGACGACGACGGCGAGGACGAGGTCGCGCGCACGGTCGCTTTGCGGCACCAGCGGCCGCGAATGCTCGCTGATCAGCGCATACTGCTTGGCGCTGACCCGCTTCTCGACGAGGGCGGCGATGGCGGCCGGGATCAGCAGCACCATGCCGATCACCGTGCCGCGCTCGAAATTGGCCTGGCCGATCACCTGATTGTAGACCTCGGAGGCGAGCACGGTGTAGTCGCCGCCGATCACCATCGGGTTGCCGAAATCGGTGATGACCAGGGTGAAGCAAACGAAGATCGCTGCCGCGAGGCCGTAGCGCGTCGCCGGCAAGGTAACGGTGCGGAAGGCGCGCGCCTTGGAAGCGCCCAGCATCTCGGCGCTTTCGTAGAGCCGGGCGTCGGCGACGGCCAGGGCCGCCGACAGGATCAGGAAGGCGTAGGGAAAGACGTAGAGCACCATCGCCACGACGATGCCCCAGTAGCCGTAGATCTGGATGTCGAGGCCGAGGGTGCGGTTGATCAGGCCGTTGCGGCCGAACATCAGCACGAGGCCTTGCGCCTGCACCAGCGACGGGGCGAACAGCGGCAGGACGGCGATCATCCGGAAGATGTTGCGGCCCGGCAGGGTGGAACGCTGCACGGCGTAGGCGAAGCTGTAGGCCAGCAGGATGGCGATGCCGGCGCTGAGCAGGGTCACGGCGAAGGAGTTGAAGGTGATGCGCAGGAAACGCTCGCTGCCCAGCATCAGGGCATAGTTGGCGAGGCCCGGCCCGGTGGGCGTCGAGAAGCTCCGGCCCAGGATGTGCGCCAGCGGGTAGAGCACGAACAGGACCAGCGGGGCGCCGACGACGAGGGCCGGCAGCATGGTGCCAGCCCGGCCCCTGCGGCGATGCACCGGGCGCGGCGGCGCCGCGGCCTGTGCCCCGGTCAGCGCCATTCGAGGACTTTGATGCTCTCGGGCGCCAGCTCGACCGCGATCTCGGACGCTTCGGCGATCGCCCGCCAGGCATGGCCCGGCACCTCGGCCGTGATCTCCTGGCCGTCGCCGACCGCCAGGACGAGATGGGCGAGGTTGCCGAGATAGATGCTGCTGCGCAGCCGCGCCGGCAGCAGCCCCGCCCCACGCGACGCCGGCCCGGCAAGGACGCGCACATCCTCGGGCCTGACGCCGACCAGGCTGGGCAGGCGCGACCGGTCGGCCAGCGGCAGCGGCCAGCCGGCCAGCGTGGCGAGGTCGCCCTCGCCCGTGACCGGCAGGAGGTTCATCCGGCCGATGAACTCGGCGACGAAGCGCGACGCCGGGCTCTCGTAGAGCTCGCGGCCGGTGCCGAGCTGGGCGATCCTGCCGGCGTTCATCACCACGACCCGGTCGGCCATGGTCAGCGCCTCTTCCTGGTCGTGGGTGACCATGACCGTGGTGATGCCGAGGCGCTTCTGCAGCTCGCGGATCTCGAGGCGCAGGCTCTCGCGCACCTTGGCGTCGAGGGCGGAGAGCGGCTCGTCGAGCAGTAGCATGCCGGGATCGGGAGCGAGGGCGCGCGCCAGCGCCACCCGCTGCTGCTGGCCGCCGGAAAGCTGGGAGGGCAGCTTGTGGGCGTGCTCGGCGAGCGCGACGAGGCGTAGCATCTCGGCGACGCGGGCCTCGATCTCGGCGCGCGGCCGGCGCCGACATTCGAGGCCGTAGGCGACGTTGCGCGCCGCGGTCATGTTGGGAAACAGCGAGTAGGACTGGAAGACGACGCCGAAATTGCGCTGCCGGGCCGGGACCTCGCTGAGATCCCGGCCGTCGAGGCGCACCTCGCCCTCCTCGGCCAGCTCCAGCCCGGCGACGATCCGCAGCAGGGTGGTCTTGCCGCAGCCCGAGGGGCCGAGGAAGCAGACGAACTCGCCGTTCTCGATCGACAGCGAGATGTCGTCGAGGGCCACCATGCCGCCGAAGCGCTTGGTCACGTGCGAGAGCGAGAGGGTCACCCGGCTGTTCCCTGGCTGGCCGGCGGCGAGCCGCCGGCCCCTGCCGAAGGTGCTCTCAGCGCTCCAGCTCGCGCTGCCAGCGTTCGAGCACCGCGTCGCGGTTGGCCGCCGACCAGGCGAAGTCCATGTCCCACATCACCGTGCTGATGTCCGCGGGCAGGCCGGCCGCCTTGAAGCTCTCCGGCATCGCGCCGCCCGAGACGGTGACGATCTCCTTCCAGTTGTAGTATTCGTTCACGGCATTGTCGGAGATGGTCCAGTCGAGGAACTTCTTGGCCGCCTCCTTGTTCTTCGAGGACTTCATCAGCGCGTTGGCCTCGAGCTCGTTGCCGGCACCCTCGGCCGGGATGACCATGGTGATCGGGAAGCCCTCGGCGATGTTCTTGATGGCGCGGAGCGCGAAGGAGGTGCCCACCGCGAACTCGCCCTGGCTCGCCGAGTTGCAGGGCCGCGAGCCGCTCTTGATGTACTGGGCGATGTTCTGGTCGAGCGCCTTCAGATAGGCCCAGCCCTGCTCCTCCCCCTTCATCTGCAGGATCGAGGCGATCTGCAGGTAGCCGGTGCCCGAGCTGGCCGGGTTCGGCATCACCACCTCGCCCTTGAAGGCCGGGTTCAGCAGGTCCTCCCAGGACTTGGGCATGGGCAGGCTCTTGCGCGCCAGCACCTCGTTGTTGACGCAGAAGGCCGCCATGTAGCCGGTGACGGCGAACCAGTTGCCGTTCGGGTCGCGGAAGCGGGCGGGCACCCGGTCGATGCCGGCCGGGGTGTAGGGCTCGATCAGCTCGCCGATGCGCGGATCGATCAGCGAGGTGACGGCCCAGCCCCAGATGACGTCGTGCTGCGGGTTGGCGGCCTCGGCCAGGATGCGGGCGTGCAGATCGCCGCTCGACAGGCGCAGCACGTTGACCTCGAGGTCGGGGATGTCCTGCTTCATCTTGGCGAGGAAGGCGGCCAGCTCGTCCTCCTCGTAGGAGGTGTAGGCGGTGATGCTCTCGGCGTTCGCCGAGGCCAGCCCGAGGGCCGCGAACAACGCCGCCCCGGCCAGGGCCGCCCGGAGCACACGGCGATTCGAGGTCGTCCTGCTGATCATTGCCGTCTTTCCGATCTTGTTGTTCGGTGCGCGCCGCCTCCGGGACGGGAGGGGCCGACCTTCCGGCAATTTTTGACACAGCGGCCGACGAAGGCAATGGCCGGCCTGCGGCCGGCGGGGCTTCAGGCGCGCGGTGGCGAGAACAGGGCGTCGAGAAGCGTGATGTTGGCATCGAGCCAGCGATCGACCAGCTCGGTCCAGAGCGCCATGGCGGCGAGCGGCGAGCCGATCTCGGCCATGCCGGCGACGGCACGTTGTGCCGCCTGGCCGTGGGCGTCGAGCCAGCGGTCGACCGGCGAGCGGTGCGGCGGCGCCTTGGCGGCGGCGATGCGGTAGCCGGCGATCTGCTCGCCCAGCACGACGACGTTGTGCGCCGACTGCCGCGCGCTGTCGCGCAACGCGGCGGCCAGCGCCAGCATGTCCGCGGCCGGTTCGTCCTGTGTCGTTTCCGCCGGGCGTTCCCGACAGCTGATTCCCGTCATGTCCGTTCTCAAGCCTGCCCTAGGACCCGTAGGTGCCGAAATCGGCGGGCCTTGCAAGGGTCGCGGGACCCGCCTGGTGGTAGGATGGCCTCAACAGGTTAATGGTGTGACAACCAATCCGCACCCGCGACCCGCGCCAGGGCGTATCCTGGTGGTCGACGGCCGCGGACGCACCAACTAGAGAGGGCAGGCGCACGGGCCCGTGCGGGAGGCGGACATGGCGATCGAGCTGCTCTACGGCCGAGGCGTGTTGGCGGTGAAGCCGCCGGCCGGCTGCGAGCCGACCGTGATCCACAAGCATGCCATGCCGGTGCTGGCCGATCCGGTGGGCGAGGTCGCCAAGGCGCTGGCGCGGCCGGTCGGCATGCCGCCGCTGGGCGAGCTGGCACGTGGCAAGCGCACCGCCTGCATCCTGATCTGCGACATCACGAGGCCGGTGCCCAACGGGCTGTTCCTGCAGCCGCTGATCCGCCAGCTGCTCGATGCCGGCGTGCCGCGCGAGGGCATCACCGTGCTGGTCGCCACCGGCCTGCACCGCCCGAACGAGGGCGACGAGATGGCCGAGCTGGTCGGCGATCCGTGGGTGCTGGAGACGGTGAAGGTCGCCAACCACTTCGCCACGGTCGACGAGGACCATGTGCTGCTCGGCCGGACGCCGACGCGCGGCACGGTGGTGCGGCTGGACAAGCGCCTCGTCGAGGCCGAGCTGAAGATCGCGACGGGGCTGGTCGAGCCGCACTTCATGGCCGGCTGGTCGGGCGGGCGCAAGGTGATCTCGCCCGGCATCGCCCATGCCGAGACCATCACCACTTTCCACAATGCCGAGTTCATGTCGAACCCGCGCGCCGCCAACTGCGTGCTCGACGGAAACCCGCTGCACGAGGAGCAGCTGGCGATCGTCGAGATGCTGGGCGGTGCCCTGGCGCTGAACACGGTGATCGACGACAAGCGGCGGCTGGCCTTCGTCAATTTCGGCGAGATCGTCTCGAGCCATCTCCAAGCGGTCGACTTCGTGCGCTCTTTTGCCGAGGTGCCGGTGGAGCGGAGGTTCAAGACGGTGGTGACGAGCGCCGCCGGCTATCCGCTCGACAAGACCTACTACCAGACCGTCAAGGGCATGGTGGGACCGCTCGGCATCCTGGAGCCGGGCGGCGACCTGGTGATCGCCTCGGCCTGCTCCGAAGGCATGGGCTCGCGCCACTATGTCGAGGCGCAGAGGCGGCTGGTCGAGCTGGGGCCCGAGGGCTTCTGGGCCAGCATCGACGGCAAGCCGCACGCCGAGATCGACGAGTGGCAGACCCAGATGCAGCTGAAGCCGATGCGCGTCGGCCGCGTACGCCTCTACACCGACGGCCTGGCCGGCGACGCGCCGACCGGCGTCGAGCGCATCGATTCGATCGAGGCGGCGGTGGCCGAGAGCATCGAGCGGCATGGCGACGGCAGCGTGGCCTTCGTGCCGGAGGGGCCCTACGTCGTCCCGGTCCATGCCAGCTGAGCGCATCTCCCACATCCATCTCGACCCCTTGGGCGGGGTGGCCGGCGACATGTTCGCCGCGGCCCTGCTCGATGCGTTCCCCGAGCTGGAATCACCGCTGGTCGAGGCCATCCGCGACGCCGGGCTGCCGCGGGGCGTCGGCCTGCGGCGCGTGGCGCATCGCGACCACGCGCTGACCGGCTCGCGGCTGGCGGTCGAGGTACCCGACACGGCACCGCCTTCCGGCCGGCATGTCGAGATCGCCCGGCGGATCGCTGCGTCGGGGCTGCCCGACGGCGCCAAGGCGCACGCGACGGCGATCTATCGCCATCTGGCGGAGGCCGAGGCCAAGGTCCACGGCGTGCCGGTCGACGAGGTGCATTTCCACGAGATCGCCGACTGGGACAGCTATGCCGACATCCTGGCGGCGGCGTGGCTGATCGATCGGTTGGGCGCGCAGAGCTGGAGCATGGGCCCGTTGCCGCTGGGTCGCGGCCGGGTGCGGACGGCGCATGGCAGCCTGCCCGTGCCGGCGCCGGCGACGGCGCTGCTGCTCGAAGGCTTGCCGGTGATCGACGACGGCATCGCCGGCGAGCGGGTGACGCCGACCGGTGCCGCCATCCTGCGCCACCTGGCGCCGCGTGCCGAAGCCGGTGGCGGCAGGATCGCCGCCAGCGGCATCGGCTTCGGCACGCGGGTGCTGGACGGCGTGCCCAACATTCTGCGGGCGCTGGCGTTCATCGCGGACGCGGGCGGCGACGACCGGGTCGGCGTCATCCGCTTCGAGATCGACGACCAGACCGCCGAGGATCTGGCGATCGGCCTCGACCGGCTGCGCGGCCTGCCGCGGGTCCGCGACGTCTGCCAGTGGCCGGCCTTCGGCAAGAAGGGCCGGATGATGGCGGCGGTGCAGATCCTCTGCGATGCGGCGGCGGTCGAGCAGGTGGCCGAGGCGGCCTTGAGCGAGACCGCGACCATCGGCCTGCGCTGGCGGATCGAGAGCCGCCGGGTGCTGGAACGCGAGGCCGTCGAGGGCGAGGTCAGGGCCAAGCGCACGCGGCGGCCCGACGGCAGCGTCACCGTCAAGGCCGAGGCCGACGACGTGGCCGCGGCCGGCGGCTACGCCGCCCGGGTGGCGCGGCGGCGGAAGATCGAGCCATGACGGCGCGCGAGCGGCTGGCCGCGATCCTCGGCGAGTTCGATCGTCTGGCGGTGGCGGTGAGCGGCGGGGTCGACAGCATGACCCTGGCCTGGCTGGCGCGGCGGACGCTGGGATCGCGCGTCGCGATGTTCCATGCCGCCTCGGCGGCCGTGCCGCCCGAGGCGACGGAGCGAGTGCGGGCCTATGCGGCGCGCGACGGCTGGGTGCTGCATGTCGTCGACGCCGGCGAGCTGGCTGACCCGGCCTATGCCGCCAACCCGGTCGACCGCTGCTATTTCTGCAAGACCGACCTCTACGGCACCATCCGCCGCCACACCGACTGGCCGATGGCGTCGGGCGCCAATCTCGACGATCTGGGCGATTTCCGGCCCGGGCTCACGGCGGCGGCGCAGCACGGCGTGCGCCATCCGCTGGTCGAGGCCGGGATCGACAAGGCGACGGTGCGGGCGCTGGCTGCCGAGGAAGGATTGGACGACCTGGCCGAGCTGCCGGCCTCGCCCTGCCTGTCGAGCCGGATCGAGACCGGCATGCCGGTGACGGTCGGCCGGCTGAGGCTGGTGCTCGAGGTCGAGCGGCTGCTGCGGCGGGAGTTCCCGCAGGCGACGGCGCGCTGCCGGCTGCGCGCCTCGGGCGTGGTGGTCGAGCTGGACGAGGCGACGCTGGCCGGCGTCGCCGACCCCGATGCGCTCGGACGCCGAATCGCCGAGGCGCAAGGGCTGGACGAGCCGGTCGCCGTCGCCGCCTACAGCCGGGGCAGCGCCTTCCTCCATGGGCGATGACGTCATCCTCGACCTCGGGCGCGAGCGCCGCATCGGCCTGCCCGAGGCGATCTTCTGCGAGCGCAAGTCGGCGGCACAGCTGGCGGCGATCGTCGAGGCCGCCCCTGCCCGCCTGCTGCTGACCCGGCTGTCGCCCGAGCAGCATGCCGCCCTGCCGGCGGTGCTCGACTACGACCCGGTCTCGCGCACCGCCTTCCTCGGCGACTGCCCGGAGCCAGCGGGTCCGGCGCGGGTGGCGATCGTGACCGCCGGCAGCTCGGACCTGCCGGTCGCCGCCGAGGCGCAGCGCAGCCTGCGCTTCCACGGCCTAGCCGCCGAGCGCTTCGTCGATGTCGGAGTGGCCGGGCTGTGGCGCCTGCTCGAGCGCCGCGACCGGCTGGCCGAGTTCCCGGTGGTGATCGCCGTGGCCGGCATGGAGGGCGCCCTGTTCAGCGTGCTCGGCGGGCTGATCGGCGGCGTGCTGATCGCGGTGCCCTGTGCTACCGGCTACGGCGTGGCGGCGGGAGGCCATGCGGCACTGACCTCGGCGCTGGCGAGCTGCGCGCCGGGTGTGGTGGCGGTGAACATCGACAATGGCTACGGCGCCGCCTGCGCGGCGGTGAGGATGTTGCGGGCTCGCGAGTAGCTACGCCAGGGACAACAGAGCACGCAGTCGATTGTCTATTTCAGCCAGAACCTCCGCAGGCGCGGTTCCAACCCTCTCGATCCTGCGGCCATGGCGATCGACGCTCTTGAGCTGATCGGCGAGCACCGCGCCGCTCACCACCAGCCCAGCCGGCAGGACGACCTCGAACGGATAGCCCTTGATCCGGCTGGTGATCGGGCAGACGACGACGTAGGGCGTCTTCTGGTGATAGGCGCGCGGCGACAGGACAATGGCCGGGCGCCGCTCGGCCTGCTCGCGGCCTGCATGCGGCGAGAAGTCCAGCCAGACCAGGTCGCCGCGTTCCGGTGCGGCCATCAGAGCCGTTCGCGCCCCATCGGCCCATCGCCTGGCAGGTCGTCGGGCAGGTTATCGGGCGTGATGCCGGCCAACAGCCGATCGAGATCCGAGGCCCCGACCAGGGGTCGGACAACCATGGCGGCGTTCTCGATGGTCAGCTCGACGCCTCGCCCCGGCTCGAGGCTCAGAGCATTCGCCACATGGCGAGGGATACGCAAAGCGAGGCTGTTGCCCCAGCGAGCGACATGAGCGCGCATGGACTTCGGGCTCCAGCAGAGGTGGCGAAAAGTATATACGTCGTAGAGCCGCTACCGACAAGACTCAAGCCATCGCGCTGCGAATGCGCTCCAGCATCTCCCGCCGCGCCGCGTCGTCCGGCGCCTCGCCGAGCCGTTGGGCCAGATCCAGCAGCAGGCGCGAGTGCAGGTTGTGCCAGTCCTCGTGGGCCTCGGCCTCGGCGGGTGCCAGGCGCGGCGTCGAGACGGTGGGCTCGGCGGTCTCGGCGCGCAGGTCGAAGCCTTCGTCGAGCGCCGGCATCACGATCCGCGACGGATCGCAGCCGATGGCGGCCAGATGCTGCGCGAACACCGTCATGGCGGTGGGCTCGCCGTGGACCAGGAAGATGCGGCCATGGACGGGCAGGCGCTCCTCCACCCAGGCCACCAGCTCCTTCTGGTCGGCATGGGCCGAGAACGAGTCGATCGAGCGGATGCGGGCCTTCACCGCGATCTCGTCGCCTTCGATACGCACGCGCGGCTCGCCGCTCTGGATGAGCTGGCCGAGCGATCCCGGCGCCTGGTAGCCGACGAACAGTACCGTCGCCTCGGGCTTCCACAGATTGTTCTTCAGGTGATGGCGGATGCGGCCGGCCTCGCACATGCCGCTGGCGGCCATGACGATGGCGCCGCCGCGGATGGCGTTGATGGCCTTGCTCTCGGCTACGGTCTCGGTGAAACGCACATCGGCACCGTCGAACAGCCGGTCGCCGTGCTCGGCGAAGACGCGGGTGACGTCGCGGGCCAGGGGCGAGTCGATATAGATGGTGGCGTGCGGCACCCGGCCGTCGCGCATCAGCTTCGCCAGGCCGTCCAGCACCTCCTGGGTGCGCTCGACGGCGAAGGCCGGAATCAGCAGGTTGCCGCCGGCGGCCAGCGCGTCGCGCACCTCGGCCTCGAGGCGCGACAGCCGCTGCTCCAGCGTGGTGTCCTCGC
Source organism: Geminicoccus sp. (assembly GCA_035326425.1). GTDB lineage: Bacteria > Pseudomonadota > Alphaproteobacteria > Geminicoccales > Geminicoccaceae > CALKJU01. The sequence goes on along the minus strand of DAOLFG010000013.1, from coordinate 44,866 downwards.
GGTCGCGGTCGCCATAGGTGCTCTCGACCAGCAGGTGGTCGATGCCGGAGGGGCCCTCGGGGTCGGCGTGGAAGGCCTTCTCGTCCGGGCCGATGTCGCCGGAGAACAGGATCCGCACCGGCCGGCCACCGTCGGCCACCTCGACCTCGATCGAGGCCGAGCCCAGGATGTGGCCGGCGTTCCACCAGCGGGCACGCAGGCCGGGACCGGGCTCGATCCACCGGCCGTAGGCGACCTCGCGGCCGAGCCTCAGGCAGGATTCGGCGTCGGCACGGGTGTAGATCGGCTCGACGGTCGGCTGGCCGCGCCGTCTGTTGCGCTCGTTCAGCCGCTGGACTTCGAACTCCTGGATGTGGCCGCTGTCGGGCAGCATGAACTTCAGCAGGTCGAGCGTCGGCTCGGTGGCCAGGATGGCGCCCGCGAATCCGTGCTTGGCGAGCTTCGGAACCAGCCCGCTGTGGTCGATGTGGGCATGGGTCAGCAGGAGATGGTCGATGGCGCGGGGATCGAAGGGGAACGGGCGATAGTTGAGCTCGCGGATGGTCTTGGTGCCCTGGAACATGCCGCAGTCGACCAGGAAGCGGCCACGGTCGTGCTCGACCAGATAGCACGAGCCGGTGACGGTGGAGGCCGCACCGTGGAAGGTCAGGCGGACGGGCATGGCGCTTGCTCCGGATGCAGGATGCTACCTAGCAGCGGCGGGCCGGCATCCGCAAACGGCGAAGGCGCAAACGACGAAGGCCGGCGACTGGAAGCCGCCGGCCTTCGCACACGCGCAGGGCCGAGCGCAGAGGCACGGCGACCACGAGGGTCGATGCCCTGCCCCGTGCGCTGTCTGAACGCAACACCTGCCCGCCCGGTTTCATCCGTGCGTCGATGTTCCGGACCTCGCGGCCAGGTACCAGCCGGATTCGATGTCGGCGATCACCGAGGGCCGGCTCGGCCGCCAGCCCAGCTCCGCCCTCGCTCTGGCAGCGCGCACGCGGCTGTTGGAGGCCATGGTGAAGCGGGCCTTGCCCTCGCCCCAGGCGGCGACGGCCTCGGCGATCGGCCACGGCTCGGTGCGCTCGCCCAGGCCGAGCGTACGGCCGATGGCGCGTGCCATGTCGCGGAACGACGACTCGCCGTGCTCGACGAAATAGAAGCTGCCGCCCGGCGCCTTCTCCAGCGCCAGCAGATAGAGGTCGGCCACGTCCTCGACATGCACCGTCGACCAGACATTGAGGCCGCGGCCGACATGGCTGGCGACGCCGCGCTGCCTCGCCAGCGCCACCAGGCTCGGCACCTGCACGCTTTCCTCGTGCAGGCCGAGCCCCCGGCCATAGATCAGGCTGTTGCACAGCACGACGCTGCGCACACCGCGGGCCGAGGCCGCCCGGATGTCGCGGTCGAGAACGACCCTGGCCACCCGGAGCGGCGGCGGCGTGAAGGCTGTGTCCTCGTCGAACACCGCATCGCCGGGCTCGCCCTCGGCGTCGTCGGCGACGATGCTGCTGCCGCTGGTATGGAGGAACGGCTTGCCGGTGCCGGCAAGGGCATCGAGGCAGGCCTCGACCGCCGCACGATGGTCCGAGCTCGCCGCATTGATCGCGGCATCGGCACGCCGGCATGCGCGGCCCAATGCGTCGAGATCGTCGAGCGAGCCCGCCACCGGAACGATGCCGCGCTTCTCCAGCAGGACGGCCTTGGCAGGATCGCGCGCCAGGCCGCTCACCTCGTGGCCGGCGGCCAGGAGGCGGGCGGCGATCGTGCCGCCGATGTAGCCGGTGGCACCGGTGACGAAGACATGCATGGGCGAGCCCCTGGCTGTTGGTCCGTTCGCCCGAGGAACATAGGCGGCCGGGACGGCGTTGCCCAACGGGTCGGCATCGGCGTGAAACAGCGCCGGCCGAATGCTACGGATGCGGATGGCGGCAACGAGGATCGAGATGAGTCCGTCCTGTTCTCCCGGCTGGCTTCGGCGGCCGGTGCTCGCATGGGTCTTGGCGGGACTGCTCGTCATGACGACGGCCGGCGGGGCGCGGGCCGCCACGACCGAGCCCGCCGAGGTGGTGCGCGACGTGACCGAGAGGATCGTCGACCTCGCCTCGACCGGGCTGCCGGAGGCCGAGCGGGGCCAGCAGGTCGAGCAGCTGCTCGCCCGCAACGTAGCGGTGGAACGACTGGCGAGGGCGGTGCTGGGGCGACACTGGCGCATCGCCACCGAAGCGCAGAAGCGACGGTTCGTGGCGTTGCTGCCATCCTACCTGCGGGCGACCTACGGCAGCAGGCTGGGCGAGGCGCGGGGCTACCGGCTGGAGGTGGGCACGCCGCGGCCGCTGACGGCGGGCGACATGGTGGTGCCGGCCAAGGCCAGGCGCGACGGCGATGCGCCGATCGCCATCGACTGGCGCGTCACGCGGGACGACGGCGGCTGGCGGATCCTCGACGTGGTCGTCGAAGGTGTCAGCCTCGCCCTCGCATGGCGCAACGAGTTCGACGCCGTGATCACGCAGAAGGGCCTGGACGGCCTGCTGGACCAGATGGAACGCCGCACATCCGCCAGGATGGCGGCCTCCTGAAGGCCATACGAAACACGAACGGCTCCGGGCGCCTCGCGAGGCGAGCTGCCGGAGCCGTCAAGCGGCCTCGCCGAACCGCGAGGCCAGAGCGACGTCGGTCTGCGGTCAGGCCGCGAGCGACTTGACCTGGTCGAAGTTGGCGGTGGCGCGCTTCACGAGCAGGTCGACCACCTCGGCCTGCGCCTTCAGGCCCAGATCCATGGTCTCCTTGGCGTCGGCCATGGCCTTCTCGATCGCCGCCTTGGCCTCGTCGACATAGGCCGCCGGCTGCTTCTTGCTGTCGAAGCCGCCCTTCACGCTGCCCTCGACCTTGCCGACCATCTCCTTGAACAGCTCGGCCTGGCGCTTGCTGACGGTCTGGAACAGGTCGAAGAAGATCTTCTGAGCCGCGATCACGGTCTCGACGTTGGCCTTCTGCAACGCGATCCACGCGTCCAGGTCGAACTTCGGCATCACGAGCTTGGGCAGCTCGGGAAGCTTCAGCTCAGCCTTGGCGGTCGACTTCTCCACGAGGGTTCTCCCAAAAGGATGGAACGTCATGCTGCAACGCACAATAAGCTAGGGCGCATGTCCCGATTCCGCAACCCCTCGCCTTGTGCAGTGCAGCAAATTTCATCATCCCCGCCCGCGGCGGTTCGCCTCAGGCCTCGACGAGGCTTCCGACACGTTGGAGCGCCCTCGGCATGGCGATCCCATAGGCGGCCACCGCCGGCCGCAGCAGATCCTCGACCGCGTCGCGGCCCAGCGCGTCCATCAGGGCGCAGGGCGGCCGACCCATCTTCAAGGCCTCGCGAGCCCCGCGATCGAAGTCGGCAGGCTCGGCGACGCCTTCGTCGATCGCCTGCAGCACGGGCAGGAAGGCGCCCAGCCGCAGGCGGTCGGCGATGCGCCGGCGCCGGCCGGGCTCGATGTCGCCGGCCTCGCCGATCTCCCAGGCCCGATCGGCCTCGCCCACCGCCACCATCGAGGCGGCCGGCGCGTAGAAGGATCCGAGCGGCGCCAGGTTGCCGATGGCGTGCAGGTTGATGCGTGGCTTGATGAGGTTCATCACCTGGAACGGCCCCGCCGCCACGCCCAGCGCCTCCTTGGCGACCTCGTCGATCTCGGCCGCGGTGCCCAGCTCCTCGTCGAGCAGCCGGACCGCCTCGTTGGTGTAGGGGCAGAAGAAGCGGTTGATGGCGAAGCCGTAGGAGTCCCGGCAGCGCAGCGGCTGCTTGCCGGTGGCGCGCGTGAAGGCGAGCGCCGTCTCGATGGTCGCGGGCGAGGTCGCCTCGCCGCTCACCACCTCGACGATCGGGTTGACCGCGGCCGGGCTGAAATAGTGCAGGCCGAGGAAGCGCTCCGGCAGCCGCATGTGCTTCGCCAGGTCGCTGACCCGCAGGCAGCTGGTGTTGGTGGCGACCAGCGTGGTGGGTGCCACCAGCAGGCTCAGCTCGTCGAGCAGCCGGGCCTTCAGGTCGAAGTCCTCGAACACCGCCTCGATCACGAGATCGGCCCCGGCCGTGTCGGCGAGGGTCGCCGCCGGCACGATACGGGCCGTCGCGGCCTTCGCCGCCTCGGGCTTCATGCGCTGCCGCTCGACGAGGCGGGCATAGAATGCCTCGGCCTGCCCCGCCGCCTTCAGGGCCGCCTCCGGCCGGTTGTCGAACAGCCGCACGGCGATGCCGTGCTGCGTCAGACTGGTGGCGATGCCGCCGCCCATGGTGCCGGCACCCACGATTCCCACGACGGCGATGCTCATCGGTCCCCGCGCCCGCTGTTCACGGCTCGGGGAGTTAGGCGAGGACGGCCGGGCTGCCAAGATCGCGTCGCTGTCGCAGCGGCCTGCTCACGCCAGCGCCGCCGCCACGTCGGCCAGCCGCAGGGAGGCGTTGCAGGCGTCCAGCACGACGGCACGCGGCCGGAGCGCCGCGAGCGTCGCCAGCGGCCGGTCGGCCGGCAACAGGCTGTCGGCACCGAAGGCGGCCGACGCCTCCGCCGCCAGCCGGGCAGCCACGGCGGCATCCTCGGCCACGACCAGCACCGCCACGGGCAGGCGCTCGCGCCGGGCGACAGTGGCGGCGAGCTCGAGCGTCTCGGCTGTGCCCTCGTAGACGACGGCGATCGACCGCCCGGTGCGACGCCGCAGGACGATCGGGCAGGCGGCGTGCTTCGGCAGGCCGGCGCCGGCGCCGCGCGGGCCGAAGACCAGGATGTCGCCGACGCCCGGTGGCGGCAGGGCGGCCACGACCGAGAGACGCCAGCTCACCTCCAGGCCGCGGCAGGCTTCGACGAGGCGGCGCTCGGCACGGGCGCGGAACAGCTCGAGCGCCCGGCGGGCAGCACCCGGGCCGAGCTCGCCCGGAGCCGTCGCCATGCGAGGCTGCAGCCGCACGAACGGCAGGGCCAGGGCGTGACCGAAACCCGGGTCGTCGACCAGCAACGCCACCAGCTCGCGGCGCAGCTCGGCGGCGAGGCGGGCATAGCCTTCGAGCAGGGCCAGATCGTCCTCGTCCGGCTCCAGCGCCACCACGAGGCGGGCGGTCACCGGCGCTCTCCCACGGGCTTCTCCTCTTCCGGGCGCGGCTCGGGCGGGGCATCCTCGGGCGCACCGTTGCCCGGCTCGGCGGCCTCGGAGCCGCGTTTGGAGGTCGACGGCCCCTTGCCGAAGTCGCGGCGGCGCACCGCCAGGTGGCGCAGCCGGTCCTCGACCTCGCGGTTGAAGCTGCCCTCGGGGAAGCGGCCGTGGCTGCCGCGGGCGCCGGCGGGCAGGCCGGTGAACAGCTCGATCGCCTGGTCGATGTGATCCACCGCCCAGACATGGAACTGTCCCCGCCCTGCCGCCTCGACCACCCGGCGGTGCAGCATCAGGTGGCGGATGTTGGCGCTGGGGATCACCACGCCCTGGCTGCCGTCGAGGCCGCGCAGCGCGCACAGATCGAAGAAGCCCTCGATCTTCTCGTCGACGCCGCCGATGGCCTGGACCTCGCCGTGCTGGTTGATGGCGCCGGTGACGGCGAGCCCCTGGCGCAGCGGAACACCGGCGATGGCGGACAGCAGCGCCAGCGCCTCGGCCGTGGAGGCGCTGTCGCCGTCGACGCCGCCATAGGACTGCTCGAACACCAGCGTCGCCTGGACGGCGGCGGGCAGGTCCGGCAGGTAGCGGCCGTGGACGAAGCCGCCCAGCACCAGCACCCCCTTGGTGTGGATCGGCCCGCCCAGCCTGGTCTCGCGCTCGATGTCGAGCACCTGGCCGCCGCCGACGCGGATGCGGGCGGTGATGCGGCTGGGGCGGCCGAAAGCCTGGCCGGCCATGAAGAATACCGACAGCCCGTTGATCTGGCCGACCGCCTCGCCGCCGGTGGCGATCTGCACGACGCCGTCGCGCATGCTCTCCAGCAGCAGGCCCGGCGCCTTGTCGGAGCGGCGGCGGCGCGCCTCGGCGGCGGCCTCGACCTCGGCACGGCCGATCAGCGCCGATCCCGCCCGCCCGGCCTCGAAATCCGCCTCGCGCAGCAGGTCGGTGAGGTCGTCGGTGTCGAGCGACAGCTTCTCGCGATTGTCGGCGCGCCTTGCGGCATGCTCGATGGCGCGGGCGAGCCCGCCGGCCGAAAGGTCTCGCAGGCCGTCGGCGCGGGCGAGCCCGGCCAGCATGCGGGCGTGCAGCAGGACGGTGGCCTCGTCGCGGGCGACGCGCTCGTCGAAGTCGGCCGCGATCTTGAACAGCCGCGGGAAGTCCGGGTCGGCCTGCGCCATCAGGTAGTAGATCTGCCGCTCGCCCAGCAGCACCACCTTGACGTCGAGCGGCACCGGCTGCGGCTCGAGCGTGGCGGTGGCCAGCACGCCCATCGCCTGCATCGGCGATTCGATGCGGATCTCGCGGCTGGCGAGTGCCCGCTTCAGACCCTCCCAGGCCATCGGACGCGAGACGAGCTTGCGGGCGTCGAGCAGGAGACAGCCGCCATTGGCGCGGTGCAGGGCACCGGCGCGGATCATCTGCAGGTCGGTGACGAGCGCCCCCATCTCGGCGCGGTACTCGACCTTGCCGACCAGCCGGTCGAAGGACGGGTCGTCCTCGTAGACCACCGGTGCGGCCGTCGCTCCGGCATTGTCAACCAGCAGGTTGACCCGATAGCGCCGCAGCAGCGGGTGGTTGTCGTCGAAGGCCCGCGGCGGCTGGCCGGCCTGGGCCTCGCCGGTGCCGAGGAACAGCTCGATGTGGGCCAGCACGTCCCAACGCACTTCCTCGAGGAAATCCAGCACGCCCTCGACATCGGCCCAGGCGCCCTTCAGCTGGTCGATGAGGAAGTCGGTGGCGAAGCGGGCGGTGTCGTCGTTCAGCCGATGCAGCCGCTCGCGCGTCTCCTTCATCCAGGCGGGGGCCTTGGCCAGGGCGTCGCGCAGGCTCTGCTGCAGCTCCGTGACGCTGGCCTCGACGGCCTTGCGCTCGGCCTCTGGCAGCTCCTGGAACTGCTCGGGCGTCAGTACCCTGCCCTCGCGCACCGGCGCCAGCGCCAGGCCCATCGGCGAGCGCATCAGCGCCACCTGCCGCCGGCGCGCCTCGGCCTCCACGGCAGCCACGGCCTGCTCCTGGCGCTCCTTCAGCTCCTCCTCGATCACCTGGCGGCGGGTGCGGTACTCCTCGTTGTCGAAGGCCGAGCGCAGCGCGTCGCGCAGGTCGCCGACCAGCTGGGCCATGTCGGCCTGCAATCGCGCGCCCCTGCCGGCGGCGAGGCCGAGGGCTCGCGGCTGGCGGGGATCGGCGAGGTTGCCCAGATAGATCCAGTCGCGCGGCGGCGGCCGGCTGCCGGCGTGGGCGCGCACCCGCCGCTCGACCATCGCGTGCTTGCCGATACCCTGCGGCCCGAGCGCGAACAGGTTGAAGCCGTGGCGATCGATCGACAGGCCGACCTCGAGCGCCTCCTGCGGCCGCTCCTGGCCGATCGGCCGGTCGAGATCGGCGAGATCGGCCGAGCTGGCGACGCCGATCAGCGCCTCGTCACAGCTCCAGCACAGCTCGGCGGTCGGCAGGGGCTGCGGCGGCATCGGCACTCCAGGACAGTGGCGGCGCGAGGGCATGAGCCAACCCTGCCCATACGCGCATGCGCCGCATCATAGATGCCGAGGTCCCGAAGCCACAGGCCGTCATTGCGCCGCCGCCGGCGGCCCTGGCCGGAAGGCCGGGGCCGCCTCGGACGCGCACCGCGTGCCGTCAGGAGACCCTGGTCACGGGCGGAAGCGTCCAGGTGCCGTCGATGATCGAGGGATCGTTCTCGTTCGGCCAGTACATGCGCAGCATGAGGACGAACTTGCCCTTGGGCGCCGGCAGCCAGTTCGACTCCTTGTCGGCACCCGGCGATTCGTTCTGGATGTACAGCTCGACCGAGCCGTCGGGCCCCGCCCGGAGGTCCTGCCTCGGGCTGATCGAGTAGCGGTTCAGCGGATTGGGAACGAAGAAATACTGCCCGTCGTACATGGTCAGCGACCAGAAGCCCTGGACGGGTGGGGTGGCACCCTTGCCGAAGCGCATCACGTAGCGATGGGCGCCGTCGTACTCGGCGTCCCCGGCGTCCTTCAACGAGGTCGGATAGACCGCGTCCTGCGGCCGGTTGGCGCCGAGGCCGATGGCGGTGACCAGCGCCCGCATCAGATAGTCGGTGCCGTAGAGGCCTGTCTTGGTGGTGTAGCCCCAGCCGTTGATATTCCTCATGGCCGGGTTGATCTTGAACTGCAGCATGATGCGGTCGAAGGCGACCCTCGGGACCCGATCGGCGAAGTCGGCGTCGAGCTTGCCGGCGTCGAAATCCCGGCCCGGCACCAGCCCGATCGGCGCGAACCTCGCCAGCTCCGGCGCGTCGGCCGCCGATGGCGGGTTGGTCTTCATGAGATCCGCGAGCAGCTCGAAGTACGAGACCGCGTCGAGGCCGTTCACCTGGTCGCGCACCGCCTTCTTCATGTCGACCGAGGCATCGACCTTGCCGGCCGCCGGCCGGTAGTCCTTGCCCCGGGAGCTGAGCGGCGCCAGCTCGATCTGGTCCTGGATCGCATGAACGGCCGCATAGTCCTCGGGCGTGCCGGTGCAGTAGATGCGGCCGAGGATCCACACCAGGCTGGTCGGCGACTTGTATTCCTTCACCCCAGGCGGCAGCTCGCCGCTCCAGCCGGGACCGGTGATCGCATAGGTCTGGGCGCCGGTTCCGGTCGTGCGCGTGCCCGGCACCTGGAAGACGTTGGTCCAGCCGTCGAGCATCGGCATCAGGAAATAGCGGCCCTTCATGTCGGGCAGGCCGAGGATCCAGGGCTCCTTGCCGACATCGATCCAGGCGGTGGTGTAGAGCGTGTCGGCGTTGGGCGCGGTCACGTCGCGGAACGACGAGTCCGGATAGTGCCGCATCAGCACGAGCTGCCCCATGGGCGCCCGCGTGCCCACCGGCGCCTCGACATTGGTCATCACCCGCCGCGTCATCTCCATCGTCACCAGCGGGTAGCCGTAGATGTAGGCGTCGGTGGCGAGCCAGAAGTGCTCGAGCCCCTTGCCGAGGGCGGCGAGATCGGCGCCGAAGTCGGCCCTGACCGGACCGGCGAGGCCGGCGCCCAGCAGGCCGAGGCCACCCAGCGTGGCGGCGCGTCTTGTCATGAACATCCCGGATCTCCTGAAAGGTGAGTCGCCCGGTGGATGGCGGCGGTTTTCAACGAAAATGGTCATATTCGGTCAGCGCGATGCGGACCTCGCGAGCGAGCGTGAACAGGGCCGAGCCCATCAGCGCCAGGGCGAGCACGAAGATCAGGGCGGCTCCCGGCTCGTGCCGCAGCCCCAGCATGGCGCTGGCGAAGGCGAGGATGACGAGCAGCGTCGTCGCGATGGCGCTGCAGACGGCGAGGAAAATGGCGCGGTTGAGCAGGGCCGCGCGGCGGACCAGCCGCGGCAGGTCGGTCTTGAGGCGGCCCCGCAGCCGGTCGTCCTCGCCGATCGAGTTGACGGTGCGGATGCGGTCCAGCACCTCGTTCATCCGGCCGATCAGCACGGCGACGAAGCCGGAGACGGCGCCGAGCAGGAAGGACGGTGCCGTCGCCTGGGCGATGACCTGGGAGAGCTGCTCCACCTGTAGGACTTGCAGCAACGGCCCCGCCTCCGTTCAGTGAACCCAGCCCTGCCGGCCGAAGAAGGCCGCCAGCTGCTTGGCAATCCCCTTGGCGGCGCGGTCGGAGTCGGCGACGACGGACGCTCCCAGCGACTCGTCGGCGGTCTGCACGCCGCCGCTGACCAGCGTCGAGACGACCAGGTGCCCGGCGAGCGCGCCGGCCCCCATCGTCTCCGCCATGCCCGGCGCCAGCCCGCTCCTGGCGTCGACCTCGATCTCGTCGACCAGCGAGCGCCGGCCGGCATCGACGTCGAACGCCTGGGCCCGCACGCGCACGTCGCTGCGCCCGGCGCCGAGGCCGATGGCGACCCGCTCGGCACGGCTGCCCTGGTCGATGCCGACGAACTGGCCGCTGATGACGAGACCCCGAGCCTTGCCGGCCGGCAGGCCGCTGCCACGCTGGGCCTCGAAGCCCATGTCGCGGATCTCGACCACGAGCTTCTCGGCCAGGGCAGCGGCGGCCTGCAGCCCGACCTCCCGCTCCTTCTCCGACCTCGGCGGCAGGCTGTTGCCGAGCAGGGTCTCGTCGATGGTGCCGCTGATGCCGGGATCCAGCTTCACCTCGCCCGGCCATACGGCGAAGTCCTGGACCACGATCACCTGCGGCCGCGGCAGCAGGGCCGAGGTATCGAGCTGGCTGGCGCTCTGTGTACAGCCGGAGAGCAATACCGCTCCCGCCAGTGCCCATTCCGGACGAAGCATCGTTTCCTCCGCGCTGTTCTCGCTCGAATGTCCCGCCGATCAGGCGCCGGCGCGTCATGACCCGCTCACCAACTCCGGACCGGTTTCCGTGACTAGAAGCGCCAGATCAGCGTGACATTCGCGAAGTGAAAAAGATAAGATCCGTAGTCGCCGGCGACGCGGCCGGAGAGCGGGCCGCGCTCGACATCGAGTTCCGCATCGCCGCCATACATCAGCTGGTAGGCGACCCCGACGGTCAGGTTGTCGCCGAGGTCGTGCTGGATGCCGGTGCCGAAGCGGTACTGGGCGTCGAGCGGCAGGGTCGGCGTGCGCTCGCTCTTGCCCATGGGCGAGGTGTCGAAGCCGGCGCCGACCGACCACAGCCAGCCGGGCGACACCCGATATTGGGCCCCGACCGCCACGCCCCAGGTGTCGTCATAGTCGAGATCGGTGGTCGCGCTGTCGTCGGCAGGCCCGTCGATCGAGATGTCGACCTTGCCGAACTCGCTCCAGTCCTGCCAGGTCAGGTTGGCCATCAGCGCCAGCTTGGGCGTGAGCTGGTGGAACCCGCTCAGCATCACCTGCTGCGGCACGGTGATGCCGAGGTCGATGTTGCGCTCGGATGCCCGCAGGCGTTCAGCGATGTCCGAGGCGAGCGGACCGAGATTACTGGTCGAGAGCACGTCCTCGAAGTCGAGCTCCACCGGCGAGATGTAGCTGACGCCGAGGCGGGTTCCCGGCTTCGGCGTCAGCATCACCCCGGCCATGCCGCCGTAGCCGACCTCGCTGTCGCTGACGTGGAAGTCGCCGTCGCCGCGGCGGGGGTCGAGATTGTTGATCTTGCCACCCTGGTCGAGCTTGCCGTAGAGCGCGAACGGGCCGCCGCCGACCGAGAGCCAATCGGTGATCTCGTAGGCGGCGTTGATGCCGGCACCGAGCGTGACCAGCTCGTCCTTGGTGACGTAATAGCGGCCGGCCCAGCGTGAGTCGTATTTGAAGTCACCGGCAAAGTAGGAGCCGTGCCACAAGCCGAGCCTCAGCTTGTCGGTGACGGCATGCACACCGTAGAGGGCGCCGCCCGGCATGGTCCCGGAAGCGTTGTGGCCGTTGTTGCCGTCGACGGTGGTGAGGTCACGGTCGCGGTCGAACTTGACGCTGCCGTGGGCCACCTGGAGACCGACCAGCACTTGGCTGCGGTCCAGCGCGGTCATGCCGGCCGGATTGCCGAACACGGTGGCGGCATCCTGCGCCAGCGCCGCGCGGCCGGCCGAAGCCGTTCCCATGTCGGGCGTGGCCATCTCGTTGATCCAAAGCCCGGCGGCTTGCGCCAGGCCCGGCAGCAGCATTGCGGCGGATGCCAGAAGCGCGCGGCCGACATGACTCATGGTTGCAGCTCGATCTCGCTGGGGCGCCACTCCTTGGTGAAGAAGGGTTCCAATGGACTGTACAGGCGAAGGATCGTGAACCAGCCCTTGCCGGGCATGGTCTGGATCCAGTTGCCGCGCAGGACGCCCTGCGGCTGCTCGGGTGCGAACCAGATCGTGGTCGAGCCGTCTGCGGCCGCCTCGGCGGCGGGCGTGGGGTAGCTCTGGCTGCCAGCACGCGGGAAGCGCTGCGGCGTGTCGAGCATCGAGCGGGTCTGGTTGTCGTAGAGCGTGAACGACCAGAAGGCGCGCGCGGGAATGTTCGGCGGCAGGACGACCTTGTAGGTCTTGTCGCCGTCGAATGGATTGTCATCCGAGTCGAGGAAGCCCATCAGGTATTGTGAGCCGACGTCCGGGATCCGCATGATCATGCCGGGCGAATCGAGCGTGTAGCCGTAATAGAAGGCCGTGCGCGAATCGAGCGTGCGCGCACCTGTGGGCGGCAGCGGCTCGAACATGCCCTGGCGCGTGAAGATCGGCGGCGGCGTCTCGAAGTCGGCCCCACCCTCCCACAGCATGCTGCCCCAGTTGGAGTCGGGGTAGTACGACCAGTCGTGCGCCAGGTCGTAACGCCAGTTGAGGGCACGGCCGAAGGCGTTGCCGACAGCGGCGGCATCGGTGAGAAGCCCCCGCATCCGCTCGTCAGGCTGGAACGGCTTGCCCTTGACGATGCCGATGGCGGCCAGCTGGCCCGCCAGCTCGACATCGTAACTGCCTGCCGGCTCGTTCTGCAGGTTGGCGTCGATCATCTCGAAGAACGAGAAGTCGTTGGGCGGGATCGTGTTGAACGACTTGCCGCTTCCTTCGACGAACTTGGTCTCGGGGATCGGCCGATTGGGCGCCAGCCGCACCTTGCCCTCGAGCGCGGTGGCAATGCTCGTGCCGACGCCGCCAGGTGTGTAGGGGTGGATCTTGATCGTCTTCTTGATCAGATCGACCGCCGGCTTCGGGTCGTCGTGGTCGAGAAAGGAGCGCGCGGCATAGAGGACGTGGTTGGTCCGGGAATGCGCCACATAGAAGCCGCCTTCCGGCAGCGAGCCGTCGTAGCCGGGCGGGACCAGCAGATAGCGCCCCCCCTCGCCGCGATCGGGACCGGGGAAGCCGACATCGATGATCCAGGAGAACCACATGTCGTTGATGGTGCCGAGCCCCATCGGCGGCTGCTCGATGACCATCGGCCCATTGGACAGGTCCACCGCCGACAAGTAATAGATCGTGTCGGCATTTGCGGTGAGGAACAGCGACTTTGCGTCCATCAGATCGGAGAAGATGACGACGTCGTTGTCCTCGGCGCCGATATCGTGGAAGCCCTTGCGGATGGCGTAGGCCGAGGCACCCCGGAAGCTGTTGTTGAAGACATTCAGGGCACGGGTGAAATCGATGGCGTCGTAAACCGAGCGGGCGGTGGCGACGGTCGGGGCACCATCCTGGAACTCCAGCGTGCCGATCGAGGTCTCGACCCGATCGGGTGTCGTCAGGAAAGGTGGTGTGCCGCCTTGAGCGAAGGTTTCGCCGGTTGCCGTCACGAGCATCGAGGCACTCGTCGTCAGCGCTAGGCGCCATGTTGTCCGAACTCTGCTCATCGCCTGCTCGCAAGTCTCAGGTTAGGTGGAAGCGGTGCACAAGCTTCATTTTGGAAACAGAAACTGCACCTGCAGCCGGAGTGTCCAATCGGCTGTCGGCGGATCGTCCGGCTTGACGGCGTTGTAGAAAGCCTGCGCCTGCAGATTGACCGGCAGCTTGCCGATACGGATCAACCGCCCGCCGCCCCCGCCGACCGGGACCGTGAACTTGTTGTCGTTGCCGTCCGCCTCCCAATTGGCCGTGATGATCGGCGAGGCCGAGAGGTACCAGCCCTCCTCGAAATTGTAGTTCACGAAGGGCTGGAAGGTGGTGAGGCTGACGTCCTCGCGATCGTCCTTGCCGGCGAACGACCAGAGCTGGTTGAGGAGGCCGCCGAACACCCATTTGCCGGGCATCGCCAGCACTACGGCCGCCGGCCCTGCGCTCCACTTCTGGGTGCCCAGCTCCTTGCCCTCGGTTGCGGTCGGCGGCTGCAGCACCCCGCCCAGGCCCCAGATGAGGTGCTCCGATCCCGAGGGCGACAGGTAGCTCTGGACCTGGATGTCGCCCATGCCCCAGGTGTCGCCGCCTTCGACCAGATCGGGCTGCCGGATGATCGGGATGATCGGCCGGGTGATCAGGTTGAAGCCCGAATCACCCAGCGTCAGCGGTATCACCGGCTGGATGTTGAGCACGTATTGCGTGCTGCTCGGCTTGGGCGCGTCCTTGGCGCCGTAGCCGAAGTTCAGGTTGTTCTGGATCGGCATGCTGATCAGGTTGGCGACTGGGTTCTGCGCCTTCTTGGCGAGGTCCAAGGTCGAAGCCTGGCTGGACGGAGGGCTGGCCGCATCCTGCGCCCAGGCTGCCGAGGAAAGAGCGACGACCACGCAGGACCAAACCACGTGTCTCATGATGCCTCTTGTTGCCGCCGTCTAATCGGGGACCGACCCGGCTCGTCACACGAGAGCGACAAGCACGACTTTCGGGCACAAGCATTCCCTCCGCTCGCGTACCGCCGCTCGGCACGCTGCGTCCGGTCGACATAGCGAGAGTCCCACGGTATTTTCCGGGCCGCTATCGGAAAACTGCAGCCGGGGCCGTCGGCCGTCGTGACCCAGTCTGAGCGCGAAAATCGGGTCACGCCGGCGATCTTTCCCGCCGGCTATGTCGGAAGCCTGCTGTCCCACGACTTCGACGAGCTGGCGCACTGCGCCCGTGCCTGGCGCCACGAGTACACCAAGCTCACCTCGGGCCCGTTCCAGGGCAAGACGATCCAGGCGCACACGGCGGGCTTGCAGCTGAGCCTGGCGGCCTGGAGCGGCGGCCTGCTGGTCCGCGGCGCCGTACCTTCGGGAGGGCGGAGCTTCGCGCTCCTGTCGGCCCCGCACCGATCGGCCCGCATCAACGGACGAATCCTCGAGCACGAGGCGGTGGGCACGCGCTCGGGCAGGGACGAGCTGTACTTCGTCGGCGCGCCGGGCACCTCCATGGTCGTCCTGACGATCGAGGACCGGCTGCTCGATCGGACCCTGGGCATGATCTTCGGGTCGGACTGGAACGAGCTCGGCGGCAGCACGCCGGTCCTGCGGATGCGTGATGCAACCTCGGCACGCTCGTCGCTGCGCCGCCTGCTGGCCGCCATGTGCCGCCATCCCGAGCGCCTGACGGAGCCGGGATCGGCGGCGATGCTGGAGGAGCAGGTCCTGATGGCCCTGCTGTCGCGGCTCGACCTGCCCGCCGATGTCGTCCGTCCCGCCGAGCGCCTGCGGCTGGCGCGGCGCGCCGATGAATATCTGCGGGTCAACCGATCGCGGCCGGTCAGCATCGCCGAGCTGTGCGCCGCCACCGGCGCCCGGGAGCGCACGCTGCACGTCGCCTGCCGCGAGCATCTGGGCCTGCCGCCGGCGGCCTATCTGCGTGCCCTGCGCCTGCACGGCGCCCGCCGCGACCTACGCGAGCTCGGGAAGGGCACGACCGTCACCGACACCGCCACGCGCTGGGGCTTCTTCCACTTCGGCGAGTTCGCCGGAGCCTATCGCCGCCTGTTCGGCGAGGCGCCGTCGGAGACCGCGCGTAGCGGCGCCGGGCAACGCCGGACCGTGCAGGCTCAGGCGGTGTAGCCCAGTCGCGTCGCGATCATGGCGGCATGGTGAACGACGATCTTGGCAAGTCCCTCGACCTCGGCCATCGGCATGCGCCAGGCGGGGCCGCTGAGGCTGATCGAGGCGAAGACACGGCCGGACTGGTCGCGGATCGGCGCGCCGATGCAGCGCAGGCCGGGCTCGTGCTCGGCATCGTCGATGGCGTAGCCACGCTCGCGGATGGCGGCCAGCTCGGCTCGCAGCGCCTCGGGATCGGTGATGGTGGTGTCGGTGAAACGCTGCAGGCCGAGGGTGACGAGACGATCGACCACCGCTCCGGGCTGGAAGGCCAGGATGGCCTTGCCGACGCTCGTCGAATGTGCCGGAGCGTTCTCCAGCAGCGTCGGTAGCGCCTTGCCGTCCGCATGCGGGTCGGAGCGGTTGATGACGACCGCCTGGACGCCGTCGAACACGGCGAGATGCACGGCCTGACCGCCGATGCGCCCGAGCTGCTCGACGATCGGCCGCGCCTCGCGGTGCAGCTCCATGTTGGCCAGGACGATGTTGCCGAGCTCGAACAGCCACAACCCCAGCCGGTAGCGCTCGCGGTCGCGGTCCTGATCGAGCAGCCCGACCTCGCGCATCGAGGCCAGCAGGCGGTGGGCGGTGCTCTTCGGCAGGCCGGTGCGGCGGCAGACCTCGCCGAGCGTCAGGGCGCGATGGCTCGTCGAAAAGCATTCGAGGATGCGAGCGATCTTGTGCAGGGATTTGAGGCTGTCTTCCGATTCCCGCGCCACAGCAGTTCTCGACTCCGTCTCGTTATTCCGCATTGCGGCATACTGAGCCGGCCTGCCCGCATCGGCAAGCCGCAACCTCGTACGATCGCGATTGCCTCGGCTGGCAGTCCGGTCTATCGTCCCGATTAAGAAAAGATTGTTCCGTATTCCGGGAGGCAAGGCTGTGAACGCCCAGCTGTACGGCATCATGCCGCCGACCACGACGCCGTTCACCGCGGACGGCGATCTCGACGAGGCGGCGCTGAAGCAGCAGACCCGCTACATGGTGCGGCAAGGCGTGCATGGCCTCGTCGTCGGCGGTAGCACCGGCGAGGGCCACACGCTCGCCACCGACGAGGTCCGCCGCGTCGTCGCCGGTACCATCGAGGCGGCCGAGGGCAAGGTACCGGTGGTGGCCGGCATCATCGTCGACAGCACGCGGCAGGCGATCGAGAAGGGCAAGGCCGTGGCCGATCTCGGCATCGCCGCCCTGCAGGTGACGCCGGTCCACTATCTGTTCCGGCCCGACGACGAGCAGATGCTGCAGCATTTCCGGGCCATCGCCGAGGGCACCGGGCTGCCGCTGTTCATCTACAACGTGGTGCCGTGGAGCTACCTGTCGCCGGAGCTGCTGTCGCGAATCATGGACGAGGTGTCCGGCGTCATCGGCGTTAAGCAGAGTGCGGGCGACCTCAAGCTGTTCGCCGACCTCAAGATCATGGCGCCCAAGGGCAAGCGGTTGTTCAGCGCCGTCGACGCGCTGATCTACCCGGCCATTACGCTGGGTGCCGACGGGATCATCACGGCCATGCTGTCGGTGGTGCCGGGCGTCTATGTCGAGATGTGGAACGCGGTGAAGCGCGGCGACCATGCCCGCGCCCTCGACCTGCACGAGCGGCTGCTGCCGCTGTGGAACGCGGTCTGGGCGCCCAACATGCCGGCGACGGTGAAGTTCGCGCAGACCATCCAGGGCTGCCCGGGCGGCCATCCGCGGGCGCCGATGGGTCCGGCCACCGCTGCGCAACAACAGGCGATCCGTGAGGCGTTGGCTGGGCTCGAGCCGGAGCTGCGGGCTGCGGCCTGAACGAAGTCGCGACATCGTCGCAAAGAGGGAGGCGAGGAAGATGATACCAACCCGCTGGGTCGGGATGACCTGCGCTGCCGTGGTGGCGCTGCTGCCGGCATGGGCCGCGAATGCCCAGGACAAGATCGAGGCGACGCTGGCAACGGTCAACGCCGCGACCTTCCTCATGCCGCGAATGGAGATCCTGTTCGCCGAGAAGGTCGCCGAGAAGACCAACAACGGCCTCGTCATCACCGTCGTGACCGACGGCCAGCTCGGCGGCATCCAGGAGAACGTCGAGGCCATCATGGCCGGCAACCTGGAGATGGCGCAGATCAACAACGCCAATCTCGGCGCCTTCCACCAGGGCACGATGCTGTTCGACCTGCCCTTCGTGTTCCGCGACAACGACCACATGCGCAAGGTGGTGCGCGGCGAGATCGGCCAGAAGGTCTATGGCGAGCTCGAGGAGAAGACCGGTGTCCGGCTGGTGATCAGCGGCCTCGCGGATGGTCCGCGCTCGGTGTGGAACAAGAAGCATCCGGTCAAGACCCCGGACGACATGAAGGGCCTGAAGCTGCGGGTGATGCAGGCGCCGATCCTGGTCGACACCTTCACCGCGCTCGGTGCCATCCCGACGCCGATGGCCTATCCCGAGGTCTACATGGCGGCGAAGCAGGGTGTGATCGACGGTGCCGACACGCCGCCGGCCGGCCTGATCGACATGAAGGCGCCCGAGATCGCCCAGTACTACAGCCTGACCGCGCATGTCGCGATGCCGTCGGGCATCGCCATGAGCAAGGCATGGTTCGACGAGCTGCCCGAGGCTTATCAGAAAGCCGTGCTGGAGGCCGCGGCCGAGGCGTCGGACTGGTACGACCGCACCTATGACGAGGATGCGGTGAAGGCCATCGGCGTCGTCAAGAGCCAGGGCATGACCGTTAACCAGGTCGACGATCCCGACGCGTTCCGTAATGCCGTCAAGGGCGTCTATGAGAAGTACGCCGATCGCGTCGGTGGACAGGCCGCGATCGACGCTGTCATCGACACCAAATGACGGTCGTGGATCGGCCGGCGAGCCCGCTGCGTACGGGCTCGCCGGCACTCGCGCGCGCCGGCGCCTGGCTCGGGGTGAGCGACGCGCTGTTCCTTTGGGCCGCGGCAGCACTCACCGGCGTGTTCTTCGTCTGCATCGTGGTGCAGATAGCCGTCCGCTATCTGTTCGAATATCCGCTGCCGTGGACCGAGGAGCTGTCGCGCTACGCCTTCGTCTGGGCCAGCTTCCTGGCCGCCGCCCCGATCGTCGGCCGCAACGAGCACTTCATGATCGACATGCTGGTGGAGAGCCTGTCGGGCAACGCCAAGCGCATCTGCCTGATCCTCGCCGCCGTCTGCACCCTGGCCTTCACGCTGCTGCTGGCGATCTGGGGCAGCCGCTGGGCGCTGCGGATGATGCCGGTGCGCTCCTCGGTGATGGAGCTGTCGCAGGGCGGCGTCTACGCCATCGTGCCGCTGGCCGGCGCCTATATGAGCCTGCACATGATCCTGCGCCTGCTCCGCCTCCTCGATCGGCGTGACCAGGAGATCGTGGCCTCGCCGCAGGGCGGAGAAGACCCGTGCTGATGCTGGTCCTCTTCGGCGTCATGCTGGTGATGTTCGCGATCGGCGTCTCCATCGCTGCCGGCATGGGGCTCTCGGCTGCCGCCGCCCTGCTCATGCTGCCGCGCTCCGGCCTCGAGATCGTGCCGCAGCGCATGTTCCTGGGCCTCGATTCGTTCGTGATCCTCTCGGTGCCGCTGTTCCTGCTGCTCGGCGAGATGATGGAGCGGGCGCAGATCACCGGCCGCCTCGTCGACTTCGCCCAGTCGCTGGTGGGCCGCCTGCGTGGCGGCCTCGCCCATGTCAGCGTCGTCACCAACATGATCATGTCCGGCATCTCGGGCTCGGGCACCGCCGATGCCGCCGCCACGGCGGCGGTGCTGATGCCGGCGATGCGCCAGGCACGCTATCCGGTGCCGTTCTCGGCCGCCCTGATCGGCGCCGGCGGCACGATCGGCCCGATCATCCCGCCCAGCATCGTCATGGTGATCTATGGCTCGATCGCCAACGTCTCGGTGGCGCGGCTGTTCCTGGCCGGGATCATCCCCGGCATCATCATGGGCGGCTTCCTGATGGCGACGACGGCCCTCGTGGCCAGGCGCAAGGGCCTGCCGCCCGGCCAGCCGACCGGCGGCCTGCCCGAGATCGTGCGCGCCAGCAAGCGGGCGTCGCTGGTGCTGGTGACGCCGGTGATCGTCATCCTGGGCATCGCCGGCGGTGTGTTCACCGCCACCGAATCGGCGGCCATCGCCTGCCTCTACGCGCTGGTGCTCGGCATGCTGGTCTACCGCACGGTCAAGCCCAGCGACCTGCCGGACATCCTGCTGCGCACGGCGATCATCAGCGGCAAGGTGATGTTCGTCTTCGCCACCGCCTCGATCTTCGCCTGGATCATGGCGCGGGCGAACGTGCCGCAGCAGATGGCCTCCCTGCCCTTCCTGGCCGACACCGCCAACCCCTGGATGATGCTGCTGGCGCTGAACATCCTCCTGTTCATCCTCGGCGGCCCGATGGATTCGGTGGCGATCGTCGTCATCGTCACGCCGATGTTCATGCCCCTGGCGCTGGCCGCCGGCATCGATCCGGTGCACCTCGGCATCATCATCTCGGTCAATGTCAGCCTGGCGATGATCACGCCGCCGGTCGGCAGCATCATCTTCGTGATCTGCGGCATGACCGGCGTCTCGACCTGGAATCTGTCGCGCGAGCTGATGCTGTTCATCGGGGTGCTGCTGATCCCGCTGCTCATCTTCACCTACGTGCCCGAGGTCGTGCTGTTCCTGCCCGACCTGCTGATGGGCCCGGCCAATCCCTGAGCTTCGGAGACAGAGAATGTACAAGGTGGCCATCATCGGCGCCGGCGTCTGGGCCAACAACCACATGACCGGCTGGCGGGCGCGCGAGGATGCCCAGGTCGTCAGCGTCGTGCGCTCCAGCGAGGAGCGGGCGAAGCAGACCGCCCGGCGCTGGGGCGTGCCGGAGTGGAGCGGCGACTACAGGACCGTGATCGCCCGGCCGGACATCGACATCGTCGACATCTGCCTGCCGCACGACATGCATGCGGCCGTCGCCTGCGAGGCGCTGGAGGCCGGCAAGCACGTGGTGCTGGAGAAGCCGGTGGCGGCGACGCTGGAGGAGGCCCGGCGGCTGGCCGAGACCGCGCGCCGCACCGGCAGGAAGGTGATGGTCAGCGAGAACTGGATCTATGCCTGGGTGGTGCAGAAGGCCAAGGCGGCCATCACCGGCGGCGAGATCGGCGACGCCTATCTCGTGCGCAGCACCATGGACATGGACGTCCGCCCCAGCTTCCAGGGCCTGGGCTGGCGGCACGACCCGGCCAAGATGGGCGGCGGCGCCCTGCTCGACGGCCACATCCACTCGATCTCGGCGGCGCGCTATCTGATGGGCGAGATCACCGAGGTCTCGGCGGTGGTGAAGAACTACCATTTCGGCGGCATCGCCCCGCTCGAGGACACCTCGGTCCTGCTCTGCAAGTTCGCCTCGGGTGCGACGGGCACGCTCGTCTGCTCGTGGACCGCGCAGCGCCACCGCCCGCACACCGAGTTCACCATCCTCGGCACCAGGGGCACGCTCGAGTTCGACACGCACGAGCGGTATTTCCTGACCACCCGCGGTACCAAGCGCAGCGAGGAGGTCAACCTCGCCGCCTCGCGCGGCTTCGTCGAGCAGATCGCGCACTTCATGGAATGCGTGACGAAGGGCACCGACCCGATTACGACCCCGGACGAGCAGATCGGCTCGCTGCAGGTGGTGATGGCCGCCTATCGTGCGGCCGAGAGCGGGCGGTTCGAGAAGGTCGGTGCGGCCGGGTGAGGATAGCGACATGGGCGAGATGAGGGGGGCGAGCGTCGGGCTCGCAGAGCCGTTGTGGGCAGAGCTGAGCGCGCTCCTGGGTGACCGGCTGACGCGGGCGGGTGCGGTGCGCGAGCAGCACGGCCGCGACGAGTCCTGGCACCCGGTCAAGGCGCCGGACGCCGTGTGCTTTCCGACCAGCACCGAGGAGGTCTCGGCCATCGTCGCGGCCTGCGCCCGCACCGGCACGCCGGTCGTCCCGTTCGGAGCCGGCACCTCGCTCGAGGGCCATGTCGGTGCCGTGATGGGCGGCCTGTGCGTCGACCTCTCGCGCATGAACGAGATCCTGCGGGTCAGTCCCGAGGATCTCGACGTCACCGTGCAGGCCGGCGTCAGCCGCAAGCAGCTCAACATCTGGCTGCGCGACACCGGCCTGTTCTTCCCGGTCGATCCCGGTGCGGACGCCACGCTGGGCGGCATGGCCTCGACCCGTGCTTCCGGCACCAACGCCGTGCGCTACGGCACCATGCGCGAGAACGTGCTGGCGCTGACCGTGGTGCTGCCGGACGGCAAGGTGATCCGCACCTCGCGGCGGCCGCGCAAGTCCTCGGCCGGCTACGACCTGACGCGGCTGTTCGTCGGCTCGGAGGGCACGCTCGGCATCATCACCGAGGTGACGGTCCGGCTCTACGGCATTCCGGCCGCCGTCTCGGCCGCGGCCTGCGCCTTTCCCGACATCGGGGCGGCGGTCGACACCGCCATCGCCGCCATCCAGTCCGGCATCCCGGTGTCGCGCGTCGAGCTGGTCGACACGCTGCTGCTCGATGCCATCAACCGCCATGCCGGCCTCGACTACAAGGTGGCGCCCACCCTGTTCTTCGAGTTCGTCGGC
The DNA here is from genome assembly GCA_035326425.1 of Geminicoccus sp. Classification (GTDB taxonomy): domain Bacteria; phylum Pseudomonadota; class Alphaproteobacteria; order Geminicoccales; family Geminicoccaceae; genus CALKJU01. Next base: position 22,792 of record DAOLFG010000013.1, on the reverse strand, counting down.
ACGCCCGCCGGCGTGCAGGAGCAGGCCGAGATGGTGGCCGAGTTGGCCAGGGACTTCGGCGGCGAGGATTTTCGCTGGGCCACCGACGCCGATGCCAGGGCCAAGCTCTGGCAGGCGCGGCATGAGGCGCACTACGCCACCATGGCGATCCGGCCGGGCGCCAGGGTGATGGGCACCGATGTGTGCGTGCCGATCTCGCGGCTCTCCGAGTGCATCGTCGAGACGAAAAAGGACATGGACGCCGCCTCCTTCCCGGTGACGCTGGTGGGCCATGTCGGCGACGGCAATTTCCACCTGGGCCTCGTGATCGACCCGGACGATCCGGCCGAGGTCGCCGAGGCCAAGGCCATCGCCGATCGGCTGGTGCTGCGCGCCCTGGACATGGACGGCACCTGCACCGGCGAGCACGGCATCGGCCAGGGCAAGCGCCGCTACATGGAGGCGGAGCACGGCGAGGCGGTCGAGCTGATGCGGGTGCTGAAGAACGCGATCGATCCCAAGGGGATCATGAATCCGGGGAAGGTGCTGCCCTAGCCGACGCTGCCATGGAGGCTGTCCGTCCGAGTCCGCGCTGGAAGGTCGTTGTTGCCAGGCCCGCGGTCCCCGGCCGCGAAAGGGAGTCGGCCTATCGCAGCCATCGGTTCGCCGAGGCGATCGCCGACGCCGGGACGACGCGCAGGCGGACCCGGCCCTGCACGCCGCGCGCCAACGACCTGCCGGCTCTGCCGGTATCCCTCCGGGGGATCGGCCTCCGGCCGATGGCCGAGCGCTCCAGGCCTGCCCGCGCGAGCGGGCCTGTGCCGGACCCTTGCCGTCGTCCGATCGCCGAGCTGTCGACCTGCCGGCCCGGCTCTGCGCCTACGACAGCCGAAGACCCCACGAGGCCCTCGAAGGGCAACCGCCCATCTCGGGGCCGACCACCGACCACCTCCTCGGCAACCGCAGCTAGCTGCTGCGGACCTGCCCGGCCGAGGCGACGCGTTGGCGGAGATTGTCGATCAGGCCGGCGACGCCGCCGCTGCGCTCGATCACCGCCGCGAACTCGCCGCGCTGCGTCACCAGCATGCTGACCCCGGCGATCACCACGTCGACGATGCGGGCACCCCCGGCGGTCTCGCGCACCCGCCAGTCCACCCGGATCGGCTCGCCCGAGCCCTCGATCCAGCTCTCGACCATGCTGTCCTGGCCGGCCGGCACGGCACCCACCACCCGCAGGCGCTGGTCGCCGTACTCGTCGAGCCGGCGGGCATAGGTGCCGAGCACGAGCTGCTCGAACAGGCCGACATATTCGGCGCGCTGCTCGCCGGTGGCCGAGCGCCAGTGACGGCCCAGCGCCAGCTGCGCCACCAGCGGCAGGTCGAAGCCGCTGCGCATCAGCTGCTCGAAACGCTGGCGCCGCTCGGCCTCGCCGGCGGCGCGGTCGCGCAGCATGGCGATCGCCTCGTCACCGAACCGCCGCACGAAGCCGACCGTGTCGGCAGCCGTGGCGGGGGCCGCCAGCAGCAGCACCGCCACCATGACGGCGGCGAGGCGGCGCGGCAGGCGAGCGGCGAGGTGCAGCGGAAACAGACGCGACATCGTGCGTTCCATCGATGGCCACCAGGAGCCAGCGCCCCCAGTATGGCGCTGGCGGGTTAACGGCGGGTTTAGGCGGCGCCGGCCGGGCGCGCTGTGACCTGCGCCACTGTCCGGCCGGCCTCAGCGCTTGACGTAGACCTCGACGCGCCGGTTGAGGCGCCTGCCGGCAGGCGTCTCGTTCGAGGCGATCGGCCGGCTCTCGCCATAGCCCTCGGTGGTGACCATCCGGGCCTCGATGCCGTGCTGCGCCACCAGGAAGTCGCGTACCGCCTGGGCGCGGCGCTGCGACAGCGTGCGGTTCTCCTCGGCATCGCCCTCGGAATCGGTGTGGCCCACCACCCGCACCGCCGGCGCGGCGAAATCGCCGATCAGCCTCGCCACCTTGGTGAGGCCGGCGGTGGAGCTGGGCTCCAGCTGGTCGCTGCCGGGGCGGAACTCCAGGCCCTCGGGGATCGCCATCATCCAGCCGTCGCCGGCATCGACGGCCTTGAGCTCGGCCAGCAGGACCGTGACCTCGGCGGAATCCGCGGACTCGGCCGCGTGCGATTCGTCCTCGCTCAGCTGCAGCTTGACCAACGCCACCGGCGACGCGGCGCCTGCCGCCGCCTCGCCCTCGCCCTCGCCCTCGCCCTCGCCGAGCCCGGCCACCTTCTGCACCGCCCGCGCCAGCTCGGCACGCAGCGAGGCGGCCTCGGCACCGGCCGCCTGGGCGTCCCGCCGCGCCGCCGCCAGCTCGCCGTCCATCGCCTGCCGGCTCGAGCGCATCTCGCCCAGCGCCGAGCCGAGCTGGCGGTTCTCCTCGATCGCGGCGATCAGCTGCTCGCCCAGGCTCTGCACCTCGCTCACCGAGGTGGTGGCGACAGCGCGCAGCGCCGCGATCTCGGCGTCCAGCCGCTGGGCGCGCTGCCGCGACGCCGCGATGTCGGCGGCCATCGCCTCGGAGCGCCGCCGCGCCGCCTCGTCGGCCTCCTTGCGCGCCAGCTCGACCTCGTCGTCGAGCCGCGCCACCGCCGCCTTCTGCTCGTCCACCGCCTGCGCCTGGCGGGCGGCCTCGGCCCTGGCCTCCTCGACCTGCGCCGTCAGCGACCTCACCGTGCCGTCGGCGGCCTGGGCGGCCTCCCTGGCCGCCTGCGCCTCGGCGCGCGAGCGCGTGGCGTCCTCGGCCGCCGCCAGCCGCGACGCCTCGCGCTCGGCCAGCGAGCGCTCGAGCTCGGCGATGCGCGTCGCGGCCTCGCCGAGCCGGGCCTCGCGCTCGGCCAGCGCCTCGCCGGCCCGGGCCGCCGCCGCCCTCGCCTGCTCGGCGCTGCTGGCGCCGGCCGCGACCGCCTCCTGCAGCTTCTGCTCGCCGGCCTGCCGCGCCTCCTGCTCGTCGCGCAGCTTCTGCTCGCTGTCCCGGCGCGCCGCCTGCTCGTCGCGCAGGGCCTGGTCGACCTTGGCGCGGACGTCCTGCTCCTGCTTCAGCGAGGCCTCGACCGTCGTACGCGCCGCCTCGGCGTCCTTCAGGCCCTGGGCCACGGCGGCGGCCGCCGCCCGCGCCTGCTCCAGCTCGGCCGTCAGGCTCTCGACCCGCTGCGCCGCCTGGTCGCGCTCGGCGCCGAGGTCGCGCAGCCGTCCCTCCAGCACGCGCATCTGCTCGTCGCCGGCGGCGGCGGCGTCGCGGGCAGCCCGCCGCAGCTCGGCCAGCTGGAAGCTCAGCTGCTCGCTCTGCTCGCGCGCCAGCGCCAGCTCCTGGCGGACGCCGTCGCGCTCGGAGCGCAGCTGCTCCATGGCGGCCGTCAGCTCGGCGATCCGCTGGCCGCTGGCGCGCAGATCCTCGGCGAGGCCGGTGGGAGCACCGCCGTGCGCCTGGCGCTGGCGGGCGAGACGGGCGCGGATCTCGTCGATCGCCGCCTTCAGCTCCTCGGCGCTGCTCGGCGTGGCCGCGCCATCCGCAGCGGGAGCGGCAGCCGGAGCCTCGACCTGGGCCTGCACCAGGATCAGCCGGGAGGCGGGCTCGTGCCCCGGCAGCACCGCCGGCACCCCGGCCCATGCCGCCGGGCCGGCCGCCGCCAGCAGCGCCACGCCGCAACAGCCGGTCGACAATGCCCCGGCCCGCCGCGTCGAGCCGATCGCGCCCATGCTCATGGCGTTTCCCGAACAGGTTCGGCCCGCTTCGTGCCCGGGCCGCATTTGTGGATCGGTCGTATCCGAGGTTGATAGCCGAGGCCGCACCGCCGCATCAACGCGGCAGATGGTCGGCGGGCCGGGGACGCCGCTCAGTTGGCCATGATCACCGGCAGCTCGGCCTTGGCCAGGATGTGGCTGGTGGCGCCGCCGAAGATCATCTGGCGCAGCCGGCTCTGGGTGTAGGCGCCCTTGACCATCAGGTCGGCACCCAGCGCCATGGCCTCGCCCAGCATCGCCTCGCCCGACCCCCTGGGATCGGTGTTCGGCACGTCCTTCCAGTCGACCGGGATGCCGTGGCGCCGCAGGTTGTGGGCGAGCTCGGCACCCGACGGCCCGGGCACCATGCCTTTCTGCACGCCCACCACCGTCACCTGCCTGGCGCCGAGGATGAACGGCATGGCGAAGGCCACGGTGCGCGCGGTCTCGGAGCTGCCGTTCCAGGCGATGCAGACGTTCTCGCCGATCGTGGCGGGTGCCACGGGCGGCGCGATCAGCAGCGGCCTGCCGCTCTCGAACAGCGCCGTCTCGAGCGCCGCCATGCTGGGCGAGATCGCGTCCTCGAGCGGCCGGCCCATCACCAGCAGGTCGAAGATCCGGCCCCAGCTGCCGATCAGCGACGGCCCGGTCGAGGTCTCGATGCGCCAGTCCGCCGACGGCCCGCTGCCGCCGGCGATGCCGCGCGGCAGCGCGTTCTGCTGCATGAAGGTCTCGAAGGCCTCGCGCGCCTTCTCGGCACGGTCGCGGCTCTCGCGCTCGAAGCCGGCGATCAGATCGGGGGCGGCGGCGACGAAGCCGTCGGCACCGGCGGCGATGACGTCGGGCTGGCCGGGACGCAGATGCAGCCCCTCGATGAAGCTGCCGAACCGCTGGGCGGTCAGCCAGGCGCAGCGCAGCACCGAATCGAGGACGGGGCTCATCTCGAGGTGGGCGAGGATGGTCTTCATGGGCCGAGCTCATCCAACGGGCATTTGGCCGGACCGCAAGCCGGCCCGCCGGACACGATTATGGGCCGCTCGTCCCGCGGTGCAACCGCCTGCGGTCAGCTCGGCCGAACCTGTTCCGCCGCGCGCGGGATCACCAGCTCCTGGTACAGCCGTGGCTGGCGGGCGGCCATCAGCGCCGCCCGCGCCGCGTCGGGCGAGCCGGCCCCTTCGGCATCGCCGAGCCACACGCCGCCGGCCGCCTCGGTGAGCCGCCGCCCGGCGCCGTCCGGCCCGACCAGGCGGGGGGCGGCACCGCCCTGCGCGATCCAGCAGCGGTTCTCCCTGGCACGGGCCGGCAGCAGCATGCCGGCATCGCTGTCGCTGGCCCCGCCCAGCACGGCGATCAGGCCGCAGCCGGCCAGCGCCAGCGCCCGTGCCGGCTCGGGGAACTCGATGTCGTAGCCGATCAGCAGGCCGAGCCTCACGCCCTCGACCGGCATGGCCGACAGCCATTGCCCCGGCCGGCGCGCCGGATCCCGGCGCTGGACGTCGTCGCGGAGATGGGCCTGGCGGTAGTTGGCGATGCAGACGCCCTGCCGGTCGATCAGCATGGCGGCACCGTAGATGCCGGTGACGCAGCGTTCGACATAGCCGCGCAGGATGGCGATCCCGTGCCGGCGGGCGAGGCCGGCGGCCTCGATGGCGGGCCCGCCGTCCGACGGCTCGGGCGGCGCGTCGTCGGCCGCCTCGGGCAGGACCAGCAGCGAGGCGCCGCGGCCGGCGGCTGCGGCGACAGCCGGCGCCAGCGCGCCGGGCGGCGGCGCCGAGAACGCCAGCCTCACCGTCGCGGACCCCGTGCGGGGTCCATGGACGAACTGTCACACGAGCGAAAATACAGTTCCATGTGATCGCCTTATATCCACTCGTGTCAGCAGGTGAACAGCCCCGCGCGACTTGGCGGGGGCCAGAGGTTCTGGAGCAATCCGAATGCAGAACGAGCTTCCCACCGGTAGGACGCGGCGGGTCCTCCGATCCCGCGGCCTGGTCCTGGGCTCGGCGGCGGCAGTGGCATTGATCGCCGGCATTGCCGGCGGGACGGCGGCGTGGAGCGACAATCCCGTTCCGCAATCCGCGCAGATCACGCAGCTGCCGGCCGACCAGGGCTATGCCGATCTCGTGGCCGCGGTTGCCCCCGCCGTGGTCAATGTCAGCGTCGAGCGCACGGTCGACGAGGACGAGGGCGGCAGCGGCCTGCCGCAGGGCATGAACGATCCCGAGATGCGCCGCTTCTTCGAGCGGTTCTTCGGCGAGATGCCCGACGCGTCGCCGCGCGGCCAGGAGCGCCAGCGGGCGCACGGCGAGGGCTCGGGCTTCATCATCGACCCCAGCGGCCTCGTGGTGACCAACGCCCACGTCGCCGGCGGCGCCGACAAGGTCGAGGTGACGCTCCAGGACGGCTCGAAGCTCGAGGCCACCGTCAAGGGCGTCGACGAGAAGACCGATCTGGCGTTGCTGCAGATCAAGGCCGGCAAGTCGCTGCCCTTCGTCGAGTTCGGCGACAGCGGCAAGGTGCGCGTCGGCGACAAGGTGCTGGCGATCGGCAATCCGTTCGGGCTCGGCGGCACCGTGACCGCCGGCATCGTCTCGGCGACCGGCCGCGAGATCGGCCAGGGTCCGTACGAGGACTTCCTGCAGGTCGACGCGCCGATCAACCGCGGCAACTCGGGTGGCCCGACCTTCAACCTGCATGGCCAGGTGGTGGGCGTGAACACCGCGATCTACTCGCCCTCGGGCGGCAGCATCGGCATCGGCTTCGCCATCTCCTCCAACCTCGCAAAGCAGATCGTGGCCGACCTCGAGGACGACGGCCGTGTCGAGCGCGGCTGGCTGGGCGTCGCCATCCAGCAGATCGACCCGGACATCGCCTCCAGCCTGGGCCTGCCCCATGCGGAAGGTGCTCTGGTCGCCAAGGTCGAGCCGGACAGCCCGGCGGCCGGCGCCGGCATCAAGAACCGCGACGTCATCGTCGAGTATGCCGGCAAGAAGATCGCCACCCTGCGCGACCTGACCCGCGCCGTCGCCGATACCGACGCCGGCAGCAAGGTCGACGTCGTGGTGATGCGCGACGGCAAGCGCGAGAGCCTGGCCGCCACCATCCAGGAGCAGAAGAGCGACGAGCAGGTCGCGGCCAACGACCAGCCGGCTGCCGACAACCAGCCGAAGCTGGGCCTGGCCCTGGCGCCCCTGTCCGAGGAGATGCGCCAGCGTCTCGGCCTGGAGGACAACCAGGACGGCGTGCTGGTGCAGCGGGTGATGCCGAACAGCCCCGCCGAGTCCAAGGGTGTGCGTCCCGGCGACGTGATCCTCGAGGTCGGCGGCCACAGCGTCACCTCGCCGCAGCAGGTGATCGACGCGGTGAAGTCGGCGCACGGCAACGGGGCCAAGTCGGTCCTGCTGCTGCTGCAGCGCAACGGCCAGCCGACCTACGAGGCGATCCCCTTCGCGGCCTCGTGACGTCACCGGAAGGCGGCGGTGTCCCTCCCGCCGCCTTCCGGACCACTTTTCGCCGGCTCTGCGCGCGGGAGGCTTGCCGTGCAGCAACGGATCGACATGGCGGGAATACCAATGCAGGACTACAGTGACGGCATGAGGCTATTGCTGATCGAGGACGACCGCACGGCCGCGAGCTACGTCGCCAAGGGCCTGCGCGAGAGCGGTCACGCGATCGACATCGCCCACTCCGGAAAGGAAGGCCTGCTGCTGGCGGCGGGCGGCGGCTACGACGCGCTGATCGTCGACCGCATGCTGCCCGAGCTCGACGGGCTGGGCGTCGTCAAGACGCTGCGCGCCACCGGCAACCGCACGCCCGTGCTGTTCCTGAGCGCCCTGGGGGAGGTCGACGACCGCGTCCGCGGCCTCAAGGCCGGCGGCGACGACTACCTGGTCAAGCCCTTCGCCTTCTCCGAGCTGATGGCGCGGCTTGAGGCGCTGGCGCGCCGTGCCGGCCCCGGTGGTGCCGAGGGCCCCGAGACCGTCCTGCGCTACGACGACCTCTCGATGGATCTCCTGGCCCGGCGCGTCGAGCGCGATGGCCGCGAGATCGACCTGCAGCCGCGCGAGTTCCGCCTGCTGGAGGTGCTGCTGCGCCACGCCGGCCAGGTGATGACCCGCACCATGCTGCTGGAGAAGGTCTGGGACTACCGCTTCGACCCGCAGACCAACGTCATCGACGTCCACATCAGCCGGCTGCGGCAGAAGATCGACAAGGGCTTCGACCGCCCGCTGATCCACACGGTGCGCGGCGCCGGATATAGCCTACGTGCCATCGACAAGGCTGCTTAGGTCCTCGAGCTTCCGGCTCACCCTCCTCTATCTGGGTCTGTTCGTCCTCTCCGCGCTGTCGCTGCTGGCCTTCGTCTACGGCTCCAGCATCCGCTTCATGGAGAGGCAGACGGTCGAGACCATCGAGGTCGAGCTGGCCGGGTTGCTCGAGCAGTACCAGGCGCGCGGCTTCATGGGCCTCGCCCGGTCGGTCGCCGCCCGGTCGGCCCAGGAGCCGATGCTCGACAGCTTCTACCTGCTGCTCGACGCCGACGGCCGGGAGGTGGCGGGCACCTTCGTCGGCTTCACCCACGACCTGCCGCAGGGCGACCAGCCGCTCCGCACCACCCTCCCGGAATGGACCGAGGACGGCAAGAAGACCGAGCGGCCCTTCCTTCTGGTCCGCCGCAACCTGCTGCGCGGCGGTGCCCTGATCCTCGGCCGCGACATCACCGACAAGCTGCACATCCAGGCGCGGCTGCTCACCGCCATAGCCCTGGGGGGCGTGCTGATGGTCGTGCTGGGCATCGGCGGCGGCGTGCTGATGAGCCGCTGGATGCTCGGGCGCATCGAGGCGGTCAACCGCACCACCCAGCAGATCATGGCGGGCGATCTCGGCCAGCGCATCGAGATCGAGGGCAGCGGCGACGAGTTCGACGGGCTGGCCGGCAACCTCAACGCCATGCTGGAGCGCATCGAGCGCCTGCTGAAGGGCATGCGCCAGGTCACCGACAACGTCGCCCACGACCTGCGCACGCCGCTCAACCGCATCCGCTCGCGCCTCGAGGTCGCCCTGATGGCGCCCTTGGACGCCGCCGAGAACCGCGAGGTGCTGGAGCAGACCCTGCGCGACGCCGACGGCCTGATCGCGACCTTCAACGCCCTGCTCAGCATCGCCCGCATCGAGGCCGGCACGCCGCAGAGCGAGTGGGAGGCCGTGGACCTGTCCGGCCTCGCCGCCGACGTCGTCGAGCTGTACGAGCCGCTGGCCGAGGAGAAGGCGATCGAGCTGCGGCTGGAGGCGCCGGAGCCGGTGACCACCGTCGGCAACCGCCAGCTCATCGCCCAGGCCGTGGCCAACGTCGTCGACAACGCCATCAAATATTCGCCCGACCACAGCCGGGTGGTCGTCTGCACCCGCAACGGCGCCGAATCGGTGGTCGAGGTCGCCGATTCCGGCCCCGGCATTCCGCAGGAGTTGCGCGAGCAGGCACTGGAGCGTTTCGTCCGGCTCGACGCCGAGCGGACGACACCGGGCAACGGCCTCGGCCTCAGCCTGGTCAGCGCCGTCGCCAAGCTGCACGACGCCCATCTGCATCTCGACGACAATGCTCCCGGCCTCAAGGTCACGATGGCCTTCCACGCGCCACCGCCATCCGCCTGACATCGGCGGCCGGCGGCGTTCCGCCGTCAGGGCCTTTGACTTTTCGCCGGCCGGGCCGCCACATCGGCGCCGGGCATTCTCCCGAGGACCGAGCGCGATGACCAAGGATGCGCCGAGCGAGCCCCTGCTGCTGACCCCCGGGCCGCTGACCACGGCCAGGAGCGTGCGCGAGGCGATGCTGCGCGACTGGGGCTCGCGCGACGAGGCCTTCATCGCGCTCAACGCCGCCGTGCTCGACCGGCTGGTGGCGCTGGCCAACGGCCAGGGCAGCCATGTCGCCGTGCCGCTGCAGGGCAGCGGCACCTTCGTGGTCGAGGCCATGCTCGGCACGCTGCTGCCCAGGGACGGCAAGGCGCTGGTGCTGGTCAACGGCGCCTATGGCGAGCGCATCGTGCGCATGGCCGGGTATCACGGCCGGCAGGTGACGACGATCGTCGACCCCGAGGACAGGCCGTCTGACACCGCCCGGCTCGACGCGGCGCTGGCCGCCGATCCGGCGATCACCCATGTCGTGGCTGTCCACTGCGAGACCACCTCGGGCATCCTGAATCCGATCGAGCGCATCGCCGAGATCACCGCCCGCTACGGTCGCCGGCTGCTGATCGACGCCATGAGCGCCTTCGGCGCCCTGCCGCTCGACGCGCGCGAGACCCCGTTCGACGCCGTCGCCGCCTCCTCCAACAAATGCCTCGAAGGCGTGCCCGGCATGGGCTTCGCCATCGTCCGCGAGAGCGCGCTGATGGAAACGGCCGGCAACGCGCCGGCCCTGTCGCTCGACCTGCACGACCAGCACGTCGCGATGCGCAGGACCCGCCAGTGGCGCTTCACGCCGCCGACCCATGTGCTGGCAGCGTTCCACGAGGCGCTGCGCCGGCACGAGGCCGAGGGCGGGATCGAGGGCCGCGGCGGCCGCTACCGCGACAACTGCCGCATCCTGGTCGAGGGCATGCGCCGGCTGGGCTTCGAGACGCTGCTGCCCGACGCGCTGCAGGCGCCGATCATCGTCACCTTCAAGATGCCGCGCGACCCGCGCTTCGCCTTCGAGTCGTTCTACGACCGGCTGCGGCGGCGCGGCTACGTCATCTATCCCGGCAAGCTCACCGTGGCGCCGAGCTTCCGCATCGGCTGCATCGGCCATCTGGCCGCCCCCGAGATGGAGGGGGCGGTCGCCGCCGTCGCCGCGGTGCTGGAGGAGATGGGCGTCGGCGAGACCCGGGCGGCCTGATCGAGGGGAGCGGACATGGCCTTCACCTTCACCCGCCGCTACGCCGGACCGGTCCAGGCGGTGATCTTCGACATGGCCGGCACGGTCATGGATTTCGGCTCGCGGGCACCGGCCGGCGTCTTCGTCGAGGTGTTCGCCCGCAACGGCGTCGAGGTTGGCATCCCGGAGGCGCGCGGGCCGATGGGTGCGGAGAAGCGCACCCACATCGCCGAGCTGATGGCGCTGCCGGCGGTTCGCGCCCGCTGGACCGAGCGCTACGGCAATCCGCCGACAGAAGAGGACATCGACCGGCTCTATGCCGAGTTCATTCCGATGCAGGTGGCGAGCCTGCCTCACTACGCCGATCTGGTGCCGGGCATGCTCGACCTCGCCGCCGAGCTCGGCCGGCGCGGCGTCGGGCTCGCCGCCAACTCGGGCTACAACCGCGAGATGCTGGACGTCTGCCTCGGCATGGCCGAGCGCCAGGGCCTGAAGTTCGCCAGCACCGTCGCCGCCAGCGACGTGCCGCGCGCCCGGCCCCTGCCCGCCATGTGCCTGGTCAACGCCGCCCAGCTCTCGGTGGAGTCCGTCGCCGCCTGTGTGAAGGTCGACGACACCGTCCCCGGCATCGAGGAGGGCCTCGCCGCCGGCATGTGGACGGTGGGCGCGGCGGTGAGCGGCAACGAGGTCGGCCTGTCGCTGGAGGAGTGGCAGGCGCTCGATCCGGTGGCCCAGGCCAGGGCCCGCGCCCGTGCCACCGACCGCCTCGCCCGCGCCGGCGCCCACATGGTGATCGACAGCGTCGCCGACCTCTTGCCCTGCCTCGCCGAGTTCGACCGTCGCCTCGCCCGGGGCGAGCGGCCGTGAGCAGGCTCCACGACACTGACCCCCGGCCCGGCGGGCCGGGGAGGCCGGCCGCATGGCCGGCGTGGCGGATATCGCTGCAGGCTCCGTCCTTCACGCCGGAGCGCCGTCAGCCTTAAGACATTCCTCACAAGCGGGTACGGCGCGCCGCCCGTCCCGGACATTTCGCTAAAATTTTATGCAAAAGCCTCCGGACCAGTGATCGTCGGAGGTCGAGATGGTCCGTCCCGTCGAGCGATTCCGCATCGGCACGCAGCCGCCGCCCGAGGAGGAGACCGGAGGCCGCGCCCGCCGGCTGCGCCCCGGCGAGCCCGAGGCGGAGACGCCGGGCGTCGCCGCCATCGCCTGCTGGCTGCTGAGCGTGGCGCTCGCCGGCTACGCCGCCTGGCAGCTCGCCGGCCTGTGGCTGGCGCCCTGAAGGCGCTTCACCGCAGGTAGAGGTCGCCCGCCTGGCGGACCGCCTGGGCACAGGCGGCAAGGTCGGCCATCGGGCCTTCGTCCTGCCCCAGGCCGAGCGAGCCGCCGACCAGCACGCCGGCCAGCGCCAGGCCGACGCAGACCGCCACGGCGACACCTCGCATGGCGAGCTCGGAATCCAGCTCGGCTTCGGTCACCATCACCCGCCGGCCGCCACGCAGCTCGACGAGGCAGCGACGCCGGCCGGCGCTGTCGTGCAGCTCGATGAGCACGACGGGCTCGCCCGTCTCGCGCAGCACCAGGCGCCTGGGCCAGCTGCGCAGCCGGCGGACGAACGCGTCGATGAACCGGAACATGTTGGGCGTCATGGTTTCCGCTCGATCCTAGCTCTTTCAACCTAGGATAATCAACTCAACATCGCATGTCAAACCCTTCGGTTGCGCCGTCCCGGCCTTTCGTCGAAAAGGATCGCGAACCTCGACGGATCAGCCGCGGCATGGCCGATGCGCAGCCCACCCAGCCGAGCTGGGGCAAGCATTTCTACAGCACCGAGCTGTCGCCCTGTCCCTACCTGCCGGAGCGCCAGGAGCGGCGGCTGGTGGCGCTGGTCGAGCAGGGCGACCCGCCGGCACTGGTCGACCTGCTGAGCGAGGCCGGCTTCCGCCGCAGCCAGCAGGCGCTCTACAAGCCGGCCTGTCCCGGCTGCTCGGCCTGCGTGCCGGTGCGCATCGTCGTCTCCGGGTTCGAGCCCGGCCGCGGCGAGCGCAAGCTGCTCAAGCGCAACGCCGACATCGTGGCCGTCGAGGGGCCCGCCCGCGCCACCGGCGAGCAGTTCGAGCTGTTCAGGCGCTATCTCGCCGCCCGCCACGACGACGGCGGCATGGTGACCATGGATCGCGAGGCCTATGACGACATGGTGGAATCCGGCGTGCACGGCACCATGCTCGTCGAGTTCCGCGACGCCGCCGGCCGGCTGGTCGGCGTCAGCCTCACCGACCGCATCGCCACCGGCCTCAGCGGCGTCTACAAGTTCTTCGAGCCCGAGCTGGAGCGACGCTCGCTCGGCACCTTCATCATCCTGTGGCACATCGCCCGCGCCGCCGAGCTGGGCCTGCCTTATGTCTATCTCGGCTACTGGATCCGCGACTGCCGCAAGATGGCCTACAAGGCCCGCTTCATGCCGCTCGAGGCGCTGCGCGGCGCCGAATGGCGCCCGCTGGACCCCGCGACCACCGGCTGAGCCGCCGAAGCAGTATATCGGTGGTTGATGACATTCTCGTGACTGTACAATTCATGGTTGGTCCTGCCCACTGGATGCCAGCCTAGGCGCGCCCGGCGCCGAGGCGACGACAATCAAGGGGGGACTAGTTGATGCACCGCAACATCAGGTCGTTGCTACTCACCGGCCTCGCCTCCGTGGCTCTGGGCGCCTGCTCGACCGGCGGCGACGGCAGCGGCACGGGCTCGACCGCCAGCACCGCCAAGGGCGCCACGATCGCTCAGCTCGAGGATCCCTACTTCAGGCAGGCCCAGGGGCAGATGCAGCGCATCATGGCCCAGGAGCCCAACACCAACCGGGCCAAGAACGTCATCCTGGTCGTCGGCGACGGCATGGGCTTCTCGACCGTGACCGCCGCCCGCATCTTCGAGGGCCAGCGCCGCGGCGTCGACGGCGAGTCCAACGTGCTGTCCTGGGAAGCCTTTCCCCACATGGCCGCCTCGAAGACCTACTCCTCCGACGCCCAGATCACCGATTCCGCACCCAGCGCCGTGGCGATGACCGCCGGCGTGAAGACCATCAACGACGTGATGGGCATCGACCACACCTCGCGCCTGAACTCCTGCGAGGACCAGAAGAACAACCGGGTCACCACGCTCTGGCAGCTGGCCGAGAGCATCGGCATGTCGACGGGTGCTGTCACCACCGCCCGCCTCACCCATGCCACCCCCGGCGCCACCTACTCGCACATCGCCAATCGCGACTGGGAATCAGATGCCGACATGACGCCCGAGGCGCTGGCCGAAGGCTGCACCGACATCGCCCGCCAGCTCGTCGAGCTGGACTACGGCGACGGCATGGAGGTCGCCATGGGCGGCGGCCGCGCCTACTTCCTGCCCGACACCGTCGACGACCCGGAGGACGAGGGCAAGAAGGGCCGACGCAAGGACGGCAAGGATCTCACTCAGGCCTGGCTGCAGCGTTATGGCGAGGGCGGTGCCTTCGTCTGGAACAAGGCGCAGTTCGACGCCATCGATCCGGCGAGGACCGGGCACCTGCTCGGCCTCTTCGAGATGTCGCACATGGAGTACGATCACGACCGTCCGAAGGACAAGGGCGGCGAGCCTTCGCTCGCCGAGATGGCGACCAAGGCCATCGACATGCTGAGCCGCAATCCCGAGGGCTACGTCCTGCTGGTCGAGGGTGGGCGCGTCGATCACGGCAGCCATGCCGGCAACGCCTTCCGCACGCTCAGCGACGCCGCCGCCCTGCACGAGGCGGTCGCGGCGATCGTCGCCAAGGTCGACCTCGACGAGACGCTGATCGTGGTCACGGGCGACCACAGCCACACGCTGACGATCGCCGGCTACGCCAAGCGCGGCAATCCGATCCTGGGCCTCTCGGTCGGCGTCGACGGCGAGATCGCCAAGGCGCTGGACGACAAGCCCTACACCACGATCGGCTTCGCCAACGGCCCCGGCGGCTCGAAGGACGGCAAGCCGCGCGCCGACCTCACCATGGAGGAGGCGCTCGATCCCGACTTCATCCAGCAGGCGCTGGTGCCGCTCGCCAGCGAGACCCATGGCGGCGAGGATCTCGGCATCTACGCCGTCGGCCCGTGGGCCCACCTGTTCCAGGGCACGGTGGAGGAGAACTACACCTTCCACGTCATGAACCACGCCTCGCAGATCGGCGCCCGCGCCGCGGCGGCAGCGGCGAGGTGACGGCAGGGCCGGCGCGGGCTCGGAAGCTCGCGCCGGCCTCGTCCTGCGCCGGTCCCGTCAAGCGGCCCGCAGCGCCTCCGGCGGGCAGGGCCGGCCGAGCAGGAAGCCCTGCGCCAGCGGACATCGGATGCTGCGCAGGATCTCGAGCTGCGCCTCGGTCTCGACACCCTCGGCCACGGCGTCCATGCCGAGGCTGCGGGCGAGATCGATCACCGCCCGCGTGATGGTCATGCTGCGCGGGTCGGTGGTCATGCCGGCGATGAACGACCGGTCGATCTTCAGCCAGCGCGGCCGCAGCCGCACCAGCGAGGCGAGATTGGCATAGCCCGTCCCGAAATCGTCGATCGCCAGGCCGAAGCCGGTGTCCTGCAGGCGGCGGAGCTGGACCAGGGCCTCGCCCGACTCCAGGAACAGGCTCTCGGTCAGCTCCAGGTGCAGCAGGTCGCTGGCGGCACCGCTGTCCGCCATCGCCGCCACCAGCCGGTCGGCGAAGCCGGTGCGGCGGAGCTGCGCCGGCGACAGGTTGATCGACAGCGGCAGCGTGAAGCCTTCCGCCGTCCAGCGCCGGAGCTGCCTGGCGCCCAGCCGCACCACCAGCTCGCCCAGCTCGTGGATCAGGTCGGTCTCCTCGGCCAGCGGCACGAACACGCCGGGGGACACCGACACGCCGTTGTCGTTCCAGCGCGCCAGAGCCTCGGCCGCCACGATCCGCGGCGTCGCGGCGATCTCGCAGATCGGCTGGAAGGCGAGCTCGAGCTCGCCCTGCCGGATCGCTCGCCGCAGCCGCTCCTCGACGCCCCTGCGCTCGGCCCTCGCCGTCTCCAGCTCCGGCACGAAGGCACGGAGCTGGCCGCGGCCTTCGCGCTTGGCCGCCAGCAGCGCCAGGTCGGCGCGCCGCAGCAGATCCGACGCCGCCGGGCCATCGGTCGGAAACAGCGCCACGCCCACCCCGCACGACACCGCAAGCGCGCGGTCGGCGACGGCGACCGGCTCGGCCAGCGTCGCGCGCAGGCGGTGGCCGAAGGCCTCGACATGGGATTCGTCGCCGACCTCGGTCTGCATCAGCACGAACTCGTCGCCGCCGAAGCGCGCCACGGCGTCCGAGCTGCGGACCAGCCGGCGCAGCCTGCCGCCGAGCTGGCGCAGCACCTCGTCGCCTTCGCCGTGCCCGTAGGCATCGTTGATGCCCTTGAAGTCGTCGAGGTCGAGCGCCCAGACCGCGAGCTGCTCCCGACGCCGGGACGCCTGGCCCAGCGCCTGCTCCAGCAGGTCGAGGAAGCGGCTGCGGTTGGCCAGCCCGGTCAGCGCATCCTCCCGCGCCATGCGCTGGATGACGACGGCGGCCTGGGCGCGCTCCGTCTCGTCGTGGACGAGCAGCAGCACGGTCGAGCCGGCGGAATCGGCGCCGATGCGCGAGGCGTACCACTGGCCGGTCCGGCTCTCGCCGGCTCCGTTCAGGAAGGGCAGCGTCGCCTCGGCCCATCCACCGTCGAGGCACCGGCGCACCAGGCTTTCGAGGTCGGCGGCAGCCGTCGCCGGCACCACGCCACGCTCGACGAGGTCACCGCCCACGGCCCCGGCGGCGTCGCGGCCGAACAGCGCGGTGCTGCGCCCCAGCCATCCCGCGATGCGATGGCCCGATCCGTCGCACCGCAGCTCGACGACCGCCAGCGGCGCGCTGGCCAGCAGCGCTTCCTGCCGGGCATTGCTGGCGACCAGCGAATCCCGCAGGCCGTCCTCCCTCGCCCGTCTCGCCTCGATCTCCCGGCTCATGGCGGCGAGCGACCCGGCGAGCACCCGGACCTCGGCCAGGGGCCCGGCATGGAGCGCCGGCAGCGGGCCGCCCGCCGCCTGCGCCGCGGCGAAGCGCCCGGCGGCCGCCAGCGGCCTTTCCACCCAGCGCCAGACCAGCCAGGTGACCGATGTCGCCGCCAGCACGAACGCCGCGGCTATCGCCAGCACCGTCGACCGCTCCGAGGTGACGAAGGCGTGCAGGGTCGAGCCCGCCGGGGCATGCACCATCGCGAGCCCCTGGTCGACGGGGTTCCTGATCGCCGCCACCGAGACCAGCCGGCGCTCGCCGCCGGCCTCGGCCAGCAGGTAGGGCTTCGACTTCCACGCGTCGCGCCTGGTCGCCTGCAGGGCCAGCTCGCCTGCCGGGTCGGGCCGGCCGGAGCCGGCGGCCCGCTTCGACGCGCTGGCGATGACGTTGCCTTCGCGATCGATGACCGCGACGCCCGTCTGCTCGTCGTCGATGAGGGATTGCAGGAAGCGGTCGGCCTCGCTGAGCTGGATCGAGGCGCCGACGATACCCGTCCGCGAGCCGTCGGCCGCCAGGATCGGTGCGACCACCGAGATGCCCGGCAGCCCGCTCGGAAAGAGGACGAAGGGGCTGGTCCAGGTCGGACGGCCGTCGTCGGAGACGATCCGGTACCAGGGCCGCTGCCGGAGATCGAACTCGGAGGCCGGCCACATCGTCCGGGCGGTCTCGTTGAAGGCGTCGTCGAGGTCGCGGATCTCGAGGTCGCGGCCGCCGCCGCCGTGCTGGCGGATCGATTGCCAGCCGCTGTCGCCGTGAGGCCGGATCAGGATGAAGTCGCCGTTGCGCTCCAGCAGCAGGAAGATCGACCTTATCCAGGTCCGGGTGCGGGCGCGCTCGAACAGGAAGCGCTCGACGCTGCCGAGATCATCGCTCGTCAGGATGTCGGCCTTGGCGAGCCCGGCGACGAACAGCAGGTCGCCCTCCGAAGGCTCGGCCAGCGCCCGGATGCGATCCGCGAGCCGCGCGGCATCGCGGGCGAGCAGGCGGCCCTCCTGCTCGTGGACCAGCTCGTCGGCGGCTTCGCCCTGCGCCCAGACCAGCGCCGCCGTCACCGCCGTCGGGACGGCGAGGCCGAGCACCGCCAGGATGAGGAGCAGGGGCACGCCCCGGCGCGCTCCGCCAGATGAGATGACGCGCATGCTGCCGGAGTTTCCGCTGGTTGAGGCGTTTTCCGCCACCATGCGCGGCCCTGGCGGCCTTGCCAAGCGGCGCCGGCGGACGCCTCAGTTCAGCAGCACCGACGGCAGCCAGGTGGCGAGGCCCGGGAACAGCCACAAGACCCCCAGCCCCAGGAGCTGCAGCCAGACGAACGGCCACGCCCCGGCATACATCGCCTTCGAGCTGACCTCGGGCGGCGCCACGCCGCGCAGGTAGAACAGCGCGGGCCCGAGCGGCGGCGTCAGGAAGCTGGTCTGCAGGTTCACCGCCAGCATGATGCCGAGCCACAGGGGGTCGATGCCCATGACCAGCAAGGCTGGCCCGACGATCGGCACCACGATCACCACGATCTCGATGAAGTCGAGCGCGAAGCCCAGCAGGAACACCAGCAGCATCACCACCGCCATGGCGGCCGTCGGCCCGCCCGGCAGCGCGTGCAGCGTGTCGTGCACCAGCTTCTCGCCGCCGAGGCCGACGAACACCAGCGAGAACACCGAGGCGCCGAACAGGATGACGTAGATCATCGAGGTCATGCGCAAGGTGGCGCGCATGGTCTCGACCAGCGTGTCGCCGCCGAGCCGCCGCCGCAGCGCGCAGATCAGGATCGTGCCCACGGCCCCCACCGACGCCGATTCCGTGGGCGTCGCGAGGCCGAACAGGATCGAGCCCAGCACCGCCACGATCAGCGCCACCGGCACCAGCAGCGACCACAGCAGCTGCTCGGCCGCCACCGGCCGGGTGCGGACGATCGCCGGGCAGCGGCCGGGCTGCAGGATCGCCACCGCCGCCTGGTAGCCGATGTAGATCGCCACCAGCACGAGGCCGGGCAGGATGGCGCCGGCGAACAGGTCGACCACCGAGATCGGGTCGGGGGCGAAATTGCCCATCGCCAGCTGGGCCTGGGCGTTCACGCCCTGCAGCGTGTCGCCGAGGATCACCAGCACGATCGAGGGCGGGATGATCTGGCCCAGCGTGCCGGCCGCACAGATCGTGCCGCAGGCCAGCCTGGGATCGTAGCCCGCCCGCATCATGCCGGGCAGGCTGATCAGGCCCATCGTCACCACCGTGGCGCCGATGATGCCGGTGGTGGCGGCCAGCAGCATGCCGACGATGATCACGGCATAGCCGAGCCCGCCGCGCACCCGGCCGAACAGAGCACCCATGGTCTCGAGCAGCTCCTCGCCCAGCCGCGAGCGCTCGAGCAGCACGCCCATGAAGATGAACAGCGGGATCGCCACCAGCACCTCGTTGGTGAGCGTGGCGTAGAAGCGCAGCGGCAGGCTGCCCAGCAGCCGCAGGTCGAAGACGTCCAGCCAGGAGCCGACCAGCGCGAAGGCCAGCGCCGAGCCGGCGAGCCCGAAGGCCACCGGAAAGCCCAGCAGCAGGACGCCCCAGCTGACCGCGAACAGCAGCAGGCTCAGGATCTCGCCGCTCACGCCCGGTTCCCGCCCCTGAGCGTCCGCAGGCACCTGATCGCCATGGCGAGGCCCTGCAGCATCATCAGCAGCGCGAACAGCGGGATCAGCGTCTTCAGCAGGAACACCGCCGGCAGCCCGCCGGCCTCGCGCGAGGTCTCGGCGATCGCCCAGGACCGCCAGACATAGCCGCGGCTGGTGACGAGGACCAGCACCAGCACCGGCGCCAGCAGCAGGATGCAGCCCAGGAGGTCGACCAGCGCCCTGGTCCGCGGCGTCCAGCCCTCGTAGTGGATGTCGATGCGCACATGGGCGTCGTGGCGCAGGGTGTAGGCCGCGCCCAGCATCACGCCCAGCGCGTTCAGCCAGACATAGGATTCCTGCATCCACACCCGGCCCCAGTTGAAGCCGTAGCGCAGCAGCACCACCAGGAACACGATCGCCACCACCCCGCCCATGGTCCAGGCGGCGATACGGCCGATCCGTTCGTTGAGCGCGTCGATGCGCGCCGCCAGGCGCTCCAGTCGTTCCATCCGCGATGTCCCCGCCGGGCCAGCTGTCCCGCCCGCCGGGCATCTACAGGCCGGGCCCGGCGCTGGCGATAGCCGACCGCCGCGGCCCCGTCGCCGCCCCGCTCATGCCAGGCCATCATTATTCATGCAGTCAACACTAGTTATAATACTTTATCCATCCATCCTCATCCGTCGGCCATCCCCTACGTCAGGCGGCGGGCCGCCTCGTCAGGGCGAGGCCGAGGCCGAGCGCGATCATCGCGGCCCCCGACACCTCGCGCAGCCGCCGCACCAGCCCCGGGCGGGCCGCCGCCCCGTCGCGGATGCGGCCGGCCGCCAGGGCCACGCCGACGTCGGCGAGCGTATTGAGCGTCACCGACAGGCAGCCGAGGACCACGAACTGCAGGGCCGGCCCCCCGGCCGGATCCACGAACTGCGGGACGAAGGCCAGGAAGAAGGCGGCGGTCTTCGGATTCAGCGCCTCGACCAGCACGCCGTCGCGAAACGCCCGGCGCGTCCCCGTCGGCGATGTCGGCACGCCGAGATGGCCTGCCGATCCGTCCGCGCCGGCGGATCGCAGCGTGCGGATGCCGATCCAGACGAGATAGCCCGAGCCCACCACCTTCAGCGCCGTGAACAGCTCGGCACTCGCCAGCACGATGGCGGAGACGCCCAGGCCGCCGGCCAGGACGTGGACCATGCCGCCCAATCCGGTGCCGAAGCTGGAGGCCACCCCTTCCACCCGGCCTCCGGCGAGCGTGCGCACGGCGACGTAGAAGATGCCCGGACCGGGCGTCACGGCGAGCAGCAGGGCGGCGGCGAGGTAGAGGGCGAGCAGGGCGGGATCCGGCATCTAGGCCCCGGTACCGTCCCGAGGGGCCATCAGCGCCGCCACCGCCCGGTCCGAGGCCCGGCCACTCGCCGCGAGGCCGGCGGCGACGCCCGCCCGGTCCTCGGCACTGCGGTTCTGGCTCATCTTGCGCTTGCCCTCCAGCCTCGCGATCGGCAGCCGGAGGCCGACGATCGCCTTGAGCTGGGCGCGGACGAAGGCCTCCGGCGCGTCGCTCACGGCCCAGGGCTCGGAGCGGGAGCGCTCGTGCAGGCCGGTCAGCCGTGCCACGACCTCGAGCAGCCGGTCGGCGTCGTCGAAGAACTCGACCGGGCCATGGGCGTGGACGGCGATGTAGTTCCAGGTCGGCACGACCTTGCCGTGCTGGCGCTTCGAGGCATACCAGGACGGGCTGACATAGGCGTCCGGCCCTGTGAACAGCACCATGGCGTCGCCGGCCGGCGGCAGCCTCCATTGCGGGTTGGCCCGCGCCAGGTGGCCGTGGAGCGTGCCCAACGGGCCCTCGTCGGGCACGAGGAACAGCGGCAGCGGCGTCGCGACCAGGCCCTCGGCCGTGGCGGTGACCAGGTTCGCCAAGCCGGCGTCACGCATCGTCGCGTGCAGGGCGGCGAGGTCGTCCTCGCGGAAGGCGGGCGGCACATACATGGACGGCACTCCTGAAGGCGCTGGACCATGGTGCGAAGCTGGCCCAGGAGTAACGGCCAGTTTCTGCAGAAAGCACCGGTCCAGTCATCGCCATGCCGCCGGACGGTCCCGCCCACGCCCGCGTCACGCGCCGCATCTACGAGACGATCCGGGACCGGATCGTCTCCGGCCTGCTCGGCGCCGGCGCCCGGCTGCCCTCCACCCGCGCCCTGGCCGCCGAATGGGGCGTGTCGCGCACGACCGTGACGGCGGCCTACGAGCAGCTCCTGGCCGAAGGCTATGTCGAGACCCGCCAGGGAGCCCGCACGCGGGTGGCTCGGGCGCTGGCACCGGCAGCCGGGCCATCGCGGCCGACCGCGGCATCGCCCGCTCCCGGCCGCCTGTCGGCCTATGGCCGGCGCCTGTCGGCCCTCGCCCCGCCGCCCGTGCCCGCCGAGGCCCGGACGGCCGTGGACTTCCGCTACGGCGACGTCGCCGCCGCCGACTTCCCGGCTCTCGCCTGGCGCAAGGCGATGGCGCCCGCCCTGCTGCGCCGCCACGGCCGGCTCGGCTACGGCGATCCGCGCGGCCTTCCCGGCCTCCGGTCGGCCCTGCAGGGCTATCTCTGGCGGGCCCGCGGGCTGCGCTGCGATCCGGACCAGATCGTCATGGTCAACGGCTCGCAGCAGGGGCTCGACCTCTGCGCCCGGCTGCTGCTCGATCCCGGCGACCGCGTGGCGATGGAGAATCCGGGCTACGGCTTGGCGCGCCAAGTGTTCCTGGCGGCCGGCGCCGAGGTGGCGCCCGTGCCGGTGGACCGGGAGGGCATGTGCGCCGAGGCGCTGCCGGACGCGCGCCTCGCCTACGTCACGCCGTCGCACCAGTACCCGCTCGGCAGCGTCATGTCGGCCGGCCGGCGCCGCGCGCTGCTGGCCTGGGCGCGCCGGGCCGGCGCCTGGGTCGTCGAGGACGACTACGACGGCGAGTACCGCTTCGGCACGGCACCGATCCCGCCGCTCCTGGCCCTGGATGACGCGGGCGCGGTCGTCTATCTCGGCACTGTCTCCAAGACGCTCTCGCCCGCCCTGCGCCTGGGCTATCTCGTCGTCCCGGCGGCGCTGGCGGCGGCCTTCGCCAGGGCCAAGAACCTCGCCGACAGGTGCGCGCCCGGCCTGGAGCAGGCGGCACTGGCCGAGCTGATCGAGAGCGGCGCCTACGAGCGCCACGTGCGGCGTGTCCGGCGCCGGAACGGCGAGCGCCGCGCCGCCCTGCTGGCGGCCCTGTCGGCCCGTCTCGGCGGCATGGTGACGGTGTCGGGCGCCGATGCCGGGCTGCACCTCGTCGTCTGGCTCGACCGGGTGCCGTGCGCGCGGGAGGACGCGCTGGTGGCACGGGCCCGCGCGGCCGGCCTCGGCCTGCATCCCGTGACACCCCTCTATGCCCCCTGCTCCGCCGGCCGGCCGGACGCCGCCGGGCTGGTGATGGGCTATGCCGGCCTCGACGAGCGCGCCATCGACCACGGCGTGCGGATTCTGCGGGAGGTCCTGGAGACCTTCGACGGGAACACCCGGCCCTAGCGGGCTGCGATCCTCCTCCGGCTCGACCCGGCTG
>DAOLFG010000074.1:0-26705 GCA_035326425.1 Geminicoccus sp. | reverse complement strand
TCCATCACCAACCCGGCCAACCGCAGCAGACACAAGAGAGTTTCGCAACGATCTCATTCGTGCCATTGACATCAAGCCAAGGAGGCATGTCATGGCACGTCGCAAGAGGCCGCGCGAGCCCAGGCCGGATTCCGAGGACTTCCACCCGGATGGCAGCCGCTGCACCTTCATGCACACCGAGCTGTTCGTCGTGCCGCGCGAGGGCAACAGCGCCACGATCCGCATCCGCCTGCCCTATGACCCGACCTCGCCCGAGGTCCAGACGGCGATCCGCGAGGCGCTGGCCATCACGACGATGATCAAGCGCCCGCCGCCCCCGCCGCCCGAGCCGCCCTTCTCCTACTTCGACTTCCGCCGGTAGGAGCGGCTCGGCTATCCCCAGCGGCCCGGTCGGAGCGATCTCGCCGGGCCGCTTCGTTTTGGTCGGCAATTCGCTGAGAACGGCAGGTATTTCCGGCCGAGGCAACCGCTTGGCAGAGCGGCACTTTTCGGTCCTCGGGCTAGCGACCGCCGGTGGGGGCATTTGCGACCGGGAGGCGGCATTGGCGGCTGAACCGCCAGCATTCCTGGTCTTATTGCAGCGCATCCCGACAACCTCCAGCAACGGAGCCGGAAGGTGCACAGTCACTCCCTCCCCCAGCATCTCCTCGACGAACATGCCGCGGCCCTGTGCCTCGGCCTGAGCGTCAAGACCCTGCGCCGCTGGCGCTGGGCCAGCCGCGGGCTGCTGTTCGTCAAGCTGGGTGCCGCCGTGCGCTATGCCGCGGCCGACCTCGACACCTTCATCGACACCGGCCGCCGCCGCAGCACCTCCGACCAGGGCTGCCGGCCATGAGCCGCGAACGTGGCGATCGTCTTCCCTCGGTGCTGTCGCAGCGCAACGTCGCCGAGCAACTGCTCCGCATCGGCGATGAGCTGGCCGCCTGGAAGGCGGTGGTCTAGGGCAATGATCTGCTGGACCAGCGTGCCCCGGCCCGGCCGCTGCGGCCGGCTACGGTCGACCACATGACGCGGACCCTGATGCGGTTCGCCTCGGGCCTAGTCCACGCCGACGTACCGATCGAGCAGCTCGCCGGTCTCGCCGATCTCGTCCAGCCGGAGCGCTTCAAGGCCGGGCTGCACTGGCAGCTGGAGCGACGTGGCGGCAAGCCCCCCCGGCCTCAACCAGATGGCCGACGTGCTGATCACCATCGCCCGCATGTGGGTGCAGGCCGACAAGGCCGCCCTCGACGGCCTGCGGCTGCTGGCTCGGCGCATCGACTGCCGTAGCCGCGGCCTCACCCAAAGCAACCGCGAGCGGCTGCGCCAGTTCGACGATCCGCGCAATGTCGCCAGGCTCCTGACCCTGCCGGAGCATCTTCGCGACCTCGCCCGCAAGCAGCCGGTGACCCAGCCTGCGGCCCTGCAGATGCAGACCGCGCTCGCCATCGCCATCCTGCTCGCCGCACCGATCCGCCTGCGCAACCTCGCCGGGCTCAGGCTCGGCGAGCACATCGTCCGCACCGGTCGCGGCGCCTCGCAGATGGTGCGGCTGGTGATCGAGGGCGACCAGACCAAGAACCACGAGCCGCTCGACCACCCGTTGCCGGTCGAGACCGCGCGCCTGCTCGACCTCTATCTCGCCAGCTACCGCCCGCTGCTGCTGCGCGGCGCCGATGACGGTGCCCTGTTCCCCGGCGGGGGCGCCAAGAGCAAGAACCTGCTCGGCCAGCAAATCCAAAAGGTCATCCGCAGCCACACCGGCCTCGTCGTGCACACCCACCTGTTCCGCCATCTCGCCGGCAAGCTGTCGCTGCAAGTCGATCCCGGGAATTTCGAGCAGGTGCGCCGGCTGCTCGGCCACCGCTCCATCGACACCACCACCCTGTTCTACACCGGCTTCGCCACCGATGCCGCCGCCCGCCGCTACCATGAGCAGGTGCTGCGGCCCGAGCCGGCCGCAACCGGCACCTCGAGGTCCTGACCATGCCCCGGAAAGGAGAGATGCGCATCGGCCTGCCGGTCGAGGCCTGGCCGGAGATCGACCGCCGGCTGCTCGACATGGCGCTGGCCGAGGGCGACCTGCTCGACGGCTGCCGGGCGGCGGCGCATTGGGCTGCCGAGACCAGGCGCACCGTGACTTATGCCTATGGCCGCTGGCTGCGCTTTCTCGGGCGCAGCGGCGGCCTCGATTCGGTGCTGTCGCCGGTCGACCGGGCCACACCCGAGGCGGTGGCGAGCTACATCGCCGAGTTGAGGTCGGACTATGCCGACCACACCGTGCGCGGTGCCATCTGCTCGCTCCACGACATGCTGGCCGCCATGCAGCCGGATCGAGAACTCGACTGGCTGCGCGGCATCGGCAACCGGCTGCAGGCGCGCAGCCTGCGTGCCCAGCCGCTGTAGCCGCGGCTCGTCCCCGCCCGCGAGCTGTGGCAGGCCGGGCTCACCGAGATGAACCAGGCCGAGGCCCGCAAGGAGGGCTGCCGCCGCTACCGTGCTGCCGCGTTCCGCGACGGCTTGGCCGTCGCCATGCTGATCGCCTGCCCCTTCGCCGCCGCAGCTTCACCCACCTGCGGCTGGACCAGCACCTCGCCGACACGGGCGATCGCTTCCTGCTGCATCTCGAGCCGGCCGACCTCAAGAACCCGGCCACGCTCGACTTTCCGCTGCCGGAGGCCCTGACCCCGCGCCTGCGCCGCTATCTCGGCGAGCAGCGCCCGGTCCTGCTGGACGGCGCCGACAGCCACTTGTGGATCAACACCTACGGCGGCCCTATCACCGAGATCGGCCTCGCCGAGCGAATCGGTGTGCTGACCAGCCGCCAGCTCGGCCGGGCGGTGCCGATGCATCATTTTCGGCACAGCGCCACCACCGGCATCGCCCTCGACGACCCCCACCACGTCCAGCTCATCGCCGCCCTGCTCGGCCACTCGAACCTGCGCACCGGCGAGCGCTACTACAACATGGCCTCCACACTCGACGCCGGACGCAGGCACCAGGAGGTGCTGCGGCAGCCGAGGGAGTTGGGATAAGCAGCCGCGCTCGACGCCGGAGCACACTGGCCTGGGGCCATTGGCGACTGACTATCGCCGCAGGACCTGTATCTGAGTCTTTGCAGTGTTCTCTATCCACAAAGGCGTTCGGAATCTAGAGTTTGACGAGTGCTGCAGCTGTCGGTCGGCATCTGCGGCGGAGCGATGGGAACTCGACAGCGTCGTCCATGCGGTCCCTGAGTACACCGCCAGCATCTGCTGCGGCTCCGTGGCGGCCGCCTGCTCCATCAACCAATATCTCGGCCTTCGCCGAGAGCTGGTTGCAACAGCAGTGCAGCCTGATCGGCGATGTGACGCATGGCGTTGTCGTCGTCGGCGCGCCGCCGGCCGAGCGGTTTGCCCCCATTGCGACCTGGCCCGCTGGCACGCAACCTTCCGTGGGACTGGCGGCGGCGGCCGAGCTGGCGCTGGTGGAAGGGCGCGGCGTGATCAGCCGCCAAGCGGGCGCGCCGGTCCGGCTGCTCGTGCCGATCATCCTCGAGGGCGAGCCGCGTGGGGTGGTCGGATTGGAGCTCGGGGCTGCGACGGAATCGCCTCGCGGCGCGATGCGCCAGCTCGAATGGGGCATCGCAGGGCTGCGCGAACGGCTGGGCACCGAACGGATCGCTTCCGCCGAGGCTCGGGCACGTCGTGCCGATACCGCATTGGACAGTTTGGCGATGGCCCTCGACCAGGACCGTTTCGCCAGCGCCGCACAGGCGGCGGTGAGCGAGCTCGCGGTTCGTCTTGGCTGCGAGCGGGTGGCCATCGGCTTTGTCAAGGGCGAGCGCTGCCGGGTCAGCGCCATCTCGCAGAGCGCCGCGTTCGGCGGGAAGGTCGAGCTCACCCGGGCGCTGGCGGCCGCCATGGACGAGGCGATCGAGCAGCGGACCAGCCTGATCCATCCGCCCCTGGCGTCCGACGAGCCGCTGGTGACGCGCGCCCAGGAGCAGCTGGCCCGCCGCGGCGGCGGCTCGGTGCTCACCATCTCTTTTCTCGCCCGCGGCAACTTCGCCGGTGCCCTGGTGGCCGAGCGCCCGGCCGGGCAGCCCTTCGACCAGGTTGCTGTCGACCAGCTGGGTGCGGCGGCTGCGCTGCTCGGGCCGGTGCTCGACGACAAGCGGCGCAACGACCGCTGGCTGCCGGTCAAGGCAGCGGAATCGCTCAAGCTCCAGCTGGTGAGGCTGCTGGGTCCGCGCCATTTCGGACGCAAGCTGAGCGCGCTTGGCATCGCCGCGCTCGTGACGGCGGGCTGGCTGGCGACCAGACCCTATCAGGCCGTGGCCGAGGCGCGCGTCGAAGGCCGCATCCAGCGCGCCCTGGTTGCACCGTTCGACGGTTTCGTCAGCGACGCGCCGGTGCGCGCGGGGGACATCGTCGCCGAAGGCCAGGAATTGGCCCGGCTCGACGATCGCGACCTGACGCTGGAGCGGCTCAACCGGGTGACCGAGCGGCAGCAGCGCCAGCTCGCCTATGACCGGGCGCTGGGCGGCCGCGATCGCGCCGAGGCGGGTATCGCCAGAGCGCAGATCGAGGAGTCGGACGCACAGATCGAGCTGCTCGACGGCCTGATCGAGCGGGCACGTCTCGTGGCTCCCTTCGCCGGCGTGGTGGTCGCAGGCGACCTCAGCCGCTCGATCGGCAGCACGGTCCGGCGTGGCGAGGTCCTGTTCCAGGTTGCACCGCTCGATGCCTATCGCGTGCGGCTCGGTGTCGACGAATCGCAGATCGCCGATATCCACGTCGGTCAGCGTGGCAGCCTGCTCACGACCTCGCTGCCCACCGAGCCCTTCGCGATCGAGGTCGAGCAGATCACCCCCGTCGCCGAGGCGCGCGATGGCCGGACGGTGTTCCAGGTCGAGGCCAACCTCGAAAGCCCGAGCGCGGCCCTGCGGCCCGGCATGGAGGGCATCGCCAAGATCGACATCGGCGAGCGGCGCCTGGTATGGATCTGGTCGCGCACGCTGATCGACTGGCTACGCCTCAAAGCCTGGGCCTGGCAGCCTTGAGCCGGCAGCCGTTCTTCAGCCATTCCTGGCACCGCGTGGCAGGTGTCAGGCCGAGGCTCAAGGCCCATGCCCGCATCCATCCGCAGCGCTTTCGTGGCGAGACCTGGTATGTGCTGCAGGATCCGCAGTCCGGCCGGTTCCACCGGCTCTCGGCCGCGGCCAACCTGGCGATCTGCCTCATGGACGGCAGGCGCACGGTCTCGGCGATCTGGGATCTCGCCGGTGCGAAGCTAGGAGCGGAGCAGCCGACCCAGGACGAGATGATCCGGCTGCTCGGCCAGCTCCATGCCGCCGACCTCCTGACCGGCGACCTGCCGGCGGATATCGGTGAGCTGGTCCGGCGCGGCGATCGCCAAGCCAGACGCGAGCTGATGGGACGATTGCGCAATCCGATCGCCTTCCGCATCTCGCTGCTCGACCCGGACGGCTTGCTGTCGGCCACCCTGCCGCTGGTGGCGCCGCTGTTCAGCGTCGGCGGTTTTCTCCTGTGGTTGGCGGTCGTCGCGGGCGGAGCCGTGCTGGCGACGCTGCATTGGGACGGCCTGACCGCCGATGTCGCCGACCACGCCCTGGCACCGTCCAACATCGTGCTGATGCTGCTGGTCTACCCGGTCCTCAAGGGACTGCACGAGCTGGGCCACGGCTGGGCTGCCAAACGATGGGGCGGGGAGGTCCACGAGATCGGCATCATGTTGCTCGTGTTCTTCCCAGTCCCCTACGTCGACGCCTCGGACGCCGCCGGCTTCGCCAGCAAATGGCAGCGCGCCATCGTCGGCGCCGCCGGCATGATGGTCGAGCTGCTGATCGCGGTGGTGGCGCTGGCCGTCTGGGTCACGGTGGAACCCGGTCTCGTGCGGGCGCTGGCGTTCAGCATCATGCTGATCGCCGGTGTCTCGACACTGCTGTTCAACGGCAACCCGTTGCTGCGTTACGACGGCTACTATGTCCTGGGCGATCTCATCGAGATCCCCAATCTCGGGCCGCGGTCCAACCAGTATCTCGGCTATCTCGCCAAGCGCTGGCTCCTGGGCGTCAAGGATGCGAGGTCGCCGGTGACGGCCCGCGGCGAGCCCTTCTGGTTCGTCCTCTATGGCGTCGCCGCGTTCGCCTATCGCCTGGCGATCACGCTTGTCATTGCACTCTATCTTTCGACCAAGGCTTTCCTCCTGGGCGCGCTGCTCGCCATCGTCGCCATCGGCACGGCTGTCGTCCTGCCGATGCTGCGCGGGCTGCGCTACCTACTGATAAGCCCTGACCTGCGCCAGACCAGGGGGCGGGCGATCGCGGTGGTGACGCTGCTGGCGCTCGTCGTCGCCGGATCGGCGTTCGCCGTGCCGGCTCCCTACGCGACGATCGTCGAAGGCGTCGTCTGGATGCCCGAGAACGGACTCGTCCGGGCCGGCACCGGGGGGGCCGTCGGCAGGGTCGTCGCCACTCCCGGCGGCACGGTGCAGCCCGGCGATCCGCTGGTGGAGCTCGAGGATCCCCTCCTCGACGCCCGGATCGCCAGCCTGGCGGCGCAGCAGCGTGAGGTCCAGCTGAGGCTGGAGGCCGCCAAGGTATCGGACATGGTCAGCGCCGAGATGTATCGGCAGCAGCTGGCGCATGTCGGCGCGGCGCTGGATCAGGAACGCCGGC
Source organism: Geminicoccus sp. (assembly GCA_035326425.1). Lineage (GTDB taxonomy): Bacteria > Pseudomonadota > Alphaproteobacteria > Geminicoccales > Geminicoccaceae > CALKJU01. The sequence goes on along the minus strand of DAOLFG010000074.1, from coordinate 20,044 downwards.
GTAAGGCCGATCTCGTCGTGCGCGCCGGTGCTAGCGGCCGCTTCGTCCTGCCGAAGGCCCAGGACCTGCCGGGACACATCGTCGAGCGCGGGGCCGTCCTCGGCTATATCGTGAATTCCGAGCGGCCGATGGTGCGCGCCCTGGCCAGCCAGGACGATATCGATCTGATCCTGCGGCGAGCCGGGCAGATCGAGGCGCGGTTTGTACAGCGGCCAGAACTCAGCTACGCGGCCGTCCAGCAACGAATGATACCGGGAACCGTCGAGAGCCTGCCAAGCCCGGTCCTCGGCGCCGAGGGCGGCGGGCCATGGGTCGAGATCCCTACGGGGCCGGATGGACGGCGGCGGCTGGTCCAGGAGGCATTTCTGCTCGACTTCGTGGTCGAGGGCGAGGTGCCGGGCGGGACGATCGGCAGCCGGGTGCATCTGCGCATAGATCACGGCCCGGAGGCCGTCGGCTGGCGCGTCCTGCGCAGCCTGCGCCAGCTCTTCCTGCGCCAGCTCGATGTCTGAGGCGGCGGCCCTGCGCCTGCCGCGGCCGATGCCGCGGGGACAGCGTCGATCCGACCACGACACGCCATTCGAGCGTCAGATGCGGCGCCTCGCCGCGTTGGGCGTGTCGGCCGCCGCACCACTGCGGCGGTCGAGCGTGCAGAGGATCGTGCCGGACGTACGCTGGACGGCGGTGGCGCTCAGGGAACTGGATGACGCCACCCTCCAGGACAGGCTGGAGTCGACGCGGCCGTCCTTGTGGACGACGATGACGAGCCGTGACGCCGCCGTACAGGCGCTGGCATTCGCCATCGAGGCTGCCACGCGCAAGCTCGGCCTGGCACCATTCGACTGCCAGATCGCCGGTTCCTTCGCACTGATGCGGGGCATGGTGGCGGAGATGGAGACGGGCGAGGGCAAGACCCTGACCTCCGCGCTGGCGGCTGCCGCCTGCGCGCTCGGCGGGCTGCCGGTCCATGTGGTGACGGCCAACGACTATCTCGTCGAGCGGGACGCCACCTGGCTGGCGCCATTCTATCATTTCCTTGGGCTGCGCGCAGGAATGGTCCTGGCGGCCGACGAGACCGAGGCCCGCATCGACGCCTATGGCTGCGAGGTCGTGCACGTCACGGCCAAGGAGCTGGTCTTCGACTATCTGCGCGACCGGCTGATGCTCGGCCGGCATTCGAGCGAGCTGCAGCGGCAGCTCAACCCCGTCCGCCATGCCGAGCAGCCGCAGCTGAGGCAGCGCGGGCTCGGGCTCGCCATCATCGACGAGGCCGACAGCATCCTGATCGACGAGGCCCGGCAACCTCTGGTGATCTCGCAGCTGGCGCCGCCACGGATCGCTGCCGCCGATCTCTCGCTGGCGCTGGGCGATGCCCGATCGCTCGAGCGGGACCATGATTTTTCGCTCCTGGCGAGTGAACGGCGCGCCGAGCTGACCAGCTCCGGCAGCAAACGCCTGGCCGGCCGCATTGCCGGTCGTGGAGGGCGCTGGGATTTGTCCTCCTGGCGCGAGGAGCTGGTCCGCCAGGGCTTGTGTGCGCTCCACCTCTATCGCCGCGGCGAGGACTATGTCGTCCGCGATGGCAGGATCGAGATCGTCGACGAGTTCACCGGCCGTATCGTCGAGGGGCGCGCCTGGAGCGCCGGGCTGCACGAGATGATCGAGCACAAGGAGGGCTGCCCACCCCAAGGTGCGAGGTCCGACGTCGCCCGCCTGACCTATCAGCGCTTCTTTCGCCGCTACCGGCATCTGGCGGGCATGACCGGGACGGCGCGCGAGGTCGGCCGGGAGATGTGGTCGGTCTACGGGACGCCGGTGGTGCGCCTGCCGACCAACCGCCCGCTGCGCCGCATCCGCGTCGGTGTCGGCGTGTTGAATGATGAACCAGCGAAGTGGGAGGCGTTGGCCCGCAAGGTCCAGATCCTCCATGCCGACCGACGGCCGGTGTTGATCGGCACGCGCACCCTTACTGCGGCGCGCGCCGCCAGTGAGGCGCTGGACCGCCTCGGCCTGCCGCACGTCGTGCTCAGCGCCGAGCAGGATGCCGAGGAGGCGACGGTGGTGGCGCAGGCCGGCCGACCCGGCCGGATCACCATCGCCACCAACATGGCGGGACGTGGCACCGACATCAGGCTCGGGCCCGGTGTCGTCGATCTGGGCGGGCTGCATGTCGCGATGTCCGAGATGCACGAGGCCGGGCGCATCGACCGCCAGCTCGCCGGGCGCTGCGCCCGCCAAGGCGATCCGGGGAGCTACGAGGTCATCCTGAGCTGGCAGGATCCGCTCGTGCAACACCACCTGCCAGGGTGGCTGCTGAAACTCGCGACACAGCTGCCCGAGGGGCTACGAAACCCGATCGCCCCCTCCATCTTTGCGCTGGCCCAGCGTCGCGCCGAGCGGCTGCATGCGCGGATGCGCGACGATCTGCTGCGCAATGACGACGTCCTCGACGATCTCTTGGCCTTTGCCGGACCTCGACCATGAAGACGCTGCTTCTCGCCTCCGCACTGGCCGCGGCATTCCCGGCTCTGGCCCAGGAGCGGTTCGACTGCGTGCTCGACCCCTCGGCGATCGTGAAGGTCGGCACGCCGGTGCCCGGGCAGCTGTCCGAGGTCATGGTGCAGCGCGGCAGCAAGGTCGAGTTGGGCCAACCGATCGCACGGATGGAATCGTCGGTGGAGGCTGCGACCGTGGCCCTGGGTGCCCTGCAGGCGGAAAGCCTCGCCGCGATCACCGCACAGGAAGCGCGTGTCGACCTCGCCACCCGCAAGCTGCAGCGGGCCTCGAAGCTCGCCACCAACCAGATCGTGGCCCAGCAGGAGATCGACACCCTGCAGGCCGAGCTCGCCATCAACGAGCAGGAGCTGGCCCGCGTCACGGAGCAGCGCGACCTGGCCCGGCTGGAGCTGGCTCGATCGAAGGCGATTCTGGAGCTTCGTACCATCAAGAGCCCGCTGCGCGGCGTGGTCACCGAGCACAATCTCACCGGCGGCGAATATGTCAGCCAGGACAACCATATCCTGACCATCGCCGCCCTCGACCCGCTCTATGTCGAGACCTTCCTGCCGGTGCGGCTCTACGCGCAGGTCAAGGTCGGGCAGACCGCCACGGTCGGGACCGAGGCGCCGATCAGCGGCCGCTACGAGGCTCGGGTGTCGGTGGTCGACCAGGTGTTCGATGCCGCCAGCGGCACCTTCGGCGTGCGCCTGGAACTGCCCAATCCCGACGAGGCTCTCCCGGCGGGGCTGCGCTGCCAGGTGTCGTTCGAGCCGACGTCGGCCTCGGCGGGCGGCTCACCGAAGGTCGAGTAACCCCGCTCACCGAGCAGGGCGAGCCCGACCGCGAGGCGATCAGGCTGCTCGGCCGCGCCGCTTGCGGCCAGCCGCCGCTCACGGCGTCAGGCTGATCCTAGGCGCGTCGGGCTTGAGCAGCAGGGCGGGATCGACGGTCAGCTCCAGCCAGTCGGGATCGGGCTCGTCCGCGTCGTCGAAGCCGTGCAGGATCCAGCCGGTCTGCGGGTCGATGCGGGTGCTGAGCGGAGCCAGAGTGGCTGACGAGGTGCTCGGGATGTCGTTGCGGCTGGTGCTGATGTTGTTCTGCCCGTCCAGGTCGTGCGTGCCCCAGCTCACATGGTGGTTTTCGCCGTCGGAATAGTCCCAGCCGGTGTTGGCCGCGGCGTCGTTGTAGGTGTTCGAGGTGATGGTAGGCGCGCTGACGCCTGCCGAGCCGCTGTCCTTGATGATCGAGGCCTGGCCGTTGAGATGTGTCGTGGAATGGGTCTGGCTCGAATCCTCCGGCGTCGGCGGAATCAGCTCCGAATAGTGCAGCTTGTTGAAGGTGGTGGCACTGCCGTCGACGCCGGCGGCCAGGGTGACGTTGTTGGTCGCCGTGGCCGAACCCGTCGAGGTGAACTCGATCGTCGACTGGTCGTTGACCTGGATCGTCGAATCGGCATGCAGCGTGGTGGTGAAGGCGCCGGCGGTCACCCAGCCGAAGCTGTCCAGCTCCAGGTCGTAGCTGGCCTCGCTGCGGATGCTGATGATCGGTGCCTTCAGCGCACCGCCAATATTGACCGTGACCCGCCCTTGCGAATCCGGATCGCTCGGAACGTTGCCGTTCTGATCGAGCCCCAGATAGAAGGTCGAAGACGGCTTCGAGGTGCCGCCGATGGCGTTGGCGTGGAACCAGGCGCTGTAACCGACCCCATTGGGGCTGGTCTGGTTCTGGTTGTCGGTGAGCGTGCCGAAGTTCGAGACGGTGCTGTTCGCCGCCATGGCGATGTTCGTGCCGGCGTCGAGCGTGGCTCCGCCCATGACATAGACGTAGGTCTCGCGGATCATCGAGGTGAAGACCGAGGCCTCGCCCTCCGAATCGAAGGCACTGCCGATGTAGCCTGAGGCCTGCGTCGATACACTTTCGACGCTGTCGGCGCTTATCGTAGCGGTGCCCTTGGTCTGGGAGTGCGTGCCGGCGCCCAGGATGACGCCGGTCTGGTTGACGGCGATGGCGCTGGCTGCGGCGTCGCCGGTGGCGGCGATCCAGGCACTCTGCTGGTTCAGCGCCGTCGGGCCGGAGGTCGTATTGGCGGAGGCTGTCATGGTCAGATCGCCATCGGCGTTCAGCGAGGCGCTGCTCGGGCCGCCGAAGTTGGACGCTCGGTCACCCAGGGCGGCGACGATGGTCGGAGAGTAGGTGGTATTTGCCGAGGCGGTGACGTTGCTGCCGCCGAGATAGGTGGCGGCGGAGCCCACCGCGTTCGCCACCGGGCCAGCGGGGGAGCCATCCGTATCGCCATGGGTCGCCTGGATGGTGATGTCGCCGCCGGAGCCGGAGGCGGTGGTCACCGAGCCTTCGACATAGGCCATGGTCAGCGGCGTGGAGCTGGCGGACGCGGAACTGCGGCCGACGGTGGCGCCGATGGCGGTGGCGTCGTTGTAGCCGATGGCGGTGGCACTCGGACTGCTGGTCTCGTTGATGGCGGAAATGTCGACGTCGCCACGGGCGGTGACGCGACCGGCGACCAGGGCCAGGGTGTTGGCCGTCAATGTCGCATTGGCCGTCGTGCTGTCGAAGCCGAAGATCAGCCCGACGCCGCCGCTAGCCGTGGCCAGAGCGTCGATGCTGTCCGACGATTCGGCGGTCATGGCGACGCTGCCGGCATTCACCGTATTGTTCGCGCCGATCGTCACGCCGACATTGCTGTTCTCGGATATGCTCGACCGGCTGACCGCCGCCGTCGCCCCGCCGACGTAGGTGACGCCCGTGGAGGTGGCTTTCCCATTGACGGTGGAGCCCGCGACGATGGTCAGCGCACCCGTCGTCGTCAGGTTGGCGGCGCTGTTGCTGTCAAGCGAGGCGCTGACGGTGGGGTCGATGTCGAAGGAGCTGACCGCACCCTCGCCGGCCAGGAAGATCGCTGCCCCCACCGACTTGGCCTCCATGACGGGGGCGATGTAGGAGCTGGCCTCGATATCCACGGAGCTTACGGCGGCGTTGGCTCCCTGGCCGATGGAAGCACTGGCGATCTCGGCGGTGGTCGAGCCGCCGATCTGGCCATAGGCGATGGAGACGCCGCCCGCCGCAGCGATCGAAACCTGGCCGCCGACCGCGGTGACGTTGGGCGTCGCCGTCGTCTCGGCCTGGACGAGAATGCCGCCACGGGCGATCGACACTTGCGCGTTCTGCCCGATGCTGGCTGCGACGTCGCTGTGATCGTAGGCGAGGGAGACCTGGGCACCGAGCCCGGCGAAGCCGCCGGCGGTGCCGACGATGGTGGTCACCTCCGACAGGTTGGCGCGGCCGGCCTCGACCGTCAGCTTGCCGCTGGTCAGGACAGAGCCGTCCATCAGCGCCGTGGTGGTGCGGCCGAGATTGAGGATGGCGACGGAGCCGCCGACCGAGACCAGGCCGATGCTGCCGGCGCCGGCGACCTGCTCGACGTCGACGATCTCGGTGGCGTTCACCGTGACGTCGCCGATCGCCACCACCGATGCGCCCGAGTCGACCTGCGCCACCACCGAGGACGTGCTGGTGTCGTTGTAGGAATTCTGCACGTCATTGTTGGGCTGGCTCGAGCCCAGGTCGCTCGAGGTGCCGCCCATCGAGCTGCCGATCTGGTCGCCGTTGGCGCCGCCGACATTGCTGTAGGTGCCCAGCAGCTTGGTGACATCGCCGCGCTGGGTCTGGCCGTCGGCGGCCTGCGGGGCGTTGCCGTACTGGCTGCCGCTCTTCTGCTGCGTGGTGTCGACGTTGTGCGAATTGCCGTTCTTGTCCAGCGCGGTATAGGCCGAGAAGCTGCTGGTGCCGACGTTCCACAACGACACCGAGCCGCCGAAGCCGAAGCCGCCGAAGCCGGCGCTGATGGCATAGCCGTCGACGTCGATCAGGCTGGGGGCCACGACGTCGATGTCGCCATAGGCATTGACCGTGCCGGCGCCGATCGTCGCCGAGCTGTCGTTGCGGATGATGCCGATGTCGACGCTGCCGCCGACACCCGCCGCTCCGACCCCGAGGCCGCCGCCGACAGTCATCACGTCGACGAGATTGCCGGAGGCGATGCTGACCGACTGCGCCAGATCGGCGCCAGGCGTCGGGTTGATGTCCGCACCGGAGTAGGCGACCGTATCGGAATCGATGATGGTGACCGTCACGCCGGCACCGGCGCCGACATAGGTGCCGCCGGCGGCACAGACGGCGATGGCCTCGACCGACTCCGACGTGGTCGCCTGGATGGCCACGCCCTTGATGGCCTTCTGCGTGAAGCCGGTGTTGGTCGAATTGTAGCCGCCATCCAGCACGGTGAGCGAACCGTTGCTCTTCGCATTGGCCTGGATGGTCGAGCCGCTGTCGATGTAGGCCGAGGTGGTCTTGTCGATCAGGGTCACCACCGCCGCACCGCCGAAGCCGCCGCCGGTGAGGCCGATGGCCCCCTCGCCGGTGATGCCGGCGACGACGGTGTCGTCCGAGGCCTGCACCAGCACGTTGCCGCCGGCGGTGATGTGGGCCGGGCCAAGGACCGTGGCGGCCAGCGTGTTGTTGTCGATCTTGACCACCGTGGCACCGGCATCGAGCGAGACCACGCCCGAGGCGGCGAAGCCGGCGGTGATCGCCAGGATGTCCTCCTGCGCCTGGGCGTTGATCAGCACGTCGCCGGTGGGGCCGGCATTGATCGTCACCGGGCCGCTGTCGGCATTGAGCTCGACATGCGTCGTCATCTTGACCAGCGTCACGTCGGCCCCCGCCACGCCGGCCGCCGTGCCGGCACCGGAGACCGCACCGGTCACACCGAGCTTCTGCAGGTCGGCACCGGAGGCCAACACCACGTCGCCGCCGGAGTTCAGCGTCACATTGTCGGCGATGTGCAGCTGTGTGGTCATGTTGACGATGTTGACGCCGGCGTTCAGCGCCACAGCAGCCGTGGCCCCGCCGCCACCCGAGAAGTTGATCGCCTTAATGACGCCAGTGTTCAAGGCACTGACGGCAATGCCATTCATGCTCTGGAAGTCCGGGGTGACCTGGCGCTCCTTCGTCAGGTTCTCGTTGCTGAAGGCCGGTGCGCTGCTGTCGCCGGTTTGATGCGCGACATTGACGCTGACATTGGGCGGCGGCACGTCGCCGGTCTGGCCCGATGGGTCGTTGTAGGCGACGTCGAGCTCGCCGGTGGCCGCCTGCACGCCGCTGCCGCCGGCCAGGGCGTGGATACCGACGCCGTTGTAGACGATGGCGGTGACATCTTTGTGCTTGACGTCGACCACACTGGCCGAGCCGCCGACGCCCACCGCGCCGGCCACGCCGACGCCGCCGGGGAACTGGTCGATCCGCGTGTCGTCCTGGGCGGCGAGCTGGACGCTGCCGCCGACGGTCACATTGCCGGGTGCGGTCAGCGTGCCGATGGCGGCCAGGGTCTCGAGATCGAGCACATAGGCGGAAGCCGCACCGCCTATGCCGACATTGCCCGACAGACCCGCACCCACCGCCACCGACAGCAGATCCTCGCTGCTCAGGGCCTGGACGCTGAGGTCGCCGCTGATGGTCAGCGGGTGCGTCAGCGCGAACCGGGCCTCGGTGTCCTTGGTCACCTCGACCACGTCGACCGCAGCACCGATGCCGACGCTGCTGCTGGCGGCGAGGCCGCCGGCACCGGTGTTCACCTTGCTGCCGTCATGCGCCAGCAGGTTGACGTTGGTCGCGGCCTTGGTGTTGGGCAGCTGCACGCTGTCGCTGAGGAACGCCGAGACCGTCTTCTCCAGCATGGTGACGGTGGCCGAGCCGGCGGCCGCCACCGACTGGCCGCTGACCGCACCGCCCGCCACCACGGTGGTCACGTCGTCGCTCGACAGGGCAGTGATCGACAGGCCGCTGAAATGCGGCGCGTCGGTGACCTTACCCCTCAGGCCGGTCTGGACGTCGACCGTCCCCGCCGCCCCGCCGAAGTCGAGCGAGGCGTTGTAGGCGTTGGCGACGATCTTGTCCTTGCGAACCAGCGTGGCGTTGGCGACGCCGACCGCCACGCCCTTGACCGCGATGTCGACATTGCCGCCGACGGTGACGAAGGTGACATCGCTCTCGGCGGCGATCTTGATGCTGGCCGGCGTAACGATCTCGGCCTCGACCAGGGCCTGCGTCGTGGTGCCGGTGAAGGTCATTGCGATCGAGCCGCCGAGCGCGAACTGCTGCGCCCCCTGGGCACCCGCGGCGATGCTGTCCACCGTGCCGCTGCTCTCCGCCGTAACCTCGACCGTACCACCCGACTGCACGTTGGCGCTGCCGACGACGGCCTGCGTGGTGTAGTCGAGGTCGTTGAGCGCGATCGCCGCCCCACCCGTCCCGGTCTTGCCGATCTCGATGTCGCCCGCCCCAGCCGCGTAGTCGACGGTGTTGCTGGCAGCCACCGTGACCGCACCGCTGGTCTGCACCGACTGCGAGCTGCTGAGCCCATAGATCGAGGCGTTCACCACATCGTCGATGTCGTTGACCGCGGCCGAGCCGGCGATGGCGTCGGCGTTGGTGGAGACACCGGCGCCGGCCGAGATGGTGTTCACCGTGCCGCCGATCGAGGCCTCGATGTCGAGCGACGACGCATCGACGCTGGAGTCGGTGACGTAGGCCGTGACCGGCAGGTCGGAGATCGTCATGGCGATGCCGACGCCGAAGGCCAGCCCGCCGCCGGAGCCGGTGGTCAGCGCCACCTCGCCGCCGGCGGCATAGATCGTCTGGTCGGTCGTGGCACTCAGCACGACACCGCCGAAGCTGGTGTCCGTGGAGGTGACGGACGAGCCGTTGATGATCGAAGCCTCGACGGCATTGCCCGACGGCACGCCGAGGTCGTTCAGCGCCACGGTCCCGGAGACGCCGATGGTCTTGCCGGCACCCAGCGAGCCCGCCACGGCGATGATCCGCGGATCCGTGCTCGACGGATCGGCGATCCTGGCGGTGAGGCTGGTCTTGCCGAAGGACTGGTTGATGGTGGCGCCGCTGACCTGCGCCACCACGCTCTCGCCGTACTTGTCCTTGGTGACCGGCGAGGTCCAGTGCGTCAGGTTGGTGGCGGCCGACGCGCCGATGCCGGCCTTGCCGCCGAACGACGCCGCACCGGCAATCGCCAGCATCGGGATCGTGTCGGTGGCGCTCAGCGTGACGTCGCCGTTGGTGTTGATCAGCGTGCTGTCGATACGGGCGGCGGTCACCGGTGTGACGACGTTGATCGCCACCGAGCCGGCGATCTCGGCCGAGCCGTCGGCATGGTTGATGCCGCCCGAGCCCCCGGCCGCCACGGCGGTGGCGAAGCCGCCCTGCGAGGCGGTGACGGTCACCGAGTCCTCGGTGCTGATGTTGATGGTGCCGCGATGCACCTGGGCCAGGGTCTCGGTGATCAGCCGGTTCTCGGCATAGGAGCCGGCGAGCCCGGCGCTGCCGTCCTTGCCCGAGACGATGGCGGCCGCACCGGCGACGCCCAGCAGCTCGGTATTGTCATAGGCTTCGAGGGCCACCGATCCGCCGGTGAGGGAGAGCACGCCGGCATAGTCGAGGATGGCCTGGGTGGTGTCGGTGATCTGGTTGAAGACCACGTCGCCCGACACGGCGATGCCGTAGCTGCCGCCCGAGGGCTGGGAATCGGAGTTGAACGGCTGGTTGGTGAACGGGTTTATCGCCACCGGGGCGGTGCTGTCGTTGGTGCCGCCCGACGGCGTCTGGTCGGTGTCGGCCTTGGCCGCGGCCAGCGAGAAGCCGAAATAGTGGCCGTTGGTCTCGGCGTTGATGGTCAGGTATTGCAGACCGAGCTGCGTGGCCGTGACGTTCGACGTGCCGTTGATGTCGCCGAAATAGGCCTGCACCGTGCGGTCGATCTCGTTGAACACCAGCGATACGCCGATGCCGAGATTGCCGCCCTTGACCACGTCGCCGGCGTAGGTCGGCAGCGTCATGTCCTCGTTGGCGGTGATGGAGACACCGCCGCCGCCGGTGAGGTTGGTGCCGGATTCGATCGCCGCCACCGTGTGCGTGGTCTGCTGGGTGTAGGCGGCGCTGCCGCTGATGCCGAACTTGCCGGCGGATGCGCCCGCCTGGGTCAGACCGAGGATGAAACCGTCATTGCCGGCCCGGACCTCGACGCTCTGGCCGCTGCCGGTATGGATCGAGGTGGCGCCGTTGGTGTTGTCGAAGCCGTGGACGATGGCGTGCGTGGTGTTGTCCAGCACCAGCTGGCGGTAGGCGCCGCCGAAGCCCGCCTTGCCGCCCTGGGCACCGTAGATCTGGAAGGCGTTGCTGGGGCCCATGCGGACCGCCTTGATCAGCCCTTCCGGCCCGAAATCATAGTCGAAGATGCCGCCGATCGTGATCATGTGGGTCACGGTCTCGGCATCCAGGCTCACGCGCTGCTGATTGCCCTGATAGCTGGTGTCCTGGTTGATCTGCGCCCCGCCATTGACGTCGATGGTGGCGAAGCTCTTGCGCCGCGAGAAGTCGATCGCACCGGCGACGGAGACCTTGGCGTTGGGATCGTTGTCGACCGCGCGCACCCAGGTGCTGGCGAGGTCCTGCTGCACCAGCCAGCCGCTGCTGGTGAACGAGCCCAGCGTGCCGATCGGGTTGGTCTTGAACTGGTCCCAGATATAGCCGAAGAAGTCGCCCGGGCTGCTCAGCGGCGCCATGAACGGATAGGTCACCGAGGCGTCGATATCGAGGTCGCGGCTGGCGTCGATCACCGCGGTGCCGTCGATCGTCACCTGGGCGTTGTCGAAGGACAGGCCGACGCCCGCCGCCCCGGCGAAGGTGACCGTGGTGTTGCCGCTGTTGTCCGGCGACTTGATCGCCTCGGACTGACTCTGCAGCTGATGGCTGATCTGGGCATCGATGCTGACGCCCGAGTGGCTCTTCAAGGTGCCGCCGACCTCGACCACGGCATTGTTGATCGAGTTGACGAAGCCGAGGCTCGCCGCCAGCGAGAAGTTGGTGTTGCTGCCGCTGCCCTCCGGCACGTTGTCGGTCACTTGGGTGGCGACGGGGTTCTCGAGATTGCCCAGCTGATCCGAGGGCGTATTGCCGAGCTTGACGATGTTGCTGATGATGTTGCCGGCCACCGGCAGGAGCTCGGCATTGTTGAGCAGGTTGCCCAGCTCCGGCTCTCCGCCCTGGCCGACCTTGCTGCCGGCGCTGTCGCTCACGGTCAGCACCGCCTGGATGCTGATGCCGCCGGGATTCACGGCATCGAGAGTGTGATATTGGCCCGAGGTGACGCTGGTGTCGGCGCTGCCCAGCGCCACGGTGTTGCTGAAGCCATCGCTCGCGGTCGCATCCGCTTGGCTGGCGGCCAGCCGGTACACGGTGCCGGTGCCGTCGCCGGGGTCCTTGACCAGGTAGTAGGTCTGGCCGTCGGTCAGCGTCGGGATGTGGAGCCCCAGCGCCTCGCGATAGGTGAAGGCCTGGCCGTTGGTGAAGCTCGGCTGGGCGGTCTCGAGCCGGATCGCCGAGCCCGCCAGGTTGAAGGCGTAGGCGTTGCCGCCGGCGTCGAGGATCGCCGGATCGAGGTTCAGGCTGACGGGATTGCCGGACGAATCCTTCAGGCTGACCAGCCACTGACTGCCGCCGGCCGACTTGGCGATGCCGCTGACCGTGTAGCTGGCGTTGCTCTGCAGGCCGTTGATGTGCAGGCCGCTGGCGGCGGCGTAATGGACCGTCTGCCCGACCGCGAAGCCCGGATCGTAGTCGAAGACGATCTGGCCGGTGCTCTCCATGATCTGGGCGAAGTCGCGCTCCTGGCCGCTCGTCGTCTGCAGCGCCGGCAGTGATCCCAGCTCGATCGCGGTGCCGGCCTTGGCGTCGCTGCGGGTCTCGGCCAGCTTGACGTGGGTGGCGTCGACCACGATCAGGTAATAGGTCTGGTTGTCGGTCAGGCCCCTGGCGGGACCGCCGTTCTGGTCGGCATGGTAGGTAAAGGCGTCGCCGGTCTCGAGCCCGGCGGTCGAGCCCAGGTCGATCGTGTCGTTGGTCGGATCGATGGTCGTGAACGGATTGAAGGTCAGCGCCTCGCCGATATAGGTGGTCGACGAGGACTCGATCCGGCCATCGGCGGTGACCTTGACGTTGCTGCTGGACAGCGCCAGCCCCAGCGACAGCCCGGCCAGTCCGTCCTTGTAGGACTCGGTCTCGGCACTCATGCCGTTCGAGTTGCTGCCGGTCGCCACCACCGAGACGTCGTCGAAGGCCTGGAGCTGGGACCCGGCGGCGAAGTCGATGGTCGAGGTGATGTTGCTGTTGCCGACGACGATGGCGGTCTGCAGGTTCTGCTGGTTGGTCGGCGAGTTCTGCCGGCCGAAGTTCTGGCTCACTCGGCCGGTACCGCTGGCTGCGGCCGTGGCCTCGGTGGTGACCGATAGGTCGTCTCCGGCGACGATGGCCGAATTGCTGTCGACCTCGACGGTCGCCGAGGCATCGGTCTGCACGTAGATGAAGGCGAAGCCGCCGGGGCTGTTGTTCGGCGCTCGGAAGAAGGTGGCGGTACCGGTGCCGTCGCTCTCCGAGTCGGCGTCGACCGAGACGTCGCCGACGCCTTCGATGGTCGAATGGCCGATGTCGATGTCGGCGGCGCTCTTCTTGTAGAGGATCGACACCGGGATGCCGACCATGCTCTGGATGTCCTCGAGGATCTTGAGAACCCCCTCGGGCGCACCCTGGGCATAGTCGCTGACGGTGTTGTCGAGGCTGCGGTCGCCGGCCTCGGCCCTGATGTCGATATTGCCGCCGGTGATGACGGCCCCATCGATCGAGATCGAGGCGTTGCGCGCCAGCACGTTGCTGGTGAGCTCGTCGGTGATGAAGCCGGTGGCCTCGCGCAGGTTCGAGGCATGGAGCGTGACGTCGCCGGCGGTGCCGGTCTTGTGCGCGAAGATTTCTGCGCCGGACTGCACCTCGATCTTGGCGGCCTCGAAGGTGATGTCGCCCCCAGTGCCACCATTGCCCACGGTGTCGATGACGCTGCCGCCCGACACCGTGATGGTATTGGTGATGTCGGCGATCAGCGGCTCGAGGTTCACCCCCGTCGAGCCCGACTGCACCGTCAGGTCGACCGCCGGCAGGGTCATCGAGTTCAGCGTGACCGCCGAATAGTCGCCGGGGGCCAGGATGGTCAGGCTCGCCGTCGGAATGGCGAAGCTGTTGGTGCCCGAGCCGTCGCCGGTCACGGTCAGCTGCGTCGGATCGGTCGAGCTGGTGCTGACGGTGATGCTGGCATCGCTGCCGGCGGTATAGGTGTAGTCCGCCACCGTCGGCGCCTGCGCGTCCGCCGCCAGCAGGTTGACGTGGGTCATGTTGGCATGGCTCAGCATCATGCCGTCGACCTCGATCGTCCCGGTACCCGGCCCGGTGGTGGTGAACGCCGCCCGGTCGAGGAAGCTCGCCTGGACGATCACCCCGTCATGCCGCCCGCCGCCGCCATCGAGGCCGAGCGCCAGCGGCGCGTCCGGCGTCTCGCCGCCCTTGGGCGTCACGATGAAGGTGTCGTCGCCCCTCGCACCGCCGATGAGATGATCGAAGTCCGCGAACGAGGTATCGGCCACCGTGCCGGTGCCGTCCGCATCGATGGTCCAGTCCGCCCCCTTCCTGGGGCCGGTCAGCCTGTCCACCGACGCGTCCGAGCCGTGCAGCTCCTCGATCTGCCGGAACGTGATGTTGCCGACTTCGCCGTCGCCCTCGCGCTTGAGGCTCCATTCCGTGTCCAGCGCCGGCCCGTCCAGCCGATCGTGGCCGCCGCCGCCGCGGACGACGACTCGGGCCGGATCGAGTGCCCCGGCGTCGAGCGCTATCCTGAACCGATCGTCGCCGGCACCACCGCGCAGCGTGATCCTATCCGTGCCGTGCAGGTCGTGCCGCTCGATCTCCACGCCGCCGTGCTTGTTGTCGAGCAGCAGGATCGACTGGCTGTTCGTGTCGATCGCCAGCGTGACGTCGATCCCGTCCGGCTGCGTGTGCAGTGGCGCCAAGTCGGCTGAAAGAAGCAGCCGGGGCTCCAGAGTCTCGAACCGAAAACCCGACCGAGACCTCTTCGCCATCGCCCGCTCCCTCGCCTTTTAGGCGAACAAGAACATCGAAAAGATCAATAGTCTATAATGCCGGCTAAAGTTACCGCCTGGCGTCTTCGGTTGCAATCACGGGCAAGTACGGATCTTCCACGCCGGAATTGCTTGCCCTTGGAGCGGATCCAATAGGTCTCATCCCGCTTCGCAGTACCCGGCCCCACACCAGCCGACAGGTCCACGAACCCGACGGGCCGGTCCCCCGGCACGACCACGCAAGATTGATCGTGACGGGCAACGGGCGTCAGGCTGACCAAGCCCTGAGGAGTCATGCCGTGGCCAAGCTGTCGGAACGGACGCCGCCCCGCCCGCCATCCTCGACGCGCACGCGCACATCTTCGACAGCGCGATCCTTCGGCATACCCTTCCTCGACCGTCCCGACCCGATCGTGGAGGCGCCGGCCGGCAACCATTCCTCCCCGCCGCGGCGCTATCTGCTGGACGACCATCTGGGAACTCGACCTCGCGGCACAGATCGCCGCCGACGGAACGGCGGGCTTCTGGATCGTCATGGCATCGTAATTCGGAAGAGCCAGTCGAGGTCATTGTCCAGGATGATGGCGCGAGTCGGCGCCCCGCCCTGCTACCCATGTGCTACCTGGGCAGTGGGGATGGCGGCGATATGGCGAGCTAAGTGTTTGTGATATTTGGTTGCGGGGGCACGCAACATGCTTCATTTGCTCACCCTTGCCGCGATGCCACACATCGCCGGCAAGCAAGTCGGTCATAGGACTCACCGCTAGCTGTTGCGACAAGGAGACCTTCTTGGTCAGTCTTGAGCCGGGCGGCCCACCCGTGGGCCTTTGCCGAGTAGGCCGGCAAGGTCCTCGCGCCGCACCGGTTTGGTGATGTAAGCTGCTGCCCCCGCGCCGAGGCAGGCCTCGCGGGAGCCGGGGCGGTCGAGGCCGGTCATCACCACGATATGGACCGCGATGCGCAGACGCCTCAGCGCCACGAGCAGGTCCGGCCCCCTCAGCCCTGGCAGATGCAGGTCGATGAGCACATCGTCCGGCGGCGTCGAGGCGGCGCCGGCGAGCAGGGCTTCGCCCGACCCGTAGGTGACGGTGTCCAGGCCGAGCGACCGCACGAGCCGCGCCAGTGCCCGGCAGACACTCGGATCGTCGTCGACGATCGCGACAAGCCGCTTCTCGGTGTCCATGCCCGCACGGTAGGGCGCACGGGCCACGGCTGATAGTTGGCCTCGGGTCCAATACGCATCATGCCCTGCGCCCGACGACGAGCCGCACGAGATCGGCGATGCTGCGCACGCCGAGCTTCTCCATCACGCGCCCGCGATGCACCTTGACGGTCTTCTCGGCGACGCCGAGATCGCCCGCGATCTGTTTGTTGAGCCGCCCCTCGACGACCATGTCGAGCACCTCGCGCTCGCGCGGTGTCAGCCGTGCGAAGCGCTCAGCAACGCTTGCCCCGGCCTCGCGTGCCGCGCGCTTCTCGCGGCAGCGTTCGAGGGCGGTTGCAATGGCGGCAAGCAGCGCTTCGGGCTCGACCGGCTTAGTCAAGAAGTCGACGGCACCGCCTTTCATGGCGCGGACGCTCGCTCCGATGTCGCCCCGGCCGGTGAGGAAGATGACCGGCAGCAGGTCATCGCGCTCCGCCAGTCGCGCCTGCAGGTCGAGGCCGTCGGCGCCCGGCAATTGCAGGTCGATGACCACACAGCCTACAGCCGTGGAAACGGGCCCGGCTAGAAAGGCCTCGGCGGTCTCCCAGGCCTCGCAGGCATGGCCGGCAGCCGCCAGCAGGCGTCGTAGCGCACGCAGTACGGCGGGGTCGTCATCGACCAGGTGGACGATCGCGGGGGTGCCAGGATCTGTCATGGCGGCGGCAGGGCGAGGACGACGCGGGCACCGTCATGCACCGCCATGTCGAAGTCCAGCGTTCCACCGTGGGACTGGACGATGGTCCTGCAGATGGACAGGCCCAGCCCAAGGCCGGTCGGCTTGGTCGTCGCGAACGCCCGGAACGGGTCTGCCGCCACGGCAGCGTCGAGCCCTGGCCCATGGTCGCGCGCCTCTAGCTCGCGCCAGCCGTCGTCGCGCAGGCGGGTCGAGATCGTCATGCGGCGCGACGCGGGCGGTTGGTTGGCCATCGCATCCGCCGCGTTCACCATCAGGTTCAGCAGCACCTGTTTGATCTGGGCCCGGTTGGCGCGGACCTGCAGCGAGCCCCGCGCCAGCCGTGTCTGTACCATCACCTCGCGCACCAGCAGCTCGCTCTGCATCAGCCTGACGGCAGCCTCGGCGGTCTGGTTGAGGTCGAGGAGCGCGAAGTCGGTCTCGCCCTTCGACATCAGCCGCCGCAGATCGACGATGATGCCAGCTGCCCGCCGGTCGTCCTCGGCGATGTCGGCGAGGATCGCCGCGATCTCCTGCAGGTCGACGGGATCGCGGCTGATCAGCTGCGATCCGGTCTCGGCATTGGCCAGGATAGAGGTCAGGGGCTGGTTCAGCTCGTGCGCCAGCGCACCGGACAGCTCGCCGAGCTGGGCCACGCGCGAGACGTGCGCAAGCTCGGTCCGGCGCATGGCAAGCTCGCGCTCGGCGGCTCTCCGGCGGCGATCCTGAACGACGAGCGCCGCGATCGTGCCCAACTGGAGAAGGAAGACGGCGGAGGCGAGGCCGATCTCCAGCCGATACCGCTCCCAGGCCGATGGATCGTAGAACTCCAGTACCGTGCCGGCGGGAAGCAGTTCGCGATCGAGCCCGAACCGCTGCAGCTGACGCCAGTCCACCATCGGCAGCGTCGGCACATGTCGCACCGGCGCGACCTCGACATTGCCCTCGACCAGCAGGACCACCTGCTCGGCCATCGCAGCACCGATGTCACGGAATCGCTGCACCTCGCCGCCGACCACACCCCGACCGATGAAGGTGTCATAGACCGCCCAGGCCGGGGCACCCGAACGCTCGGCGATCAGCGCCGCGGCATTGACCGGCGTGAACTGCCGCCCCGCCGCATCCTCGTAGATCGTGAGGATGATGAGGATCGTATCCCGGTCGAGACCCGCCGCGAACTGCTGGAAGCCCTCGAGCGTGAGCCCGGAGACGAAGTCCACCGTCAACCCGTCCAGGTTGGCCAGATCGCGCCGGGCGTATTCCTCCCAGGACCGGTCGAACGCGCCCGAGCCGGTCATGACGACGACCCGGTGCGCCTTCGGCTGCAGCCGTCGCGCGAGCGCCAGGGTCCCCGGGACAGAGTAGTCGCTCGCCACCCGATACACGTCCGCCGGCAGCTCGACGCCGGCGAGCGCCGTCTCGCTCACGCCCGCGAAGACGATGGGCACGTCGAGCCCGAGACCGGCCCGATGAGCCACCGCATAGTCGAGCGCCCCGCGACCGAACGCCAGGATCGCATCGAACGGCCGGCCCCGGTATTTGCGCTCCATGTCCTCGGCGAAGGCGCGATCGGCGTCGGGACCGGGAAAGCGCTGGTCGTCGCGATACTCCGCATAGATCTCGTAGTCCGCCTTCAGGGCACGATCGAACGCCGCGGCCACGCCGGCCGTGGCCTCGACATTGGCGGCCAGCGTGCTGTGCGCGGAATAGACGAGGAGGAACCGCCGATGCGCCCCCTCCACGGCCTGCGCCCGCGCCGGCAATGAGAGCATGGCGAGCACGACCGCGACCAGCGGTGCGACGCGGCCGACCGCGGCAAGGGCCCGTGCGGTTCGCTCGAGCAGCGACGCACCATCGCGGCCACGACATTGGTGCCACCCGTCCATTGCGGAGAGGCTTAGCCGATCGGCCGCCGGACACCCAGAGGCCGTGTAGGCCCTTGGTCCAACTACCGGCAGGGCACCCGGCACGACACCTTGCTCATCGCAGCGCCACCGATGGAGACCTCGATGCGCCTCGCCACGACCGCCATGCTGTTCCTGGCGATACCGTTCGCAGCGCTCGCGGACCCGCTTCCTTCGTGGAATCCCACGGGAACAGAGGCGGCCATCATCGACTTCGTCACCCGCGTCACCGATCCCGCGTCCGGGGATTTCGTCCCCGAGGAGCAGCGGATCGCCGTCTTCGACAACGACGGCACGCTCTGGAGCGAGCAGCCGATGTACTTCCAGGGCCTCTATGCCCTGCAGCGCCTGCAGGAGAAGGCCAAGGCCGACCCGTCGATCCTGACCAGCGATCCGCTCAGGGCCGCGGCCGCCGGCGACATGAAGGGCGTGATGGCGGGCGGCCAGGCTGGGCTCGTCGAGATCCTCAATGTCTCGCATGCCGGCATGACCGTCGACGACTTCAAGGCCGACGCCCACGCGTGGCTGACGACCGAGAAGCATCCCACGAGCGGCCTCACCTATGCCCAGATGACCTTCCAGCCGATGCTGGAGCTGCTCGTCTACCTGCGCGACAACGGCTTCAGGACCTACATCGTCTCCGGCGGTGGCGCCGACTTCATGCGCTCGATCGCCAGGGAGGCCTACGGCATCCCGACCTGGCAGGTGATCGGCTCCGAGGGCTCGACGAAATACGAGGCCGCCGAAAACGGCACGTTCTCCCTGATGAAGAAGGGCGGCATCACCTTCATCGACGACAATGTCGGCAAGCCCGTGGGCATCGAGACCCACATCGGCCAGCGCCCGATCTTCGCCGCCGGCAACTCCGACGGCGATTTCCAGATGCTCGAATGGACGACCTCGGGCGACGGCCCGCGCTTCGGCCTGATCGTCCACCATACCGACGCCAAGCGCGAGTTCGCCTACGACCGCGACAGCCCCTTCGGCAAGCTGGCGCGCGGCCTCGACGAAGCCGATGCCCGAGGCTGGACCGTCGTGGACATGGCCAACGACTGGAGCCGGGTCTGGTCCGGACAGCCGTGAGCGCCGGCGTCGCCAGCCCGCAGCGGCGGCCCGTGGCCGCGAGGTAGGTCCTTGGTCCAACTACCCGCGGTCGCGACGCCGCGGCACGTTGCCGCCGAGGGACATGAGCCAGCTTCCGCCACGCCCTGCGAGCACACCCAACCCGAATCCCAATGTCCAAGGGAGGGACCCATGCTGAGAACACTCGGCCTCGCGGCCGGGCTCGGGCTCGTCGCCAGCGGCGCCGCGCTCGCGCAGGCCCCCGCCGCGCCCCAGAAGCCGAACATCCTCGTCATTTTCGGCGACGACATCGGCCAAGCGAACATCTCGGCCTACACCAGGGGCTTGATGGGCTACACCACGCCGAATATCGACCGCATCGCCAACGAAGGGATGATCTTCACCGACTACTATGCCGAGCAGAGCTGCACCGCCGGCCGTTCCACCTTCATCACCGGTCAGGCCACGCTTCGCACCGGCCTGTCGAAGGTGGGCCTTCCGGGGGCCAATGCCGGCCTGCAGGCATCGGACGTGACCATCGCCTCGGCACTGAAGGCGCTCGGCTATGCGACGGGGCAGTTCGGCAAGAATCATCTGGGAGACAAGGACGAGTTCCTGCCGACCGCGCACGGCTTCGACGAGTTCTTCGGCAACC
>DAOLFG010000156.1:0-1060 GCA_035326425.1 Geminicoccus sp. | reverse complement strand
CTAGAGCGGCATCCGACCTGAGTGAATCGGCAGCGATTCCCAACAGCTTAGGAATGTGATTCAAGCTGCCTGTCGGTGGGGCGGCCGGCGGGGAATGTCCAAGGCGCTGTCGGTGGATCTTCGCGAGCGGGTGGTGCGGGCGATATCGGAAGGGGCATCGTGCCGGGCGGCGGCGGCACGGTTCGGGGTCAGCCCGTCGAGTGCCATCCGCTGGTATGCCCGGCAGCGCGAGACAGGCTCCATCGCGCCGGGAGCGCTCGGCGGCGATCGCCGCTCGGGGCGGATCGAGGCGCATGCGGCGCTGATTCTGCAAGAGGTGGAACGCACACCCGACATCACGTTGGGCGAGCTGAGGGCGGCCCTGGCGGCGTCCGGCGTGCCCGTCGGCATTGCCACGCTGTGGCGGTTCCTGGACCGGCACGGGATCACGCTCAAAAAAAGACGGCGCACGCTGCCGAGCAGGACCGTCCCGATGTCCTGAAGCGACGGTGGGAATGGTTCGAGGGCCAACTCGATCTCGACCCCGAGCGTCTGGTCTTCATTGATGAGACCTGGGCCTCGACGAAGATGGCGCGCACGCGTGGTCGCACGCCGCGGGGCGAGCGCCTACGCGCCGCCATCCCCCATGCGCACTGGAAGACCACGACCTTCGTTGCCGGCTTGCGTACCGCCGGTATGGTGGCACCCATGGTCCTCGACGGGCCGATCAACGGCAGCACCTTCCAGGCCTATGTCGAGCAGGTGCTCGTCCCCGAGCTGAAGCCCGGCGACGTCGTGATCATGGACAATCTCGGCAGCCACAAAGGCGCAGGCGTACGCGCCGCTATCGAAGCTGCCGGTGCCAGGCTGCTCTACCTGCCACCCTATTCACCGGACTTCAATCCGATCGAGAACGCCTTCGCCAAGCTCAAGGCGCTGCTGCGCAAGGCCGCCGAGCGAAGCGTCGAAGGCCTGTGGGCCGCCATCGGCGCTGCCGTCGGCGCCTTCAGCCCGCAGGAATGCGCCAACTACTTCGCCGCAGCTGGCTACGACAGCGATCCAGTCTGATCGGAAAAGGCGC
>DAOLFG010000140.1:0-5050 GCA_035326425.1 Geminicoccus sp. | reverse complement strand
CGAGGAGTGACGATGCTGCGAGCCGCCGCCGAGAAGATGTCCGAGACCGCCCTGCCGCCCGCCGAGCTCGGGCCGACCTGGGATCTCAGCAGCCTCTATCTCGGCACCGACGATCCGGCGCTGGAGGCCGACCTCGTCGCCGCCGAGGCCGAGGCCGCGGCGATCGAGACCGCCTACAAGGGCAGGCTGCCCGAGCTCGACGGCGACCAGCTCGCGGCCATGCTCGTCCGCTACGAGGCGCTGACCGACCGCATCGGCCGGGCCTCGTCCTATGCCCAGCTGCGCTATGCCGCCGACCGCGACGATCCCGAGGTCGGCCGCTTCTTCCAGGCGATGCAGGAGCGCACCAACGCCATCTGGACCAAGCTGCTGTTCGTCGGCCTCGAGGTGAACAAGCTCGAGGAGGAAGCCCTCTCGGCCAAGGTCGAGGCCTCCGAGGCGCTGCAGCGGTTCAATCCCTGGCTGCGCGACACCCGCGCCTACCGGCCGCACCAGCTCGGCGACGATGTCGAGAAGGCGCTGCACGAGAAATACGTCGTCGGCCGCGCCGCGTGGAACCGCCTGTTCGACGAGACCCTGGCCGCCCTGCGCTTCCCGCTCGACGGCAGGGATCTCACCTCGGCCGAGATCTTCGACGCGCTCCAGAGCAAGGACCGCGACCGCCGCCGCGCCGCCGCCGGCTCGATCAGCCAGACGCTGAACCAGAACCTCAGGCTGTTCTCGCGCATCACCAACACGCTGGCCAAGGACAAGCAGATCGAGGACGGCTGGCGCAAGTTCGAGCGCCCCATCAGCTCGCGCAACCTCGCCAACCAGGTCGAGGACGAGGTGGTCGACGCGCTGATCCAGGCGGTGCAGGCGGCCTATCCGCGCACCTCGCACCGCTACTACGCTCTCAAGGCCCGCTGGATGGGCCTGGATCGCCTCGAATACTGGGATCGCAACGCGCCTCTGCCCGAGGACAGCGACGTCCGCCGCCCCTGGGCCGAGGCCAAGGTGGTGGTGCTGAACGCCTACAGGACCTTCTCGCCGACACTCGCCGGCATCGTCGACCAGTTCTTCACCAAGAGCTGGATCGACGCCGAGGTCCGCCCCGGCAAGGACAGCGGCGCCTTCTGCCACTCGACGGTGCCGAGCGCCCACCCCTTCGTGCTGATGAACTACCAGGGCCGCACCCGCGACGTGATGACCCTGGCGCACGAGCTGGGCCACGGCGTCCACCAGGTGCTGGCGGCCAGGCAGGGCCCGCTGATGTCCGGCACGCCGCTGACCCTGGCCGAGACCGCCTCGGTGTTCGGCGAGCAGCTCACGTTCCGCGCCCTGCTCGACAACGAGACCGATCCGGTGCGCCGCCGCGTGCTCCTGGCGGCCAAGATCGAGGACATGATCAACACCGTGGTCCGCCAGATCGCCTTCGCCGAGTTCGAGCGGCGGGTCCACGACGCCCGCGCCAAGGCCGAGCTGACGCCGGACGAGCTGGGCGCGATCTGGATGGGCGTGCAGACCGAGAGCCTGGGCCCCGCCTTCGACCTGCCGGACGAATATCGCAGCTACTGGAGCTACATCCCGCACTTCATCCACGTGCCGTTCTACGTCTACGCCTATGCCTTCGGCGACTGCCTCGTGAACTCGCTCTACGCCGTCTACCGCCAGCAGCCGGACGGCTTCGAGCCGAAATACCTCGAGATGCTGGCCGCCGGCGGCACGCTGCGGCACAAGGAGCTGCTGGCCCCCTTCGGCCTCGACGCCACCGATCCCGATTTCTGGAGCCGGGGTCTCGGCGTGCTCGAAGGCTTCATCGACGAGCTGGAAGCCTCGCTCGGCGACAGGGTCTGAGCCGATGGCCGAGGCCGAGAACAGCCTGGCCAGCCGGGTCGCCCGCTATGCCCAGGTCGGCAGCACGGTTGCCGGCCAGGCGGCGCGGATCGCCGGCTCGCGGCTGCTTGGCCGGCCGTTCGACCGCCTCGCCCATGCCGGCGAGCTGCGCGAGGCCTTCGGCGGCCTGAAGGGGCCGTTGATGAAGGTGGCGCAGATGATGGCCACCATCCCCGACGCCCTGCCGGCCGAGTACGCCGCCGAGCTGGCGCAGCTGCAGAGCCACGCCCCGCCGATGGGCAGGCCGTTCGTGCGGCGGCGGATGGCGGCCGAGCTGGGCCCGGACTGGCGCGGGCGCTACGCCGAGTTCGACCTCGAAGCCGCCGCCGCCGCCTCGCTCGGCCAGGTCCACAAGGCCACGCTGCACGACGGCCGCCGGGTGGCGGTGAAGCTGCAATATCCGAGCATCGAGGCTGCAGTCGAGGCCGACCTGTCGCAGCTGCGGCTGATCTTCGCCATCTACAAACGCTACGATCCGTCGATCGACCCTTCGCAGATCTACGAGGAGATCTCCGCCCGCCTGCGCGAGGAGCTGGATTACGGGCGCGAGGCCCGCCACATGGCGCTCTACGACCGGATGCTGGCGGGCGAGCGGCACGTCCATGTGCCGGAGCCGGTGGCCGAGCTGTCGACCCGCCGCCTGCTCACCATGAGCTGGCTCGACGGCCAGCCGCTCTTGTCGTTCAAGACCGGCGACCAGGAGAGCCGCGACCGGCTGGCGCTCAACATGTTCCGCGCCTGGTACAAGCCGTTCTACGACTACGGCGTCATCCACGGCGATCCGCACCTCGGCAACTACACCGTGCGGCCCGACCTCGACGTCAATCTGCTCGACTTCGGCTGCATCCGCGTCTTCCCGCCGAGCTTCGTCGCCGGTGTCATCGACCTCTACTGGGCGCTGGCGAAGGGCGACCGCGAGCTGGCCGTCCACGCCTACGAGACCTGGGGCTTCACCGGCCTGTCGCGCGAGGTCATCGACATCCTCAACGAGTGGGCGGCCTTCCTCTACGGCCCGCTGATGGAGGACCGGCCGCGTCTCATCGAGGAGACCAACAGCAGCCACTACGGCCGCGAGGTCGCCAGCCGTGTCCACCAGCGCCTGCGCGAGGCCGGCGGCGTCACCCCGCCGCGCGAGTTCGTCTTCATGGACCGCGCCGCCATCGGCCTGGGGGCGGTGTTCCTGCACCTGCAGGCGCACGTGAACTGGCATCGCCTGTTCATGGGCCTGATCGAGGGCTTCGACGTGGCGAAGCTCGAGAAACGCCAAGCCGAGGCGCTGGCCGAGGCCGGGCTGACGGAGCCGGCCTGAGATTCCGCACCGCGGACGCGTCGTGTAGACTGTAGCCATGCCCGCCACCACCGCCCGCCGCATCCCCACCGAACCCGACGCCTTCATCGCCTGGGAGAACCGGCAGAAGGCGCGCTACGAGCTGATCGACGGCATCGCCTATGCGATGACCGGCGGCACGCTGCGCCATGACATCATCTCGATCAACATCGCGGTGGCGCTGCGGGAGCGCCTGCGCGGCGGTCCGTGTATGGTGCATGGCTCGAACCTGAAGGTCCGGTCGTCGGCCGCCTCGGTGATGTATCCCGACGCCTTCGTGCGATGCGGTGCGGCCGACGACAGTGTCACTGAGATCGCCGACCCGGTGCTGGTCGCCGAGGTCCTGTCGCCGCGCACCCGCCGCTACGACATGCTGGCCAAGCGCAATGCCTACCTGGTCATCCCATCGCTCCGCCACATCTTGCTCGTCTCGCCCGAGGCCTGCCGCGTCGAGCTGGAAACCCGCCGCGACGACGGCACCTGGCTGCTCAGCCTGCACCAGCGGCTGGACGATGCGCTGGTCCTCGACGCGCTGGGCGTGACGCTGCCGCTGACAGAGATCTATGCCGGCACACGAGTGGCGAGCGGGGTCGGCGAGCAATGAAGGCTGCGCTGAATAGCCCGCGATCAAATTAAAGGATACAGCACTTTCTTTTAATAAGATCGGCCGCTATGAAGCGATCCTTGCATAGCGGCGGGGTGCACCGTGCCGAGGATGGGCAGCTACGCGACCGTCACGGTCGCCGGGGAGACGGCCAGGGCCTATCTGCCGCCACCGCTGCCGCCCGATCCTCCCCTGGATCTCCAGCGGCTGCTGCGGCTGCTCGACCGGGCCAATCAGGCGGTCGGCCGCCTCGACGGGTTGACGACGATCCTGCCCGATCCGGCACTGCTCATCAGGCTCTACGTCCGCAAGGAGGCGCTGCTGTCGTCGCAGATCGAGGGCACGCAGTCCTCGCTCGCCGATCTCCTGCTGTTCGAGCTCGACGAGACTCCGGTCGTCCCTGTCGAGGACGTCGAGGAGGTGTCGAGCTACGTCGCGGCGATGAATCATGGCCTTCGCCGGATCGGCGAGGGCTTCCCTCTCTCCTTGCGACTGCTCCGCGAAATCCATGCGATCCTGCTCCGCGGCGGGCGCGGATCGCGAAAGGCCCCTGGCGAGTTCCGTCGCTCGCAGAACTGGGTCGGCGGCACACGCCCCGGCAATGCGCTGCTGGTACCTCCGCCGCACGAGCGTCTGATGGAGTTCCTGGGGCCGCTCGAAGGCTTCCTGCATGAGCAGCGCCGGGATTTGCCGATCCTGGTCAAGGCCGGGCTCGTCCACGTCCAGTTCGAGACGATCCACCCCTTCCTCGACGGCAACGGTCGTCTCGGGCGGCTTCTCGTCACCCTGCTGCTCTGTGTCGAGGGGGCGATGCGCGAGCCGCTTCTCTATCTGAGCCTCTATCTCAAGACTCACCGGCAGATCTATTACGACCTGCTGCAGCGCGTCCGCACCCATGGGGACTGGGAAGCCTGGCTCGAATTCTTCCTCGAGGGGGTGGCGGAAACCGCCACCAACGCGGCGGACGCCGCGCAGCGGGCATACCGGCTCATCGCCGCCGACCGGAGGAAGCTCGGTGACACCGGCAAGTCCGCCGGCACGACGCTGAAGCTGCTCGACCACCTGCAGGCGCAGCCGCTGACGACGATCCGGGCGGCGGCCCAGGCCACGGGGCTGTCGATTCCGACCGTCACCAAGGCGCTGGCGATCTGCGAGACACTGGGCATCGTCTCGGAGACCACGGGCCGCCGGCGCGACCGCGTCTTCGTCTATCGCCGCTACCTCGACCTGCTGGCCGAGGGGAC
>DAOLFG010000073.1:0-28023 GCA_035326425.1 Geminicoccus sp. | reverse complement strand
GGCCGCCGCCGGTCAGCAGGTAGACGCTGTTGAAGTCGCCGAGCGACCAGATGGTCGAGAGCAGCGTGCTGGTGATGTACAGGTTCTTCAGCTGCGGCCAGGTGATGTTGGTGAAGCTCTGCCAGGGCGAGGCGCCGTCGATGCGGGCGGCCTCGTAGAGGTCGGCCGGGATGGCCATGCGGCCGGCCAGCAGGATCAGCGTCCAGAACGGCAGATATTTCCAGATGTGGACGAAGATCACGGATCCGAAGGCGAGCTGCGGCTCGACCAGCCACCACGGCCCCTCGATGCCGAACACGTCCCACAGGATGCCGTTCAGCATTCCCCATTCGGAGTTCAGCATCCAGCGGAACGAGAACAGCGTCGGGATCGAGGGCACGGCCCAGGGCAGGATGAAGACGATGCTGAGCCAACGTATCCAGGGCCGGGTGCCGGCGAAGAAGCCGGAGAGGAAGAGCGCGATCAGCAGCTTGAGATTGATGGCGACGGCCAGGAACACCAGCGTGTTGAAGGCGGTGCGGGCGAAGATCGGGTCGCTGAACAGCGTGCTGTAGGAGGCGGGGTCGGTCCCCAGCCAAAGGCCGTAGAGCACCGGCCAGACGACGAAGACGAGGAAGAAGACGATGTAGGGCAGCGCCATGATGACGCCCCAGCCCGTCTCCATGCCGAAGCGGCTGCTGGCTCGGTCCGGTGCGGCCGCCGCGGTCACCGTCGTCGTCGCCATCTCGCTTCCTCCCTACGACGCACGAAGAAGGGGCCGGCTGCGGCCGGCCCCGTCCTCCATTCAGCCGGCCACCGTCTTGAGGCGGGCGATCAGGGTGTCGACGGCCTGCTCGGGCGTCTGGCCCTTGAGCACGACGTCGGTCACCGCCACGCCCCAGGCGTTCTCGGCGTTGATCTGGATCAGCTTGTGGTTCAGCACGTGCGGCCAGACGCTCTGCGGCCGCTGGGTGTACTGGCGGACCTCGACGGTCTTGTGCGGGTCGCTGGTGTCCTTCCAGAACGGCGTGTCGAGCAGCCGCTGGTCGACCGGGAACCAGCGCGCCAGGGCGCCCTCGAGCTGCGGGCCCAGGTTCTCCGGCTTCAGGAAGAAGCGCAGGAAGTCCTTGGCCGCCTGCTTGTTCTTCGAGTTCTTGAAGATCACCGCGGTCTTGATCGAGGCGATGTACTCGATCGGGCGGCCGTCCGGCTTGTCCGGCCACTCGATGGTGATCATCTTCTCCTTGTAGATGCTCTTGTCGTCGGCATTGAGCTGCGAGGCCGGGATCGACAGCGACGGGTTGGGCACCATCGCCGTGATCTTGTTGAGGAAGTTGACGTTGTTGTCGCTGTCCTGCCAGTTCACCGAGCCCGGCGGCACGCAACGGTTCAGGAACGGCTTGGTGTAGCTCGCCAGCGCCTTGATCATGCCCTCGCGGACCTTGGGGTCGTCGACGGTGAGCTTGCCGTCGGCGTCGACGATCTGCACGTCATAGGCGTTGAGGAACATCATGAAGGCGAAGATCGTGTCGGAGGCCGAGGACGACATGGCGTGGCCGATGCCGAACTTCTGCCGGTCGCCCGTGGCCTTGCGCACCGCCGGCTGCGCCGTCTCGCACCACCAGTCCCACCAGCCTTCCCAGGTCTTGGGGATGGTGTTGATGTCGACACCGGCCTGGTCGAGCATGTCCTTCCAGACGTGGATGTGCTCGATCTGCTGTGCCACCGGGGCGGCATAGAACGAGCGCTTGCCGGTGGCGCCGTTGAGCAGGTTCACCGCCTGCACCGCGCTCGGCAGCAGATGCGGCTCGATCTCCTTGACCACGTCCGAGACGTCCTCGAGCTGGTCCTCGTAGGCCCAACGCGAGGTGTGCTGCAGATCGAACAGGAAGGCATAGGCCAGATCCGGCGGCTCGTTGGCGGTGAGCGCCGCCAGCACTTTCCGGGGCACGTCCTCGTTGGTGTAATAAGTGTACTCGACGTCGATGCCGGTCGCCTTCTCGAACGCCGCCACCGTCTTGTCGAACTGCTGATCCTCCTCCGGATAATAGCTCTTGTTCCACCATATGTTGAGATCGGCCGCCGTCGCCTGCAGCGTCATCGTGGCCAGGAAGGTGGCGGCTAGCAGGCCGCGCCCCAGATTCTTCATTCGATAGCCCCCTCGGCGGTTGGTTCTTCGATCCAAGGCGCTGCTTCGTCGCCTTCGGGCGATCCTATGGGCGGGATCCCGGCGTGTCAAAGACGCAAGGCTGCCATGCCGCGAGCGCAAGCGGCCGCGTCCCGCCGATCGCGCTTGCCAGTCCTGCAGCGGGTCAATAATGTTCAGGTGATCATCACCCGAGTGCCAAATTCTGGCTCGGCGATGGTTCAGAGCTGGTCAAGACTGCGTCGTCCAAAGAAGAGTTTTTTTGGGGGGAGGCATCATGATCGACTGGCTCGTCGGCACGCTCCGGCACTATCCGGAGCTGGCCATCTTCCTGACCCTGGCGATCGGCTACTGGCTCGGCAAGCTCAAGGTGGGCGGCTTCAGCCTGGGCGCGGTCACCGGCACCCTGCTGGCCGGGGTCCTGATCGGGCAGCTGCACATCGACATCTCCGCCAACGTCAAGTCGGTGTTCTTCCTGATGTTCCTGTTCGCCGTCGGCTACGGCGTCGGGCCGCAGTTCGTGCGCGGCCTCGGCGCGGACGGGCTGAAGCAGATGGCGTTCGCCGTCATCGTCGTCGTGTTCTGCCTGCTCTCGGCCTACGTCGCGGCGCTGATCGCCGGGCTCGACGTCGGCTATGCGGCTGGCCTGCTGTCGGGTGCCAGCACCATCTCCGCCGTCATCGGCGTGGCGACCGACGCCATCAACGGCCTGGGCCTGCCGCCCGACGAGACCAGGCGGCTGCTCGACCATATCCCGATCGCCTATGCCGTCACCTACATCTTCGGCACCGCTGGATCGGCCTGGTTCCTGGCCTCGATG
The DNA here is from genome assembly GCA_035326425.1 of Geminicoccus sp. GTDB lineage: Bacteria > Pseudomonadota > Alphaproteobacteria > Geminicoccales > Geminicoccaceae > CALKJU01. The sequence continues at coordinate 25,078 of DAOLFG010000073.1, read as the reverse complement.
GGCCCGAAAATCCTGGGCGTCGACATCGTCCAGGAGTGCAAGGAGTACGAGAAGACCCTGTCGGGCGGGGCGGATGCGCCCGAGCCCGGCATCATCTCGGCCTATCGGCGCTTCGAGGCCCGCGCCTACCGCGTCGACCCCGGCAGCCCGATGCTGGGCAAGCCGGTGTCGCAGCTGCTTCCCGGCCTCCGCGTCTTCGTCGAGCGGGTCCGCCGCGGCAGCCAGATCATCGGGGCCGACGGCTCGACCGTGCTGCAGCCGGGCGACGTCATCTCGCTGTCGGGGCCGCGCCAGCTGCTCGTCGAGCGGGTCGAGGGCGAGATCGGGCTGCCCGAGGTCGAGGACAGGGAGCTGCTCGACCAGCCGGCCGAGGCGCTCGATGTCTTCGTCACCAGCAAGGAGCTGGGCGGCCGGACCCTCGAGGAGCTGGCTGAGACCGACTTCGCCCGAGGCGTCTATCTGCGGCGGATCATGCGCAGCGGGATCGAGATCCCGATCCTCGCCAAGACCACAATCCATCGCGGCGACATCCTGACGCTGGTCGGCTCGAAGCTGCATGTCGAGGCGGCGGTCAAGCGGCTGGGCTATGCCGACCGGCCGACCGAGATGACCGACATGGTGTTCGTCGGCCTCGGCATCGTCCTGGGCGGGCTCGTCGGTGCGCTGGTGTTCAACGTCGGCAGCATCCCGCTCAGCCTGTCGACCAGCGGCGGCGTGCTGATCGCCGGCCTGATCTTTGGCTGGCTGCGCTCGGTGCATCCGACCTTCGGCGGCATCCCAGCGCCGGCGCTGTGGGTGATGAACTCGGTCGGCCTCAACACCTTCATCGCCGTGGTCGGCATCAGTGCCGGGCCCGGCTTCGTCGCCGGCCTGCAGGAGCTCGGCATCAGCCTGTTCCTGTGGGGCATCTTCGTGACGCTAGTGCCGCTGCTCGTCGGCCTGCTCGCCGGCAAGTACATCTTCCGCTTTCCCGCGCCCATCAACCTCGGCTGCTGCGCCGGTGCGCGCACCACGACGGCGGCACTGGGGATGATCACCGAGACCGCCAAGAGCAAGGTCCCGGCACTCGGCTACACGGTCACCTACGCTGTCGGGAACACGCTGCTCACCATCTGGGGCCTCGTCATCGTGCTGCTGATGACCTGAGGCGGAGACAGAGTCATGCAAGCCATCCAGTTCCGCGACTACGAGACCCTGAGCCCGTTCGAGATCAAGGACGCGCTGATCCAACTCGCCCGCAAGAGCGAGAGGAAGCTGGCGCACACCATGCTGAACGCCGGGCGCGGCAACCCCAACTGGGTCGCCACCTCGCCGCGCGAGGCGTTCTTCCTGCTTGGCCAGTTCGCCATCACCGAATCCAAGCGGGTGATGGACCTGCCAGGCCTCGGCGGCATGCCGGCGCGGCCCGGCATCGCCGGCCGTCTGGAGAGCTGGCTGGCCAAGCACGCCGACATGCCCGGCGCCGACTTCCTCGAGAAGATGGTGCCCTGGACGGTGAAGGAGCTGGGCTTCGACGCCGAAGCCTTCGTCCACGAGCTGTGCGATTCGATCATCGGCGACAACTATCCGGTCCCCGACCGGATGCTGGTGCACGCCGAGCAGGTCTCGCACCGCTACCTGATGTGGGCGATGTGCGGCGACAAGCCGCCCAAGGGCAAATTCGACCTCTACGCGGTCGAGGGCGGCACCGCCGCCATGTGCTACGTCTTCAAGTCGCTGAAGGCCAACCGGCTGCTGCTGCCCGGCGACACCATCGCCATGGGCTCGCCGATCTTCACCCCCTACATCGAGATGCCGGAGCTGGAGGACTACGGCCTGCACGAGATGTACCTGAACGGCACCCAGGAGACGCGCTGGCAGTTTTCCGACGCCGAGCTGAAGAAGCTCGAGGATCCGAAGGTCAAGGCCTTCTTCCTGGTCAATCCCGGCAACCCCAGCTCGGTGGCCGTGGCGCCGGAGGTCATCGCCAAGCTGGTGAAGCTGGTGCAGAAGAAGCGGCCGGACCTGATCATCCTGACGGACGACGTCTACGGCACCTTCGTCAAGGGCTTCCGCTCGCTGATGGCGGACCTGCCGCACAACACCATCGGCGTCTACTCCTACTCGAAGTATTTCGGCTGCACTGGCTGGCGGCTCGGCGTCGTTGCGGCCCACGAGAAGAACATTCTCGACGAGAAGATCGCCGCCCACGACGACGAGACGAAAAAGGCGCTCGACAGGCGTTATGGCTCGCTGACGCTGAAGCCGCGCGAGATGAAGTGGATCGACCGCCTCGTCGCCGACAGCCGCGACGTCGCGCTGAACCACACCGCCGGCCTGTCGCTGCCGCAGCAGGTGATGATGACCCTGTTCTCACTCAGTGAGTTGATGGATACGAAGAAGATCTACCAGAACGAGTGCATGAAGATCGTCGAGTCCCGCGCCATGGCCGCGGTCGAAGGCCTCGGCATCGAGGTGAGCCCCAACACTCTCCATGCTAAATACTATGGTCTTATCGATATCGAGTACTGGATGCGCAAATATCTCGGCGAAGAGGTTGTGGAATGGACGAAGAAGAACATCCATCCGCTCGACATCGTCTTCCGGCTCGCCGAGGACCACGGCATCGTCCTGCTCAACGGCAGCGGGTTCGGCGCACCCAGCTGGAGCTGCCGGGTCTCCTTTGCCAATCTGAACGACGACGTCTACGATGACATAGGCCGTGCTGTGCGGGCAGTGGCGCGGAACTATGCCGAATCCTATCAGGCGGCCACGGGCAAGAGGGTGACCCTGATCCGGAGCTAGCCATCTCCCCCCTACGTGGCGCAGCCGCCCCGCCTTCGATGCAAGGCGGCGGCGCGGCTGCTGCAGTCAAACCGCGCATCCACGTCCTGGCCACCGGCGGCACCATCGCCGGCGCGCAGGCGAGCACCGCGCAGCACGGCTACACCGCCGGCAGCTTCAGCATCGACGCTCTGATCGCAGCCGTGCCGCAGATCGCGCGCATCGCCACCGTCACCGGCGAGCAGCTCGTCAACATCGGCAGCCAGGACATGAACGACGCCGTCTGGCTGAAGCTGGCGGCCCGGCTGCGCCAGCTCGCCGCCTCGCCCGAGATCGACGGCATCGTCGTCACCCACGGCACCGACACGATGGAGGAGACGGCCTATTTCGCCGACCTGACGACGCCGGGCGACAAGCCCGTGGTGTTCGTCGGCTCGATGCGGCCGGCGACGGCGATCAGCGCCGACGGTCCGATCAACCTCTACAACGCCGTGGCGGTGGCGGGCTCGGCCGCGGCCAGGGGTCATGGCGCGCTGGTCGTGCTCAACGACGAGATCCACGCCGCGCGCAACGTCTACAAGACCCACACCACGCGCGTTGACGCCTTCGTCTCGCCCGATCGTGGCCCAGTGGGTGCGGTCGACACCGGCCAGGTCGAGATGTTCGCGCCGCCGGGCCCGCGCCTGGCGCCGGTCGACCTCACCGGCCGCGACAGGCTGCCCAAGGTCGAGATCGTCTACGCCCACAGCGACATGGGCCGCGACCTGATCGATGCCGCCGTCGCAGCCGGCGCCAGGGGCATCGTCGTCGCCGGCGTCGGCAACGGCAACACGACCGAGATCGCCAGGGCGGCGCTGGCCGATGCGGTAGGCAGGGGCGTGGCCGTGGTGCGCAGCACCCGCCTCGTCGCCGGCGAGGTGGTGCGCAATGCCGAGGTCGACGACGACAGGCTGGGGTTCGTGGTCGCCGACGAGTTGAAGCCGGGCAAGGCCCGCGTGCTGCTGCAGCTCCTCCTGCTGCAGGGATCGGATCCGGCGACGTTCCAGCGGGCGTTCAACACCCACTGACCGGCGCCGGCCCGGCGCCAAGACGGGGAAGATGCCGATGGTCGACTGGGTGGTCGGGATCCTGCACCGCTATCCCGAGATCGCCTTCTTCCTGACGCTGGCCATCGGCTACCTCATCGGCAAGATCAAGGTGGCTGGCTTCGGCCTGGGCGCGGTCACCGGCACGCTGCTGGCCGGCGTGCTGGTCGGCCAGCTCGGCATTACGCTGGCGCCGGCGGTCAAGCAGGTCTTCTTCCTGCTGTTCCTGTTCTCGATCGGCTACCGCACCGGGCCGCAGTTCTTCCGCGGGCTGAAGAGCGACGGCCTGGCCTCGGTCGGCCTCACCGTGCTCCTCTGCGTCGTCGGCCTGTTGACCGGCTGGCTGGCGGCCCTGCTGCTCGGCTTCGACATCGGCACCGCCGCCGGCCTCCTCGGCGGCGCGCTCACCGAATCCGCGACCATAGGCACCGCGGCGGACGCGATCTCCCGCCTGCCGATCGACGATGCCGCCAAGACCGCGCTGACCAACCACATCGCCGTCGCCTTCGCCGTCTCCTACCTGGTGGGCGTCGTCGCCGTCGCCTGGTTCCACTCGCAGATCTCGCCGCGGCTGATGGGCGTCGACCTCGCCGCCGAATGCCGCAAGCTCGAGCAGGAGATGGCGGGCGGCCCCACCGAGCCCGCGGGTACGGTCTCGGCGCGTCGCCTGTTCGAGGTCCGCGCCTACCGGATCGAGCCCGGCAGCCCTCTGCTCGGAGCCCCTGTCGGCGAGCGGCTTCCCGGCATGCGCGTCTTCGTCGAGCGGGTGCGCCGCGGCGAGCAGTTGATGACCGCCGATGTGACGACCGTGCTGCAACCCGGCGACGTCGTCTCGATCTCCGGACCAAGGAGCGTCCTCGTCGACAAGCTCGATCCGATGATGCCTGAGGTCGAGGACAGGGAGCTGCTCGACCAGCCGGCCGAGATCGTCGACGTCTTCGTCACCAGCCGCGACGTCGGCCGCCGGACACTCGCCGAGGCTGCGGACGAGCCCTGGGCGCGCGGCGTCTTTTTGCGCAAGATCACCCGCGGCGGCGTCGAGCTGCTGCACAATCCCGGCACCCGCATCATGCGTGGCGACGTGCTGACGCTGGTCGGCAGCCCGGCGCACATAGCCGCTGCGGTGCCGCACATCGGTACCGCCACCCGCGCCAGCGAGGCCACCGACATGGTCACGGTGGGGCTCGGCATCGTCGTAGGTGCCCTGGTCGGCATCCCGGCCTTCCACATCGGCGCCCTCGACATCGGCCTCAGCGCCAGCGTCGGCGCCCTGCTCGGCGGCCTGATCCTCGGCTGGGCCCGCTCGCTGCACCCGACCTTCGGCAACGTGCCGGGGCCGGCGCTGTGGCTGTTCGAATCCGTGGGCCTCGCCGGCTTCGTGGCGGTGACGGGCCTCGCCGCCGGCCCGGACTTCGTCCGAGGTGTCGCCGAGTCCGGGCTCGGCCTGCTGCTCGCCGCCTTCGTCGTCGCCCTGGTGCCGCACGCGCTGACGGTGATCGTGGGCCACAAGCTGGTCGGCATGCATCCCGGCCTGCTGCTCGGCGTCTGCACCGGTGCCGGCACCGCGACGCCGGCGCTGGCGGCGGTGCAGGAGGTGGCGCAGAGCCGCGTGCCGACGCTCAGCTACGGCGTCAGCTATGCGGTGGGCAACGTGCTGCTGGCATTGTGGGGCACGGTGATCGTGATGCTGATGGGATGAGCAGTCCTAGGCGATCTCTCCCGCCATCCCGAAACACGCCAGCACGAACGCATACTGCTCGGACAGATCCCGCAGCGCCTCGTATCTCCCCGACCGCCCGAAATGCCCGGCCTCCATGTTGGTCTTGAGCAGCAGCAGGTTGTCGTCGGTCTTCGTCTCGCGCAGCCGCGCCACCCACTTGGCCGGCTCCCAGTAGCCGACGCGCGGGTCGCTCAAGCCCGCGGTGGCCAGGATGTGCGGATAGGCTTTCGCCTGGACATTGTCGTAGGGGCTGTAGCTCCTGATGCGGTGGAAGGCCGCCTCGTCGCGGATCGGGTCACCCCATTCCGGCCACTCGATGGGCGTCAGCGGCAGGCTGGCGTCGAGCATCGTGCCCAGCACATCGACGAACGGCACCTCGGCGATGGCGCAGCGCCAGAGGTCGGGACGCATGTTGAGCACCACCCCCACCAGCATGCCGCCGGCGCTGGCCCCCTTGATGGCGATGCCGCCGGGCTCGGCATGGCCGGCGGCCACCAGCGCCTCGGCGCAGGCGATGAAGTCGCCGAAGGTGTTCTCCTTGTGCTCGAGCTTGCCGCCCTGCCACCAGCGCGGCCCCTTCTCGTCGCCGCCGCGGACATGGGCGACCGCATAGATGAAGCCGCGATCGACCAGGGTCAGCCGCATATGGACGAAGCTGTCGTCCATGCCGTGGCCGTAGCTGCCGTAGCCGTAGAGGAACAGCGGCCCGCCCGGGGCCTTGTCGCGACGGCGCAGCAGGGTCACCGGCACCTCGACGCCGTCGGGCGCCGCGGCGGTCAGCTCCTCGCTGACATAGAGCGACGGATCGTAGCCCGAGGGGATGCGCTGGACCTTGCGGCTGACCAGCCGGCGCTCGGCCAGCAGGTAGTCGAACACCGTGGCAGGCGTCACCAGCGAGCTGTAGGTCAGCCTCACCCGATCGGTGTCGAACTCGCGGTTGTCGCCGATGAACGGCGCGCAGGCGTGCTCGGGGAACGCCACGTCGTGCTCGGCGCCGTCCCAGTCGCGGACACGGATGCCGGCCCGGCCGTCGCGGCGCTGCCGGAGCAGCATGGCAGGGCCGAAGCAGGCGTGCTCGACGAGATAGACCGTGTCGTCGGCGGCGATCTCCTCCCGCCAGCCCGCCTCGCCCGGCTGTGCTGGATCGGCCGAGACCAGCCGGAAATTCGGGTGCCGGTCGTCGGTGAGGATCCACAGCCGGCCATGGGCGTGGTCGACCGAGTAGCGATGGCCCGGCCGCCTGGCCGCCACCAGCGACGGCGGGCGGCCGGGCTGCCCGGCGTCGAGCAGCCAGGTCTCGCGGCTGTCGTGCGAGCCTGAGACGACGAGCAGGAATCGCCGGTCGAGGGTGTGGCCGATCGAGACGAAGTAGGCGGGATCCGCCTCCTCGAACAGCACCGGGGCGTCCTCGGCCGCCTCGCCCAGCCGGTGCGCCCTGACGCGGAACGGCCGGAGGCTGGGATCGAGCTCGACGAACAGCATGGTGCGGCCGTCCTCGGCCCAGACCACGGAGCCCGAGGTGTTGGTGACGAGGTCGGCCAGCTCGTGGCCGTCGCCGAGGTCGCGCAGATGCAGGGCGTAGCGCTCGGAGCCGTCGTCGTCGGTGCTGTAGGCCAGCAGCCGGCCGTCCGGGCTCGGCGACATGGCCCGCAGCGAGAAATAGCTGCGCCCCTCGGCCAGCAGGTTCTCGTCGAGGATGACGACCGGCTCGCTGTCGTCCAGCCCCTGGCGGCGCCAGACCCGGTACTGGGCGCCGGGTCGGAACTGCCAGGAGTAGAGCCAGCCGCCCTGGCGGACCGGCACCGATTCCTCGTCCGGCGCCAGCCGCCCGCACAGCTCGTCGTAGAGCTCGGCCACCAGTCCGGCATGGGGAGCCATCGTCGCCCGGAACCAAGCGTTCTCGGCCCCGAGATGAGCCAGCACCTCGGGATCGGTCACGGCGGGCCAGCCCGGATCGCGCATCCAGGCATAAGGATCCTCCCAGACCATCCCGAACTGCTGGTGGCGGACGGGCCGCCTGGGGGCGACAGGGGGTCGTGGCGGCTGCGGGCCGTCGACCGCATCGGCGTTCATGTTTCAGGAAATGCAGTGACTTGCGCATTTCGGCAAGCACCGCGTCGGAACATCGCGAGGCGTTGCGGATTGATCTGGGTCACACGGGAGTGCCGGCCGTGGCTCCTCGCGCCAATTGGAAGGGCTTTCTCGAGATCGCCCAGCTCACCTGCGAGGTCGGCCTCTTCACCGCCGCCTCGACCTCCGAGCGCATCGCCTTCCACACGCTGAACCGCCGGACCGGCAACCGCGTGCGCCGCGTCTTCGTCGACCAGGAGAGCGGCGAGCCGGTCGAGGCCGACGACCAAGCCAAGGGCTACGAGGTCGGCCAGGGTGAATATGTCGTGCTCGAGCCGGACGAGGTGGCGGCGGCGGTGCCGGAGAGCGACAAGACGCTGAACGTCGAGGCTTTCATCGCCTGCCCCGATATCGACGACGTCTATTTCGACCGACCGTACTACCTGGCCCCGGCCAACCCGGTGGCCGGGGAGGCCTTCGCCGTGATCCGCGAGGCGATGCGCAAGCAGCAGGTGGCGGCGCTGGCCCGCACGGTGCTGTTCCGCCGCGTGCGCAACCTGCTGATCCGCGCCCATGGGCCGGGCCTCGTCGCCCATACGCTGAACTTCGACTACGAGGTCCGCCCGGCCAAGGAGGCGTTCGCCGGCATCCCCGGGATCAGAATCGAGGGCGAGATGCTCGACCTCGCCAAGCACATCATCCAGACCAAGCTCGGCAGGTTCGATCCGCGCGAGTTCGACGACCGCTACGAGGCGGCGCTGGCCGAGCTGGTCCGCGCCAAGCTGCAGGGCAAGCCGCTGCCGGTGCGCAAGCCCAGGCCGGCCGCCGCGCCGCTCGATCTCATGGAGGCGCTGCGGCAGAGTGCCCGCCAGCAGCGTGGCGGCGGCAGGGCGTCCGGCGCGAAGAAGCGGGCCGCCCCGAAGCCGAGGAAGGCCGCGTCGTCAGGCGGTGCCGGCCACCGCAAGGCGAGCTGACGATGGCACTCGGGACCTACCGCGAGAAGCGCGACTTCTCGGCGACGCCCGAGCCGTCGGGCCGGAAGAAAGCGCGGGCCAAAGGCGACAGCTTCGTGGTGCAGAAGCACGACGCCCGCCGGCTGCACTACGACTTCCGGCTGGAGATGGACGGGGTGCTGAGGAGCTGGGCGGTGACCCGCGGCCCGAGCCTCGTGCCGGGCGAGAAGCGCCTCGCCGTGCATGTCGAGGACCATCCGCTGGAATATGGCGGTTTCGAGGGGACGATCCCCAAGGGCGAGTATGGCGGCGGCACGGTCATCGTCTGGGACCGCGGCAGGTGGAAGCCGATCGGCGACGCCGAGCGCGGCTACGCCAAGGGCCATCTCGACTTCGAGCTGTTCGGCGAGAAGCTGCGCGGCCGCTGGCACCTCGTGCGCATGGCCGGCAAGCCGCGCGAGAAGCGCGAGAATTGGCTGCTCATCAAGGGCGATGACGACGAGGCGAGGCCCGAGGGTGCGCCCGACATCCTGGAGGAAAGGCCGGATTCGGTGAAGACCGGCCGCAGCATCGACGATGTGCAGGACGAGCCGCCCGGCTGGTCGTCGAAGACCGGCCGCATCGACCCGGAACCGGCCCGGTCCGAGGTGCCGGACCCCGCATCGGTCAAGGGGGCGCGCAAGGGATCGCTGCCGGCCTTTGTCGCGCCCGAGTTCGCGACGCTCGTCGGCAAGCCGCCGGCGCGAAAGGGCTGGATTCACGAGATCAAGTTCGACGGCTACCGGCTGCAGGCGCGGATCGATGCGGGACGGGTGAAGCTGCTGACCCGCACCGGGCTCGACTGGACAGCGCGATTCGGCAAGGAGGTGCCGGCCGCGCTGTCGAGGCTGCCGGTCGGGCGGGCATTGATCGATGGCGAGCTGGTGGTCGAGACCGATGGCGGCGCATCGGACTTCTCCGCGCTGCAGGCGGACCTCAGCGCCGGCCGCACCGACCGTTTCGCGTTCTACGCCTTCGATGTGCTGCATCTCGACGGCTACGACCTGCGGCCGTCGCCGCTCCGCGCACGCAAGGAGCTGCTGAAGCGGCTGATCGCCGAGGGCGATCCGACCCTGCGCTACAGCGAGCATTTCGACGAGGACGGCGCGCTGATCCTGCGCCACGCCTGCCGGCTCAGCCTCGAGGGCGTGGTCTCGAAGCGGGGCGACGCACCCTACAGGTCCGGGCGCAGCAAGGACTGGCTGAAGTCGAAATGCTCGCAGCGCCAGGAATTCGTCGTCGCGGGATACGTGCCCTCGACCACCTCGCGCAAGGCGGTCGGCTCGCTGGTGCTCGGCTACTACCGGGACGGCCTGCTGCAGCATGCCGGCCGGGTCGGTACCGGCTTCACCCATGCGGTGGCCGAGGACCTGTTCCGCCGCCTCGAGCGCCTGCGCATGAGGTCGAGCCCGTTCGCCGAGCGGCTGACGGCGGAGGCGGCTCGGCAGGTGCGCTACGTACGGCCCGAGCTGGTGGCCGAGGTGGAATTCCGCAACTGGACCGCCGACAGCAATCTCCGCCACGCCTCGTTCCGTGGCCTGCGCGAGGACAAGCCAGCCGAGGAGGTGGTGAGCGAGGCGCCGGCGACGCCTGCGAGGAGCGCTCCGCACAGCTCGGTCGTCAGGTTGACCCACCCCGACCGGCTCTACTGGCCCGATGTCGGCGTGACCAAGGAGGGGTTGGCCGACTACTACAGCGAGGTCTGGCGGCGGATGGCGCCGTTCGTCGTCGCCCGCCCGCTGGCGCTGGTGCGCTGCCCCGGCGGCGTCGGCGGCGAGTGCTTCTTCCAGAAGCATGTGTGGAAGGGCGCCGGCCGCAGCCTGCAGCTTGCGCGCGATCCGAAGGATCCCTCGGCCGAGCCGATGCTGGTCGTCAACGACCTCGACGGCATGCTGGACCTGGTCCAGGCCGGCGCGCTCGAGATCCATCCCTGGGGCTCGACGCTCGCCGCGCTTGAGCAGCCCGACATGATCGTCCTGGATCTCGACCCCGGCGAGGGCGTGGCGTGGGACGACGTGGTCGCCGCGGCGCGCGAGATCCGCGAGCGGCTCGCTGGCACCGGCATGGCGAGCTTCGTCAAGACCAGCGGCGGCAAGGGGCTGCATGTCACGGCACCGCTGAAGCCGCACGCCGAATGGGACGCGGTGAAGGCGTTCACCAAGGCCCTGGCCGAGCGGATGGCGGCGGACAGCCCCGATCGCTATGTCGCGGTCATCACCAAGTCGAAGCGGCGCGGCAGGATTCTCGTGGACTATCTTCGCAACGGCAGGGGCGCCACGGCCGTCGCGGCCTATTCGACCAGGGCCCGCCCGGGTGCCCCGGTGTCGATGCCGCTGGCATGGGACGAGCTGGGCGCCGGCATCGGGCCGGCCTACTTCACCGTCGCCAATACCCCTACGAGGCTCGCCAACCTCGCGACCGACCCGTGGGCGGACTTCCGCCGCTCGGCCGTGCCGCTGCCTGCTTCTTCAGCGCGCTCGCGCCGGCGCGCCGCCTAGCGCCCCTTCGACCGGCCCTCGGCGGCGATGCTCCTGCGCAGCGCGTCCATGATGTCGATGACGTTGCCCGGCCGCTCGGGCGCCGGCTTCGGCCGTGCCGGCCTCCTGCCCTTCTTCTTGGCGGCGATGATCTCCAGCAGCTTCTCCTGCACCGGGTCGTGCACCATCGACGGATCCCACGGCTGCGTCCGTTCCTCGATCAGCGTCTGCGCCAGCCTCAGCAGCTTCGGGTCGACCCTGCCGGTCTCGATGCCGCCGAAATAGGCGTCGGGGTCGCGGACCTCGTCGCCGTAGCGCAGCGTCCAGAGGATCATGCCGTCGTCGCGGGGCCGGACCATGACCGGCCGCTCGCGCCGGTAGAGCATCAGCCGGGAGATGCCGGCGGTGCCGGTGGCCGCCATGGCGTCGCGGATGACGGCGAACGCCTCCTCACCGACCTCGTCGTCGGGCACCAGGTAGTGCGGGCTGTCGTACCAGATCCATTCGATGGAATCGGTCGGGACGAAGGTCTCGATGTCGATGGTGCGGGTGCTCTCCAGCGCCACGGTCTCGAGCTCCTCGTCCTCGAGGATCACATGGTCGTCGTCGCCGTGCTGGTAGCCCTTGACCTGGTCGTCGTCCTCGACCGCCTCGCCGGTCTCGGCATCGACGTATCGGCTCTCGACGCGGTGGCCGGTGGCACGATTCAGCGTGTGGAAGCGGACCTTCTCGCCTTCGCTCGTAGCCGGCGTCATCGCCACCGGACAGGTCACGAGCGAGAGCTTGAGATAGCCTTTCCAGAACGTGCGCGAGGCCATGGCGGAACTCCGTTGCCTTCCGCGCCAGCACAACCGACGGCGGCAGCCGGGGTTCCGCGATCGGGGTTACGCGATCGGGGTTACGCGATCGGGCGCTGGCGGCCGGCGCCGCCCCGGCCTAGGCTGCGGGCCACGATCCACTGCCGCGAATCGCGGCCACCGAGCGCGGTCCTCGCCATCCTGTCCATCGAGCAGCGCAACCGGCTCTTCCTGCTGGCCCTCGGCCTGCCGGCGGTCGTCTATGTCGTGCTGCTGGCCGGCGGGCCGCTGTTGGAAGGGCTGCGCTGGAGCCTCTACGACTACAACCTGCTGCGCCCGCAGCGCACCGCCTTCGCCGGCTTCGGCAACTATCTGCGGCTGTGGAACGATCCCTCGGCGATGCGGGCGCTGCTCAACACCTTCCTGTTCACCGGCCTCGCCGTCGGCCTCGAGATGGCGCTGGGCCTGGCGCTGGCGCTGGCCCTGTGGACCGACCGGCCGTTCGAGCGGGCGGCGCTGGTCGTCATGCTGGTGCCGGTGATGATCACGCCGCTGGCGGTGGGGCTGATCTTCAAGGCCCTGCTCTCGGCCGAGTTCGGCCTGCTCGGCTATTGGGGCCGGGCCGCCGGCGTCGTCGGCGAGCGCGGCTTCTTCGGCGATCCGGTCGCCGCCTTCGCCTCGATCGTCGCCATCGATGCCTGGCAGTGGACGCCGCTGGTGGCGCTGATCCTGCGCGCCGGGCTGGCGACGATCCCGGCCGAGCTGATCGAGGCCGCGGCCATCGACGGCGCCACGCCCTGGCGGAAGCTCCGCCACGTCGTGCTGCCGCTGCTGCTGCCGGCGCTGCTGCTGGCGCTGATGCTGCGGGTGATGGACGCCTTCCGGCTGTTCGATTCGGTCTTCGTCATCACCAAGGGCGGCCCCGGCGACGCCACCAACGTGCTGCAGCTCTACGCCGTCAAGCAGGGCCTGGAGTTCTTCAACATCGGCTATGCCTCCGCCATCGCCAACCTGACCCTGGCCTGCATCGCGGTGCTGGCCACGGCCTTCGTGCTGCTGCTCCGCCGCGCCGACCGCCGGATGGCCGGCCGATGAGCCTCCTGCTGTCGCGAACGCTGATCGTCGCGGCGCTGGCGGTCTTCCTCGCACCCGTGCTGTGGCTGCTGACCACCGCCTACAAGCCGGCGCGCGACATCTTCGGCTTCCCGCCCGGCCTCGCCTTCAGCCCGACGCTCGACAACTTCCGCGCCATCGCCGGGCTGTTCGACCTGCCGCAGCTCCTCGGCACCAGCCTGCTCGTCAGCGGCGGCGCCACGGTGGTGGCGCTCCTGATGGGCGTGCCGGCCGGCTATGCCCTCGCCCGCTCCTCCTCGCGCTGGGCCATGGGCGTCGCCTACCTGTTCCTCGCCGTGCGCATGGTGCCGCCGGTGGCCACGCTCATCCCGTTCTACGTGCTGATGCGCGACATGGGCCTGCTCGGCACCCCCGCGGCCGTGATCCTGATGCACGGCATGCTGAGCACGACCCTGGTGACCTGGCTGATGTTCGGCCAGTTCCGCGCCCTGCCGCGCGTGCTCGAGGAGGCCGCCGTCACCGACGGCTGCTCGCGCCTCGGCGCCTTCCTGCGCATCGCCCTGCCGCTGGCCGCCCCCGGCATCGTGGCGGCGGCGCTCCTGGCCTTCATGCTGAGCTGGAACGACTTCCTGTTCGCCTCCTTCCTCACCAGCGCCCGCAGCCGCACACTCTCCGTGGCCCTGCTCTCGGCCTACGGCACCCGCGACGTCACCTGGGGCACCATGGGAGCGCTGGCGCACGTGGCGGTGCTGCCGATCGTCGTCCTGGCCCTGGTGCTGAACAGGTTCTTCACGGCGGGGATGACCCGGGGCGTTCATTGACCACGCGCGGCGGCGCCGTTCACGACGGCGCGCATTACGAGAATTTCATGGAGCATGCGCCGGGTCCGACCATATTTCTCTGTTGCGGCGGACACATGGCCGCGACGAGCTGGGGAGAGATGCGTGGATACGAATGAGCGGCAGCTCATCGACGGGCTTTTCGACAGGTTGCGGCAGGTGGACGGACAGGCACCGCAGCGCGACGGCGATGCCGAGCAGCTGATCCGGCAGCGGGTCGGCGCCATGCCGGCGGCCCCCTATTACATGGCCCAGGCGATCCTGGTGCAGGAGCAGGCCCTGGCGGCGTCGCAGCAGCGGATCGAGGAGCTCGAGCGCGACCTGGCATCGCGGCCGGCCGGCGGCGGTTTCCTCGGCGGCCTGTTCGGAGCGCCGTCGCGTCCGGCAGCACCACCCCCGGCTACGGCCCCGCGCATGCCGACGAATGCCGGCCGTCCCGGCGGCCCGTGGGGCGGCGGCGCCGGCGGCGGCTTCATGGCGGGTGCCATGCAGACCGCCATGGGCGTCGCCGGCGGCATGCTGGTGGCCAACGCCATCGGCAGCATGTTCGCCGCCGACCCGGCCGCGGCCGCGACCCCGCCGGCCGATGCGCCGCCCGAGGAGGCGGATGCCGGCTTCGAGGATGTCGGCATGGACGAGGAGTGGTGAGCCGACGAGGCTTCACCTGATCCGCCGCGGCTGCCAGGATGACCCGAGGCAGCCGCGGGGACGAGGATGGTGGAACCGCCTCTGGCAGGGCGAAGGGCGCTGGTGACCGGTGCCGGCTCCGGCATCGGGCGGGCGATCGCCCGCGCGCTCGTGCGCGACGGCGCTTCCGTGGCCGTCACCGATGTCGATCCGGCGGCCGCCGAGGCGGTGGCGGCCGAGATCGGCATCGCCGCGTTCGGCTCGGCCCTCGACGTCACGGACGGTCGCGCGACCGAGGCCGTCGTGGCGGAGGCGGCACGGCGGATGGGCGGCCTCGACATCCTCTGCGCCAATGCCGGCATCTCCAGCATGCATCTCGTCCAGGATCTCGACGAGACCGAGTGGGACCGCAACATGGCGGTCAACGCCAAGGGCGTGTTCCTGTCCAACCGCGCCGTCGTCCGGCGCTGGCTCGCCGACGGCACCAGGGGCGTGATCGTCAACACCGCCTCGATGGCGGGCAAGATCGGGGCACCGTGGCTGGCGCACTATTCGGCCAGCAAGTTCGCCGTGGTCGGCTTCACCCAGGCCCTCGCCCGCGAGGTGGCACCCGACGGCATCCGGGTGAACTGCGTCTGCCCCGGCTTCGTGCGCACCTCGATGCAGGAGCGCGAGCTGCAATGGGAAGCCTCGCTGCGCGGGACGAGCATCGAGGCGGTGCGCGACGACTATGTCGCCCAGACCCCGCTGGGGCGGCTGGAGGAGCCCGAGGACGTCGCCGACGTCGTGGCCTTCCTGTGCGGGGACGCCGCCCGCTTCGTCACCGGCGAGGCCCTGAACGTCACCGGCGGCGCCCGGATGGATTGAGATGTCGCAGTTCCTCGGCCTGACCAAGCCCATCGTCGCGATGGTGCATTTTCCACCGCTGCCCGGCTCGCCGCTCTACGACGCGAAGGGCGGCATGGCGGCGATCGTCGAGCATGCGGCGCGCGACATCGCCGCCCTGCAGGCGGGCGGCGTCGATGTCGTGATGTTCGGCAACGAGGGCGACAGGCCCTACCTGCTGCACGCCGCACCGGAGGCCCTGGCCGCCATGGCGGCGGCGATCGGCGAGCTGAAGCCACTGCTGAAGGTGCCGTTCGGCGTCAACTATCTGTGGGATCCGGTGGCGAGCGTCGGCCTCGCCGCCGCCACCGGCGCCAGCTTCGCGCGCGAGATCTTCACCGGGCTCTACGCCTCCGACATGGGCTTGTGGGAGCCGCGCTGCGCCGAGGCGCTGCGGCTGAGGGCCTGCCTCGGCCGGCCGGACATCCAGCTGCTCTACAATGTGAACGCCGAGTTCGCGACCTCGCTCGACAGCCGGCCGGTCGAGGTGCGGGCGCGCAGTGCGGTGTTCTCCTCGCTGGCCGACGTGCTCTGCGTCTCCGGGCCGATGACCGGCCAGGGCGTGGCGCTCGGCGACGTCGAGCGGGTGAAAAGGGCGGTGGGCGACGTGCCGGTGCTGGCCAATACCGGCGTGCGGCTGGATACGGTCGAGGCCATCCTGGAGCACGCCGACGGCTGCGTCGTCGGCACCCACTTCAAGCAGGGCGGCGACACCTGGGCGCCGGTCGACGGCGGGCGCGTCGCCAGGTTCATGGATCTCGTCCGCCGGATCCGCTGAGCCGTGCCGGTCCTGCTCGGGCTCGACATCGGCACCACCTCGACCATCGGCATCCTGGTCGACGTCGACGGCCGCACCCTGGCACTGGCGCAGCGGCCGGTGACGCTGTTCTCCGACCATCCCGGCTGGGCCGAGGAGGATCCCGAGCAGTGGTGGGCCAATGCCGGCGCAGTCTGCCGCGAGCTGGCGGCCGGCCACACGGTCGACGCCGTCGGCGTCACGGGCATGCTGCCCGCCACGGTGCTGCTCGACGGCGGCGGCCGGCCGGTCCGCCGCAGCATCCAGCAGTCGGACGGCCGCGTCGCCGCCGAGGTCGAGGAGCTGCGCCGGGAGGTCGACGAGGCGGCGTTCCTCGCCCGCACCGGCAACGGCATCAACCAGCAGCTCGTCGCCACCAAGCTGCGCTGGCTGCGCCGGCACGAGCCGGAAAGCCTGGAGCGCGCGCGGCATCTCCTGGGCGCCTACGACTTCGTTGTCCATCGGCTGACCGGGGCGTGGAGCATCGAGCGCAACTGGGCGCTGGAATCCGGCTTCTACGATCTCGGCGCCGGGGACGTGGTGGACGACCTGCTGGCGCTGGGCGGGATCGGCCGCGAGCTGCTGCCGGCAGTGCGCGACGGCCAGGCAGTGGTGGGCGGCGTGACGGCCGCCGCCGCCATCCACACCGGACTCGCCGAAGGTACGCCGGTGGTGGCGGGCTGCGCCGACCACATCGCCTCGGCCTTCACCGCCGGCGTGGTGGCGCCGGGCGACTGCCTTCTAAAGTTCGGCGGGGCCGGCGACTTCCTGCTGGCGACGCCGCAGCCTCGGCCGGATCCCAGGCTGTTCCTCGATTTCCACCTCGTCCCGGGGCTGTTCATGCCGAACGGCTGCATGGCTGCCTCGGGAGCCGTGCTCAACTGGCTCGTCGACAACCTGGGCGGCGGCCGCAGCCATGCCGAGCTGGACCGATTGGCCCAGGCTTCGCCGCCTGGAGCGAGGGGACTGCTGGCCCTCCCCTACTTCCTCGGCGAGAAGACGCCGATTCACGACCCGCTGGCGAGGGGCGTGCTGTCGGGCTTGGGCCTGCATCACGGTGTCGGCGACATCTGGCGGTCGCTGCTCGAGGCGATCGCCATGGGCTTTCGCCACCACATCGAGGTGGCGCGCGAGATCGGCTATCCGGTGACGCGCGTGCTGGCCTCCGACGGCGGGGCGCGGAGCCCGATATGGATGCAGATCGTGGCGGATGTGATCGGGATGCCGGTACATCTGCTGACCGGACATCCCGGCTCCTGTCTGGGTGCCGCGTTCGTCGCCGGCATCGGCGTCGGCGCGTTCATCGATTGGGGACAGATCGGCCGGTTCGTGGCTCCGGCCACGACGGTCAGGCCGCGCTCCGAGCACGCGCCTGCCTATGACCAGCTCTATGCGCGATACCGGGCGACCTACGAGCAGTTGAGGCCCCTGCAGGCAGCGGCACACTGAGATGATGCGGACCGACCGAGACCTGACCGACCGAGATTCCGGCGCCCTCCCGTCACCTGCGGCGCGCCTTCGCGCCAGGATCGAGGACCGCAGCGCCGTCATCGGCATCGTCGGCCTCGGCTATGTCGGGCTGCCGCTCATGCTGGCCGCGACTTCGGCCGGCTACCGGGTGCAGGGTTTCGACATCGATCCCGAAAGGGTGCTGGAGCTCAACGGCGGCAGGAGCCCACTGGCGCATATCGGCGATGCGGCGATCGCCGATGCGCTGGCCTCGGGCCGGTTCTCCGCGACGGCCGACTATGCGCAGGCGGCGCATGCCGATGCGCTGCTGGTCTGCGTGCCGACGCCGCTCGGCCGGCACCGCGAGCCCGACCTCTCCTATGTCGAGGGCACGGTCAGGAGCCTGGCGCCGCACATGTGGCCCGGGCAGCTGCTGGTGCTCGAATCCACCACATGGCCCGGCACGACCCGCGAGGTGGTGCGGCCCATCGTCGAGGCGACGGGCCTCCTGCCGGAGCGCGACGTCTTCCTCGCCTATTCGCCCGAGCGCGAGAACCCCGGCGATCCGCAATGGCGGACCGGCAGCATCCCCAAGGTGATCGGCGGCGACGGCGAGCAGGCGCTCGACCTCGCCTGCCGGCTCTACGGCCGCATCGTCGAGCGCATCGTGCCGGTGTCCTCGACCGATACCGCCGAGGCGGTCAAGCTGGTCGAGAACATCTTCCGCGCCGTCAACATCGCCCTGGTCAACGAGCTCAAGACCGTCTTCACGGCGATGGATATCGACGTCTGGGAGGTGCTGGCGGCGGCGGCCACCAAGCCGTTCGGCTACATGCCGTTCCAACCCGGCCCTGGCCTCGGCGGCCACTGCATCCCGATCGATCCGTTCTACCTCACCTGGAAGGCCAAGGAGTTCGGGCTCTCGACGCGCTTCATCGAGCTGGCGGGCGAGGTCAACACCGCCATGCCGACCTGGGTGATCGAGCGGCTGGCCAGGGCGCTCGACGAGCGTGCCGGCCGCGGGCTCAACGGTTCCCGCATCCTGATCGTCGGCATCGCCTACAAGAAGAACGTCGACGACATGCGCGAGAGCCCTGCCCTCGTCATCATCGAGCGGCTGGAGGCGCGCGGCGCCGTCGTCGCCTATCACGATCCGCACGTGCCGATGATCCCGCCGTCGCGCGAGCACGCGGCGCTGGCGGGCCGGCGCTCGCTGCCGCTCGATCCGGCCGTGCTGGCCCGGCACGATGCCGTGCTGATCGTCACCGATCACGACGCCGTCGACTGGCCGGCGCTGGTCGGAGGCTCCGCCCTGGTCGTCGACACGCGCAACGCCACCCGCGACGTCACGGCCGGACGCGAGCGGATCGTGATGGCGTGACGCTGCCGCTCATCGACCTGGCGGCGCAGCAGGCCCGTATCCGGCCGGCGCTGGACGCGGCGATCGCGCGCGTGCTGGCGCACGGTCAGTACGTCATAGGCCCCGAGGTCGGCGAGCTGGAGGCACGGCTCGCGGCCCTGACCGGTGCCGCCCACTGCATCACCTGCGCCAACGGAACCGACGCCCTCGAGCTGGCCCTGGCCGTGCTGCGTGTCGGCGAGGGCGACGCGGTGCTCGTGCCCGCCTTCACCTTCGCCGCCACCGCCGGGGCGGCGGCGAGATCGGGGGCCGTGCCGGTGTTCGTCGACGTGCGCGACGACAGCTTCGACATGGATCCCGAGCGATTGGCGGGCGGGATCGCGGCGGCGCGTCGGGCCGGCCTGCGCCCCGTCGGAATCATCTCGGTCGACCTGTTCGGCCAGCCGGCCGACTACGATGCGATCCGCACCTTCGCCGAGGCGAACGGGCTGTGGATGGTGGCCGACGCGGCCCAGAGCCTCGGGGCCGCCTATCGCGGACGGAGAGTCGGCACGCTGGCAAGGCTGACCACGACCAGCTTCTATCCGTCGAAGCCGCTCGGCTGCTACGGCGACGGTGGCGCGGTGTTCACGGACGATCCGGCCCTGGCCGACGAGCTGCGCTCGCTGCGCGAGCATGGCCGGGGTGCCGACCGCTACGACAATCTCAGGCTCGGCGGCAACTCGCGGCTGGATACGCTGCAGGCGGCCATCCTGCTGGCCAAGCTCGGGATCTTCGGGGACGAGGTCGAGGCGCGGCGCCGCGCGGCCCGGACCTATGACGAGCTGCTGCCCGACGAGGTCGCGAGACCGGCCACCATGGCGGGCGCGAGCCCGGTCTGGGCCCACTACACGGTCCGCGTGGCCGGACGCGACCTGGTGGAGAGGCGTCTGAACGCGGCGGGAGTCTCGACCGCCGTCTACTATCGCCGGCCCCTGCACCGACAGCCCGCCTTCGCCGGCTTTCCGGTGGCCGAGGGCGGCTGCCCGGTCAGCGAGCGGCTGGCCGGCGAGGTGCTGAGCCTGCCAATGCACCCCTACCTCGACAGCGCCGCCCAGGAGCGGATCGCCGAGGCGCTGCGCTACTGACCGATCCTGGCGTCGGTGGTGCGCAGGCGCGACTGGACGAGGTGGACGCGCATGAACAGGGCCGCGGCATCGGCATCCCTGGCGCCGATGGCCTCGACGATCTCGCGGTGCTCGCGCAGCACCTGCTGGCGGCGCGGCTCCGAGCCGGCACGGGTGAGGCCCAGGCCCATCATCATCGAGCCGCGCATCAGCTCGGCCAGCTCGCCCAGGAGATGCGGGAAGAATTCGTTGCCGGAAGCCTCGGCGACAGCGCGGTGGAAGGCCAGGTCCTCGGCCTCGCCGACGCGGGAATGGGCGAAGGCGCGGTGCAGGGCGTCGGCGGCCTCGCGGATGGCGTCGAGTTGCGACTGCGAGCGCCGCTTCGCCGCCAGCCTCGCCGCCTCGGTCTCGAGCCCGATCCGCACCTCGTTGCAGCGCAGATAGCTCGCCACCAGCGACGGGTCGGCGAACTCGGTGAGCCGCGGCGGCGGCCGGGTACGGACGAAGGTGCCTGCACCCTTGCGCGAATAGACCAGCCCGTCGACCTGCAGGCGCATCAGCGCCTCGCGCACCACCGGCCGCGAAGCGCCGAACATCCGCGCGATCTCGGCTTCCGACGGCAGCCGGGAGTCCTCGGGCATCTCCTTGTCGACGATCTGCTTCAGCAGCTGGCCGTAGAGGATGTCGGCCAGCCGCCGCCGCGGCGCCGGGGTGACCTCGATGGCGCCGCCCGGTCCCGGCCCCTCGTCGGCGTCGGCGGCGAAGGCCTCAGCCGGCCGCATCGGGCAGCCCGCCCAGCTCGGCGACGGTGACCGGCCTTCCCTGCCTCATGCTCTCGACAGCGGCCACGCCGCACAGCACCGACATGGCTCCGGCGCGAGCACCGGCGCGCTGGTTGAGCGGATCGGCCGTGCCGGGCTCGAACAGCATGCGGTGCAGCAGCGGATCGCCGCCGAAATGGCCGCCCGGCTGGTGCGGCACGATGACCCGCTCGGCCTCGCCGAAGTTGCGCGCCACCAGGATCTCGTCGTGGTCCGGCACGTCCCAGGGCTGCTTCTCGTACTGGCGGATCTCGATGCGGCCCTTCCTGCCGTTGAACGCCAAGTGATGGCCCTCGATCGGCATGTAGCTGTTGAGCGAATAGGAGACCTGGACACCGTTGGCGTAGAGGATGGCGGCGCTCATGGTGTCGGGAATGTCGATCTCCTCGCGGAACACGCACTGGTCGCGGAAGTAGCCGTCGCATCTCGACGGCTCCTCGTAGAGCCTGACCAGCCGCGGCGCCTTGTCCAGGTCCAGGTAGAAGTCGCACTCGCCGGCATGCGGGCAGCCGCGGCAGCGCCGGCCACGGAACGGCCCGGCCTTGCCATAGTTGCGCAAGGCCCCGCGGGCGAAGACCTCGGCAGGGTCGGAATCCAGGTACCAGTTCAGCAGGTCGAAATGATGTGTGGCCTTGTGGACGAACAGGCTGCCCGAATAGGCCATCAGCGCGTGCCAGCGGCGGAAGTAGTCCGCACCGTGCGAGGTGTCGAGATACCAGTGGAAGTCGACCGACGTCACCTCGCCGATGACGCCCGACAGCAGCAGCTCCTTGATGGTCCGGCTGGTGGGCGCGAAGCGGTAGTTGAAGGTGACGTCGAGCCGCTGGCCGGTACGGGCCTCGGCCTCGAGGATGCGGCGGGTCTTGGCGGCGGTGGTCGTCATCGGCTTCTCGGTGACGACGTGGCAGCCGGCCTCCAGCGCCTCGACGATGTGATCGTCGTGGACGGAATCGCGCGAGCAGACGATCACCGTCTCCGGACGGATCTCGCGCAGCATCCTTGTAAAGTCAGTGAACAGCGGCGCTTCGACGCCGATCAGCTGCCGGCCCTGCTCCAGCCGCAGCGGATTGCTGTCGCACAGCGCCACCATCTCGACCCACGCGCCGCATTCGGCCAGCAGCTCGGCACCCCACATGCCGGTGCCGCGATGACCGGTGCCGACGACGGCGACCCGACGCTTGGCTTCTGCAGCCATACCCTGCCTCCTCTGGCGGGCCTCGCCGGCCGCCAACATGGAACCACTCTTAATTCGATTTCATCCTGTAATCAATCTTGACAGGTTCAAAACACTCTCCGTATGTTCTGCGCAGCTTGTACGGGACGCCGCCACCGCCCCTTGCCTTTCCGTGGGCAAGGCTGCATGTGACACCCAGAGGCAGTCCAAACTGCCGGGCGGAAGCGAGATGGGGCTGCGGCGCCCGCGATCTCAATCGGGAGGTAGGCTCGGATGCGTAAGCTGACACGCAGAGGCTTTGCCGGCGCCGTCGCCGGCTCCGCCATCGGCACCGCGGCGCTGGGCGGCTTCGGCCGGCAGGCCCTGGCCGAGACCAGGATGCGCTTCTTCTGGTGGGGCAATCCCGACCGCAACAAGCGCACCTACGAGGTCGTCGAGCTCTACAACAAGAAGGTGCCGGGCGTCGCCATCGACCCCGAGACCATCGGCTGGGACGACTACTGGCCCAAGATGGCGACCCAGGCGTCGGGCCGCAACATGGCCGACGTCGTCCAGATGGACTATCGCTACCTGTTCGAGTACGCGCGCCGCAACCAGCTGGAGCCGCTCGACGACTACATCGGCAAGGGCCTGGATCTCTCGGCCTTCAACCCGAGCTTCCTCGAGAGCGGCAAGGTCGACGGCAAGCTCTACGCCGTGCCGTGGACCCAGAACTCCGTCACCTGCTACTGCGACGGCACCACGCTGGCGGCACTCGGCATCCCGGTGCCGGAAGCCAGCTGGACCTGGGACGACCTCAAGCGCATCGCCGGCGAGGTCAAGAAGGCCGGCAAGGCCGACTTCTGGGGCGTCTCCGACAAGGGCCGCTGGGAGCCCATGATGGAGTTCTTCATGCGCCAGCGCGGCAAGGCGCTCTACGACGAGGCCGGCCAGCTGGCGTTCACCGAAGAGGACGTGGCGGATTATTTCGGCCTGTGGGAGAGCTTCCGCAAGGACGGCCTCGCCACGCCGGGCGACCTCACCGCCCAGGACAGCACGCTGCAGCAGATGCCGCTGACGCTCGGCAAGGCCGCCATCGACTTCGCGCACTCCAACCAGATCGTGGCGCTGCAGGGGCTCAACAAGAACGAGCTGCAGATGACCATGCTGCCCAACCTGCCCGGCGGCAAGCCGGGGCAGTACCTGAAGCCCTCGATGCTGATCTCGGTGGCGCGGACCAGCAAGATCAAGCCCGAGGCCGTGGCCTTCACGCAGTTCCTCGCCGCCGACTGGGACGCGGCGCAGGTGCTGCGCGTCGAGCGCGGCGTGCCGGGCGACGAGACGATCCGCGACCAGCTGATCCCGATCGTCAATCCGATCGAGAAGAAGATGCTGGCCTATCTGGGCGTGACCAGCAAGAACGTCGGCCCGCTGCCGCCGGCACCGCCCAAGGGCGCCGGCGAGGTCGACAAGATGCTGCAGCGCACCTACCCGGAGATGGCGTTCGGCCGCGTCAGCGTGAAGGATGGTGCCGCTCAGTTCTATCGCGACGCCCAGAACATCCTGCGTCGCGCCTGATCGGACGATGTCGACGGCCATGGCCCGGCCCGCCCCCGGAACCGGGCGGACCGGCCAGCCGGCTCCCCGGCAGATGTCGGGGCTGGCCCGGGCCTGGCGCCGCAACGGCGCCGGCTACATGTTCCTGCTGCCGTGGCTCGTCGGCTTCTTCGGCCTGACGCTCGGGCCGACGCTGGCATCGCTCTACCTGTCCTTCACCAACTTCGACCTGCTGTCGGCGCCGCGCTGGATCGGCCTCGAGAACTACAGCTACATGTTCACGGCCGATGCCAGGTTCTGGCAGGCCCTGAACGTGACGTTCACCTATGTGATCTGGTCGGTGCCGCTGAAGCTCATGGTGGCGCTCGGCATCGCCATGCTGCTCGACAAGGGCATCCGCGGCGCCGGGCTCTACCGTGCGCTGTTCTACCTTCCCTCGCTGATCGGCGCCTCGGTGGCGGTGGCCGTCCTCTGGCGCAAGCTGTTCGACCGCGACGGCATCGCCAACCAGCTGCTGGCGCTGCTGGGCTACCACGGCGAGCCCTGGCTGAACCATCCGGACTACGCGCTGGGCACGCTGGTCATCCTGGCGATCTGGCAGTTCGGCTCGCCGATGATCATCTTCCTGGCCGGCCTCAGGCAGATCCCGACCGATCTCTACGAGGCGGCGTCGATGGACGGTGCCCGCAAGGTCCGCCAGTTCGTCTTCATCACCCTGCCGCTGCTGGCGCCCGTGATCTTCTTCAACCTGGTGCTGCAGACCATCGAGGCCTTCAAGGCCTTCACCCAGGCCTTCGTGGTCTCGGGCGGCACCGGCGGCCCGGTCGACGCCACGCTGTTCTACACGCTCTATCTCTACGAGGAGGCGTTCGCCAATTTCCGCATGGGCTATGCGGCGGCGCTGGCCTGGGTGCTGCTGGTGATCATCGGCATCTTCACCGCCGTCTCGTTCCTGACCTCACGCTACTGGGTCTACTATGAAGACCAGCGCAACTAGCGACCTGCGCGCCCAGCGGCTGGCGCTGCAGCAGCGGCGCCGGTCGCGCGCGGTTCGCATCGAGATCGTCAAGCAGATCTGCATGATCCTGGCGTCGTTCGCCATGCTCTATCCCCTGCTGTGGATGATCGCGAGCTCGTTCAAGCCCGACACCATCATCTTCAGCGAGCTGAGCCTGTGGCCCTCGGAGTGGAAGTTCACCAACTACCGGGACGGCTGGGACGCGCTGAGGGTCACCTTCACCACCTTCTACCTCAATTCGTTCGTCATCGCGATCCTGTCGGTCATCGGCAACCTGGTCGCCTGCTCGCTCACGGCCTATGCCTTCGCCCGCCTCGACTTCCGCTTCAAGAACCTGTGGTTCGCGCTGATGCTGGGCACGCTGATGCTGCCCTATCACGTCACGCTGGTGCCGCAATACGTGCTGTTCCTCAACATCGGCTGGGTCGACACCATCCTGCCGCTGGTGGTGCCGAAGTTCCTGGCGCACGACGCCTTCTTCATCTTCCT
>DAOLFG010000072.1:0-28064 GCA_035326425.1 Geminicoccus sp. | reverse complement strand
GTTGACGTCCTGGGTGTCGTTGAAATCACCCACTACGTTAACTACAGCCATTTGCGTTTTCCTCCTGCCTGCCGCGTACCGCGGTGCATCGGCGTTATGAGCCGATTATCACAGGCACGCCAGATCCCACGATCAACGATCGTGGGATGGATCAGGCGATCGTGGCCGGCAGCTCTACGGTGGGAACCAGCTGCCGGCCGGGCAGGAGGCGATGAAGCCCGAGCCGGCGAGCCGGCTCGGGCCGAACGATGATGGTCAGAAGCTGAAGTCGTCGGCGTCGAGCTTGCTGCTGTCGAAGCCCACGAGCACGATCGAGGCCGTCACCACCGAGACCGGCACGCCGCCGACATTGCCGGTGGCGGTGAAGGTGATCGTGGTGTCGCTGCCGTCGTCCTCGATGGTGACGCCGGCATCGTCGGTCGGATCGCCCGAGCCGGACTTGCCGTCCCAGGTCAGCTTGCCGACGTTGAGCTTGTCCTCTCCGTCCCTGAAATCATAGATCCAATCCTGGTTGGCAGCGTTCGAGTCACCGCTGGCGAAGTAGAAGGTGTCGTCGCCGCCACTGCCGTACATGTAGTCTTCGCCGGCATTGCCATAGATCTTGTCGTTGCCGCTGTCGCCATCTATCCAGTCACTGCCCTTACCGCCATAGACAGTGTCGTTGTTGCTGCCACCATAGATGACGTCGCCGCCCTCGTCGCCCGACAAGATGTCGTTGCCGGCGCCGCCCTCGATGTAATCGTAGGCCTTGCCGCCACTGATCCAGTCGTTGCCGGCGCCGCCATAGAGCCAATCGGTCTGCTGGTCGCCGCTCAGCGAGTCGTTGCCGGTGCCGCCCTCGATGTAGTCGAAGCCCTTGCCACCGAAGATCTTGTCGTTGCCGCTGCCGCCGTAGAGACCGTCGTCGCCGTCGTTGCCCCAGGCGGTGTCGTTGCCGCCATTCATCAGCATGGTGTTGCCGGCGCTGGAGCCGTTCAGCGTGTTGTTGACGTCCTGGGTGTCGGTGAAGTCGTTCGGAACCTGAGTGACAGCCATCTGCGTTCCCTCCTGCCCGCCTGCAGGTAGCGGCGGATCCTTGATGTCCCAGTAATTTAGGAACGGTAGCATCAACCTTGGCGCTTGGCAAGGCTGTGTCGGGTGGCGCAGCGGCATATCGAGCGGCTGGCCGGGGCGACGCGCGGCCGGCGCCACGATCAGAAGCCGAAGTCGCTGGCGTCCAGCTTGCCGACGTCGAAGCCGTCGATCGAGGCGGTATGGGAGACGATCACGCCGGCATCGTCGAGCGGATCGCCCGCGCGCAGACTTATCGGCGCAGGGGAGTGCCGCGTATCGACAATAACGAAACGACCCGGCCACCGCAGGGGCGGCCGGGTCGGGTCGGCGAATGCTGCCTGACGCTCGTCCGCGGATCAGACGACGAAGTCGCTGGCGTCGAGCTTCTCGGAGGCGAAATCGAACAGGAAGATCTTGGCCGTGACCACCGAGACCGGCACGCCGCCGACATTGCCGGTGGCGGTGAAGGTGATGGTCGTGTTGCCGAGGCCGTCATCCGCGACGGTGACGCCGGCATCGTCGAGCGGGTCGCCCGAGCCGGACTTGCCGTTCCAGGTCAGGCTGCGGATGTCGATGCGGTCCTCGCCGTCCGTGAAGTCCCAGATGGTGTCGCTCTGCTTGCCGTTGGCGTTGATGTCGCCGCTGGCGAAATAGAAGATGTCGTCGCCGCTGCCGCCGTCCATGTAGTCGACGCCGGCATTGCCGTAGAGCTTGTCGTCGCCGCTGCCGCCCTCGAGGTAGTCGCCGCCGGCGCCGCCGAACAGCGTGTCGTTGTTGGTGCCGCCATAGATCTCGTCGTCGGCCTCGTCGCCCGACAAGACGTCGTTGCCGGCACCGCCCTCGATGTAGTCGTAGGCCTTGCCGCCGCTGGCCCAGTCGTTGCCGGCGCCGCCGTACAGCACGTCCTGGCCCTCGTCGCCGCTCAGCGAATCGTTGCCGGTACCGCCGATCAGGGTGTCGACGCCCTTGCCGCCGTAGAGCTTGTCGTTGCCCTCGCCGCCGTTGAGGGTGTCGTCGCCGATGTTGCCCCAGGCGGTGTCGTTGCCGCCCTGCAGCCGCAGCCAGTCGTTGCCGGCCAGGGCATCGACGGTGTTGTTGACGTCCTGCGTGTCGTTGAAGGTGACGTCGTCGTTCGGCGTCAGCTTGACGAGAGCCATTTGCGTTTCCTCCGGCCCAACCGACAGTTGCGGAAGAGCCCAGCGATGTTTTGGTTATTGAGTAAAGCTTAACGCCGATGGCCGTCGGTGGCAAGGACGGGCCGGGTTGCGGCGGCGCCGGCGCGTACCGCGCGGACGATCCGCCGTCCCGCCCGGGCGGGCGGCCTATTCGAACAGCGGCGACGGGTCCGGCGTGTAGCGGGCCAGCCGCTCGCGATCGAGCCGCACGCCGAGGCCCGGCAGGTCCGGCACCGCCAGCCGGCCCTCGGCGTCGAGCCGGAAGGGCCGCTCGAGGATGCCGTCGACATAGGCGCTGCCGCCGATGTACTCGACGAGGTCGGTGTCCGGGCAGGCCGTGGCGAGCTGCAGGTCGGCGGCGAGGCCCATGGCCGTGTTCCAGCCGTGCCCGATGTACCTGACACCGAAATCGTAGGCCAGCCAGGCGATCCGGCGCTGCTCGCTGATGCCGCCGACCTTGGTGACGTCGGGCTGGACGATGTCGAGGGCGCCGCGCGTCAGCCAGGGGACGAAGGCCTGGCGGCGCGTCAGCACCTCGCCGCCGGCGATCGGCACCGGGCTCTGCCGCCGCAGCTCGACGAAGTCGTCGATGGCATCGGGCTTCAGGGCCTCCTCGAACCAGCCGACCTCGTAGTCGGCGAGCATTCTCGCGGTGCGCAGCGCCCAGCTCAGCCCCTGCGGCCAGTAGGCGTCGCTGGCGCCGGCGTCGACGAACAGCCTGGCATCGTCGCTGGCACCCTCGCGCGCCGCCCGGACGATCGCCTCGTCGTTGCGGAAGCTGTCGCGCCGGCCGAACGGCCCCCAGCCGATCTTGAAGGCGCGGAAGCCCAGCGCCCGGTACTCGGCGACGACGTCGCGCATCAGCGCCGGCTCCTCCATCAGCAGCGAGCAGTAGGGCTGCACGCGCTCGCGATGGCGGCCGCCGAGCAGCCGGCCGACCGACAGGCCGGTGGCCTGGCCCAGTATGTCCCAGAGCGCGATGTCGATGCCGCTGATGGCGTGGGTGAGCGTGCCGCCGCGGCCCATCCAGAAGGTGTTCTGGTGCAGCTTCTCCGAGACGCGCTCGGGCGCCAGCGCGTCCTCGCCGAGGAACAGCGGCTCCAGCACCGGCAATGCCGCCTGCACCAGCCTGCCGTCGGTGAACACGCTGCCGTGGCCGGTGATGCCGGCATCGGTGTGGACGGCGATCAGGGCGTGGATGGAATCCTGCGGCCTGATTTCCGCCGACCAGCCGCCCTTCGGGCTCTCGCCGAACAGCGGCACGGCGTCGATGCGGGTGATGCGGACGGGCTGGCGGACGATCGACGGCATCGGCGGAGGCCTCTCCTCGGGCGTGCGCTTGCCGGGTTAGGCGATGCGCCCCTACAACTCAATCCGTCAACCCAGGCCACGAGCCGCGGAGTCCCCTGATGCGCCGCGTCCTTCTCGTCGAGTGCATGCAGGAGATCTCCTCCTTCAACCCGGTGCGCTCGCACTACGACGCCTTCCACGTCGAGCGTGGCCAGGAGATGCTGGCCCAGCGCGGCCTCAACACCGCCATGGGTGGAGCGCTCTCGGTGCTCGAGGCGGCGAGCGTCGAGATCGTGCCGGCCTACGGTGCCCGCGCCGGCAGCGCCGGGCCGTTGTCGGCCGAGGGCTGGGGGCGCTTGTCGAGCGAGCTGCTGGCGGCTGTCGAGGCGAAGCTCGACGGTGTCGACGGCATCTACGTCTCGCTGCACGGGGCGATGGGGGCGGACGGCGAGCTCGACCCCGAGGGGTTCCTGCTGAGCGAAATCCGCCGCGTGTCCGGGCCGCAGGTGAAGATCGTCATCTCGCTGGATCTGCACGGCATCCTCACCGACCGGATGCTGCGGCAGGTGGACGGCCTCGCCGCCTACTGGACCTATCCGCACGTCGACTTCGCCGACACCGGCGTCAGGGCCGCCCGGCTGCTGCTGCGGCTGCTGGAGGGCAACGTGAGGCCGGTGACCGCCCGCGTCGTGATCCCGGCGCTGGTGCGCGGCGACGAGCTGATCACGCGGACCGGCTGCTATGGCGATCTGATCCGCGAATGCCGCCGGCTGGAGCAAGAGGGCCGGGCGCTCTCGGCGGCGATCCTGATCGGCAATCCGTTCACCGACGTGCCGGAGCTGTGCAGCCAGGTGATGGTCACCACCGATGGCGACGCCGATCTCGCCCGTGCCGAGGCGGTGCGGCTGGCCTCGGAGTTCTGGCCGCAGCGGCACCGCATGCAGGGCAAGCTGATCGCGCTGGAGCGCGCCATCGCCCAGGCGCGCGGCATCGAGGGCCCGGTGCTGTTCACCGACGCCGCCGATGCGACCTCGTCCGGCGCCACCGGCGATTCCAACGTCATCATCAAGGCGTTGAGCGATGCCGGCTACGGCCGGCGCGTGCTCGCGCAGATCGTCGATCCCAGGGCCGCCGCCCACGCCCATGCGGCGGGGGTGGGGGCGACGGTGCGGGTGATGCTGGGCGGCGGCCTCGATCCGGCGCGCTTCACGCCGATGCCGGTCGAGGCCAGGGTCAGGCTGCTGTCGGATGGCCGGAGCCGGCTGGAGACGATGAAGATCGGTCTCGACGCCGGGCCGACGGCGGTGCTGACCTTCGGCAGCTTCACTGTCGTGGTGCTCGGCCGCACCGTCAGCCTGTTCGACCGGGCGATGTACTTCAGCAACGGCATCGACCCGCGCGACTTCGACCTGATCGTCGTCAAGTCGCCGCATACCGAGTTCCACATGTACGACCAATGGGTCGACAAGAACTTCAACATCGACGCGCCGGGCGCCACCTCGGCCGACCTGCGCAGCCTCGGCCACACCGTCTGCGCCCGCCCGATGTTCCCGCTCGACGAGGAGGTGCCGTTCGAGCCCGTGGCGACGCTCCACGAGCGAGGCGCATGAGAGGGATGCGCCGCCGTCTGGAATTAGCACATTGAAAAGATTTTAGGCGGAACTTAAATCTCGCGCCGGCTCGCCCTTTTCGCCCTTGGACCGCCGGATGACCGACTCGGAAGCCCCGTCACCGCCGCACACGGGGTGGCGCGGCAGGCTGCGCGTCGAGACCTCGGCCCCGAGCCTTCCCGAGGTGAACGCCTCGGTGCCGGTGCCGACGGGCGGCCTGTGGCTGCGGCGGCTCATGGCCTTCATGGGGCCGGGCTACCTGGTGTCGGTCGGCTACATGGACCCCGGCAACTGGGCCACCGCGCTGGCCGGCGGATCGCGGTTCGGCTACACGCTGCTGTCGATCGTGCTGCTGTCGAACGTCATGGCGATCCTGCTGCAGGCGCTGGCGGCGCGGCTCGGCATCGCCACCGGGCTCGACCTCGCCCAGGCCTGCAGGGCGCACTATTCGCCGCCGGTCAACTTCCTGCTCTGGCTGGCCTGCGAGGCGGCGATCATCGCCTGCGACCTCGCCGAGGTGATCGGCACGGCCATCGCCCTGCAGCTGCTGTTCGGCATCCCCCTGCTGCTGGGCGCCATCGTCACCGCCCTCGACGTGTTCCTGCTGCTGACGCTGATGAGCCGCGGCTTCCGCTACATCGAGGCCTTCGTGGTCTCGCTGCTGGTGGTGATCGCCGTCTGCTTCGTCGTCCAGATCGCGGCGGCGGCACCGCCGGTAGCCGCGATCCTGGGCGGCTTCGTGCCCTCGCCGGCGATCCTGGCCGATCCGGCGATGCTCTACATCGCCATCGGGATCATCGGCGCCACGGTGATGCCGCACAATCTCTACCTGCACTCCTCGATCGTGCAGACCCGCGCCTACCGGCGCGACGACGAGGGCCGGCGCGACGCCATCCGCTGGGCCACGATCGACGGCACGGTGGCGCTGATGCTGGCGCTGTTCGTCAACGCCTCGATCCTGATCCTGGCGGCCGCGGTGTTCCACGACACCGGCCATACCGCGGTGGCCGAGATCGGCGATGCCCATGCCCTGCTGTCGCCGCTGCTGGGCCTGGGCGTCGCCTCGACGCTGTTCGCGGTGGCGCTGCTGGCCTCGGGCCTCAACTCGACCGTCACCGCCACGCTGGCGGGGCAGATCGTGATGGAGGGCTTCCTGCGCCTGCGCCTTCCGTCCTGGGCCAGGCGGCTGATCACGCGCGGACTCGCCATCGTCCCGGTGATCGCCGTGACTGCGATCTACGGCGAGCGCGGCACCGCCGAGCTGCTGGTGCTGAGCCAGGTGATCCTGTCGATGCAGCTTCCCTTCGCGGTGATCCCGCTCGTCTCGTTCGTCACCAACCGCCGGACCATGGGCGCCTTCGCCATTCCGGGCTGGATGGCGGCGCTCGCATGGCTGGTGTCCGGAATCATCCTTGTGCTGAACTTCAAGCTGTTGTTCGACACCTTCGCAGGCTGAACCGAGCGCTCGGGCACGGAAAACGACAGATGAGAATAGAGGCCGTCGACTTCTTCTACCTGGCGATGCCGGAGATCACCGACGAGGCCGACGGCAGCCAGGACGCGCTGCTGGTGCGGGTGGCGGCCGGCGGCCATGTCGGCTGGGGCGAGTGCGAGGCGTCGCCGCTGCCGTCGATCGCGGCCTTCGTCTGCCCGATGTCGCACGGCGTCTGCCGGCCGATCGGCGCCTCGGTGCTGGGCCGGGCGCTGGACGGGCCGGCCGACATCGCCCGCATGGCGGCGCTGGTCGAGTACGACAGCATGGATCTGCTGCAGGCGGCCCACACCTTCTCGGGCGTCGAGATGGCGATGTGGGATCTGCTGGGCAGGGCGCGCGGCGAGCCGGTGTGGAAGCTGCTCGGCTACGCCAAGTCATACAAGAAGATCCCCTACGCCTCGGTGCTGTTCGGCGACACGCCGCAGCAGACGCTGGAGCGGGCGCAGAAGGCCATCCGCGATGGATTCCGGGCAGGGAAGTTCGGCTGGGGGCCGATCGGGCGCGGCAGCGTGCAGGAGGATGCCGACCATCTGATGGCGGCCCGCGAAGGACTCGGGCCCGACGGCATCCTGCTGGTCGATGTCGGCCAGATCTTCGTCGAGGACGTCGAGCGCGCGGCGGCCCGGCTGCCGGCGCTGGAGCGTGCCGGCGCCACCTGGCTCGAGGAGCCGTTCCACGGCAGCGCCTTCGAGGCCTACGCGGCACTGGCGGCCCGGGGCTCGAAGGTGAGGCTGGCCGGCGGCGAGGCGGCGCACAACGTCCACATGGCCCGGCACCTGATGGACTACGGCAAGGTCGGCTTCGTGCAGATCGACTGCGGCCGCATCGGCGGCATCGGCCCGGCTAGGAAGGTGGCCGACCTCGCGGTCGAGCGCGGCGTGACCTACGTCAACCACACCTTCACCTCGCACCTGGCGCTCAGCGCCTCGATCCAGCCTTTCGCCGGGCTCGAGGCGCACCGGATCTGCGAGTATCCGGCGGCGCCCAAGCCGCTGTCGGTCGAGATGACCGCCAACCATCTGGAGCGCGACGCCCAGGGCGAGACCGCGGCACCGGACGCGCCGGGGCTGGGGATCGAGATCGACATGGCGGCCGTGCGGCGCTACCTCGTCGATGTCGAGATCGAGGTCGGCGGCAAGCTGCTCTACCGGACCCCGGCGATCCCGTAGGGATCAGGCCGGCAGTGCCGCCCGCTGCCGGCGCAGTCGGGCGGCGAAGTCCTGCAGGTTCATCGCCAGCAGGCCGTCCAGCACGTGCAGGTCGAGGATGCGGTCGAGCCTGGCCGAACAGTCGCAGAACCGCAGATTGTCCAGCAGCTCCACATGGCTGTCGACGATCACCGACGGCGGCCGCCGGACCACGACGATGCTCAGCACCACCGTGAGCTGACCCGAGAGCTGGCTCCAGGCGCGCACGAGGGCCTCGTTGCCGGACAGCTCGCACAAGGTGCGGTGGAAGGCGAGGTCGAGCCGCGCCAGGGCCGGCCGGTCCTGGCGCGCCGCCGCCTCGCGCATGCGGCCGACGATGTCCTCGAGCGGCTGGAAGACCTCGTCGCCCTCGGCGGTCGCCGCCCGCAGCTCGGCTGCCGCCAGCTTCTCCAGCAGCAGCCGAACCTTCAGCATCTTGCGCAGCCGCGTGGTGCCGACATCCGCCAGCCGGACGCCGGCCGACTGCGACACCACCACGACCTCCATGCTCTCGAGCTCGTCGAAGCCGTCGACGACCATCTCGGGCGGCAGGCGGAGCTCGCGGGCGAGCTCGGCCGCGACCAGCCGGTCTCCCGGCAGCAGGTCGCCCGCGACGACCCGGTCGAGGACCGCGCCGACAACGTCCGCCGGCCCGCGGCCCGCGGCGATTCGGGCTGCGCCGCCCGGCGCCGAAGCCATTTCCCGATCCGCCCGCAACGATCCTCCAAGCGGCAGCGCCAACGCCCGTACCATGCCCGAAATTCCGCCGGTCCAGTAGGATTCAATGTTCCGGCATGTCGAATTTCTGGCGATCGATCGGCTTGGCGTTGCGGATCTCGGCCTCCTCGGCGGTGATGTCGCCCAGCGCCACGCGCGCGGCGATGTCGATGTTGCGGATGGCGTCGTCGATCTCCTGCGAGGAGTGCAGCGGGTGCGTCGGCACCATGACCGTCCGGTTGAGGATGTCGAGCGACGGGGCGCACATGTCCTTGGAGTAGGTCCGCCGGCAGGCGGCGTTGGCCGGCATGTTGTAGGGATTCATCGCCGGATGGGCGGCACCCTCGCCCATCAGCACCTGGTCCCACTCGGTGTAGTTGTGGCGGCCGGTCCTGCCGGGGATGACGCTGGGGAACAGCCCGACGAAACGCTGCGCCGCCTCGGCCGAGGGAAGCAGGTACATCACCTGGGTGGCGCAATCGTGGTCGGGGCTGTTCATCGGCGTCGGCCGGAGGCCGAGATTGCCCAGGTGCGCCGTGCCGGCGAGGATGCGCTTCCGCTCGGCCTGCATCGCCTCGATCATGCCGTCCAGCCGGTCGAGCTGGGCGTTCAGCATGGCACCCATCAGCTCCGAGGCGCGGGCGCCGTTGCCGGCGAACGGCTTCTGGCTGTCGTCGCGGCCCTGCCAGTAGAAGTGGCAGGGATCGATGGCGCAGCGGGCGCGCTCGGCGATCTTCGCGTCCGCCGTGCAGACCCCGCCGCCCTCGCCGCAGGTGATGTTCTTGAAGTAGTTGAAGCTGAAGGCGCCGGCGTGGCCGATGGTGCCGAGCTTCCTGCCCTCGTAGGCGCCGCCGATGCCCTGGCAGGTGTCCTCGATGACGATGAGGTCGCGCCGGGCCGCGATGGCCATGATCGCGTCCATGTCGCAGGCGGCACCCCACATGTGGACCGGGACGACGGCGCGGGTGCGCGGGCCGATCGCCTCCTCGACCGCCTTCGGATCGATGGTGATGCTCTCGTCGACGTCGACGATCACCGGGATGGCGCCCACCGCCAGCACCGCCGTCGCCGTCGCCATGTAGGTGTGGGCCGGCACCAGCACCTCGTCGCCTGGTCCGAGCCCGACGCCGATCATCGCCGCCGTCAGGCCGAAGGTGCCGCTGGCGGCCAGCGCGAAGTGGCTGGTCCCCAGCCAGTCGGCGTAGCGCCTCTCGAAGCGCTCGCACTGGCTGTCGGGGCCGTAGCGGAACAGGGCGCCGGAGCGGATCACCTCGGCGACGGCGTCGATCTCTTCCTGCCCGGTGATGTACATGGCTCGATCCCCCTTGCGCCTCAGCCGGCGCGGCGAGCGGAACCTAGGGGCGCTCCGGACCCGGCAGAAGGGCCGTTGCCGGAAATCTCCGCGGAACCGCTTCTCTGGGCATGCGCGACCTCGACGAACGCCTCCTGCAGGGCCCGGACGCCCGCCATGGTCTCGCGCTCGCCGACGCCGGCGAAGCCCAGCAACAGGCCATGCTCCGGCGGCGAGTGGTGGTATTGCGACGAGAGCGGCAAGAGGTCGACGCCGCGCCGGAGGGCCGCTGCCGCCACCGCCCGGTCGTCCAGGCCCGGCGCCAGCCGTCCCAGCACCTGCATGCCGGCCTCGTTCTCGACCACGCGCATCCAGCGGCCGAGATGGAGGCGGCAGAGACCGACGAAGCGGCGCTGGCGCTGGGCGTAGAGCCGGCGCATGCGCTTGAGGTGGGTCGAGAAATAGCCCTCGCGCATGAAGTCGGCGAGGGTGACCTGGGACAGGAGCGGGGCGAAATGCCCGGTGGCGTTCACGGCGCGCTTGAAGCCGTCGACAAGCTCCGGCGGGGCGACGACGAAGCCGAGCCGCAGCGACGGGAACAGGGTCTTGGCGAAGGTGCCGAGATAGATGACCCGGCCGGAGCGATCGAGGCCCTGCATGGCCGGGATCGGCTGGCCGCGGAAGCGGTACTCGGCGTCGTAGTCGTCCTCGACGATCCAGGCATCGTGGCGCTCGGCCAGCGAAAGCAGGCGCAGGCGGTCCTCCATGCGCATGACCACGCCCAGGGGCCACTGGCAGGACGGGGTGACGAAGATGAGGCGGGGCGGCCGGTTGCCCTCGGCGTCCAGATCCCAGCCGCCGCCGCGGACATTCAGGGACTCGATCGCAGCACCGGCACAGGCGAGGGCGCTCCGGGCGCCGGAATATCCGGGGTCCTCCACCCAGACCGTGTCGCCCGGATCGGTCAGCATCCGTGCGACGAGGTCGAGCGCCGCCTGGGCGCCGCCCAGCACGATCACCTGATCCGGGCTGCACTCCACGCCCCGCGAGATGCCGAGATAGTCGGCAATGGCCTCGCGCAGCCGGGGATGCCCGGCGACATAGTGGTAGCCGAAGAGATCCTCGCCCGGCCTGCGGGCGTGCCGTGCCAGGAGCCTCGCCCAGGTCGAGAAGGGGAAGGTGGCGGTCTCGGGATAGCCGGGGTGGAACGCGATCTGGCCGGGATTGGTGCGGTGACGGCCCTGGCTCGCCATCAGCTGGCCGCGTGCCGAAAGGGCCGGATGGCCGCGAGGCGGCGCCTTGCCGCGGGCGGCCACCGCTTCCTGGGGCAGGTCCGCCACCCAGGTGCCCGAGCCCGAGCGCGCCTCGAGATAGCCCTCGGCCAGCAGCGCGTCGTAGGCCGCGATCACGGTGTTGCGGCCGACGCCCAGCTCCTGGGCCAGGGTGCGCGACGCCGGCAGGCGGCTGCCGGCGCGGAGCCGCCCTTCGAGGATCTGCGCCCGCAGGCCGGCGTAGAGCTGGCGGTGCATCGGGATGTCACCGCCGGGCTCCAGCGCCAGCATGTCGAGCGGCAGGCTCGATCGGTGCAGCATGGCCGCGGTCAGCCCTCGATGCGCACGTCGTCGAGCCGCATCAGGCCGTCGGGGATGGCATGGAAGCCCTTGAGCCCCGCCTTGTGCCCGAAGAACCAGTTCTGGTGGTAGAGGAAGATGGTCGGCTTGTCGGCCATCCAGAGCGCGGTGGCCTTGGCGTAGAGTGCCGCCCGCTCGGCATCGCCGCTGACCTTGGTGGCGGCGTTCAGCGCCTCGTCGACCGCCGGGTTGCAGTACTTGCCCCAGTTCTGCGAGCCGGTGCAGCCGAGATAGGGGAAGGTGTTGCCGTCCGGGTCGACACGGCCGCTCCAGAACGCCAGGAAGGCCTGGAACTGGCCGGCGGTGGCGGCACCGATGGCGGTGCTGGCCTCCATCGGCTGGATGCTCACCGTGATGCCGGTCTCGGCCAGCAGCGACTGGATGACCGTCGCCGCCTGGACGAAGGTCGGGCTGTTGTTGACGTTGAGCGTCAGGCCGGGCTGTGCCGTGCCCGAGGTCGCGACGAGTTCCTTGGCCTTGGCGACGTCGCGCGGCTGGATCGGGAAGCTCTTGTCGTAGAAGCGCGAGGTCGGTGCCACCGGCTGATTGCCGACGAGATACTCGCCGCCGAACACCACCTGGTTGATGATGTCGCGGTCGAGCCCGGCCTCGACGGCCTGGCGCAGCGCCAGCTTCTCGCCGAACGGGTTCCTGGCGCCGTCGCCGTTGGCGACGTTGAAGGCGATGTGGAAGTGGCCGAGGCCGGTCACCGAGCTGACGGCGAAGCGGCTGTCGCCGCGCAGCGCCGGCAGGTCGGTGGTGCTGACCTGGTCGATCAGGTCGAGCTGGCCGGACTGCAGGTTGTTGAGCCGCACCGTGGCGTCCGGCATCGGCCGGTACTCGGCGCGGTCGAAGTGGAAGGCGTCCTTGTTCCAGTAGTCGGCGAAGCGCTCCATGACGATCCGATCCTGGACAATGCGCTCGACGAACTTGTACGGGCCGGAGCAGACCGGCTGGTTGCCGAAGTCCTTGGGCGACATCGCCGCCGCGGCCTTGGGCGAGACCATCATGCCGGCGCGGTCGGAGAGCTGGGAGAGCAGGGGAGCGAACGGCTCCTTGAGAATCAGCTTCGCTGTCAGCGGATCGACCACCTCGACCCTGTCGATGGCGCGGATGTCGCCCTTGCGGGCGGATTCCTGGATGGTGAGGGCTCGCTCGATGTTGAACTTGACGGCCTCGGCGTCGAATTTGGTGCCGTCGTGGAACAGCACGCCGTCACGCAGCTTCAGCGTCACGTTCAGCCCATCGGGCGAGATCTCGTAGCCGGTGACCAGCCGGCCCTCGATGTTCACCTGCTCGTCGATGTCGAACAGCTTGTCGCACAAGGCGGTGAAGACGTGGCGGCCGCCCAGCGTGCGGCCCTGGTGCGGGTCGAGGGTGTCGACGTCCTCGATCATGCCGACGCGCACCGTGCTCTGCTGGGCTGCCGCCGGCAGCGCCATGGCGCTGGCCAGCAGCAGGGCCGCGAGGGCCGTCGAGGGCGTTCTGTTCATCGTTGCTCTCCCTGTTCTTTCCGGGCTGGGGGTCATCGGCGGCGGGGATCGAGGGCCTGGCGCAGGCCGTCGCCCACGAGGTTGAAGCCGAGCACGGCGAGGCAGATGCACAGGCCCGGCCAGATCGACAGCCAGGGCGCGTTGGAGATGTAGTTGCGCCCGACCGTCAGCATGGTGCCCCAGGACGGCGCCGGCGGCTGGCGGCCGAGGCCCAGGAAGGACAGGCCGGCCTCGGCGATGATGGCGATGGCGATCGACAGCGTGCACTGCACGATCAGCGGGGCGGCGAGGTTGGGCAGGATGTGCAGCGCCACGATCCGCCAGCCCGAATTGCCGACGGCGCGCGCCGATTCGATGTAGGGCTCGGCCTTGACCTGCATGGTCTGGCCGCGGGCGAGGCGCACGAACACCGGTACCGTCGACAGGCCGATGGCGATGGTGGCGTTCAGCAGGCTGGCGCCCATGAAGATGGCGAGCGCGATGGCCAGCATCAGCTGCGGGCAGGCCAGCAGCGCGTCGGTGATCCGCGAGATCACGAGATCGGCGATGCCACCGAGATAGCCCGCCGCCATGCCGAAGGGCATGCCGATGGCCAGCGCCAGCAGCACCGACAGCACGCCGGCCAGCAGCGAGGTCTGGGCACCCCAGATCACCCGCGAGAGCACGTCGCGGCCGAGGTCGTCGGTGCCCATCGGATGTGCCCAGGACGGCGCCTGGCGCAGCGCCAGCCAGTCGTTCGCCAGCGGATCGTAGGGTGCGACGATGGGGGCGGTGAGCGCCATCAGCACGAACAGGCCGATCAGCACGACCCCCACCACCGCCGACCGGCTGCGGCCGAACCGGGCGAGCGTTCCCTCGCCGCGGGGGACGGTGTCGATCGTCTCCACCAGGGTGGCCACGGCTCAGCTCCGCAGCCTGGGGTCGAGCCACGCATAGGCGAGGTCGGCCAGGAGATTGAGGGCGATGTAGGTGGCGGCGGAGCACAGCACCACGCCCTGGACCACCGCGTAGTCGCGGTTGAACACCGAAT
Source organism: Geminicoccus sp. (assembly GCA_035326425.1). Classification (GTDB taxonomy): domain Bacteria; phylum Pseudomonadota; class Alphaproteobacteria; order Geminicoccales; family Geminicoccaceae; genus CALKJU01. The sequence continues at coordinate 14,092 of DAOLFG010000072.1, read as the reverse complement.
CGACGATCAGCTTGCCGATCCCCGGCACGGTGAAGACGAACTCGGTCAGCACCGAGCCGCCGAGCAGCTGGCCGAACTCGAGCGCACCCAGCGTGATCACCGGCAAGAGGGCGTTGCGGACGGCGTGGCGGGTCAGCACGCGGATCTCGGCCAGCCCCTTGGCGCGGGCGGTGCGGATGTAGTTCGCCCCCAGCACCTCCAGCATGGCGCTGCGGGTATGGCGCATCAGCACGGCGGCGACGCCGGTGCCGAGCACGAGCGCCGGCAGGATCATCGTGCGGAGGTTGCCGACCGGGTCGACGAACGGGCTGACATAGCCCGAGGCCGGCAGCAGGCCCCACTGCACCGACACCAGCATGATCACCAGGATGCCGAGCCAGAAGTTCGGGATCGACAGCCCGATCAGGCCGACCAGGCTGGCCGCCTGGTCGATCCAGGAATCCGGCCGGGCGGCAGCGATGATGCCGGCGGTGACGCCCAGCACGACGGCGACCAGCAGCGCCATGGTCGCGAGCTGCAGGGTGACCGGCAGCTTCTCCGCCAGCAGCTCGGCCACGCTCATGTTGAGCCGCATCGACTGGCCGAGGTCGCCCTGCACCAGCCGGCCCAGCCAGTAGCCGTACTGCACCACCACCGGCTCGTCGAGCCTCCAGCGCTCGCGGATCGCCGCCACGGTCTCGGGGCTGCGGTCCTCGCCGGCCAGCACCACGGCCGGATCGCCCGGCAGCAGGTGCTGCAGGCCGAAGACCACGATGCTGACGATCCAGAGCGTGCAGAGGATGCCCAGGGCGCGGCCGAGAGCCGGAAGGCCCATCAGCGTGCCTCGGCCGAATGCCTGGCAGCCAGAACGCTCAATTGGCACCCTCACCGGTCGTCGTCGGCGCGACTCGACGACGATACCGGTGCAATGGGTCCGTATCTAGAACCGATTCCGCGGATTCCGGTGGGACTGCTTCGCGGCCTATCGCTCGACGTTGCCGCTCCTGAGGGGGATGCCGGTCTCGCGGTGGCAGATCTCGGCCAGCCTCGCCACGCCCTGGCGGATGTCGGCCTCGGGCGGCAGGGCGAAGCACAGGCGCAGGCTGTGCCTGGCGGGCTCCGGGTCGGTGCTCCATTCGGGGCCGGGATTGAACGCCACGCCCTCGGCCGAGGCCTTGGCGTAGAGCGAGAGGGTGTCGACCTCGGCCGGCAGCTCGACCCACAGGAAGATGCCACCGGGCGGTGTGCGGAACTCGGCGGCGGTGCCGAAATGCTCCTTCAGCGCCTCGGTCAGTACCTCGAGCTTGCGGCGCAGGCCCTTCTTCAGCCTCGTGACGTGCTCGTCGAAGTGCGCGCCGAAGAAGTCGGCGACGATCATCTGCTCGATGGCGGGCGTGCCGCCGTCCTGCTTGAGCGCCAGGAGGCGGCCCATCACCGACCAGGGGGCGGCGACGTAGCCGAGACGCAGGGCAGGGGCCAGCGACTTGGAGAACGAGCCGACGTGGATGACGTCCTCGCCGCCGGGCAGGCCGCGGATGGCGGTGGGCCAGTCGCCTTCCCAGAGCAGGTCGGCGTAGCACTCGTCCTCGAAGATCGGCACGCCGTAGGCGGCGCTCAGCCGCAGCAGCTCGTGGCGGCGGTCGAGCGGCATCACCGAGCCGGTGGGGTTCTGGATCGTCGGGATGGTGTAGATGTATTTCGGCCGGACGCCGTTCGTCCTCATCCGCTCCAGTGTCGATGCCACGACATCCATCCGCAGGCCATGCTCGTCCAGGGGGATGCCGACCACCTGGACGCCGAGCTGGCGGACGCGGTTGATGGCGGCGCTGTAGGAGAACTGCTCCATCAGCACGGTGTCGCCGGGCTCGAGCAGTGCATCGTTGACCAGGCTGAGCCCCTGGCCGGAGCCCGAGGTGATGAGGATGTCGTCGGCCTTCTCGGCCATGCCGCGCTGGCTCGACAGCTTGCTGGCCACGAAGGCCCGCAGCCCCGGATGGCCGAGGCCGCCCTTGCCGAGATTGTAGATGGCGAGATCGCGGCCCTCGGCGCGCAGGGCCCGCTGGGCGGAATCGATCAGCGCCTCGACCGGCACGATGTCGGGATCGTTGTTGCCGCCGGTGAAGTTGTAGCGCGGCAGCGGCCCGGGCCGGCCCGAGGCTGCCGGCAGGCCGGCGGCGAACAACCCGTCGAAATCGATTCCCATCTCGCCTCCCGAGCGCCCCGGCTGCGGGCCGGTGGCCTTGGCGCCTCGTAGCGACTAAGACGTGACCGCACAACACGTCAGGGGGATGGCCGCCATGCGGGTTTTGCTGTGCGAGGAGCCGGGCAGCTTGCGGATCGACGAGCGGCCGAAGCCCTCGCCCGGTCCCGGCGAGGTCATGCTGCGCATCCGCCGCATCGGGGTCTGCGGCACGGACCTGCACATCTTCCAGGGCAAGCACCCCTATCTCGAATATCCGCGGGTGATGGGGCACGAGCTGTCGGGCGAGATCGCCGCCGCCGGATCGGGCACCAAGCTGGCGGAGGGCACGCCGGTCTACGTGATGCCCTATCTGACCTGCGGCCGCTGTGTCGCCTGCCGGGCGGGCAAGACCAATTGCTGCATGTCGCTGCAGTGCCTGGGCGTGCACTGCGACGGCGGCATGGCCGAATATCTGGTGCTGCCCGAAAGCGTCGTCTTCCCGATGGGCGACCTGCCGTTCCACGAGGCAGCACTGGTCGAGTTCCTGGCGATCGGCGCCCATGCGGCGAGGCGCGTCGAGATCCGCGGCGGCGAGCGGACGCTGGTGGTCGGCGCCGGGCCGATCGGCATCTGCACGGCGATGTTCGCCAAGGCGCGCGGTGCCGAGATCACCTTCATCGACCCGCGCCAGGACCGGCTGGACTTCTGCGAGCGCCGGCTCGGCCTCGGCAAGGGCATCACCGTCGACGACCGGACGGCGGAGCGGTTGGGCGACCTCACCGGCGGCGAGTATTTCGACCTCGTCTTCGACGCCACCGGCAACGCCCAGGCCATGGAGCGCAGCCTCGCCTGGGTGGCGCATGGCGGCACGCTGGTGTTCGTCGGCGTGACCCGCGCCAACATCGCCTTCGCCGGGCCGGAGTTCCACAAGCGCGAGACCACCATCAAGGGCAGCCGCAACGCCACCATCGAGGATTTTCGCGAGGTGATCGATTCGATGGCGACGGGCCGGGTGAAGGTGGCCGGCCTGATCACCCACCGGGGTAGCCTCGAGGACGCCGCGACCCAGTTTCCCGTCTGGATCAGGCCCGAGACGGGCGTCATCAAGGCGATGATCGAGATCTGACCGGGGACCGGCCGGGAGGGCGGACATGTCGGAAGCCAACGGATCGGCGGTTCCTGCCCTGGTCGCGCGCATGGAGCGGGCGGCCGCCGGCTGGCTCGCGGGGCTCGATTCGTCGCAGCAGCGCAAGGTGCTCTGGCCGTTCGGCAGCGAGGAGCGCGGCGACTGGTACTATGCGCCGCGCCGCCGCAACGGCCTGGCGCTCGACGAGATGGACCGGCCCCAGCGCACCGCGGCGCATGGCCTGCTCGAGACGGCGCTGAGCCCGGCCGGCAGCGCCAAGGCCCACGGCATCATGGCGCTGGAGACGGTGCTGCTCGAGCTGGAGCGCGGCCGCGGGCCGAGGCGCGATCCGCTGAACTACGCCTTCACGCTGTTCGGCAGGCCGGGCTCGTTCCCCTGGGGCTGGCGGGTCGAGGGCCACCACCTCGTCGTCAACGTCACCGTCGCCGGTCCCGAGGCGGTGCGCATCACGCCGACCTTCTGGGGCAGCAACCCGGCCAGGATCCCGCACGGGCCGCAGGCCGGCCACCGGGTGATGGGCCGCGAATACCGGCTCGGGCTGGAGCTGGCGCGCAGCCTGACGCCCGACCAGCGCAGGCTCGCCGTCATCGGCGACCACTCGCTCGGCAACATCGTGGCCGAGCGGGGCCGCGCCCAGACGCTGCGCGTGCCCACCGGCCTCGCCTTCGCCGCGCTCGACGACGGCCAGCGCGACCTGCTGATGGCGATCGCCGCCGAGCATGTCGGCAATGCCGCCGACGCGATCGGACGGCCCTATCTCGACGGCATCCGCAGCGACGGGCTGGACGGCCTCAGGCTGGCCTGGGCCGGCGGCATGCGGGAGGGCGAGGCGTTCTACTACCGCCTGCACCACCCGCGCCTGCTGATCGAGCTCGACTGCACCCAGAACGACGCCAACCACATCCATTCGCTGTGGCGCGACCCCACGGCCGACTGGGGCCGCGACGTGCTGGGCGAGCACTATCGTCATCACCACGATCACGACTGATCGTCGTCGCTCCTGACGGTGCCGCGCAGCGGCCGCTCCTCCATGCGCAACAGGCAGAGCAAAGCCGCCAGCAGGCCCAGGCTGCCGGCCATGAAGATCCAGCGGAAGCCCGCCAGCAGCCCCGGCAGGTCGGCGAGCTGGCCGTCGCCCGCATGGCCGGCGAGGATGGCGCCGTAGGCCGCCACCATGATGGCGCCGCCGAGCGCCCGGAAGAAGTTCATGGTGGCGGTGGCGGTGCCGAGCTGGTGCACCGGCACGGCGTTCTGGATGCCCACCGTCGTCACCGGCAGCACGGTGCCGAGGCCGAGGCCGATGGCGAGCAGCAGCAGCTCGATCACGACCAGGCTCAGGCCGGAAGGCCGCGAGGCCAGGATCGCCAGCGCAACGGCCGCCATGACCAGCCCCGCCACCGGCATCCGCCTGTAGTGGCGGACATGCATCATGACGCGGCCCGAGGCCGTGGCGCCGGTCACCGTGCCGCCCATCAGCGCGATGACCGCGAGGCCCGAGGCCGAGACGGTGAGGCCCTGGACGGTCTGCAGCCAGATCGGCACGTAGACCGACAGGCCGATGAAGGTGCCCATGGCGAAGCAGGCCGTGCCGGTGCCGGCGGCGACCACGGGGTTCCGCACGACGCTGAGCGGCAGCAGCGGCTCGGCTGCGGTCGAGAGCCGCAGCACGAACAGGCCCCACACCAGCACTGAGCCCGCGAACAGCGCCAGGATCGGCAGGGAGCTCCAGGGCAGGCGGACGCCGCCCAGGCTCAGCGCCAGCAGGAACTGCACGGTCGCGCCTACCATCAGCACGGCGCCCAGCAGGTCGAGCCGGTGCGGCCGCTCGTGGCGCGGCAGGCGGCGCAGCACGCCGTTGGTCATCCAGAACGCCAGGAGGCCCAGCGGCAGGTTGATCCAGAAGATCACCGACCAGTGCAGGTGCTCGGAAATGACGCCGCCCAGCACCGGGCCGGCGATGCTGGAGCCGACGAAGACGGCGGCGATGTAGGCCTGGTAGCGGCCGCGCTCCCTGGGCGCGATGACGTCGCCGATGATGGTCTGGGCCAGCGAGATCAGCCCGCCGCCGCCCAGGCCCTGCAGCGCCCTGGCGAAGATCAGCGCCAGCATGTCGGGCGACAGCGCGCAGGCGATCGAGCCGGCGACGAAGGTGCCGATGCCGGTGAGCAGCATGACGCGGCGGCCGTGGATGTCGGCGAGCTTGCCGTAGAGCGGCGTCGCCGCCGTCGAGGCCAGCAGGTAGACCGTGACGACCCAGGGCAGGTGCTGCGGGTCGCGCAGCTCGCGGCCGATGGTCGGAAGGGCGGTCGCCACGATCGTCTGGTCGAGGGCGGCCAGGAACATCGCCAGCATGATGCCCAGCACGATCGAACGGATCGCCGCGTGGTCGAGCGGCTGTCCGGCCGCGGCGCCTTCCGTGCCTCCGCTCATTCCCCGCCCCCTCCGATCACATCCGCGTCAGGCCCGGCACGCGCCGCGCACCCCATGCCGGTTGCGGCGTCGTTGCACTAGCCCCGGCGGGCGCAGATCGCGTATGCGGTATCATCGCCGAAGGGTTATGTCCTGGGCTGTCCATGACACCGTCGCGCGAAGAGAGAACGGATCGCACAGGGATGAATGATAAGTGGCTGAGCGCCAGCGCCGTGGGGCTGCTGGCGGCCATGGCGGCGGTCGTGCCCGGTGTCGCGCCGGCCCTCGCCGAGGCCGCCGAGCGTCCCAACATCGTGCTGGTCCTGACCGATGACGAGGACTTCAAGACCCATTCCTTCCTGCCCAGTGTCAAGTCGCTGCTGGCCGACAAGGGCGCGGTGTTCGACAATTACTTCACGACCTATTCGTTCTGCTGCCCGTCGCGGGCGACCGCCCTGCGCGGCCAGTATGCCCACAACCACCGCATCGTCGGCAACGACGTGCCGAGCGGCGGCTTCGACAAGTTCCGCGAGCTCGGCCACGAGGCCTCGACGGTCGCCACCTGGCTGCAGGACGCCGGCTACCACACGGCCATCCTCGGCAAGTACCTCAACCACTACGAGCCCGAGACCGACGCCCCGGCACCGGGCTGGGACGAGTGGTACGTGCCGGGCAGCGAGAACTACGCCTACTTCAATTACTGGCTGAACGAGAACGGCACGCCGGTCCATTACGGCAGCGAGCCCGGGGACTACCTGACCGACGTGATCGCGCGGCGCACGCTGTCGATCATCGAGCGGCAGGCGGCGGGCGACCGGCCGTTCTTCCTCTATGTCGCCCCGTATGCGCCGCACAGCCCGGCCACGCCGGCGCCGCGCCATGCCGGCCTGTTCGCGGACCAGCCCTATCCGCGCACGCCGGCCTTCGACGAGGCGGATGTCGGCGACAAGCCGTCGGCGGTGCGCGACCTGCCGCGGCTGGCCGAATGGGAACTCGAGGCCATCGACCGCCACGGCCGCGAGCGGGCGCAGTCGATCCAGTCGGTGGACGAGATGGTGCGGCAGATCGTCGAGGCGCTGGAGCGCACCGGCGAGCTCGACAACACCTACATCGTCTATGCCTCGGACAACGGCTTCCACCAGGGCGAGCACCGGATGTTCTTCGGCAAGACCACGGCCTACGAGGAGGACATCCGCGTGCCGATGATCCTGCGCGGGCCGGGCGTGCCGGAAGGCGTCAGGATCAAGCCGTTCGTGCTGAACAACGACCTGGCGCCGACCTTCGCCGCCATGGCCGGCGTCACACCGCCGTCCTTCGTCGACGGCCGCAATTTCCTGCCGGCGGTGGAGGACCAGACCCGCCCGTGGCGGCAGGCCTTCATGACCGAGCGGCGCCAGGGCGAGAGGCACGAGCTGACCGGCACGGCGAAGTTCGACGCGCTGCGCACGGCGGAGTGGACCTATGTCGAGTACGGCAACGGCGAGCGCGAGCTGTACGACCTGATCCGTGATCCGTACCAGGTGCAGAACCAGATCCAGAACGCCGACCCCGCCATGGTGGCGGGCCTGTCGCAGCGGCTGGCCGAGCTGTCCAACTGCGCCGGCAGCGGCTGCCGCGAGTTCGAGGACCGGCCGATGCTGCCGGCGCATGTGCCGGTGGCCGAGGCCAAGCCCGCGGCCAAGCCGACGACCGTGCCCTCGCTGGCGGAGATGCCGCGCCTGCCGCTCTCGACCAAGGCGATCACGCAGGCGGTGGAGAAGGCGGCGGACCGGTCGCCGGCCCAGGCGGTGGTTCCGGCCGTGGCGAACCCCTGAGGGGCGAACCCCTGAGGGGCGCAGCCACGGCCGGCGACGGTCAGGCCGGATGATGCTTGCCGGATTCCATGCCCGACGGCGCGCCCGCCGGACGGCGGTTGGGCTGGCGGCGGCGGAGCATGTTGCGCAGCGGGTACCACACGACCACGCCGATGGCTCCGGCCACCGCCAGGATCAGCGCCCAGAACGCTCCGAGCAGGCTGATGCCGGCGCCGGGGCCGATATAGGCCTCGGCGGGCAGGCTGATCGTCGCGAGGCCGAGGGCGGCGAGCGCTGCGAGCGGCAGGTTGCGGGTCATCGTGTGTCTCCTCGTTGTGAAGCTCAGGACGCCCACCGCGCGCGGAAGGCGGGATCGAAGCCGGCGGGATCGCGCCGCTCGACCCAGAAGATGATCGGGATCCTGTCGCCTTCGCCGCGTACCGGGTTGACGAACTCCCAGACGATCCGGTCGTCGGGGGTCACCTCGATGACGCGGCCGGCGTCCGATTCGACGATCAGGGTGTTGCCGTTGGGCAGCCGGTCCTGGCTCGAGCGGACGATGCTCTCGAGCGGCTCGCCGTCCTTGCCGTGGTAGGACCAGACGATCCCGCCCGTCGCGGGGTCGATCTCCAGGACCCGCGAGGCGCCGTGCGCGCCGAGGTCGCCCTCGTTGTCGAACAGCAGCAGGTGGCCGTTCGGCAGCAGGTCGGCATCGTGCTGCCGCATCCAGGGACCGGTGGTCAGCCAGACGATGCGCTCGCTCTGCTGGTCGAGCAGCGCCACGGAATTGATCTCGCGGAACGACAGCAGCGCCTGGCCGGGGCGGCTCGCCTCGACGCCGGGGATGGCGCGGTCGATGATGTCGATCGAGTTGGTGTGCAGGTAGTCGCCGCTGCCGGCGCGGGCATACCAGGGCGCCATGTTGAGGCGCTTGCCGGCGGGCGACTGCGCCAGGGCCCCGGTCAGCCAGACCTTGCCCAGCTCCTTGCCGTCGGGTGACAGCTCGACCAGGAAGTCGTCGATGCGCGGCGGCCGCAGATACTCGAATCCCGGCAGCGGCGCGGTCGAGATCTCCTGGGTCAGCACATGGATATGGCCGGCCTCGTCGACGGCGAAGTCGTGGTGGGCGTGGCCGAGATATTTCCAGACGACGTTGGAATCGCGGTCGAGCTTGACGAGGCCGTAGCCCCAGGGCGTGTCGCCGACCGCGGCATAGAGCGCCAGCAGGTCGCCGTTGGGCAGGACGTGCGCCTTCTCGATGTAGATGTGGTCGTCCTTCTGCGGCGTCCTCACCGCCGCCGTCTGGTCCCAGATCCGGCTGAACGGCATCGCCCACTCGTGCAGGACCTTGCCTTCCATATCCATCAGGAAGGCGCGCTGGTCGTGGCCCGAGCTGTAGAGCGTCACCCCCGGCTGGGCCGCCGCCGCGTCGTAGCGGACCACGCCGGTCTGGCTGGTGCGCGCCGGCCGCCAGAGGTCGGTGGCCAGCGGGTCGTTGTAGCGGGTGGCCTTGTCGTAGAGGGCGGCACCGCCCTGGAACGCCTGGCGCAGGCTGTCGGCCGGGAAGGCCTCGCGATACATCGCGTAGCCGCCGGCAATGAATCCGAGACCGAGCAGGCAGGCGCCCACCGCAGCGGCGCCGAATCCGCCAATCGAAGGGGAATCGTCCTCGTCATCGAAACGTGGGCTGGTACGCATCGTCCTCGGCTCGACTGCTGCAGCAGTTGGCGACTGACTGCCGATGCGGGATCGGCATCAGCCGATGCCGGGCATGGCAACTGCGAGGCGGAACGCGAGATCGGTGGCGTGGTTCCGGCCCGCATCGATGCACCGGGCGCAACGCAGGGTCCCGCTCCGCGTTACCAACATTTCAGTTGCGGAGAATGGCAGGCCAGGACGATGCTCCTCGAAAAGACGGCCGGAGCGTGCCGGCCCGTCCCTGATCGGGGAATTGCGCGGTGACAAGCACATCGGTGGCGCCGATCGGAGCGCGCCTGCGGCACGGGCATCGGCATCCCGGCGGACGGCATGCGCAGAGTGACCGCCATGTCTGACCTGGAGGCGGTGCTCGCACGCATCGAGGCGGACGCGGATGCCGCGCTCGACAGGCTGCTCACCCTGCTCCGCATCCGCTCGATCTCGACCGATCCGGCCTATGCCGGGGAATGCAGGGCCTGCGCGGAGTGGCACGCCGCGGATCTCCGAGGCATCGGCTTCGAGGCCAGCGTCCGCGATACGCCGGGCCATCCGATCGTCGTGGCCCACGACCGGTCGGCCACCGGCCCTTCGGCGCTGTTCTACGGCCACTACGACGTGCAGCCGGTGGACCCGCTCGAGCTGTGGGAGCACGATCCGTTCGCGCCGTTCATCGAGACGAGGGCCGACGGCACGCGCGCCATCCGCGGCCGCGGCGCGTCGGACGACAAGGGCCAGGTGATGACCTTCGTCGAGGCCTGCCGGGCCTGGAAGGCCGTGACGGGCAAGCTGCCGATCCCGGTGTCGCTGGTGCTGGAAGGCGAGGAGGAATCGGGCGGCGTCAACCTGCCGCCCTTCCTCCAGGCGCATGCCGACGAGCTGCGCGCCGACATCGGTCTGATCTGCGACACCAGCATGTGGGACGAGGCGACACCCGCCATCACCACCATGCTGCGTGGCCTGTGCGGCGAGGAGGTGGTGATCCACGCCGCCGACCGCGACCTGCATTCCGGCTTCTACGGCTCGGCCGCCGCCAACCCGAACCGGATCCTGGCGCGCATCCTGTCGGATCTACACGACGCCGACGGCCGGGTGACGCTGCCCGGCTTCTACGACGGCGTGCCCGAGCTGCCCGAGGCGCTGCGGGCGCAGTGGGAAACGCTGGGCTTCGACGCGGCGGCCTTCCTGGGTGCCGTCGGCCTGTCGATCCCCGCCGGCGAGCGCGGGCGCACGGCGCTGGAGATGGTCTGGTCGCGGCCGACCTGCGAGATCAACGGCATGGGCGGCGGCTACCAGGGGGCGGGTTTCAAGACGGTCATCCCCTCGGTCGCCTCGGCCAAGGTCTCGTTCCGCCTGGTCTTCGACCAGGATCCGCACGCCATCCGCGACGCGTTCCGCGCCTTCGTGCGCGCCCGTGTCCCCGCCGACTGCAGGGTGGAGTTCCACGAGCACGGTGCCGGGCAGGCGATCCGCTTCCCGATCGAGGCAGCGGCCTTCGGCAAGGCCCGCGAGGCGCTGGGCGAGGAATGGGGCAAGCCGGCCGTCTTCATCGGCGGCGGCGGCTCGATCCCGGTCACGCACGAGCTGAAGAAGGCACTGGGCATGGACGTGATCCTGGCCGGGTTCGCGCTGGAGGACGATCGCATCCACAGCCCCAACGAGAAGTACGACCTCGAGAGCTTCCGCCGCGGCATCCGCTCGTGGGCACGGATCCTCGACGCCCTGGCACGCTGAGCGCGGCCCGAGAGACGTAGCGACACAGACGGCCCGGCCCCTTCGAGGAGCCGGGCGTACCAGGGACGACCGAGTTGAGCCAGGCGGGCGAAGCGCAGGCGACGTCGATGCAGCGGATCCTCGACGTCGTGGAGCGGGTGGGCAACAGGGTGCCGCATCCGGTCATGATCTTCGTGATCCTGATCGGCATCGTCATCCTGCTCTCCCACCTGCTGTACATGCTGGGCGCCAGCGTCTCCTACCAGGTGGTCAACCTGGAGACGGACAGCGTCGAGCACACGACGACGGTGGCGCGGAGCCTGCTGAGCGTCGACGGCATCCGGTTCATGTTCACCGGCGTCGTCCAGAATTTCATGAGCTTCAATGCGGTCGGCGTGATCATCGTCGCCATGGTCGGCGTGGGCGTGGCCGAGGAAGCCGGGCTGGTGGGCGCGCTCATCCGCAAGCTGGTGGTGGTGGCCCCGCCCGGAGCGTTGATCTACCTGCTGGTGTTCGTGGGTATCCTGTCGAGCATCGCCGCCGATGCCGGCTATCTCGTGCTGATCCCGCTGGCCGCTGCCGCGTTCGTCAGCGTCGGCCGGCACCCCTTGGCCGGGCTCGCCGCCGCCTTCGCGGCGGTGGCGGCCGCCTTCCTCGTCAACATCCTGATCGTGCCGACCGACGGCATCCTGACCGAGATCACCAACGACGCCATCCACCTCGTCGATTCGACGGTGTCGATCGATCTCACCGCCAATGTCTGGTTCTCGATCGCGTCCGTGGTCATGCTGACCATCGTCATCGCGCTGGTGACGGAGCGGATCGTCGAGCCGCGCCTGGGCAGCTATGGCGGCGGCTACTCGGTCGAGGGCGACGGCAAGCTGTCGGCGGACGAGTATCGCGGCCTGCGCTTCGCGCTCTACGGGCTGATCGGCACCATCGTGCTCATCGCCGCCCTGACGCTGCCGCCCGGAGCACCGCTCAGGGATCCGGCGACCGGCGCCATCGTCGGCAACACGCCGTTCATGGCCAGCCTGATCGTCTCGATAGCCCTGATCTTCATGGTCTGCGGCATCGCCTATGGCCGCGGCGCCGGGACGATGAAGGACACCAGCGCCGTCATGGCTGCCATGGCCAAGGCCATCGCCGGCCTGAGCGGCCTGATCCTGCTGCTGCTGGTGATCGCCCAGTTCCTCGCCTACTTCAGCTACACCAACATGGCGACGCTGGCCGCCGTGTCGCTGGCCGACGCGCTGGGCCGCGCCAATCTCGATGCCTTGTGGCTGCTGGTCGGCTTCGTCGTCGTCGTGCTCGTCCTGGACCTGGTGATCACCGGCGCCATCGCCAAATGGGCGATCTTCGCGCCGATCTTCGTGCCGCTGTTGATGCGGCTGAACGTCGAGCCGGAGGCGGTGCTGGCGGCCTACCGGGTCGGCGATTCGCCGGTCAACGTGATCACACCGCTCAACGCCTATTTCGCGATGATCGTCACCTTCGCGCAGAAGTACGAGAAGGATTCCGGCATCGGCACGGTGATCGCGCTGATGCTGCCCTATGTCGTGGTGCTGTGCGTGGTGTGGACCCTGCTGCTGGTGGCCTGGCACCTGCTGGGGCTGCCATGGGGCCTGTGAGGCGGGGCTATGCCGCGGGCGCCGACGCTGCCGCCTCCATGTCGCGGCGCAGGCGCACCGCCTCGCTGTCCGGCACCTCGACATCGCGCCAGCCGACCACCGCACCCGCCTCGATCGGGCGCTTCAGCCTCACCTTGTGAGCGAGGCCGATCGGCAGCGCTCCCAGCGAAAGCGAATCCCCGGCGCGCATGATGCGGCCCCAGACCGTGGCGCCGCCCTCGCCATCGAGCATCTCGCCGGCGCCCAGCGCCCGCTTGGCGACCGCCACCGCGTCGGAGCGGAAGGCGGTGGGCGAGCCGGTGGCCTCGCCGCGCAGGGCCGCCGAGGCGACGCTGATGCCGAGCTCGAGGCCGATCAGGTGGACGCGGCGGTAGAGGGCGGCATAGCGGCCGGTGCGGTCGGTCGACACCTGGTACTCGCCGAAGCAGCGACGGGCATAGGCCGCCTGGGTATCGGAGCCCTGCGGCTCGAACACGACATAGACGCCGAAGCGGATGTGGTTGAGCACCTCGCGGCCGTCGCGCTCCTCGCTCGCCACGACCTCGACCATGCCGGGCTCCTCCAGCACGCCACCGTCCGACCTCGGCTTCAGCACATTGGCGAGATCATGCGCGCCGCAGGGCGGGAACAGCAGGCCGTCATGCGGCGCCAGCAGGCCCGTGGCGTTGGAGATGGCGGTCATCTCGATCGCCGACTTGGTACCGTCGATGAAGGAGTTGAACATCTGCGGGTTCATGCCGCCCGCCTTCGCCTGCTCGGGCGTGTAGCCGAGCAGGGCGAGGCCGGTCTCCGGCGTCGACTGGTGGTAGTGCGGCTGGTAGCGGGTACCCTTGCCGGCGGCGACGACGCGAAAGCCGCAGGCCTCGGCCCAGTCGACCATCTCGCAGACCAGCGCCGGCTGGTCGCCATAGGCCAGGCTGTAGACCAGCCCGGCCTTGCGGAACCGCTCGGCCAGCAGCGGCCCGGCCAGCACGTCGGCCTCGACATTGACCATGACGATGTGCCGGCCGTGCCCGGCCGCCAGCAGCGCGTGGCGGATGCCGGCGGCCGGGATGCCGGTGGCATCGATCACCACCTCGAGCCCGCCGGTACGGATCAGGGTCTCGGCATCGTCGCACAGCACGGTCCGGCCGGTGCGGCGCGCCTCGTCGAAGGACGAGGCGACGACGGTATCGGCATCCCAGCCGGTATTGGCCAGCGCCTTGCGGGCCCGCTCGGGCGAGAGATCGGCGATGCCCAGCACATGCAGCCCGGGCGTCGTGCGCGCCTGCGCCAAGAACATCGAGCCGAACTTGCCGGCGCCGATCAGGCCGACGGTGACGGGCCGGCCTTCGGCGGCGCGTTGCTTGAGTTTCGTCGCGAGATTCATGGCTTGGCCTCCCGATCGTCCTGGCCGGGATGCTAAGCTCTTGGCCGAGCCTGTTCTACGCCGCGAACGCCAGCAGCAAATCCTTCGCGTCGATCTGCGCCCCTGGCGTCACCAGCACTTCGGCCACCGTGCCGTCGCGGGCGGCGTGCAGGGCGGTCTCCATCTTCATGGCCT
>DAOLFG010000012.1:91434-104023 GCA_035326425.1 Geminicoccus sp. | reverse complement strand
TCTCGATCGCTAGACGCGCGGCATCGTCGCCAGCGGCAGGTAGGCCTCACCGGCGGCGAGGTCGAGCATGCGGTCGGTCTCGGGCCTGGGCGGGCGCTTGCGGCCGTTGCCGCGCTTGCTGCGCTGGGTGGTGATGGCGATGGCGATCCAGCCGGCGTGGAAGGCGATGCCGGCCAGCAGCACCAGCTGGCCGGGCAAGGGGCCGACGGCGGCGCGGTCCCAGAAGTCCTGCAGCGAGGCCAGCGGCACCGGGTGGATCATCAGCTTGCCGAGATAGGCCACCACCTGGATGCCGAAGATGAAGCCGTAGTTGTGGCGCAGCCGGCGGCCGACGGATTCCATGAAGGTGATGTGCAGGTTGGGCCGGAAATAGTCCTTGTAGAGCACCTGGTTCCAGCCGTTGTCGGTGCGCACGCCCTGGCCCAGCAGGATCGGCCCGAAGAAGTGCAGCTCCAGCACGTGGGCGCGGATGCGCCAGAAGTCGAAGAAGCGGTAGCGGCGGGCCTCGATGCAGAGGAACACCGCCACCAGCAGGCCGACCAGCGCCAGCGGCAGGGGCGAGGCCGCAGCGCTGCTGAAGGTGACCGAGAGCGCGATGCCGGTGGCCACCACCGCCCAATTGGTGGTGGCATCGAGCCGGTTGCGCCAGACCGTGCTGCGGTAGACCTCGCCACGGTAGAGATGGGCCAGGGCACCGATCGCCGCCGGGCTGAACGTCGGCGCGTCGAGCGGCTTGTCGCCATCCATGATGATCTCGCCTCCCCTCGCTGCGGCCGGCCGCATCGGCCGACCGGGGGGAAGCCAAGCACTATCGGCCGGCCTGCTCCACCCTGACGTTGGCGATGCCGGCACGGTGGAAGCCGAGCCGGCGGGCGGCGGCCTCGGAGACGTCGATCACCCGGCCGCCGGTGAACGGGCCGCGATCGGTGATCGGCAGCACGACCGAGCGGCCGTTGCGCAGGTTGGTGACGACGACCCTGCTGCCGAACGGCAGCGAGGGGTGGGCTGCCGAGAGATCCGCCGAGCCGTGGCGGACGCCGCTGGCGGTGAGCCCGCCATCGGCGCGGTACCACGAGGCCTTGCCGCGCTCGTGGACGATGGCACCGGCGAGGGCAGCGGCCGGCGCCAGCGCGGCCAGGGCCAGAAGGACGAGGACGAGGAGACTCGTGCGTCGGGTCATCGAGGGTGGGACGATGCCGGCGACGGCTTATTCCGTCGCCTTGCCGAGGCCCGGCCCGCGCGGCATAAGCGGCCGGCCATGAGCGAGCACGGCCCCTTCTTCCGCCGCCAGCACCTCCTCGGCATCGAGGGGCTCGAGGCCCATGAGATCGAGGACCTGCTGGAACGGGCCGATGCCTATGCCGAGCAGGGCCGGCAGGCGGGCGGGAGGCTCGATCTCCTGCGCGGCCTGACCCAGATCAACCTGTTCTTCGAGAACTCGACCCGCACCCGCACCTCGTTCGAGCTGGCCGGCAAGCGGCTGGGGGCGGACGTGGTCAACATGTCGGTCGGCTCGTCCTCGATCAAGAAGGGCGAGACGCTGATCGACACGGCGATGACGCTGAACGCCATGCGGCCGGACGTGCTGGTGGTGCGCCACCACGACAGCGGGGCGGTGGCGCTGCTGGCGCGGCACGTCCACGGCTCGGTGGTCAATGCCGGCGACGGCAGCCACGAGCACCCGACCCAGGCGCTGCTCGACGCCCTGACCATACGTCGCCGCAAGGGCCGCATCGCCGGGCTCACCGTGGCGATCTGCGGCGACCTGCTGCATTCGCGGGTGGCGCGCTCGAACATCCTGCTGCTGCTGACGCTCGGGGCGGAAGTGCGCCTGGTCGGGCCGCCGACGCTGCTGCCGGCGCATCTCGACGGCTGGGGGGTGGAGATCTTCACCGACATGCGGCGCGGCCTGGAAGGCTGCGACGTGGTGATGATGCTGCGGCTGCAGACCGAGCGGATGCAGGGCAGCTACGTGCCGTCGGTGCGCGAGTATTTCCACTATTACGGCCTGACCTACGACAAGCTGGCGGCGGCCAGGCCGGACGCGCTGGTGATGCATCCCGGGCCGATGAACCGCGGCGTCGAGATCGACGGCGTGGTGGCCGACGACATCGACCGCAGCGCCATCCTCGACCAGGTCGAGATGGGGGTGGCGGTGCGCATGGCGGTGCTGGACGCGCTGACCCGCCCCTTGCGCGGCGGCAACTGATGCGTCCGGTGCTGTTCGCCAACGCGCGGCTGCTCGACCCGGCGACCGGGCTCGACGCGGTCGGCGGGCTGCTGGTGAAGGACGGCCGGATCGCCGATCTCGGCCCGGGGGTGACGGCGGAGAGCGGTCCCGACGATGCCGAGCTCGTCGACGCCGCCGGCCTGTGCCTGGCGCCCGGCCTCGTCGACATGCGGGTGCGGCTGGGCGAGCCGGGCCACGAGCACAAGGAGCGGTTCGAGAGCGGCTGCGCCACGGCGGCGGCCGGCGGTGTCACCAGCATGGCCTGCCTGCCCGACACCGTGCCGCCGATCGACGATCCGGCGATGGTCGAGTTCGTGGCGCGGCGGGCGCGGCGGGTGCGCAGCGTCAAGGTCCACCCCTATGCCGCCGTCACCAAGGGGCTGGCGGGCGAGCAGATCGCCGAGCTGGGCCTGCTGAAGGAAGCGGGTGCCGTGGCGTTCAGCGACGCCGACAACGCCATCGCCAGCGCCCGGGTGATGCGGCGCGCCCTGCAATATGCCGGGCCGCTCGACGCGCTGGTCGTGCAGCATCCCGAGGAGCCGACGCTGGCGCGTGGCGGCGTGATGAACGCCGGCGCCATCGCCAGCCGGCTCGGCCTCTCGGGCATCCCGGCGGTGGCCGAGGTGATGATGATCGAGCGCGACCTGCGGCTGGTCGAGATGACGGGTGCGCGCTGGCACGCGGCGCACGTCTCGACCGCCGCCGGCATCGAGGCGATCCGCCGCGCCAAGGCCCGGGGCCTGCGGGTGAGCTGCGAGACCACGCCGCACCACTTGGCGCTGAACGAGCTGGAGGTCGAGGGCTACCGCACCTTCGCCAAGGTGTCGCCGCCGCTGCGCGGCGAGGCCGACCGCCGCGCGGTGGTCGAGGGCCTGCTCGACGGCACGATCGACGCCATCGCCAGCGACCACTGCCCGCAGGACCAGGACAGCAAGCGCATCCCCTTCGCCCAGGCCGAGGTCGGCGTGGTCGGCTTGCAGACCATGCTGCCGGTGGCGCTGCACCTCGTCCACGAGGGCAGGATCGGCCTGCTGGAGCTGCTGCGCACCATGACCGCGGCGCCGGCCGATCTGCTGGGCATCGAGGCCGGCCGGCTGCGCGTCGGCGGCCCGGCCGACCTCGTGCTGCTCGACCTCGAGGCACCCTGGAAGATCGACCCGCCGCAGCTCCTGTCGCTGTCGAAGAACACCGCCTTCGAGGGCCGGCTGGTACAGGGCCGGGTGCTGCGCACGCTGGTCGACGGCCGGACGGTGTTCCGGCACTGACGCGCGCCGCCGGCCTCTGCTAGGCTCCCGTCATGACAACGCTGCTGGTCGCCCTTGCCGTCGGCTATCTCCTGGGCTCGATCCCGTTCGGGCTGGTGCTGACCAGACTCGGCGGCGCCGGCGACATCCGGAGCATCGGCTCGGGAAACATCGGCGCCACCAACGTGCTGCGCACCGGCCGCAAGGGGCTGGCGGCGGCGACGCTGGCGTTCGATCTGCTCAAGGGCTTCCTGCCGGTGCTCGTCGCCCATCGCTGGCACGGGCTCGACGCGGCGCTCGCGGCCGGGCTGGGTGCCGTGGTCGGGCACTGCTTCCCGGTCTGGCTCGGCTTCAGGGGCGGCAAGGGCGTGGCCACGGCGTCGGGCGTCGTCCTGGCGCTTTCCTGGGTGATACTGGTCGTCTGCCTCGCCTTGTTCGTCGTGGTGTTCGCCGCCACCCGCATCGTCTCGACCGCCTCGCTCACCGCCGCCGTGGCGGCGCCGCTGTTGGCCTGGTGGCTGGGCGAGCCGCGCATGGCGCTGGTGCTGCTGATCATCGGCATCATCGTCTGGGTGAAGCATGGCGAGAACATCGGCCGGCTGATGCGCGGCGAGGAGAACCGCTTCGACATCGGCTCGCGAAAGGGCTAGCCGGGCTTTCGCGCCACGACGTGCCAGATGTGCCAGTGCTTGGTCTTGCCGTGCTGGGTGACGGCATCGGCATGGTCCTCGTCCAGCCGTTCGACCGACCAGCCGGCGAGCAGCGCCTCGACCTCCGGGCGCGAGTGGAAGGTCATGCCGGGGCGATCCTTCCAGCCGTCCTCGGGACCGTAGAGCTGGCCGGCGAAGCGGCCGCCGGGACGCAGCGCCGCGCCGATCCGTGTCCATAGCCCGGCGAAGCGGCTCGGCGGACAGAGCGGCAGCGCGAAGCTGGCGTTGACCAGCTCGCAGGGCGGCAGGGCGAGATCCTCGAACCGGCCGGGCTCGACGGTCAGGCCGGCAGCGTCGCCGGCGCGCCGCCGCAGCACCGCCAGCGCCTCGGGGTCGCGGTCGATGGCGGTGACGGTCCAGCCGCGGCCCAGTATCGGCAGGGTGTCGCGGCCGATGCCGCAGCCGAGGTCGAGGGCATGGCCGGCGGGGCGGCCCTCGCCGGCGAAGGCGTCGAGCGCCGCCAGCAGGGTGGCGCGCGGCGGGCCGGCACCGGCCGATTGCAGATAGGCGCGATGGTCGCCCTCGTAATCGCCTGTGGGTTGTGACATGACTAGCGTCATGGTTGACAGTGCTGCCCATAGAATGGCGCTTCGCAAGCTTTCGCGCGACGAGAAGCTGGACTGGCTGCGGCTGGCGCGCTGCGGCGGTATCGGCGCCATCCGCTTCCACAGGCTGGTCGGACGGCTGGGCTCGGCCGCGGCCGCGCTGCGCGCCCTGCCCGGCATGATCGCCGCCGGCACGGCCGCCGATGTCGAGATCTGCGCGCGGGAACGGGCGCTGCAGGAGCTGGAGGCGATCGACGGGCTGGGGGCGACGCTGCTCGCCGCCTGCGAGCCGGGCTATCCGCCGCTGCTGCGCGAGATCGCCGACCCGCCGCCGGTGCTGACCGTGCTGGGCCGGGTCGAGGCGCTGGCGGGTCCGGCGGTGGGCATGGTGGGTGCGCGCAACGCCAGCGGCAACGGTCGGCTGTTCGCCAGAGCGATGGCGGGCGAGCTGGCGGCGGCCGGGCTCGTGGTGGCCTCCGGCCTCGCCCGCGGCATCGACACCGCGGCGCATGGCGGCGCGCTGGAGGCCGGCGGCGTGACGGTGGCTGTGATCGCCTCGGGCGTCGACGTGCCCTATCCGCCGGAGAACGGCGACCTCGCGCGGCGGATCGCCGCCGACGGTGCCGTCATCAGCGAGCGGCCGCTCGGCGCCGCGCCCCAGGCGCGGCATTTTCCCCGCCGCAACCGCATCATCTCGGGCCTGGCGCTCGGCGTGGTGGTGGTCGAGGCGGCCCCCGGCTCGGGCTCGCTGATCACGGCACGGCTCGCCGCCGAGCAGGGCCGCGAGGTGATGGCCGTGCCCGGCACGCCGCTCGACCCGCGCCACAAGGGCACCAACCAGCTGCTGCGCGACGGTGCGACACTGGTGGAGAGTGCGGCCGACGTGCTGGCGACGCTGCGCCCGTCGACCCGCCCCCGGCCCAGGGTGCCGCGGCAGGCGGCGCGCGACCCGATGGCGCCGGCACCGGCTCCCGTGGCGGCGGCGGCCGAGCCGGAGGGGCTCGCGGCCCTTCTCGCCGAGCGGCTCGGCCCCGAGCCCCTGGGCATCGACGAGCTGGTCCGCCAGTGCTCCGCGAGTGTCGCCGAGGTGCAGGATGCGCTCGTGGATCTCGAGCTTTCGGGGCGCCTGGAGCGGCATCCGGGCAACCGTGTCGCCCTGCGTCTCGATTGACGGCGGGCATCGACGCCGCCAAGTAGCGACGGGCAACCCATTCCGTCGCATCGCAACAAGCCGGAACGCGCACCGCCAATGGATGTCGTCGTCGTCGAATCGCCGACCAAGGCCAGGACCATCGACAAGTATCTGGGCGAGGGATTCAAGGTCCTGGCCAGCTACGGCCATGTCCGCGACCTGCCGGAGAGCGAGGGCTCGGTCGATCCCGACCAGGATTTCCACATGACCTACGAGGTCATGGCGGACAAGAAGAAGCGGATCGACGAGATCGCCCAGGCGGTGAAGCAGGCCAAGAGGCTCTGGCTCGCCACCGACCCCGACCGCGAGGGCGAGGCGATCTCCTGGCACCTGATGGCGGCGCTGCAGGCCAAGAAGGCGCTCAAGGACGTCGACGTCGAGCGGGTGGTGTTCCACGAGGTGACCAAGCCGGCGGTGCTGGAGGCGATGCAGCATCCGCGCCGGCTCGACGAGCACTTGATCGACGCCTACCAGGCGCGCCGGGCGCTGGACTATCTCGTGGGCTACCGGCTGTCGCCGGTGCTGTGGCGCAAGCTGCCGGGCTCGCGCTCGGCCGGCCGCGTGCAGTCGGTGGCGCTGCGGCTGATCTGCGAGCGCGAAGCCGAGATCGAGGCTTTCCGCGCCCAGGAATACTGGAGCGTCGAGGCGCTGCTGCGCACCACGGCCGGGGCGACGTTCACGGCCCGGCTGACGCAGCTCGACGGCAGGAAGCTCGACCGCATGGCGCTGGGCGACGTCGGCTCGGCCGAGGCGGCGGTGGAGGCGGTGCGCCGGGCGACCTTGAGCGTGGCCGAGGTCGAGAAGAAGCAGGTACAGCGCCACCCCGCACCGCCCTTCAGCACCTCGACGCTGCAGCAGGAGGCCGCGAGAAAGCTCGGCTTCTCGGCCGACCGCACGATGAAGACCGCCCAGCGGCTGTTCGAGGGTGTCGATCTCGGCGGCGAGACCGTGGGCCTGATCACCTACATGCGCACCGACAGCGTGGCGCTGTCGGGTGAGGCCCTGGCGGCGACCCGCCGCCTGATCTCCAGCCGCTTCGGCGATCGCTACCTGCCGGAGAAGCCGCGGGTCTTCCGCAACCGCGCCAAGAACGCCCAGGAGGCCCACGAGGCCATCCGGCCGACCGACCTGTTCCGCCGCCCGGACGAGATCGGCCGTTTCCTCGACGACGACCAGCGCCGGCTCTACGAGCTGGTCTGGAAGCGGACGGTGGCCTGCCAGATGGCGGCGGCCCTGCTCGACCGCGTCGTGGTCGACATCGCCGACGCCGCCCGCAAGGTCGGCCTGCGCGCCACCGGCCAGACCGTGGCGTTCGACGGGTTCCTGAAGCTCTACCAGGAGGGCCGCGACGACCCGGCGGCCGACGAGGAGGACGAGGACGGCCGCATCCTGCCGCCGCTGGCGGTGGGCGAGCCCCTGAAGGTCGAGAAGGTCTCGTCCAGCCAGCACTTCACCGAGCCGCCGCCGCGCTATTCCGAGGCCAGCCTGGTCAAGAAGCTGGAGGAGCTGGGCATCGGCCGGCCCAGCACCTACGCCGCGATCATCACGGTGCTGCAGGACCGCGGCTATGTCCGCCTCGAGCAGAAGCGATTCGTGCCGGAGGACAAGGGCCGGCTCGTGACGGCGTTCCTGGTCAGCTACTTCGACAGGTGGATGCAGCCGGGCTTCACCGCCTTCCTCGAGGACGAGCTCGACGACGTGGCGTCGGGCGAGCGGGTCTGGAAGGACGTGCTGCGGGCCTGGTGGCCGCCGTTCAAGGGCCAGATCGACGAGGCGCTGGGCCTGGAGCGGCAGGCGGTGCTGCAGGCGCTGGACACGGCGCTGGCGCCCAAGCTGTTCCCGCCGCGCGACGACGGCGGCGATCCGCGCGCCTGCCCGGCCTGCGGCAGTGGATCGCTCAGCCTCAAGCTCAGCAAGTTCGGGCCGTTCGTCGGCTGCTCGAACTACCCGGAATGCCGCTACACCCGCTCGTTCGGCACCGAGGGCGGCGGCGGCACGCCCGAGAAGGCGCTGGGCGAGGAGGACGGCCAGCCGGTCGTGCTCAAGGCCGGCCGCTTCGGGCCTTACGTCCAGCGCGGCGAGGGCGAGAACGCCAAGCGGGTGTCGCTGCCGCGCGGCATGCCGGCCGACACGGTCGACCTCGACCGGGCGATCAAGCTCCTGAGCCTGCCCCGCCGGCTCGGCACCGATCCCGAGAGCGGCGAGCCGGTGATGGCCGGTGTCGGCAAGTTCGGGCCCTACCTGCAGCTCGGCAAGCGCTACGTCTCGTTGAAACGCGACGACGACGTGCTGGAGATCGGCATCAACCTGGCGCTGACCCGCCTGGCCGAGGCCAAGGAGGGCGGCGGGCGGCGCGGCGGCGGCATGGAGCCGCTGCGCGAGGTCGGCAAGCATCCCGAGGACGGCGAGCCGGTGCAGCTGATGAAGGGCCGGTTCGGTCCCTACGTGAAGCACGGCAAGCTCAATGCCTCGCTGCGCAAGGGCATGGAGGTCGCCACGCTCACCCTCGAGCAGGCGCTCGACCTCCTGGCCGGCAAGGCCGCCAAGCCGGGCAAGGGCAGGAGCAAGGCCAAGGCCGCGAGTGCCAAGGCCAAGCCGGCGGCGGCGACCAAGCCGGCGGCCAAGGCCAAGGCGAAGCCGGCTGCGAAGGCGAAGCCGGCGGCCAAGCCCAAGACGCCGGCCAAAGCCGCGGCCAAGGTGCGGCGCCGCGCCGCCGGCGGATAGGGACGGCCGCTTGCCGCGCGCGGTGGAGGGCAACGTTCCGACGCGCGAGGAGGTGCTGCGCTGGGTCGAGGCGCATCCCGAGGCGCGGCGCACCGACGTGCTGGAGGCGTTCGGGGTCGCCGGCCAGGAGAAGGTGGCGCTCAAGCGCCTGCTGCGCGAGCTGACGGGCGACGGCGAGATCGACCTGCGCCGCCGCAAGCCGCGGCCGAAGCCCGAGCGCAAGGCGGTCGAGGGGCTGCCGCCGGTGGCGGTGGTCGAGGTCGTGGCGATCGACGACGAGGGCGACCTGCTGCTGAGGGCGGCCGAGCTGCCCGACGCCCGCATCCTGCTGCCGACGGAATCGCTCGAGGGCACCGCACCCGGCATCGGCGACCGCGTGCTGGCGCGGCTGCGCCGGCAATATGGCGGCGGCTACGAGGCGCGCGTCCTGAAGCTGCTGCCGAAGGAGGCCCGCGAGGTCGTGGGCGTGCTGGAGCCGGCGGGCGACGGGCTGCGGCTGCGCGCCGCCGACCGCAAGGCGAAGACGGAATACCGCATCGCCGCCGCCGATGCTGGCGGGGCGGTGGCCGGCGACGTGGTGCGCTGCGCGGTGATCCCCGGCCGGCGGCTCGCCCTGCCGCGGGCCAGGGTGGTCGAGCGGCTGGGCCGGCCGGACGATCCGAGGGTGCTGAGCCTGATGGTGGCGGTGCAGGCCGACCTGCCGATCGCCTTCTCGCCCGAGGCGCTGGAGCAGGCGGCCCGGGCGGTGCCCGTGGGCATCGAGGGACGCACCGACCTCAGGGGCTTCGATCTCGTCACCATCGACGGCGAGGACGCCCGCGACTTCGACGACGCGGTCTGGGCCGAGGCCGACGGCGATCCGGCCAATCCCGGCGGCCACCGGCTGCTGGTGGCGATCGCCGACGTCGCCTGGTACGTGCGGCCGGGCGACGCGCTCGACCGGGCGGCGCAGGAGCGCGGCAACTCGGTCTATTTTCCCGACCGCGTCATCCCGATGCTGCCCGAGGCGCTGTCGAACGACCTGTGCTCGCTCAGGCCCGACGGCGACCGCGCCTGCATGGCGGTCGAGATGCGCATCGACCGGCGGGGCAGGATCCTGAAGCATCGCTTCATCCGCGGGCTGATGCGCTCGCGGGCGAGGCTGACCTACGAGCAGGTGCAGGCGGCGGCCGAGGGCCGGACGGACGAGGCCACCGCACCGCTGCTGCAGCGGGTGATCCGGCCGCTCTATGCCGCCTACGAGGTGCTGGCGGCGGCGCGGCGGCGGCGCGGCACCATCGAGCTGGACCTGCCCGAGCGGCGGGTGTTCCTCGACGAGGCCGGCAGGCCGGCGGCGATCCGCAAGCGCGAGCGTCTCGCCAGCCACATGCTGATCGAGGAGCTGATGATCGCCGCCAACGTCGCGGCGGCCGAGGCGCTGGAGGCGGCGGGCGAGATCTGCCTCTACCGCGTCCACGACAAGCCGGACGTGGCCAGGCTGGAGGCGCTAGCGCAGTTCCTGGAGCGGCTGGGCATCCCGTGGAGTGCCGCCGCCCACAGGCCCGGCGACTTCACCCGGCTGCTGGAGCAGCTGGCCGACCACGAGCTGCGCGACATGATCGCCGGCTTCGTGCTGCGCTCGCAGGCACAAGCCGTGTACCACGCCCGCAACATCGGCCATTTCGGCCTCAACCTGAAGCGCTACGCCCATTTCACCTCGCCGATCCGGCGCTACAGCGACCTCGTGGTCCACCGGGCGCTGATCCGCGCCTTCTGGCTGGGGGCGTGCGGGCTCGAGCCCGGCATGGAAGGGCGCCGCCTCGACGAGCTGGCCGGCCACATCTCGCGCTGCGAGCGGCGGGCGATGGAGGCCGAGCGGCGGGCGGTCGAGCGCTACGTGGCGCTGCTGATGGCCGACAGCGTCGGTGCGGTGTTCGCCGGCCGGGTCACCGGCGCGCAGCGCTTCGGGCTGTTCGTCACGCTCGACGACAGCGGCGCCGATGGCCTGGTGCCGGTCTCGACCCTGGGCGACGACGTGTTCCTGCTCGACGAGCGCCACCATGCCCTGGTCGGCCAGCGCTGGGGCGAGGCGTTCGGGATCGGCGACGTGGTGCGGGTGCAGCTGGCCGAGGCCGAGCCGGTCACCGGCCAGCTGTCGTTCCGGCTGGAGGAGCACGAGCGCGCACCGGGCGCCGAGCTGGCGCGGGCGGCGTGGCGGAAGGATTCCGGCAAGACCAGGGGCAGGCCGGGACGGCGGGCGGGACCGCCGAGGAGCAGGCGGCGCTGACGTCCGTCCCGCAGGCCTTGAGTCGGCGGCTGCCCTGTCCATATGCATGGCACGGCCTGGACGACCACGGCCGCATCCCGACATCGGTGGGGACGGCCCTGCCACGGACCTCGGAAAGTCTGTGATGGCTTGGTTCACCCTGTTTCTCGCAGGCGTGCTCGAGATCGGCTGGGCCGTCGGCCTGAAATACACCGCCGGCTTCACCCGCCCGATTCCGACCGTGCTCACCCTGGCCAGCATGGCCGCCAGCCTCGGCCTGCTCGGCCTCTCGCTGAAGTCGCTGCCCATCGGCACCGCCTACGCGATCTGGACCGGGATCGGCGCCGCCGGCACGGCCGTGCTCGGCATCCTGCTGTTCGGCGAGGAGGCGAGCGCCGCGCGGCTGGCCTGCATCGGGCTGATCGTCGCGGGCATCGTCGGCCTCAAGCTGGCCTCGTCGCACTGAGGCAGGGAGGCCTCGCCGCCGCGCTTGACAGCCGGCGGCGGCTGCCTATGTTCCGCGGCACCTCACGATTCTCGTGTCCAGGAACGGCACCGTCATGGCCAAGCCCACCACCGTCCTCATCAAGCTGGTCAGCAGCGCCGGCACCGGGTTCTTCTACACCACCAAGAAGAATCCCCGCACCACGACCGAGAAGCTGTCGCTGAGGAAGTACGACCCGAAGGTGCGCAAGCACGTCGAGTTCAAGGAAGCCAAGATCAAGTGACGCCGGGATCGGCCCGCCCGTTCCCTGTCGTCGACGGTCGAGCCCGCGCTTCGCGCGGGCTTTTCGTTTGCGCGGCGCCAGCCTTGCCCAACAGCGCGAATTTCTGATAAGAAATTCGCTTCCGGGTAGAGGTACCGTCGCATGCCGAGCCGTCTGTCGTTCGCCTTCACCATCGCTGCCGCCCTGCTGTCGACGCCGCTGGCGGCCGCAGCCGACGAGGGCCTGCTGCTGGCGCCGACGCCGCTGGTCCTGAAGGACGGCCGGATCGCGCAGGTGACGATCCACACCATCCGCTTTCCGCTGGGCAAGGACGAGCCCGAGGCGACCGAGCGCCAGGCGCTGGCCGGCCTGGTCGAGGAGCTGGCCACCGACTGCTTCCTGACCGCCCAGGCGGTGGGCCATGTCGAGCCCGGTCCCGGCAGCGACGGCGAGACGCTGGCGGCGCACCGGCTGGCCCGCGCGCGCGCCGATCGCGTCCAGGCGGCCCTGACCGGCCGCGGCCTGCCGGCCGGCTCGATCGCCAGCGTCTGGGACTGGCAGTTCGCGGTGCGCGAGCCGCGCGTCACCTTGTGGGTGTTCCGGCTGGCCGAGGGCGACGATTGCGACAGCCAGCCGATCGCAGCCGACGGCACGCCGGCCACCGGCGACCGGACGCCGGTCACGGCCGACGCCGCGCAACCGGCGCAGCCACCCGCCGAGGCCGCCCCCGAGCGGATGGCCGTGGTCGAGGCCGAGGCGCTGCCGCAGGCGCTGCAGGCATCCGAGGACGTCGACGAGCCGCTGCCCGTCGCGGCTGCCGTCGATGCGGCGGCGCCCGAGGCCGGCGAGCCACAGCTCGCCGGGACTGTTCCGCACGAGGCCGGCGAGCCGCAGCTCGCCGGGACTGTTTCGCACGAGACCGGCGAGCCGCAGCTCACCGGTGCCGGCCCGTCCGGGGCCGCGGGCTCGCCGGAGGTGATGCCGCCGGAAGT
>DAOLFG010000012.1:0-91334 GCA_035326425.1 Geminicoccus sp. | reverse complement strand
CCGGTGCCGGCCCGTCCGGGGCCGCGGGCTCGCCGGAGGTGATGCCGCCGGAAGTGCAGGCGGCCGATGCGGCGCTGGCGGCCGCGACCGAGCAGGCTCCCGAGGTGGTGGCACGGGTCGAGCAGGCGGCGCAGGCCGGGCCGGCCGATCCGACGCTCGCCATCACCTTCGACGTCAACAGCAGCTATTTCCCCAAGGGCGCCGGCAGTGAGCTGAAGGCGCTGGTGGGCGGCCTCGAGCCGCACCGGACCTACGAGGCGGTGCTCGAGGGGGCGGTGTCGGCCGAGGCGCTGCGCAACGGCGGCGAAAAGGACGGCCATGCCTACAATCGCTGGATCGCCGACCGCCGCATGGAGCGCGTCGCCGACTGGCTGCGCCAGAGCATGGGCCGCAGCCTGTCGATCAGGCACGACTATGTCGAGAACGACAGCTCGCGGCGGGTGACGGTGAAGCTCCACCCGCTGCCGTAGGCCCTTTGGGCTTCAGCTCCGCATGGCGGCGATGCTGGCGCGGAAGCGCACCAGCGTCAGCACCATGAACAGGCCGCCGATGCCGGCCACGACCAGGAAGCGCGGCCAGACGATGTCGAGGCCGGCGCCGCGATAGAGGATGGCTTGGCTGAAGGCGACGAAGTGCGTCGACGGCACGGCCTGCATCGCGATCTGCAGCCATTCGGGCTGGCTCTCGGTCGGCGTCGAGCCGCCGGAGAGCAGGTTCATCGGCAGGATCACCATGATGAACAGCAGGCCGAACTGCGGCAGCGAGCGCGCCAGGGTCGCGAGATAGATGCCGAGACCCGTGCCGAAGAACAGATAGAGCGCCGTTCCGGCGAGAAAGAGCGGCAGCGATCCGGCGATCGGCACCTGCAGCAGCGTCTGCACGACCAGCCACATCGACAGGCCGACGGCCGCCAGCACGACGAGGCCGTTGGCCCAGACCTTCGCCATCATGATCTCGAGCGGTGTCACCGGCATCACCAGCAGATGCTCGATGGTGCCGTGCTCGCGCTCGCGGATCAGGGCGGCACCGCTCAGCAGGATGGAGAGCATCGTGACGTTGTTGATGATCTCCATGACGCTGGTGAACCAGCCGCTCGTCAGGTTGGGGTTGAAGGCGTAGCGGGTGCGCAGGCCGATCGCCGTCTCCATGGCCTCGGCACCGCGCCCGAAGAAGGTGGCGACCTCCTGCGCCAGGATCCGGCGGATGTAGCCGTCGCCGATGCCGGCCTGCATCATCCGGGTGGCGTCGATGGCGACCTGGATCTCGGGCTGGCGGCCGGCCAGCACGTCGGCCTCGAAGCCCGGCGGGACGACGACGGCGAAGGAGTAGCGGCCGGTGTCCATGCCGGCGTCCACCGCCGCGAAGTCGATCAGCTCGGGCGTGTCGAAGAAGGGCGGCAGGAAGCCCTGGCGGATGCGCGTCGAGAGCTGCGAGCGGTCCTCGTCGACGATGGCGATCGAGGCGTTGTGCAGGTCGTGCGAGATGCCCTGTGCCGCAGTGTAGACCTGGAAGGAGAAAGACCAGGCGATCAGCACCAGCATCACGGTGTCGCGCCCGAGGCTGTAGAGCTCCTTCACCCCCAGCCGGTAGATGTTGGCGAGGCTGCGCACCGCTCAGCGCTCCTGCTTGCGCAGCAGCAGCACGCCGAGGGCCGTGACCAGCGGAGCGGTGGCGGCCAGCGCCAGCAGCGGTATCGCGAGATCGGCGAAGCCCAGCGCCTTGGTGAACACGCCGGTGCTGATGGTCAGGAAGTGGGATGCCGGAAAGGTGTGGCCGATCACCGCCGCCGCACCCGTCAGGCTGGAGACCGGCTGCATCATCCCGGAGAACTGCGTCGCCGGCAGCATGGTGGCGATGGCGGTGCCGAACAGCGCGGCGATCTGGGTGCGGGTGAAGGCCGACATCAGCAGGCCGATGCCGGTTGTGGCGACGACATAGAGCAGCGCCCCCAGCGCCAGCGCCAAGCCGTCGCCCTTGACCGGAACGCCGAACACCAGCACCGCCATCAGGGTCATCACGAGGAAGTTCAGCATGCCGATGGCGACATAAGGCAGCTGCTTGCCGAGCAGGAACTCGGTGCGGCTCACAGGGGTGACGTAGAGGTTGGCGATCGAGCCCAGCTCCTTCTCGCGCACCACCGAGAGGGCGGTCAGCACCGCCGGGATGAAGATCAGCAGCAGGCCGATGGTGACCGGCACCATCGCATAGATGCTCTCGAAGTTCTGGTTGTAGAGGTAGCGCGGCTCGATCGTGGCCGGCTGGGCGGCGGGATCGACCCCGGCCTGCCGCGCCAGCTCCTCGAGATGCCGCTGGTGCACGCCCTCGACATAGCCGTGGATCGTCTCGGCCCGGAAGGGCATGGCGCCGTCGATCCAGACCGCGACCTCGGGCCGGCGGCCCTGCACGAGGTCGCGGCCGAAGCCGGGCGGGACGACGATGGCGAAGCCGATCTCGCCACCCTGCAGGCCGCGGTCGATCTGGTCGGGCCGGCCCAGCGGTGGCCGGGTCAGGAAATAGCGCGAGCCGGCGAAGTCCTCGAGGTAGGCCCGGCTCTCCGGCGTGCGGTCGTTGTCGAGCGCGGCATAGCGCAGGCTCTCGACGTCGAAGGTGATGCCGTAGCCGAAGACCAGCATCAGCAGCACGGTGCCGGCGAGCGCGAAGGCGAGGCGGACCGGGTCGCGCACCAGCTCCATCGATTCGCGCAGCGCATAGGCCCAGAGCCGGCGCGGGCTGAAGCCGGAATGGCTCGGCGGCACCGCCGCCTCGGCGCCGGCCGCGACCGGCGTCGCCCCGGCGGCCGGGGCCGGCCCGACCGCATCCTCGAGGTAGCCGACGAAGGCCTCCTCGAGGCTGGCGGCGCCGCGGCTGCGCGTCAGCTCCGCCGGCGTGCCGATGGCCAGGACCCGGCCGGCATGCATCAGCGAGATGCGATCGCAGCGCTCGGCCTCGTTCATGAAATGGGTGGAGATGAAGATCGTCACCCGCTGGCGCCGCGACAGGTCGATCAGCAGCTCCCAGAAGCGGTCGCGCGCCACCGGGTCGACGCCCGAGGTCGGCTCGTCGAGGATCAGCATGCGCGGCTCGTGGATCACCGCCACCGCCAGCGACAGGCGCTGCCGGACGCCCAGCGGCAGGTCGTCGGCCAGCGCGTCGGCGTCGCCGGCGAGGTCGAAGTGCCCGAGCATCTCCGCGACGCGCGGCGCCACGCGGTCGGCCGGCAGGTGGAACAGCCGGGCGTGCAGCTCGAGGTTCTGCCGCACGGTCAGCTCGGCATAGAGCGAGAACGACTGCGACATGTAGCCGACGTCGCGCCGGGTCTCGATGTCCTGGGCATCGACCGCCCGGCCGAACAGCCGGGCCTCGCCCTCGCTGGCCGGCAGGAGGCCGGTCAGCATCTTCATCGTCGTGGTCTTGCCGCAGCCGTTCGAGCCGAGGAAGCCGAAGATCTCGCCGGCCTCGATCTCGAAGCTGACATGGTCGACGGCGACGAACTCGCCGAACCGACAGGTCAGCCCGCTGGCGACGATGGCGGGCTCGCCCTCGGCCGGCGGCCGGGGCGGGATCTCGACGGCGTGATGGCCGGCGCGCTGCGCCTCGGGCAGCAGGGCGACGAAGGCCTCCTCCAGCGAGCCGACGCCGGCCCGCGCCATGATCTCGGGCGGCGTGCCGATGGCCAGGATGCGGCCGGCATTCATGGCGACGAGCCGGTCGAAGCGCAGCGCCTCGTCCATGTAGGCCGTCGCCACCAGCACGCTCATGCCGGGCCGCTGCCGGCGGATGCGCTCGATCAGCTCCCAGAACTGCCGGCGCGACAGCGGATCGACGCCGGTGGTGGGCTCGTCGAGGATCAGGAGGTCCGGGTCGTGGATCAGGGCGCAGCAAAGGCCCAGCTTCTGCTTCATGCCGCCGGAGAGCTTGCCGGCCGGCCGGTCGGGGAAGGGATCGAGGCCGGTGCTGCGCAACAGGTCGGCGATCCGCCGCCGGCGCTCCTCGCCAGCCTGCCCGAACAGCCGGCCGAAGAAGTGCAGATTCTCGGCGACCGTCAGGTCCATGTAGAGGTTCCGGCCGAGCCCTTGCGGCATGTAGGCGATGCGCGGGCAGACCGCGCGGCGGTGGCGCGCGCTCGCCATGTCGCCGCCCAGCACCTCGACGCCGCCGTCCTGGATCCGGCGCGCCCCGGCGACCAGGCCCAGCAGCGTCGACTTGCCGACGCCGTCGGGCCCGAGGAAGCCCACCATCCCGCCAGCCGGCAGCTCGACCGAGACGTCGTCGAGCGCCACCGTCCTGCCGTAGCGGTGGCCGACCCCGACGAGCCGTGCGACCGGCGCGGACCCGCCGCTCACCGGATCCCGCCGCTCACCGGGGCGGCGCCGCCAGCTGCCTCGCCGCCACGGAATCGGGCCAGGGCCCGCCGCCGGCGAGCCGGACGAAGGCCTCGCCGGGCAGGCCCACCGACACGCGGTCGATGTAGGCCCTCAGCAGATCCGGGTCGATCGTGACCTTGACGCGGAACATCAGCTTCTCGCGCTCGGTGCGGGTCTCGACCTCGCGTGGCGTGAACTGCGCCTGCGAGGCCACGAAGGTGACCCTGGCCGGCACGGCGTATTCCGGCAGGGCGTCGAGCACGATGCGCGCCTCGGCGCCGATCGCCACGCGGCCGGCCTCGGCCGTCGGCAGGAAGATCGTCATGAAGACGTCGGTGAGGTCGAGCAGCGTCAGAACCCTGCCGCCGCCGGCCAGCACCTCGCCGGGCTCGGCCAGCCGGTACTGGATCCGCCCGAGCCGGGGTGCGGTGAGCGTGCCGTCCTCGATCTGGGTGCGGATGACCTCGGCCGCGGCCTCGGCGGCGTCGACGCTGCGCTCGGTGGCGGCGAGATAGGCCTCGGCCGCCTCGAGCCCGGCCGCGGCGGTGTCGCGCGCGTTGCGGCGCTGGTCGGCGATCTCCTTGGTACCGTGGCCCTTCTGCAGCAGGAAGGTCGCCCGGCCCAGCTCCTGCTCGGCGAGGCGCAGCTCGCTCCGCCGCTGGGCGATGGCGGCCCTGGCCTGCGCCACGTTGCGCTCGGCCTGGGCGATCTCGGCCTCGGCGCGGGCGAGGCTGGCCCGCAGCTCGCGCGTGTCCATGCGCGCCAGCACCTGGCCCGCCTCGACCAGGTCGCCCTCGCGCACCAGCACCTCGGCGACGCGGCCGGCATATCTCGTGGCGATCTGGACCTCGGTGGCCTCGATCCGGCCGTTGCCGGCGGCGATGTCGGGCGGCAGCCGGTCCTGCCGCTGCTGCCACCAGGCCCAGCCGCCCGCGGCGGCACCGGCCAGCAGCAGCGCGACGATGATGTAGCGCATCTTCATGGACGACGACGCCAATCCTGTCTCGGACGATCCTGCGCGCCGCGGTCAGGATCTGCGACGCCAGATCACCACCAGCCCCACGGCGACCACCACCAGCATGATGGCCACGGCCGCCTGAACCAGGGGGAAGTTGCCGGAATCGCGCGCCACGAACAGCGCCGCCAGGACTCCGGCCACGGCCAGCAGCCCGCTCACGATCCACTGCATGGCCGTCCTCCGCAACGCCTGCCGCCTCATCATGGCTCCGCGCGGCCGGATGGGCCATGCGCTCGTATCGTCGCGGCTCCCGTCCTATAAGCCGGCGGAGCGGGGAGGACGGGCATGGATCTCGCGATCGGTGTGGATCTCGGCGGCACCAAGATCGAGGTCGTGGCGCTCGACGGGCAGGGCCAGGAGCGCTTCCGCCGGCGGCGGCCGACGCCGCGCGGCTCCTACGAGGGCACGCTCGACGCCATCGCCGGGCTGGTGGCCGAGGCCGAGCAGGAGCTGGGCGCCAGGGGCACGGTGGGCGTCGGCCATCCGGGCGCCATCTCGCCGGCGACCGGGCTGATCAAGAACGCCAACTCGACCTGGCTCAACGGCCAGCCGCTCGACAGGGACATCGCGGCCAGGCTCGGCCGGCCGGTGGCGCTGGCCAACGACGCCAACTGCCTCGCGCTCTCCGAGGCCACCGACGGCGCCGGCAAGGGCGCGCCGGTGGTGTTCGCGGTGATCCTCGGCACCGGCGTCGGCGGCGGCGTGGTGGTGGGCGGCCGGGTGGTGAGCGGCGCCAACGCCATCGGCGGCGAGTGGGGCCACAACCCGCTGCCGACGCCGCTCGACGACGAGCGGCCGGGCATCGCCTGCTACTGCGGGCGCTACGGCTGCATCGAGACCTGGCTGTCGGGGCCGGGGTTGGCGGCGGACCATCGCCGGCAATGGGGCGAGGTCCTGCCCTCGGCCGAGATCGTGGCGCGCGCCGATGCCGGCGACCACGACGCCAACTGGACGATGAACCGCTACGAGGACCGGCTGGCGCGCTCGCTCGCCACCGTCGTCAACCTGCTCGATCCCGACGTCATCGTGCTGGCCGGCGGCATGTCGAACGTGCAGCGGCTCTACCGCAACGTGCCGCAGCGCTGGGGCCGCTACGTGTTCTCGGACCGGGTCTCCAACCGGCTGCTGCCGCCGGTGCATGGCGACAGCACCGGCGTGCGCGGTGCGGCATGGCTCGGCCGCAGTGTCGCGGCCGGCTGAGCGCCACTGGCCGGCCGGCCCGGCGATGGCCATATCCGGGGTCGACCCGTCGATCGGACCTGCCCGATGAGCTTCCTCGGCATCCTGTTGATCCTGGCGATGCTGGCGACGGCCGGCGTGCTCGCCACCGGCCTCGTCGGCTTCTTCCGCGGCGGCGAGTTCAACGAGCGCTACGGCAACACGCTGATGCGCGCCCGCGTCGGCCTGCAGCTGCTGGCGCTGGTCCTGCTGGGCCTGATGTTCATGACCCAGGGCTAGCGCCTTGGTTCTGCTGAGCCGGATCTATACCAAAGGCGGCGATCGCGGGCAGACCTCGCTCGGCGATGGCGCCCGGGTGCCCAAGCACCACGCCCGCGTCGCGGCCTACGGCACCGTCGACGAGGCCAATGCCGCGATCGGGCTCGCCCGGCTGCATGCCAGCGGCGAGGCGGATGCCATGCTGATGCGCATCCAGAACGATCTGTTCGACCTCGGCGCCGACCTGTGCCGGCCGGGCACCGACTCCACGGGCGCCCTGCGCATCGACGAGGCGCAGGTGCTGCGGCTGGAGCGCGAGATCGACGCCATGAACGAGAGGCTGCAGCCGCTGCGCTCGTTCGTGCTGCCGGGCGGCACGCCGGCGGCCGCCTTCCTGCACCTGGCCCGCACCGTCACCCGCCGCGCCGAGCGGCTGACGGTCGAGCTGGCCGAGGCCGACGAGGTCAACCCCGCCGCCGTCCGCTACCTCAACCGCCTGTCCGACCACCTGTTCGTGCTGTCGCGGGCGCTCAACGACCAGGGTGCCGGCGACGTCCTCTGGGTGCCGGGTGCCAACCGCTGAGTCCGACACGAGCCGGTGAGCCCGCCGGGCCAGCGCGTTGACAATGCCGTGACCGCCACCTATGCGTCTTGTGCGTTGCACAATCCGGGCCGCGGGGCCCGAGCGGGCCAAGATGCCCGGGCATTTCATGCCCCGGGCGCAAACGGGCACTAAGGTCACGTCGATGAAGGTCCTCGTACCCGTCAAGCGGGTGGTCGATTACAACGTCAAGATCCGGGTCAAGTCGGACGGAACGGGCGTCGATACGGCGAACGTCAAGATGTCCATGAACCCGTTCGACGAGATCGCCAACGAGCAGGCCATCCGGCTGAAGGAGGCGGGCACTGCCACCGAGGTCGTGGCCGTCTCGATCGGCGAGGCCAAGGCGCAGGAGACGCTGCGCACGGCACTCGCCATGGGCGCGGACCGCGCCATCCATGTCGAGGCACCCGCCGACGTGCAGCCGCTGGCCGTGGCCAAGATCCTGAAGGCGCTGGTCGACAAGGAGCAGCCGGGGCTCGTCATCCTCGGCAAGCAGGCCATCGACGACGACAGCAACCAGACCGGCCAGATGCTGGCGGCGCTGCTGGGCTGGGCCCAGGGCACCTTCATCTCCAAGCTGGAAGTCCAGGGCGACCGGGCGCTGATCTCGCGCGAGGTCGACGAGGGCATCGAGCAGCTGAGCCTGCCGCTGCCGGCCATCATCACGGTCGATCTGCGGCTCAACGAGCCGCGCTACGCCAGCCTGCCCAACATCATGAAGGCGAAGAAGAAGCCGATCGACGTGGTGAAGCCCGACGGGCTCGGCGTCGATGTCTCGCCCAGGCTGCAGTACCTGAAGGTCGAGGAGCCGGCCAAGCGTCAGGCCGGCGTCAAGGTCGGCTCGGTCGACGAGCTGGTGGGAAAGCTCAAGCAGGAAGCGCAGGTGCTCTGATGACGGCGCTCGTCCTCGCCCAGCACGACAATGCCGAGCTCGCCAAGGCGACGCTGCATGCCGTGACCGCCGCCGCCAAGCTCGGCGGCGACCTCCATGTCCTGGTGGCCGGCAAGGGCTGCGGCGGCGCCGCCGCGGCCGCCGCCAAGGTCGCCGGGGTCTCGAAGGTCCTGCATGCCGACGCCGACATCCTGGCCGATCCGGTGGCCGAGGATCTGGCGGCGCTGATCGTCGGGCTGGCCCCCGCCTACGACCATCTGGTCGCGGCCTCGACCACCACCGGCAAGAACGTCATGCCGCGGGTGGCGGCGCTGCTGGACATCGCGCAGGTCAGCGACATCGTCGATGTGCTGGGGCCCGACACCTTCCAGCGCTACATCTATGCCGGCAACGCGCTGGCGACGGTGAGGAGCCTGGATGCCAGGCGGGTGCTCACCGTGCGCACGACGGCGTTCCCGCCGGCCGCGGCCGAGGGCGGCTCGGCCGAGGTGGTGAGCGTGGCGGCCGCGGCACCGGCCGGCCTTTCCGAGTTCAGGGGCCGCGAGGTCAGCCGCTCGGAGCGGCCGGACCTGACCAGTGCCCGGATCGTCGTCTCGGGCGGCCGCGGCATGGGCTCGGGCGAGAACTTCAGGATCATCGAGGCGCTGGCCGATGTCCTGGGTGCCGCCGTCGGCGCCAGCCGCGCCGCCGTCGACGCCGGCTTCGTGCCGAACGACTACCAGGTCGGCCAGACCGGCAAGGTGGTGGCGCCGGATCTCTACGTCGCCGTCGGCATCTCGGGTGCCATCCAGCACCTGGCCGGCATGAAGGACAGCAAGGTCATCGTCGCCGTGAACAAGGACGAGGAGGCGCCGATCTTCCAAGTCGCCGACTACGGCCTCGTCGGCGACCTGTTCAAGATCGTGCCCGAGCTGACCGAGGCGGTCCGCCGGGCCAAGGCCTGACCAGCGGGAGCCACGGAAGCATGGCCGTCTACGCCCAGAAGGACTATCCGCCGGTTCCCGAGTTCCGCCGGGTCGGCGTGATCGGGGCTGGGCAGATGGGGGCGGGGATCGCCCAGGTGGTGGCGGTGGCCGGCATCGACGTCTCGATGATGGACATGGCGCCGACCCAGCTGGAATCGGCGCTGGCGCGGATCGGCGGGCTGCTGGACCGCCAGATCTCCAAGGGCCAGTTCACCGAGGCCGAGAAGGTGGCGGCACTCGGCCGCATCCGCACCGGCACCGACAACTCGGTGTTCACCGACTGCGACCTCGTCATCGAGGCCGCGACCGAGAACGAGAAGATCAAGCACGGCATCTTCGAGGCGCTGCTGCCGAGCCTGCGGCCCGATACGGTGCTGGCGTCCAACACCTCCTCGATCTCGATCACCCGGCTGGCGGCCAAGACCGACCGGCCCGAGCGCTTCATCGGCATGCACTTCATGAACCCGGTGCCGGTCATGAAGCTGGTGGAGCTGATCCGCGGCATCGCCACGGAGGAGGAGACCTACCAGGCGATCAAGAAGCTGTCGGAGAAGCTCGGCAAGACCGCCGTCACCGCCGAGGACTTCCCGGCCTTCATCGTCAACCGCGTGCTGATGCCGATGATCAACGAGGCGGTCTACACCCTCTACGAGGGCGTGGGCACGGTCGAGAGCATCGACACCGCCATGCGGCTCGGCGCCAACCACCCGATGGGGCCGCTGCAGCTCGCCGACTTCATCGGCCTCGACACCTGCCTCGCCATCATGCAGGTGCTCTACGACGGCCTCGCCGACAGCAAGTACCGGCCCTGCCCGCTGCTGGTGAAATATGTCGAGGCCGGCTGGCTCGGCCGCAAGGTCAAGCGCGGCTTCTACGACTATCGCGGCGAGACTCCGGTCCCCACCCGCTGACGCCCGTGCGCCCCGCCCTGCGCCGCCGGCTGCTGCTGCTCTCGCCGCTGGCGCTGGTCGCCTGCGCGCTGCCCAACCTCACGGGCATGTCCTCGCCCGAGGTCTCGCTGGTCAACATCCGGCCGGTGCAGCTGGGCCTGCTGGAGCAGGCGCTCGAGCTGGACCTGCGCTTCGTCAACCCGAACGAGACGGCGATCGAGGTCGACGGGCTGCGCTACGAGCTGACGCTCGACGGCGGCCGGCTCGGCACCGGCGTCAGCGACGCCCGCTTCAGCTTGCCGCGGCTCGGCGAGGCCGTGGTGCCGGTGCGGCTCTATGTCCAGACCACCGACCTCATCAACCGCGTCGGCGGCCTCTCCGGCCGGCAGAGCCTGAGCTACCGGCTGACCGGCCAGCTCTTCACCGGCTCGGGCCTGTCCGGCCGGCTGCCGTTCAGCCGCGACGGCACCGTCGATCTCGGGCCGCTGATGCGCGCGCCGGCGGCCTGAGGCACCAAGCCGGCTATTTCGATGCCGGCCGGTCCGCGCTAGGTGTGGTGGCGGCGAAAGCCGCTCCAGCCGCGGCACGCCTCCAGCGGGGTTCCATCGCGTCATGCTCTCGGCCGTCGGCATCGTGCTGCTCCTGGCCGCCAATGCGTTCTTCGTCGCCGCCGAGTTCGCCCTGGTCAAGGTCCGCGGCTCGCGCATCGCCGACATGGCCGGGGCCGGCAGCGCCAGGGCGCGGCTGACGCTGCGCATCCTGCACGACCTCGAGGCCTATCTCGCCGCCTGCCAGCTCGGCATCACCATGGCCTCGCTGGGCCTGGGCTGGCTCGGCGAGCCGGCGGTGGCGGCGCTGCTGGAGCCGGTGCTGGCATCCGCCGGGATCGATCCCTCGCTGCTCCACCCGATCAGCTTCGTCGTCGGCTTCCTGGTGTTCTCGTCGCTGCACATCGTGGTCGGCGAGCAGGTCCCCAAGACCTTCGCCATCCGCAAGCCCGAGCCGATGTCGATGTGGGTGGCGCTGCCGCTGCACGCCTTCTATCTGTGCTGCTTTCCGCTCAACTGGATGCTGAATCGCGCCTCGCGGGCGATCCTCGGGCTGTTCGACGTCGCTGAGGCCAGCCACATCGAGGTCTATTCGGGCCAGGAGCTGCGCGGCCTGATCGGCGCCTCGCGCCGCCAGGGTGCGATGCGCAAGCTCGAATCCGACATGCTGGGCGGCATCCTCGACCTCGACGATGTCGAGGTCGGCGAGATCATGACCCACCGCAAGGACATGGTGTCGCTCGACGTCGCCACCCCGGCGGCGGAGGCGGTGCGCTTCGTCCAGGAGCAGCCCTTCACCCGCTACCCGATCTGGCGGGGCGACCCGGACACCATCGTGGGGATCCTGCACGCCAAGGATCTCCTGGCCGCCGTGTTCCGTGCCGGCCCCCGGGGTGCCTCGGAGGTGCGCATCGCCGACCTCGCCGCCGCACCCTGGTTCATCCCCGAGACCACCTCGCTGCGCCACCAGCTCCTCGCCTTCCGCCATCGCCGGGCGCACCTCGCCGTGGTGGTCGACGAGTACGGCGCGCTGCAGGGCATCGTCACCCTCGAGGACATCATCGAGGAGATCGTCGGCGACATCAGCGACGAGAAGGACGTCGAGGTCAGCGGGGTCCGGCCGCAGCCCGACGGCAGCGTGCTGGTCGAGGGTCGCGTGACCCTGCGCGACCTCAACCGGCAGTTCGACTGGCAGCTGCCCGACGAGGACGCCTCGACCGTGGCCGGCCTGCTGATCAGCGAGGCCCGGCGCATCCCCGAGGTCGGCCAGAGCTTCGCCTTCCACGGCTTCCGCTTCGAGGTGCTGCGCCGGCAGCGCCATCAGATCACACTGCTCAAAATTCGGCCCGAGCCCGTGGAACAGGCTTAGGCGCCGCGCCGTTGGCGCGGACTCGGGTTGTTGCGCCTCAGTTCAATCAAAGATAGACGCACTATGATTCAACTTGCGCTCAGGAGGCGAAACTGTCCGCGTCCCGTACCTCCGTGTCCGCATCGCTCGCATCGGCGGCCGCTCCCGGCCGCGCCAACGAACCCGCCTCCCTGGCGACGGTCCTTCTCGGGACGCTGGCCTTCCTGGCGGTCCTGCTCGCCGCCTTCCACGGCGGCGGCCCGCTCATGGGCGTCCTGGCCGGCGCCGCCGCGGTGGCCGCCGTCGCGATGTGGAGCCGGATCCTCACCGGCCGGCTGCCGAGCGTCGCGCACCTGGTGCAGGACGGGATCGTCGTCGGCCTGCTCGCCGCCATGGTCGACCAGACGGCGCGGCTGTGGGGCGTGCCCTATGTCTGGTACGAGCTGCTGCGCCTGACGCCGCTGGGCGGGCTCGCCGCCTGCGGCGTCTACATCGGCGCCGTGATCTGGGGCATGGCGCGCTGGCGCGAGCACATCTGGCATCGCGGCGGCATCTTCCTGTTCCTGCTGCCCCTGCTGTTCAACCAGCTGCTGCTGCTGGGGTCGACGCCGCGCATCGAGGAGCTGGGCTGGAGGCTGGTGCTCAAGGCCGACATCGGCTTCGAGCTGTGGCGCATCATCGGCCGGGCGGCGGTGCTGCTGCTGTTCACCGAGGTGCTGGTGGTCGGCATCGGCTACGTCATGGACCGGCGCTGGCTCAAGGAATGGCGCATGCACGCGCTGATCCTGGGTTGCGCCGTGCTGGCCGCCACCACGCCGCAGATCGCCGATTTCGGCTCGACCGGCGGCGGCTGGCTCGCCCGCCCGATCGCGGTGGCCGCCACGGCCTTCGCCTTCGCCGGCCTGTGGGGCCAAACCTTCCTCGTCACCGGCGTGCTGCTCGACGCCTTCCGCAACCGCCGGCCGAGCTGGCGGATCGGCAGCCGCCACTGGCGCTCGGGTGCGGTCAAGGGTGCGATCTATGCCGGCGTGTTCATGGCGCTGGTCCAGGTCGCGGTCGTCGTCGCCGGCCTGCCCTCGGCGATGTGGTTGGCCGCGACCCTGCCGATCCCGGTCGGCGCCCTCCTGGGTGCGGTGCTGTTCCCGCTGATGCGCACCATCATGGAGAGCTTCGACGGCAGCGCGCCGTTCTTCGACCGGCTGCGCGCCCACGGCAGCAATCCCTGGTCCTATGTCAGCGGCG
Source organism: Geminicoccus sp. (assembly GCA_035326425.1). GTDB lineage: Bacteria > Pseudomonadota > Alphaproteobacteria > Geminicoccales > Geminicoccaceae > CALKJU01. The sequence goes on along the minus strand of DAOLFG010000012.1, from coordinate 78,026 downwards.
TCATCCTGGGCGTGGGTGTCGGCTGGGCCCTGGGCTACGGCCTGCCGCACGCCGCACCCGAAACGCGCTTCCTCGTCGGCCTGCTGATCGGTGCCGCCGGCTATGCCGGAACCGACCTCGCGCGCGACGTCTGGACGATCCGGCAGGGCGTGCGCCACCGGCTGCAGGACTGGCGGGTCTATGCCCTGGGCGCCGGCCTCGGCGGCATCGTCGGCGGGGCGCTCGCCTGGTATCTCGATGCCGGCCAGCTCGCGGTGATCGGCCAGAAGCTGATGGCCTACGGCACCGTCGCCCAGCCGGCCCAGGCCTACGTCATCTATCCATTGTTCAGCAAATGGGGCTCGATCGACATCGGCGCCACCACCGGCGGCGCCCGACTGCTGTTCGGGGAGTCGCTGTCGGGCGTCATCAACTGGTCGCTGGCTGCACCGCTGTTCAGCGTCAACCTCGTGCTGCTGACCGCCCTGTTCGAGCGCCGGCTCGATCCGTTGCGCAACCTGTTCAGCGCCGACGGTGTGACCGGCCTCGTCGAGCAGGCGATCCGCGTGCTGCGCTGGGGCCTGTGGATGGCGCCGATCATCTACTCCTTCCTGAAGATGGCGCCCGACCCGACCTGGTACAACCAGGACGGCGCCATCCGCACCGCCGTGGCGGTGGCACAGAGCTGGAGCCTCTCGCCCGAGCTGTTCCGGCTGTGGAGCCTCGAGGTCTTCCTGGGCCTGCTCGCCTACGACTGGCTGCGGGTGCTGATCTGGTTCGACCACATGGGCCTGCGCGTCGCCACCCTGGTGAACCTGTCCTTCGTCGGCGGCGATCGGCTGGACGAGCGGCTCGGCCGCTGGCTCGGCCATTCCAGCCGCAGCCGCGGCATTCCCGAGGGCATCCGCCGCTTCGCCACCTGGGCGCCCTTGCTGATCCCGTTCTACATCCCGCGCGGCGCCGAATGGGACCAGGTGTGGACCGGTGCCGAGCGCGTGGCGTCCGGCGGCCAGCCACTGCTGCCGGCGGTGTCGACGCTGCTGGTCGGCTACGGCATCGCCGCGGCGCTGACGCTGCCGATCGGCGCCTATGTCTGGCGCCACCACCAGCGCCGGCCGGCGACGCTGCGGCCGCCCGGCCCGCTGTCGGTCGCCAACGGCGTCTACACCGTCGAGCTGCATCGCGACGGCCGCGGCTATTCGCGGGCGCTGAGCTGGGCGCGGCCCGACTTCGAGATCGACCTCAGCCGCCGGCCGGACGACCCGGTGTCGCTGCGCGGCAAGCTGTTCTACTTCCGCGAGGCCGACAACCGGCCCTGGTCGCTGGGCCAGCAGCCGCTGCGCGTCGCCGGCCCCGACTACGAGGTGTCGCAGACCAGTCCCACCAGCCTGCGCATCGTCAACACCGTGGCCGGCATCCGCGCCGTCGCCACGGTCGAGGTCGGCGACGCGCGGCCGGTGGAGATCTGGCGGCTGCGGCTGCGCAACCTCGAGGCCAGGACGCGGCGGATCGAGCTGACCAGCTACCAGGAGCTGGCCATGCACGCCGCCGGTGCCTACCAGCGGGCACCGGCCTACAACGGCATGCATGTCGGCACCTGGTTCGTGCGCGGCCTCGGTGCCGTGCTGGCGCAGAACCGCCTGCTGCGCGACGCCGAGAACCATCTCAGCCGCCAGCGCATGTCGCACGAGGTGGCGTTCCACGCCGTGCGCACCGGCGACGGCGTCGAGCTCTTGGGCTACGAGGATTCGCGGCCCTGCTTCATCGGCGACGGCACGCTGCGCGATCCGCTGGCGCTGCGCACCCACCGGCTGCGCGACCCGGCCGACGAGGGTCTGCTCTACGCCTTCGATCCCGTGGCGGCGCTGCGTGTCGGCGTCGAGCTGCCGGCGGCGGGCGAGGTCGAGGTGCTGTTCGTCGACGGCCTGGCGCCCGGCACCGACGACGCCGCCCGCTGGATCGCCTCGATCACCGGCAGGAAGATGCCGCCGGCATCGGAGCTGAAGGACGTGCTGGCCCGCCGGCGCGAGCTGGTGGAGCCGAGGAAGCCCATCGCCGCCGAGCCCGGCTTCGTCTTCGGCGAGGACGGCACCGAGCTGGCGCTGACGCCGCACACCGGCCGGCCGTGGTTCCACGTCATGGCGAGCCCGCTCGGCCACGGCGCCATCGTCGGCAATGACGGCGAGATGTTCTCCTTCGCCGGCAACGCCCAGCAGAACGGCCTGACGCCCTCGGGCCTCGACGCCCTGCCGAGCCAGATCCCCTCGCAGCTGGTCTATGTCGCCGACCTCGACAGCGGCGAGATCGAGTGCCCGACCTTCGTCCCGTACCGCCGGCCGGACGCGCGCTACGACGTGGTGTTCGGCCGGGGCTGCGTGGTCTACCGCATGAGCCGTGGCAGCCTCGAGCTCGAGCTGACCTCGGCCGTGGTGATGGACAAGCCGGCCGAGGTGCGGGTGCTGCGCATCCGCAACCTGGGCGAGGACAGGAAGCGGCTGCGCGTGGTGCCCTATGCGCAGGTGGCACTGGCCGAGCTGCCGCAGGACACCCGCTGGACCGGCATCGAGGTCTCGCCCGAGCCGGTGAGCTCGACCCTGCTGTTCGCCAGCCACGGCAACGATTTCCGCCGCGGCTGGGCGTTCCTGGCGATGAGCCTGCACTGCGAGGCCTACGAGACCATGCGGTCGCGCTTCATCGGCGGCGACCTGCGCGACCTCTCCGATCCCTGCTTCGTGCAGTTCGGCGGCCCCGACGCCGGCCGGCGCGACGACGGCCTGCGCTGCGCCGCACTCGCCGGCAGCCTCGAGGTCGAGCCCGGCGGCGAGGCGCTGGTCAGCTTCGTCATCGGCCAGACGCCGACGCGCTTCGGCTCGGTCGAGCTGGCCGAGGCCTACCGCGACCCGCCGGCCGCCCTGCGCGCCATCGAGGAGGCCAGGGCCTGGTGGGAGGAGCGGCTGTCGGTGCTGCGGGTCGAGACCAACTTCCCGGCCTTCGACCGGCTGGTGAACGACTGGCTGCCCTACCAGGCGCTGACGTCACGGCTGTGGGGCCGCGCCGGGCCGAGCCAGCGCAGCGGCGCCTTCGGCTTCCGCGACCAGCTGCAGGACGTCATGGCCTTCCTGCCGACATGGCCGGAGCTGGCGCGCCAGCAGATCCTGCTGCACGCCGGCCAGCAGTTCGTCGGCGGCGACGTGCTGAAATGGTGGCACGTCTCCTGGCAGGGCAGGACCGGCCGCGGCGAGCGCACCCACGCCTCCGACCCGCATTTGTGGCTGCCGCATGTCGTGGCGCGCTACATCCGCGCCACCGGCGATGCCGCCATCCTCGACGAGCGCACCGCCTTCCTCGAGGGCGAGGCCATCCCGCCCGGCCGCGACGGCCTGCTGATCTCGCCGCGGCCGTCGCGCGAGGACGCCACGGTCTACGAGCATTGCCGGCGTGCCATCGAGCTGGCGCTCGACAAGCGCGGCACCCACGGCATCCCGCTGATGGGGGCGGGCGACTGGAACGACGGCTTCGACCTCGTCGGGCGGGAAGGCCGCGGCGAGAGCGTCTGGGTCGGCTTCTTCCTCTACGGCATCCTGGCCGACTTCGTGCCGCTGGCCGAGAAGCGCGATCCCGATTCGGCGACGCGCTGGGACGCCGAGGCCAGCAGCCTGCGCTCGGCGCTGGCGAAAATGTGGCGCGGCGACCGCTTCCTGCGCGCCACCATGGACGACGGCAGCGAGCTGGCGATCTGGGACGCGCTGATGCCGGCCTGGGCGGCACTGTCGGGTGCGGTCGAGCCCGAGCAGGCGCTGCATGCCCTGGACGCGGCGCTGCAGCGGCTGGAGCGGTCGAACCTGATCCAGCTGGTCGAGCCGGCGTTCGGCGAGGACTCCGAGCCCTATCCGGGCCGCATCGCCGACTATCCGCCCGGTGTGCGCGAGAACGGCGGCCAGTACACCCACGGCGCCTCCTGGCTGGTCGACGCCTTCGTCGAGCTGTCGCAACGCGCCGCGGCCGCGGGCGACCATGCCCTGGCGGCGCGGCATCGCGACCGCGCCATCGAGGTGTGGGGCAGGATCTCGCCGGTCGACCGCTATCACGACGGCGGCACCGACCGCTACGGCCTGCCGCCGCACCAGCAGCCGGCCGACATCTATTTCGGCCCCGGCTACGAGGGCCGCGGCGGCTGGAGCTGGTACACCGGCTCGGCCGGCCGGATGCTGGTGGCGGCCCACGCCGTGCTCGGCATCGAGGTCGAGAACGGCAGGCTGGCGGTGCCGGACGACCTGCTGGCCCCCAAGGGGGCGCTGGAGGTGCGCCGGCTGCTGCACCGGGGCAGGGACGTCACGCCCGCTCGGCCCCGTAATACAGCATGACGGTGTGCCGGGCCTCGGCGAAGAACAGCCAGCGCTCGGCCAGCGTCCCCACCAGTGCCGCGGCGAGCGCCAGCAGCGGCAGCAGCGCCGAGGCGTCGACGAGCAAGCCAAGCAGGCCGGCCAGCGCCGGCAGCGCGCCGCCCAGCAGCAGCGCCAGCCGGCGCAGCCTGGCAGCGTGCCTGCGGGCGACCTGGAAGCCCATCTCGCGCAGGATGTAGTTGCGGCCGACATGCGGTGGCTCGACCAGCCGCACGCGGCCCTGGCCGCCCAGGCCGGTGGCGGTGCCGGCATCGGCCTGGGTGCCGTCGTCGGTGACCCGCCAGTAGCGCAGCTTCAGGCCCCAGGCCAGGATCGCCGCCAGCAGCACCAGCAGCGGCGGCAGCCTGCCGGGGGCCGAGGTCGCGGCCAGCACCAGCCACAGGCCCGCCGCGCCGGTGAGCGCCGCGAAGCCGAGATAGCAGGCCGGCACCCAGGGCGAGTGCCAGCGGGCGATCGGCTTCAGCGAGGCGTAGATCATGGCGGTGCAGAGGACGGTGGCGACGGCGCAGGCCGCCAGCAGCAGGCCGGCGAGCGCGCCCGGCCCGCCGCCACGCAGCCACTGCCAGCCCAGCATCGCCGCCGGCAGGAAGGTGGCGAGTGCTGCCACGCCCTCGCGCGACAGCCAGGACGAGCGCCATTGGCTGAGCGCCCGCCAGGCGCGCTCGGGATGGCCGAGGTGGAAGGTCGAGGAGACGAGGCCGGCCGTGGCGAGCGCGAGGCCGAGGCCGAGGCCGGCGAGGCCGGTGGCGGGGGCGGCCGGCATGGCATCCAGCAGGGCGCCCAGGCCCAGCAGCGCCAGCAGGCCGTAGCCGGCGCCGGACAGGACGGTGAAGACGACGATCGACGGTGCCGGATGCATCGTCGCGGTCAGCCGCCCAGCACACGGTCGAGCCAGCCGAGGAAGCCGCCGGCGGACGGCGCGTCGGGCAGCGCCGTGGCCGGCTCGCCGGCGGCGTCGCGGCTCGGCCGCGGCGGCAGATACTTGTTGGTGGGGCGATAGCCGGTCTCGGGCATGAGGTCGAAGCCGCCGCGCGCCGCCACCAGCCGCGAGACGTCGCTCCCGGGATCGGCGAGGTCGCCGAAATGCCGGGCGCGGGTCGGGCAGGCGCGCACGCAGGCCGGCTCGCGGTCCTCCTCCGGCAGCGCCTCGTTGTAGATGCGGTCGATGCACAGCGTGCATTTCTTCATGACACCGGCCAGCGGGTCGAGCTCGCGGGCGCCGTAGGGGCAGGCCCAGGCGCACAGGCCGCAGCCGATGCATTTGCTCTCGTCCACCAGCACGATGCCGTCCTCGGCGCGCTTGTAGGAGGCGCCGGTGGGGCAGACGGTGACACAGGCGGCGTTCTCGCAGTGCAGGCAGGAGCGCGGGAAATGCACGGTGCGGCCCGAGCCGCAGCCGCCGGCCTCGGGCTCGACCTCGAAGCCGTGGACGCGGTTGAGCCAGGCGCCGCGCGGCTCGGCGCCATAGGGCTCGATGTCCGACAGGGGTGCAGGGTAGCCGCCGGTGTTCCACTCCTTGCAGCCGGTGACGCAGGCTTGGCAGCCGACGCAGGTGTCGAGGTCGATGACGAGGCCGAGGCGGCGCGGGCTCGGGGTCGCGGGCAGCGAGGTCATGCGGCGGCGTCGCCCGGGCGGAAATCCTCGCCGTAGCGCAGCTCGGCCGGCGGGGCGCCGATGCCCGGCGGGCGGGGCAGCACCGGCCAGGACGGCTCGCTCAGCGCCTCGCCCTCGGCGGCGGGCTCGACGCGGACGCGCAGGTCGTACCAGGCGGCCTGGCCGGTGACGGGATCGGCATTGGCGTAGCGGTGGCCGGCTACGCCGGGCGGCAGCAGCTCGTCGATCAGGTGGTTGAGCAGAAAGCCGCGCGTCGCCTCGGGTGCCTCGGGATCGAGCGCCCAGGCGCCGCGGCGCTTGCCGATGGCGTTCCAGGTCCACACGGTGCCCGGCGCCACGCCCGCCATCAGGCGGACCTGCGCCTTGACCCTGCCGTGGCGGCTGGTGATCCAGGCCCAGCCGTCGTCGACGATGCCGAGCGCCGCCGCGGTGTCGCGGTGCATGTAGAGCCGGTTGTCGGCATGGATCTGCCGCAGCCAGGCGTTCTGCGAGCCCCAGCTGTGGTACATCGCCATCGGCCGCTGGGTGATGGCCTGCAGCGGGAACGCCTCGGCCGAGGCGGTGTCGACGGCCGGGTGCCAGAAGGGCAGCGGATCGAAATAGCGCTCGATGCGCTCGCGGTGCAGCTCCGGCGGCCGCGTCCTGCCATGGCCGCGCGCCGCCAGGCGGAACTTCTGCAGCGGCTCGCTGTAGAGCTGAAGGTGGACGGGCGCCACCTCGTCGATGAAGCCCATCTCCCTGGCGGTCTGCAGATAGTCGCGGTTGACGTGCTTCATCCAGTGCTGCTCGTGCGGCAGCTCGTGCGAGAAGAAGCAGCCATTGGCGATGTAGGCGTCGAGCTGGCCGGGATTGGCCGGCCCCTTGCCGACCCGCGAGCCGTCGGCACCGCGCCAGCCGGCCAGCGAGCCGATGCCGGGCTTGCGCTCGTGGTTGACGATGTAGTCGGCATAGCCGCCGGGGAAGCGCGGGCCGCCGTCGGGCGCGGTGAAGGCCGGCAGGCCCAGGCGGTGGCCGAGCTCGAGCAGCACGTCCTGGAACGGCCGGACGTCGCGGTCGGGCGCCACCACCGGCTGGCGGATGGCGTCCTGCACGGCCTCGGGCGAGCCGATCGGCCGGTCGAGCAGCGAGATGGCGTCCCAGCGCTCAAGATAGGTGGTGTCGGGCAGCACGAGGTCCGAATAGGCGACGGTCTCGGAGAGATAGGCGTCGGCGTAGATGATCTTGGGGATGCGGTACTCGCCGGTCGCCGGGTCGCGGTCGGTCAGCATGCGGATGGTCTCGGCCGTGTCCATGGCCGAGTTCCAGGCCATGTTGGCCATGAACATGAACAGCACGCCGATCGGGTAGGGATCGCCCCGCCAGGCATTGCCGATGACGGTGTGCATCATGCCGTGGATGGCGAGCGGCGCCTCCCAGGAGAACGCCTTGTCGATGCGCCGCGGGCTGCCGTCGGCCTCGACCAGCAGGTCGTCCGGCCCGTGCGGATAGCCCAAGGGCATGCCGGCGAGCGGCCGGCCGGGCGCCATCTGCTCCGGCTTGCCGGCGGGCTTGGGTGCCGGCGGGATGGTGCGCGGGAACGGCACCTTGTAGCGCCAGCCGCCCGGCACATCGATGGATCCCAGCAGGATCTGCAGCAGGTGCAGCGCCCGGCAGGTGTGGAAGCCGTTGGCGTGGGCGGCGATGCCGCGCATGGCGTGCATCGCCACCGGCCGGCTGGCGATGCGCTGGTGCCGCCGTCCGGTCCAGTCGGTCCAGGGCTGCTCCAGCTCCGGCGCATCGTCGAAGGCGTTGGCCGCCAGCTCGGCGGCGACGCGGCGGATGGTGGCGGCCGGGATGCCGCAGCGCTCGGCCACAGCATCCGGCGCATGCTCGGTCGCGAGATAGCGCCGCGCCAGGATCTCGAAGACCGGCCGCGCCCTGCGGCCGTCGGCCAGCACGGCCTCGCCCTTGAGCACTGGCAGGATCTCGCCGGAAAGGGCCGGCTTCAGCCGGCCGTCGGCGGCGTCGCGCACCAGCACCCTGCCGTCGCCGTCGCGGGCGAACAGGCCGTCGTCGGCCGCACCCGGGTCCTCGATCACCAGCCAGCCGGCATTGGTCCAGCGCTGCAGGTAGCCGACATCGACCCGGCCGGCGCGCAGCAGCTCGTGGACCAGCGCCAGGACGAACAGGCCGTCGGTGCCGGGGGTGATGCCCAGCCACTCGTCGGCGATCGCCGAGTAGCCGGTGCGCACCGGATTGACCGAGACGAACTTGGCGCCGCGTTCCTTGATCCTCGACAGGCCGAGCTTGATCGGGTTGCTGTCGTGGTCCTCGGCGACGCCGAACATCAGGAGATAGCGGCAGCGCTCCCAGTCCGGCTCGCCGAACTCCCAGAACGATCCGCCCAGGGTGTACATGCCGCCGGCCGCCATGTTGACCGAGCAGAAGCCGCCGTGGGCGGCGTAGTTGCAGGTGCCGAACTGGGCGGCCCAGAAGCCGGTGAAGGCCTGGCTCTGGTCGCGGCCGGTGAAGAAGGCGAGCTTTCGCGGATCGGTCTCACGCAGCGGCCGCAGCCAGTCGGTGGCGAGGCCCAGCGCCTCCTCCCACTCGATCTCCTTGAACTGCCCCGAGCCGCGCTCGCCGATGCGCAGGAGCGGCTTGCGCAGCCTCGCCGGCGAGTGCTGCTGCATGATGCCGGCCGAGCCCTTGCCGCAGATCACGCCGCGGTTGACCGGGTGGCGGCGGTTGCCCTCGATGAAGCGGATGCCGCCGTCGCGCAGATGCACCTGGATGCCGCAGCGGCAGGCGCACATGTAGCAGGTGGTGGTCTTCAGCTCGTCGCCCACAGGCACCGACAGCTCGATGGGCGGATCTGCGTTCAAACCGACTGCTCCCGGACGGATGCTGCCCGCCTTGGCTCCCTGGCGCGGCTCCAATCTAGGCGAGGCCGGCCGGGCTGGCGAGCCCGGCCCTGCACATGCTGCCTAGAAGGTGAGCACGATGCCGACGGTGTCGCTGTAGTCGCCCGGCGTCACGACCTGGCCCAGCGGGATGCGGCCGTAGATCGGCACGGATGCGGCACCGGTGGCGTCCGAGGTCAGCGCCAGGGCGTTGGCGCCGGTCGAGAGCACCTTGGTGCGGGCGCTGTCCTGGTAGAGCTCGTAGCGCAGCAGCGAGGTGCCGGACTTCATGTTGCGGGTGGTGCCCGAGGCGTTCTGGCCGAGGTCGAGCTCGAGGGTGAGCGCGGTGTTGTAGCACTTGACGTAGGCGACGGAGCCGGCGGCATCGCGGTTGACCGCGGCACCCGAGTAGTAGGTGCCGAACTCCATGGTGGCGGTATCGAGCGCGCAGGCGCTGCTGACGGTGGCGTTGACCGTGAGCTTGCCGGTGCGGGTGCTGCCCTCGGCCGAGGGGCCCAGGAGGGCCAGGGTCGCGAGGGCGGGAACGGCCAGCAGACGGCGCAGGGATGCGGCCATGGGTGATCTCCAGGGATGGCTCCGCGTTCTCGCCGCAGCATCCCACCGGCGTCTTGCCATGTGGTTAACGCTAACCCCAGGCAATGGCTTTTCCCCGCCGCGAAGCGCCCCTATCCATGGCCCCGGAACCGATCGGGAGGGACCGGCCGATGAGCTATGATCTGCTGCTGCGCGGCGCGCGGGTGATCGATCCGGGACAGGGGATCGACGCCGTCGCCGACGTGGCGTTCGCCGACGGCCGGGTGGCCGCCGTCGGCCCGCAGCTCAACGCCCGGGCCAGGGAGATGCGCGACATGGCCGGCGCCATCGTGATGCCGGGCATGATCGACTTCCACGCCCACGTCTATCCGGGCGGCACCTCGCTGGGCGTCGACCCGGACAAGCTGGCGCGGCGGGCCGGGACCACGACCTGGCTCGACGTCGGCAGCTCGGGTGCCGGCAACCTCGCCGGATTGCGCGACCATGTGGCGGCGCGCAGCGAGACCCGCATCCTGGCCTACCTGCACATCGGCTTCGCCGGCATCTTCGGCTTCTCGCGCGACGTGATGGTGGGCGAATCCTGGGATCTGCGCCTGCTGGAGCCGGCGGTCTGCGCGCGGGTGGCGCGCGAGAACCCCGATCTCGTGCGCGGCATCAAGGTGCGGATCGGCGCCAACACCAGCGGCCCCAACGGCCTGATCCCGCTGCACCTCGCCATCGAGGCCGCCGACCTGGCCGGGCTGCCGGTGATGTGCCACATCGACCGGCCGCCGCCGACCTATGCCCAGGTGCTCGACGTGCTGCGGCCCGGCGACATCCTGACCCACTGCTTCCGGCCGGCGCCGAACGCGCCGCTGCACGGCGACGGCCGCATCCGCGACGCCTGCTGGAAGGCCCGGGAGCGCGGCGTGCTGTTCGACGTCGCCCACGGCATGGGCTCGTTCAGCTTCGCCGTCGCCGAGCGCATGCTGGAGCAGGGCTTCGCGCCCGACGTCATCAGCTCGGACGTCCACGCGCTCTGCATCGACGGCCCGGCCTTCGACAACCTCGAGACGATGTCGAAGCTGCTGCAGGTCGGCATGACGCTGCCCGACATCGTCCGCGCCGTCACCTTCGAGCCGGCGCGCATCCTGGGCCGGCCCGACCTCGGCGACCTGTCGACCGGCAGCACCGGCGACGCCACGGTGCTGGAGGTGGTGGAGGGCGGCTTCGACCTGGTCGACGTCACCGGCGCCACCCGCCGGGCGGCGCGCAAGCTGCGGCTGCGGGCGGTGGTGCTCGGCGGCAGGCTCTGGCAGGAGGCCTGAGGATCAACCCATGCCGTCGAGGCCGAACAGCCGGCTGCGGTTGCGGGTGTAGTAGCCCTCGGGCTCGTAGGGTGCTACCGGCAGGTCGAGATCCTGGACGGTGAGCTGGCCGGTGGCGGCGCGCAGCTGGTAGCTCGCCAGCACCTCGATCGCCCGCGCCCGCACCAGGTTGACCTGCGAGGTGAACAGGTCCTGCTGGGCGTCGAGCACGTCGATGACGGTGCGCAGGCCGACGAGCTGCTCCTGGTTCACGCCCTCGAAGGCGACCTGGTTGGCGCGGACCTCGTCGCGGAACGACCGCACGGCGGCCGAGGCCGCCTGGAGCTGCTCCCAGGTGGTGGTGGCGTTGGCCTGGACCGCCCGGTTGGCGGATTCCAGCACGCTGCGCTGCTGCTGCACGGCCTCGCGGTTCTGCCGCACCCGCGAATATTCCGCCCCGCCCTGGTAGAGCGGCACGGACAGCGCCACGCCGATGGTGGCCGAGCGCTGGTAGTTGACGCCGTTGCGCGGCTCGTCCTGGTAGCCGATGTCGCCCACCACATCGAGGCTGGGCAACAGGTTGGCGAAGGCGACGTCGACATCGTCGCGGGCGGCGAACAGCTGGTGGGTCGCCGAGATGATGTTCGGGTTGGATTCCGCGATCGCCTGGGCCTCCTCGAGGCTCGCCGGCAGCTCGGTCAGGCGCACCGGGTCGGCGAGCTGGCGCGGCTCGCGGCCGATCACCTGCTTGAACGAGGCGTTGGAGGCGGCGAGGTTGGCCTTGGCCTGCTCGACGTCGGACTGGGCGCGCGACACGCCGGCCTCGGCCTGGGCGACGTCGGTCCGCGCCACCTCGCCGACCGAGAACTGGTCGCGGGTCTGCTGCAGCTGGCGGCGCAGCACGCGCTCGTTGCTGAGGGCGAGGTCGAGCACAGCGAGATCGCGCCAGGCCGAGGCGTAGGCGTTGACCGCCGACAGCAACACCGACTGCTGCCTGGCGACGAGGTCGGCCCGGCCGGCCTTGACCAGGTTCTCGGCCCGGCTGGTCTGCGCCCTGGTGGCGCCGCCGGCATAGACGTTCTGGCGGACCGACAGGGCGTTCGAGGTGGTGTTGGCGTCGAGGTCGCCCTGGCTGTTCTGGCCGCGCAGCACCTGGTAGCTGGAATCGATCGAGACCTGCGGCCGCCAGCCCGACAGGGCCTGCGGCACCAGCTCGTCGGTGGCGCGCAGCCGCGCCCGCTCGGCATCCAGATCCGGATTGCCGAGATAGGCCGCCACCAGCGCCTCGTTCAGCGTGTCGCCCAGCGCCGGCACGGGCTGGCCGAGCAGGGACGACAGCGCCAGGGTGCCGAGCACCCCTCCGATGACGCGGCGACCGCGCCGATCCGTTGACATCCGCTCCTCCGCTCCCGAGCCCGGCAATCCGACCGGGTCCGCGGCCGGCATCCGCAACAGTAGACCGAATCCTAGGTGCCCATCCTCCCGACTGGCAAGTCCCCGGACCGCAACGGCTGGCGGCGGCGGGCGCGGCGCGCCATGATCGTTGCAGGAAGATCACCGCCATCGCGGCGAGCCGCTGCCTGTTCCGGACGATGCGCAAGATCATCCATGTCGACATGGACGCGTTCTACGCCTCGGTGGAGCAGCGCGACGACCCGTCGCTGCGCGGCCTGCCGGTCGCCGTCGGCGGCTCGGGCGGCCGTGGCGTGGTGCTCACCGCCAGCTACGAGGCGCGCAGGTTCGGCGTGCGCTCGGCGATGCCGGGCGTGCTGGCGCGGCGCCTGTGCCCGGATCTGCTGTTCGTGCGGCCGCGCTTCGACGCCTACCGGGCCGCCAGCCGGACGATCCGGGAGGTGTTCCTGGCCTGGACCCCGCTGGTCGAGCCGCTGTCGCTGGACGAGGCCTATCTCGACGTCACCGCCGCCTGCGGGGACGGGCCGGCCATGGAGATCGCCCGGGCGATCAAGCAGCGGATCCGGCAGGAGACCGGGCTCACGGCGTCGGCGGGGGTGTCCTTCAACAAGCTGCTGGCCAAGCTGGCCTCGGACCTGCGCAAGCCCGACGGGCTGTCGGTGATCCGGCCCGAGAAGGCCGTGGCCTTCCTGGCCGGGCTGCCGATCGAGCGGTTCCACGGCGTCGGCCCCGCCACGGCGGCGCGGATGCGCTCGCTCGGCATCGCCAGCGGCGCCGACCTGCAGTCGCGCTCCGAGGCCGAGCTGCAGCGGGCCTTCGGGAGGAGCGGCCTCCATTACTGGCGGATGGCGCGGGCGATCGACGAGCGGCCGGTCGAGCCGCACCGCCGGCGCCGCTCGCTCAGCGTCGAGGAGACCTTCGCCCAGGACCTGCGGGGACGGGACGGCCTCGCCGACGAGCTGCTGCCGCTGGCCGACAGCCTGGCCGAGCGGCTGCACAAGGCCGGCTTCACCGGCCGGACGCTGACCTTGAAGATCAAGCTCGCCGATTTCCGCCTCGTCACCCGCAGCATCACGCTGGTCCACCCGCTGACCGACGCCGCCGAGATCCGCGAGCTGGCGATGGCCCTGCTCGACCGGCCGGCGGCGCCGGCGGCGGCGGTGCGGCTGCTCGGCCTCGGCGTGTCGGCGGCCTCGGCCGACCCCGACCGCCGCCAGCTCGACCTCGGCCTCGGCCTCGGCGATCAGGGATAGCTGCAGGTCTGCAGCGAGATCTCGATGCTTCCCGGCGCCCTGTCGGCCGCCTTGGCGATGAAGCGCAGCTCGCGCTGGTTGAAGACGAAGGCATGACCGACCGGCAGGAGGCCGCGGGCGGTCTCGATCTTGCCGCCGATGCTGGTGAACCGCAGCTCGACCGGCTGGCCGGCGTCGAAGCCGGTATCGTCGCGGCTGCCGGGGGCGGCGCGGCTGGAGGCGGCCTGCGCGGAGGCCGTGACCTTGTTGTCGGCGAAGGTGGCGGTGACGGCGGCACTGGTGCTGCTGGGCGTGCGCGGCTGGATGCGCTTGGTCTCGATCTTGTCGTCGCAGGCCGGCTGCGGTGCGGCGTGCCCGAGCACGAAGGCCAGCCGCTGCGCCGGCACGCCCTCGGCGAGCTTGCCCTCGACCGCCCGCAACAGCCTCGCCGCATCGCCCTTGGGCAGGCCGGCCTGCCGGTCGCGCTCGACCTGGGCGGCGCGCGCCACCGCCATCGCACCGCGCTGCTCGGCCGAGGCCACCCGCTCGGTCAGCAGGCGGTTCTGCTCGAGAAGGGTCGTCATGTCCTGCCGCAGGCGCAGGGTCTCGGTGCCGAAGCGCGAGGCGGCCAGCTGGTAGGCCGAGGTGGCGACGAGGAACAGCAGGACGAGCAGCGCCGCCGCCAGCAGCAGGATCCAGCCGAAGCCGCGCCGCCTGCGCCTGGAGCCGGACAGGCTCCGGCCGCCCGAGAGCGCCATCATCGCGGACCCGTGGACGACCGGCGCCGGGCCTCTTCAGCTCCCCGGCTCACCCCACAGCGGCGCAGGCAATCCACCGGCGAAGGCCCCCAATTCGGGCTGCTGTCGTGTCTGCAACCTCTGATAGATAGAAGCTGCAGTTTCTTCAACAGAGCGTTTGGTCACGTCGATCTCGGGCCAATTGTTGCGCGCGAACAGCCGGCGGGCCAGAACCAGCTCCTCGCGCACCCGGCCGATCTCGGCATAGTCGCCGCCGAACCGGCCGCCGTCGCTCTCGCCCAGGCCCAGCATGCGCTGCCGGCTCTGGCGGATCTGCACCAGCGCGTCCGGGTTGATCGTCAGGCCCACCACCAGCGGCCGCTTCAGCCGCTCGAGGTAGGGAAGCTGCGGCATGTTGGGCACGATCGGCACGTTGGCGGCGCGGATGCCGCGGTTGGCGAGGTAGACGCAGGTCGGGGTCTTGGAGGTACGCGACACGCCCACCAGCACGACGTCGGCCTCGTCCAGCTCCTCGGCGAACTGGCCGTCGTCGTGGCGCATGGCGAAGTCCATGGCGGCGATGCGCGAGAAGTAGCCATCGTCCATGGCGTGCTGCCGGCCGATCTTGGGCCGGCCGGCGGACCCCACGAGGTTGGTGAGCGCGTTCATCACCGGATCCAGCACCGGCACGCAGGGCATGCTCACCGCCCGGCAGCGCTCGTGCAGCATGTGGCGCAGCTCGGGCGAGACGAGGGTGTAGATCACCATGCCCGGCAGCGCCTCGATGATGCCGAGGATGCGGTCGAGCTGGGCGCGGGTCTGCACGAAGAACCAGACATGCTCGACCGGCACCACGTCGTCGAACTGCGATACGGCGGCGCGCGCCACGGTCGTCACGGTCTCGCCGGTGGAATCCGAGATCAGGTGGACGTGCAGCCGCAAGCGAGGCTCGCTCCAGGAATGCCCCGGCTCCGCCGGTCGCGGCGAACCCTGGGGACGAATCGGTGCCGGACCGGGGGAAGATGCTGGAAAACGCCGGCAGCACCCCGGCTTCGAACATCGCTCCCCGACCGATCCAGCGCTTCGGCGGCACGCTAGCACATTTCGCGACACGGCGCGGCACAAGAGCCCGCCGCCCGGACGGTCCCGGGCTTGTCCACCGGTCGGATCCGCCGCTGGGCCAGCCGCATCAACGGCTTGGGCGTGCCGTCCGCGTCGGGTGAGACGGTTTTCCCGGAGCTGGACAGGCGCGTGACGATCGTGGGACGGTTCGGGGACAAGCGCCGATCCCCGCTATCCACCGTCCTACTACCACCGATTCCCTTCATGGATCTCAAGGTCATGGATAGAGAGGGGGCCGGGCGCCTCCCGCGCAAGGGCCAGCCTCGCCATGGCTTCCGAGAAGATCCTGCTCGCGGCACTCGGTGGCCGCGCCACGCCGCGCCCGCCGGTGTGGCTGATGCGCCAGGCCGGGCGCTACCTGCCGGAATACCGCGCCGCCCGGGCGCGCGTCGGCGGCTTCCTCGAGCTGTGCTACACGCCGGCACTGGCCGAGGAGGTGACGCTGCAGCCGATCCGCCGCTTCGGCTTCGATGCGGCGATCCTGTTCTCCGACATCCTGGTGGTGCCGCATGCTCTGGGAGCGGCCCTGCGCTTCGTCGAGGGCGAGGGGCCGCGCCTCGACCCGGTGCGCGATGCCGCCGGTGTCGACCGGCTGGCGGCCGGTGGGCTCGCCTCGCTCGATCCGGTGCTGGAGACCGTGCGCCGGCTGCGCGGCTCGCTGCCGCCCGAGACCGCGCTGATCGGCTTCGCCGGCGCTCCCTGGACGCTCGCCGCCTACCTGGTCGAGGGCGGCGGCTCGCGCGACTTCGCCGAGGCGCGGGCCCTGGCCCGCCGCGACCGGCCGCTGTTCGAGCGGCTGATCGGCGTGCTGACCGAGGCGGTGCTGGTGTTCCTCGACCGGCAGATCGCCGCCGGTGCCGAGGCGGTGCAGCTCTTCGACAGCTGGGCCGGCGTGCTGCCGCCGGGCGAGTTCCGGGCCTGGTGCATCGAGCCGGCCCGGCGGATCGTCGGCGAGCTGCGCCGGCTCCATCCGCGGGTGCCGGTGATCTGCTTCCCGCGCGGTGCGGGTCCCGGCTATCGTCGCTATGCCGAGGCGGTGCGGCCGCACGCCCTGGGGCTCGATACGGCGGTGCCGATGGCCTGGGCGGCGTCGAGCCTGCCGCCCGGCGTCTGCCTGCAGGGCAATCTCGACCCGGTGGCGCTGCTGGGCGACGTCGACGGCATGCTGGCGGAGGTCCGCGAGGTGCTGGACGGCGCCGCCGGCCGGCCGCACGTCTTCAATCTCGGCCACGGCGTGCTGCCGCAGACCGATCCGGCGGCGGTGGCGAGATTGGCTGCCTACTTGCAATTGCCCGGCGATTGCGCCAGATAGGTACGAACAGGCGCGTCCATTCAGGGTCGCTTCCTGCCTGAACCCCCGTCGGGTGGTCGTCGCAGCCGAGGCCTTTGGGCAGGGCCCGGACCGGCAGGCACCGTGGTCATTCCCTCAGCGATGCGTCATCCCTCCGCAAGCGGACGTTCCGTTTGACCGATTGGGCGCCATGGCTCAAGGCTTTGCACATCGTGGCGTTCGCCGCCTGGATGGCGGCCATGTGGTATCTGCCGCGGCTCCTAGTCTACCACAGCCAAGCGGCGGTGGGCGGCGAGGCCTCGGAGACCTTCAAGGTCATGGAGCGGCGCCTGCTGCGCGGCATCGCCACGCCGGCGATGCTGGCGACGCTGGGATTGGGGATATGGCTCGCCACCCTGCAGGGACAGTGGCGGGAGGGATGGCTGCACGGCAAGCTGCTGCTGATGCTGGGCATGGCCGCCTGCCACGGCATCCTGGCGCGCGACGTGGGGCGCTTCGCCGGCGACGGCCGGCCGCACGATGCCCGCTGGTACCGGATCCTGAACGAGGTGCCGACGCTGCTGTTCATTGGCATCGTGCTCCTCGCCGTACTCAAGCCCTTCTGAGCCGCCGCGTGCGATTCCCGCAGCCGCCCTTCCCCTCGACACCTTGACGAAAGCGAACGACGACGTGAGCGACGTTACCGACACCCCCCTTCCCGCCGTCGAGCCGGATGCCGCCGAGGGGCAGCCGACCGGCTACCCGCCGCGCCGCCGCCGACCGCGGATGCGCGGCGAGCGCATGGGACCACGGGGCGAGCGCGGCAACGAGGCGCCGCGCCAGGAGCAGCCGGCGCGCTCCGAGCCGATGCGCGCCGACATCGTGGCCGATGTCCAGCCCGAGATCGACTTCGCCCAGTCGCGACAGGACGCGGCACCCGGCCCGGCGCTGCCCTCGATCAACCTCACCGAGCTGAAGCGCCGCTCGCCGGCCGAGCTGCTGAAGCTGGCCGAGGATCTCGGCATCGACGCGCCGAGCTCGCTGAAGAAGGGCGACCTGGTCTTCGCGGTGCTGAAGCGCCTGGCAGAGACCGACGTGCCGATCACCGGCGACGGTGTGCTCGAGATCCTGCAGGACGGCTTCGGCTTCCTGCGCACGCCCGACGTCAACTACGTGGCGGGTCCCGACGACATCTACGTCTCGCCCTCGCAGATCCGCCGCTTCGGCCTGCGCACCGGCGATGTCGTGCAGGGCCAGGTCCGGGCACCCAAGGAGGGCGAGCGCTATTTCGCGCTGCTGCGCGCCAACACCATCAATTTCGACGTGCCGGAGACGGCGCGCCACCGGGTGCATTTCGACAACCTCACGCCCTACTACCCGACCCGCAAGCTGAACCTCGAGTTCCTGGGGCAGAAGGACGCCAGCACCCGGATCATCGAGATCGTGGCCCCCCTGGGCAAGGGGCAGCGGGCGCTGATCGTGGCGCAGCCGCGCACCGGCAAGACGATGCTCATGCAGAACATCGCCCATGCCATCATGGCCAACCATCCCGAGGTGTTCCTCATCGTGCTGCTCATCGACGAGCGGCCCGAGGAGGTGACCGACATGCAGCGTACGGTGCGCGGCGAGGTGGTCAGCTCGACCTTCGACGAGCCGGCGACCCGCCACGTGCAGGTCGCCGAGATGGTGATCGAGAAGGCCAAGAGGCTGGTCGAGCACGGCAAGGACGTGGTGATCCTGCTGGATTCGATCACCCGCCTCGCCCGCGCCTACAACACGGTGGTTCCGAGCTCCGGCAAGGTGCTGACCGGCGGCGTCGATGCCAACGCCCTGCAGCGGCCGAAGCGCTTCTTCGGTGCCGCCCGCAACATCGAGGACGGCGGCTCGCTCACCATCATCGCGACGGCGCTGATCGACACCGGCTCGCGCATGGACGAGGTGATCTTCGAGGAGTTCAAGGGCACCGGCAACGCCGAGATCGTGCTCGACCGCCGCGTGGCCGACAAGCGCGTCTTCCCGGCGATCGACATCAACAAGTCCGGCACCCGCAAGGAGGAGCTGCTGGTCGACCGTGCGACGCTGTCGCGGATGTGGGTGCTGCGCCGCATCCTCAACCCGATGGGCACGATCGACGCCATGGAGTTCCTGCTCGACAAGATGAAGTACGCCAAGACCAACGACGATTTCTGGGGCTCGATGAACGCCTGATTCTCCAGCCGCCGCGAGGGGCGGCCGACTCCCCGAGGGCCGAGCCAGAACAACGATGCCGATGGCCAAGTCGAGCACCTTCGCACCCGGTACCGCGGCCTTCGTGCTGCTGATGGCCGGGCTGATGACGATGTCGGCCATGACCATCGACATCAACCTGCCGGCCATCCCGGTCACCGCCGAGGAGTTCGGCGTGCCGGTGTCGCTGGTGCAGCTCACCGTGCCGATCTTCTTCATAGGCTTCGCCTTCGGCCAGGCGGTCTATGGCTCGGCCTCCGACCGGTTCGGCCGCAAGCCGGTGATGATGGTGGGGATCGTGCTGTTCATCGCCAGCAGCCTCGCCTGCGTCGTGGCACCCGATGCCCACAGCCTGCTGGCGATGCGGCTGGTCCAGGGCCTGGGCGCCGGGGCGGGCCCGGTGCTGGGCCGGGCGATCATCCGCGACCTGTTCCAGGGACCGCAGATGGCGCGGGTGATGTCGTTCGCCATGGCGGCCTTCATCACGGCACCCATCGTGGCGCCCTCGATCGGGGCGGTGATCCTGGCCGGATCGTCCTGGCGGTGGATCTTCGTCTTCCTGGCCGCCTATGGCGGCATGCTGCTCGTCCTGGCGCTGCTGTTCGTCGGCGAGAGCCTGAAGCTGCCCGATCCCC
This sequence comes from Geminicoccus sp., assembly GCA_035326425.1. Classification (GTDB taxonomy): domain Bacteria; phylum Pseudomonadota; class Alphaproteobacteria; order Geminicoccales; family Geminicoccaceae; genus CALKJU01. Next base: position 58,675 of record DAOLFG010000012.1, on the reverse strand, counting down.
TGGCCACCCGGCCGAGCCGCGTGCTGCGGGCCTGGGGCGTGGTGCTGCGCAATCGGGACTCGCTGGTCTATGGCGGCATCGGCACCCTCGCCCTGTCGGCGCTGGTGGTCTACCTCTCCAATGCGTCGGCGATCTTCATGACCGGCTACGGCTTCAGCGCCGGCGGGTTCGGCGCCGTCTTCGCCGCCATCGCCGTCTGCTCGGCGGTCGGCAACCTGCTGAACGCCCGGCTGGTCCGGTCGGTGCCGCTCACCATGCTGATCCGGCGGGCGCTGCTGCTCTGCCTCGGCATCCTGGGCGGCAGCCTGCTCGCCTGGGCGGCGGGCTGGCAGCAGCCCTGGGTGCCGCTGCTGGGCTTCGGCGGGTTCTTCTTCTGCTTCGGCCTGATGATCTCCAACGGCACCACACTGGCGCTGCAGCCGCACGGCGCCATCGTCGGTGCCGCCACCTCGGTGCTGGGCGTCGCCCAGTCGGTGGTGCCGGCGATCGCCGGCAGCCTGTCGGCCGTCCTGTCCGACGGCACGCCCTGGCCGACGCTGCTGGCGATGCTCGGTCTGACGCTGGCCGCCGGTCTGCTCTTCCTGCTGCGCCGGCCCGCCCCGGCCTAGGGTATCAGGACGGTGGAGCCGGTGGTGCCGCGGCCTTCCAGCGCCCGGTGGGCGTCGGCCGCCTGCGCCAGCGGGAAGCGCTGGTGGATCTCGATCCTCACCTTGCCGCTGCCGACGACGTCGAGCAGATCGCCGGCGGTGGCCAGCAGCTCGTCGCGGGTCGAGGTGTAGGTGAACAGCGTCGGCCGGGTGAGGTAGAGCGAGCCCTTCTGGCTGAGGATCACCGGGCTGATCGGGTCGACCGCACCGCTGGCATTGCCGAAGCTCACCATCAGGCCGCGCGGCTTCAGGCAGTCGAGCGAGGCCATGAAGGTGGCCTTGCCGACGCCGTCGTAGACCACCGGCACGCCCTTGCCGCCGGTGATCTCCTCGACCCGTGCCGCCAGGTCCTCGTCCTTGTAGAGGATGACGTGGTCGCAGCCATGGGCCCGGGCCAGCTCGGCCTTGTCCTCGCTGCCGACGGTGCCGATCACCGTGGCGCCCAGCAGCTTCGCCCACTGGCAGGCGATCAGGCCGACGCCGCCGGCGGCGGCGTGGAACAGGATGGTGTCGCCGGGCTTCACGACATAGGTCTGGCGCAGCAGGTACTGCGCGGTCATGCCCTTGAGCATCATGGCGGCGGCCTGCTCGTCGCTGACACCGTCGGGCAGCGGCACCAGCGCGCGGGCCGGGACGAGGCGGCGGTCGGCATAGGCGCCGAGGGCGCCGGCATAGGCGACGCGCTGGCCCGGCTTCAGATCGGTCACGCCGTCGCCCACGGCTTCGACGACGCCGGCGGCCTCGTTGCCGGGCGTGAACGGCAGTCCGGCCGGCGCCGGATAGAGGCCGGTGCGAAAATAGGTGTCGATGAAGTTGAGGCCGATGGCGGTCTGCCTCAGCAGCACCTCACCGGGTCCGGGCCGTCCCGGCTCGAAGGATTCGATCTCGAGCGCTTCCGGGCCGCCGTGGCGACGGACGACGATACGCCTGCTCATGCGCCTTCTTTCCCGCTTGTCCTGCCGCCGATGCCGGCCAGCTCCCGCCGCAGCCTTTCCGCCGATATGATCGGAGGCAGGCAGCTGCGACCGACGCAGATATAGGCCGTGGCCCTGCCCTCGACCATCGCCTTGCCGGCGGCCGGGTGGCCGGCGGGCAGCGCCTCGCCCTCGCCGATCCGGCCGAGGACGAGGCTGGTCACCTGCGCCGAGGCAGCGGCATCGAGCAGCTCCCGGGAGCCGCGGTCGCCGACGATCACCAGCTGTACCGGCTCGGCGAGCAGGGCCACGCCTCCCAGCAGGCCGGCGAAGGCGGACGGCATGCGGCGGATCTCGCCGGCGAAGGCGCACAGGATGCCCTCGGCCGCACGTTCATGGCCCGTCTCGCCGGTGATGGCAGCGAGGCGGGCCAGCGCCTGCAGCGCCAGCGCGTTGCCCGACGGTGTCGGTCCGTCCTGGCCGGTCTTGGGCCGCACCACCAGGTCGTCCGCGTCGTCGGCGACGGAGAAGTAGCCGCCGGCCGGATCGGCGTAGTGGCGGTCGAGCACGGCCAGCCAGGCCCGGGCATGGTCGAGATGGGCCGGTGCGGCCGTCAGCTCGAACAGCCGCATCGCCGCCAGCGCCATGGCGGCATAGTCGTCGAGGAAGGCCTGGGGCAGGCGCCTGCCGTCCCGCCAGCTGTGATGCAGCCGATCCCCTTCGCTCAGGTGGGCGACGATCCAGGCGAAGGCCCGCTCGGCCATCGCCAGCCAGTCGGGCCGGCCGAACCGCCAGGCGGCGTCGGCCAGGGCCGCGATCATCAGGCCGTTCCAGTCCGCCAGCACCTTGTCGTCGCGGCCCGGTCGCGGGCGGCGGCTGCGGACCTCGAGCAGCCTCGCCCGGCAACGGGCCAGCACGGCCTCCTCCTCGGCCCCGGCGAGGCCCGGCTCGTGCAGCCGGTTCAGGATGGTGCGGCCTTCCCAGTTGCCGCCGGGCTCGACGTCGTAGGCCCGACCGAAGAGCGCGGCATCGGCGCCCAGCTTGCGGTCGATCTCCTCGGCGGACCAGACGTAGAAGCGCCCCTCCTCGCCCTCGCTGTCGGCATCGAGGCTGGAGGCGAAGCCGTCCTCGACCATCATCTCGCGGCGCAGCCAGTCGACGGTCTCGACGGCGCGGGCCTGGAACAGCGGATCGCCATCGATGGCCCAGGCCTCGCCGAGCAGCCGCAGCAGCTGGGCGTTGTCGTAGAGCATCTTCTCGAAATGCGGCACCAGCCAGCGCTCGTCGACGCTGTAGCGGGCGAGGCCGCCGCCCAGGTGGTCGTAGATGCCGCCCTGGCACATCCGCGCCAGGCCATGCTCGACCCGCCGGCGCAGCCGGTCGTCGCCCGTGGCCAGCGCCGTCTGCCAGATCAGGTCGATGGCGGGTGCCTGCGGAAACTTCGGTGCGCCGCCGAGCCCGCCGTTGACGGGATCGAGCTCCTTTGCCAGCCCGCGACCCACGGCCTGCGCCAGGGCCGGCTCCGGCAGCTCGCCGGGGCTGGCGCTGGCGAGACGGCGCATGGCCTCGCCGAGGGCGGCACGGTTGCCCTCGATCTTGTGGCGCTCGTGACGCCACAGCCGGGAGATCTGGTCGAGCACCTGCGGCAGGCCGGCCCTGCCCCAGCGCGGCTCGGGCGGGAAGTAGGTGCCGCCCCAGAAGGGCTCGCCGTCCGGCGTCAGGAACATCGTCAGTGGCCAGCCGCCCTGCTGGCCCAGCAGGTGCAGGGCCTGCATGTAGATGGTGTCGATGTCGGGCCGCTCCTCGCGGTCGACCTTGATGTTGACGAAGCCGGCGTTCATCTGCGCCGCGATGCGCTCGTTCTCGAAGCTCTCGTGCGCCATGACATGGCACCAGTGGCAGGCGGCGTAGCCGATCGAGAGCAGGATCGGCACGTCGCGGCTGCGGGCCTCGGCCAGCGCCTCGCCGCCCCAGGGATGCCAATCCACCGGGTTGTCCTCGTGCTGCAGCAGGTAGGGGCTGGTGGCGCCGGCAAGTCTGTTGGCCATCACGGGTCTCCTCGCTCGCGGCTCCCGGCACGGCTGGTCCGCCGGCGGCGCAGGCTCCTATACTTGGGGGGACAGCGCGCAGAGGGCCAGCGGGGTGCCGCCATGAAGATCAACATCGAGGTCGACTGCACGCCCGAGGAGGCCCGGCACTTCCTGGGCCTTCCCGACGTGGCGCACATGCAGAAGCAGGTGGTGGAGGCGATGGAGCGGCGGCTCGTCGACGCCATCGCCGCCACCGACACGGCGACGCTGGTCGAGCAGTGGGTGCCGCTGCAGATCAAGGGCATCGAGCAGTGGCAGCAGATGTGGAGCCAGCTGGCGGCCGCCGCCACCGGCATGCACGGCAAGGGCAAGGCCAAGCCCGGCGAAGGTGGACGCTGACACCATCGTGGCGCCGGCGACGGCGGCGGGCCGGGCCGCCATCGGGGTGCTGCGCGTTTCCGGGCCGCGTGCCGCCGCCGTCTGCCGGGCGCTGACCGGCCGGGAGCCGCCGCCGCCTCGCCTGGCGTCGCTGCGCCGGCTCGCCGAGCCGGCGAGCGGCGAGGTGGTGGACCGGGGGCTGGTGATCTGGTTTCCGGCACCCGGCAGCTACACCGGCGAGGACCTGCTGGAGATCCAGCATCATGGCGGGTCGGCGGTGGCGGCAGCCCTGCTGTCGGCCTGCCTCGCCTCGCCGGGCGTCAGGCCGGCGCTGCCGGGCGAGCTGACCAGGCGGTCCTTCCTGGCGGGCCGCCTCGATCTCACCCAGGTCGAGGCCGTGGCCGACCTGATCGACGCCACCTCCCGCGCCCAGGCGCGCCAGGCGATGCGCCAGCTCGACGGCGAGCTCGGCCGCCGGTGCGAGTCCTGGAGGACGGCGCTGCTGGACGCGCTGGCGGTCGTGGAGGCCGAGATCGACTTCGGCCCGGACCAGGACCTGCCGGCGGATCTCGTCGACTCGCTGGCGGCTTCCGTCGCCGCCGTGCGTGACGGGATGGCCCGGGCCGTGGCGACGGCGCGTTCCGGCGAGCGGCTGCGCGAAGGGCTGGTGGTGGCGGTGACGGGGGCGCCCAACGCCGGCAAGTCGACCCTGGTCAACCGGCTGGCCGGGCGCGATGTCGCGATCGTCACGGCCGTGCCCGGCACGACACGCGACGTCATCGAGGTGGCGATCGAGCTGGCCGGGCTGCCGGTGGTGCTGCTCGACACGGCGGGCCTGCGCGACACCACCGATCCGGTCGAGGCCGAGGGGGTGGCGCGGGCCCGGCGGCGCGCGGCGACGGCCGACCTGCGGCTGCTGTTGATCGCGCCGGGCGAGCCCGTGCCCGAGCCGGACGACGGCTCGCTCGTCGTGCGCAGCAAGGCCGACCTCGCCGTCGGGCCGGCAGGGAGCGGGCCGCTGGCGATCTCGGCCCTCACCGGCACCGGTATCGAGGCACTGCTGGACGAGGTGGCGGGCCGGCTGCGTGCGATCGCCGGCGAGGGGACGGCTGCCGTGACCAGGGAGCGGCACCGCCTGGCGCTCATGGACGCCACGGCGGCGCTGGAACGCTTCCTCGCCGGCCGGCGGGACCTGGAGCTGGCCCTGCTCGGCGAGGAGCTCAGGCTGGCGGTCGAGGCGATCGGGCGCGTCACCGGCCGGGTGGGGGGGGAGGAGGTGCTCGATCGGATCTTCGCCCGGTTCTGCATCGGCAAGTAGGCCGATGTTCCACGTGAAACAATGGCGACGCGACGGTCGATCGGGGTGCCGGGCCGGCGCTTGACCCCGAGGGGCGGCTACCGCACAAGGGCGCCATGAACAGCTGCGATGTCATCGTGGTGGGCGGCGGCCATGCCGGGGTCGAGGCGGCTGCCGCCGCTGCCCGCATGGGCGCGCGCACGGTCCTGCTGACACAGCGGCGCGACACCATCGGCACGATGTCGTGCAACCCGGCCATCGGCGGGCTGGGGCGCGGCCACCTCGTCAGGGAGGTCGACGCCCTGGACGGCCTGATGGCGCGCGCCATCGACAGCGCCGGCACGCATTTCCGTGTGCTGAACCGCAGCAAGGGGGCGGCGGTGCGCGGCCCGAGGGCGCAGGCCGACCGCAAGTGCTACGCCCGCGTGGTGCGGGAGATGGTCGAGGCCCAGGACAGACTCTCCATCGTGGAGGGCGAGGCCGTGGGCCTGCTGCGCGACGGCGTCCGGGCCGCGGGCATCGTCGACGCCGACGGCGGGTCCCGGCGCGCCGGGGCGGTGGTGCTGACCACCGGCACCTTCCTGCGCGGCGAGATCCATCTGGGCGAGCAGTCCTGGCCGGCCGGGCGTGTCGGCGATCGCGCCGCGCTCGGGCTGTCGCTGGCGCTGGAGGGCCTGGGCCTCCGGCTGGCACGGCTCAAGACCGGCACGCCGCCGCGGCTCGACGGCCGGACGATCGACTATGGCGGCCTCGAGGAGCAGCCGGGCGACGATCCCGCCGAGCCCCTGTCGTTCATGACCGGCCGGATCGAGCAGGCCCAGCTCTGCTGCTGGATCGCCTATACCGGCCGGCAGACGCACGAGCTGATCCGCGCCAACCTGCACCGCTCGCCGATGTATGCCGGCCGGATCGCCGCCACCGGCGTGCGCTACTGCCCATCGATCGAGGACAAGGTGGTGCGGTTCGCCGAGCGCGAGCGGCACCAGATCTTCCTGGAGCCCGAGGGCCGGGACGATCCGACGATCTACCCCAACGGCATTTCGACTTCCCTGCCAGCCGATGTGCAGTTGCAGCTGGTGCGCTCCGTCGCCGGCCTCGGGCGTGCCGAGATGCTGCAGCCGGGCTATGCCGTGGCCTACGACCATGTCGATCCGCGCGAGCTGCGGGCGAGCCTCGAGGTCGAGCGCTGCCCGGGCCTGTTCCTGGCGGGCCAGATCAACGGCACCACCGGCTACGAGGAGGCGGCGGCGCAGGGCATCGTCGCCGGCATCAATGCCGCGTTGGCGGCCGGCACGGCCGGGCAGCGGTTCCTGCCCGGCCGTGCCGATGCCTATGTCGGCGTGATGATCGACGACCTGGTCACCACCGGCGTCAGCGAGCCCTACCGCATGCTGACCTCGCGCGCCGAGTACCGCCTCAGCCTGAGAGCCGACAATGCCGACCGGCGTCTCACCGAGCGGGGTGCCGGGCTCGGCTGCGTCGGGGCGGAGCGCCTCGCGGCCTATCGTGCCAAGGCGGCCGAGCTCGACCGCTGGCGGGCGCTCTTGGCCGAGCGGCGGCTGGATCACGATGCCGCCGCGGCGCTCGGCGTCGAGCGGGCCCGCGATGGCTCGCGGCGCAGCGGCCTCGACCTGCTGGGCCTGCCCGGCATCGATTGCGCTCGCCTCGCCGGCATCTGGCCCGACCTCCGGGAGATGAGCGGCGACGTCGCCCGGCAGCTGGAGACGGATGCGAGGTACCGCGGCTATCTCGGCCGGCAGGAGGCGGAGATCGCCACGCTGCGGCGGCACGAGGCCCTGCGGCTACCGGAGGCGCTCGACTATGCGGCGATCGCCGGCATGCCCGGCGAGGCGGTGGCAGCACTCAGCCGGGCGCGGCCGGGCAGCCTCGCCGCCGCCGCCCGCCTGCCCGGTGTCGGCCCCGCCGCCCTGACGCTGCTCTACCGGCATGCGCGCGCCGCCTGAGCGGCCGCTGACGGCCGAGGAGACGGGCGGGCTCTTGAATGTTTCACGTGAAACAATCGAGCGGCTGGCGCTCTATCTCGACCTGCTCGCGCGCTGGCAGGCGACCATCAACCTCGTCGGTGCCTCGACCCTGGCCGATCCCTGGCGGCGGCACGTGCTGGACAGCGGCCAGCTCTGGCGGTTCTGGCCCGGCGGCGCCCGGCGCCTGGTCGATCTCGGCAGCGGCGCCGGCCTGCCGGGGTTGGTGCTGGCCATCATGGGCGCTCCGGAGCCGCACCTGATCGAGAGCGATCGCCGCAAGGCCGCCTTCCTGCGCGAGGCCGCCCGCGCCACCGGCGCCGGCGTCACCGTGCATGCCTGCCGGATCGAGGCGGCGCCGGCGCTTCGCGCCGACGTCGTGACGGCCCGAGCCTTGGCGCCGCTGGCGGCCCTGCTCGGCATGGCGGAGCGGTTCGTCACGCCCGCCACCGTCTGCCTGTTTCCCAAGGGCCGGGGTGCCGGGGCCGAGCTCGCGCAGGCCAGGCGGGACTGGCGGATCGGCGCGGAGGCGCAGCCCAGCCTCAGCGATCCCGAGGCGAGCATCCTGGTCCTGCGCGAGGTGGCCCGTGGCCGCGCCTGAAGCCCCGGCGCCGCCGCGCTCGGCCCGCATCCTGGCGATCGCCAACCAGAAGGGCGGGGTCGGCAAGACCACGACCGCCATCAACCTCGCCACGGCCCTGGCGGCCAGCGGCCAGCGCGTGCTGGTCGTCGACGCCGATCCGCAAGGCAATGCCAGCACCGGGCTCGGCGTGCCGCCGCAGGACCGGCGGGTCACCACCTACGAGCTGATCCAGGGCCGGGGCGCCCTGGCCGCCGCGATCCGGCCGACGGCCGTGCCGGGGCTGGAGCTGGTTCCGGCGAGCAGCGACCTCGCGGCCGCCGAGGTCGAGATGGTCGACGACGCCCGGCGGTCCTACCGCCTGCGCGATGCCTTGGCGCCGTCCCGGACGGCCTACGACCTCGTGCTGGTCGACTGTCCGCCGTCGCTCGGCCTGCTGACCGTCAACGCCCTGGTCGCGGCGCAGGCGGTGCTGGTGCCGCTGCAGTGCGAGTTCTTCGCGCTCGAGGGCCTGAGCCAGCTGCTGCGGACCATCGAGGGCGTGCGCCAGTCGCTCAATCCGATCCTGCGCGTCGACGGCATCGTCCTCACCATGTACGACCGCCGCAACAACCTCTCCGAGCAGGTGGCGAGCGACGTGCGCGGATTCATGGGCGAGCGCGTCTACGACACGGTGATCCCGCGCAATGTCCGGGTCTCCGAAGCGCCCAGCCACGGCAAGCCGGTGCTGCTCTACGATCTGCGCTCGCCGGGTGCCCGCGCCTATGCCCATCTCGCCGGCGAGGTCCTGCGGCGGGGGCGCCGGGAAGGCGGCCGGGCCGAATGAGCCGACACCATCCTGCCCGCCGGTCCGTCGGCCGGTCCGCGCAGCGCCTCCAGCGGGAGATCGAGCGATGACGGTGGCCGGCGGCAGGAAACGCGGGCTCGGCATGGGGCTCTCAGCGCTGCTCGGGCATCCGGGCGACCTCGGAGGCGGCGAGGCACCGGTGGCGCAGCGGCTGCCGATCGACCTGCTCGTGCCGTCGCCGTTCCAGCCGCGCCGCGACTTTCCCGAGGAGCAGCTGGAAACGCTGGCGCAGTCGATCCGCGAGCGTGGCGTCCTGCAGCCGCTGCTGGTCCGGCCGGCGACCGGCGACCGGCAGGGCTCGGGCTACGAGATCGTCGCCGGCGAGCGGCGCTGGCGGGCGGCGCAGCGCGCCGGCCTGCACGAGGTGCCGGCGGTCGTGCGCGAGATGGGCGATGCCACGGCGCTCGAGCTGGCGCTGATCGAGAACCTGCAGCGCCAGGATCTCTCGGCGATGGACGAGGCCGAGGCCTGTCAGCGGCTGATCCGCGAGTTCGGCCATACGCAGGAGGACGTGGCCCGGGCGCTCGGCCGCAGCCGGAGCCATGTCGCCAACACCCTGCGCCTGCTCGGCCTGCCGGAGGCGGTCCGCAACATGGTACGCGACGGAAGCCTCAGCGCCGGCCATGCCCGCGCGATCCTCGGTGCCGCCGAGCCGGAGCGGCTGGCCCTGCAGATCGTCGTCAAGCAGCTCAGCGTCCGGCAGGCCGAGGCGCTGGCGCGGCAGGCCGCCGGCAGCCGGACGCGCCTGCCCGCCGATCCCGATCTCGCCATGGTCGAGCGGGACCTGTCGACGCGGCTGGGCCTTCGCGTCGCGATCCGGCCGAGCGGCCGCGGCGGCACGCTGACGCTGCGCTACACGCGCCCCGACCAGCTGGAGGAGCTGCTCCGTAAGCTGGGCCGCAGTTCCCGCGACAGGTGAGTTATCCACAACATATTGTGTGGTCCTGGTTGACAGCACCGAGATGTCGCGTGCTTATGTTCCAATTAGGAGAAGTCGAGGGACAGACGATCCCCTCCCGTTGAACCGCCGGGGATCCGGGCCAGCCGGCGCCCCGGAATGGCGGGCACAGGCGGCAAACCGCCGGCCCGGCCCGTGAATCCGGCGCCGCCCGTGCCCGCGGGCGGCGTCCGCGATTTCCGGCGCGGGCCGCTCCTCACATCTTCTTGCGGTCGGGGGCGGCCGGATCGACCGCCGTCAGCCTGGCGGCGCGCAGGTCGAGCACCACCTTGCCCCGATGCTCGAAATTGACCGTCACCCTGCTGCCCACCACGGATTGCACTTGGCCGCGGCCCCATTCCGGCGCGGCGGGCGCCTCCACGAGCAGGCCGGGCGAAAGATCGGCGCCCGTCACGCGCCGGTGTCCGCATCGGGCTCGCCGGCCGCTCCGTAGCCACCGCCGCTCGGCGTGCGGATGACGAACACCTCGCCGGCGGCGAGCACGGCCCGGTCGCAACCCCCGAGCTCCGTCCGGCCACCGTCCGCATGCTCGACCCATTGGGCGCCGAGCCTGCCGTCGCCGCCGCCGGCCAGGCCGAAGGGCGGCACGCGGCGGTGGTTGGAGAGCAATGCGGCACCCATGGGCTCGAGGAAGCGGACGCGCCGGGTGGTGCCGTCGCCGCCCTGCCATCGTCCCCGGCCGCCCGAGCCGCGATCGACGCGGTGCGACTCCAGCAGCACCGGATAGCGCCATTCCAGGACCTCGGGATCGGTCAGGCGCGAGTTGGTCATGTGGGTGTGCACCGCCCCGGTGCCGTCGAAGCCGGGGCCGGCGCCCGAGCCGCCGCAGATCGTCTCGTAGTACTGGTAGCGCTCGTTGCCGAAGGTGAAGTTGTTCATCGTCCCCTGGGCCGCCGCCAGCACGCCCAGCGCGCCGTAGAGCGAATCGGTGACCCACTGGCTGGTCTCGACATTGCCGGCGCAGACGGCGGCGGGCCAGACCGGCTTGAGGATCGAGCCGTCCGGGATCGTGATGTCGACGGGCTCGAGGCAGCCCTCGTTCATCGGGATGTCGTCGTCGACCAGGGTCCGGAAAACATACAGCACGGCGGCGCGGGTGACGGCCGCCGGCGCGTTGAAGTTCCAGGCCTGCTGCAGGCTGGTGCCGGTGAAGTCGACATGGGCGCGCCCGGCGGCGTGGTCGATGGTGATCCGCACATGGATCTCGCTGCCGTTGTCGTGCGGATAGACGAAGCTGCCCGAGCGCAGCCCCTCGATCACCCGCCGGACGCAGGCGGCGGCGTTGGCGCGGACGTGGCCCATATAGGCGTCGACCGTGGCGAGCCCGAACTGCCGGACCATCGCCTCGAGCTCGTTGGCGCCCTTGCGGCAGGAAGCGATCTGGGCCTGCAGGTCGGCGATGTTCTGCTGCGGATTGCGCGCCGGATAGGGTCCGCTGCGCAGCAGATCCAGCAGCTCGGCCTCGCGCAGCCGGCCGGCGTCGACCAGATGGAAGTCGTCGAACAGCACGCCTTCCTGCTCGATCGAGCTGCTGTCGGGCGGCATCGAGCCCGGCGTCGTGCCGCCGATATCGGCGTGGTGGGCACGGCTGGCGGTGACGAACAGCAGCCTGCCGCCGTCGTCGAACACCGGCATGACCACGGTGACGTCGGGCAGGTGCGTGCCGCCGTTGTAGGGATTGTTGAGGGCATAGACGTCGCCCGGCCCCATCTCGCCGCGGCGGGAGCGCAGGATGGTGCGGACGGATTCGCCCATCGAGCCCAGGTGCACCGGCATGTGCGGGGCGTTGGCGACCAGACGACCCTCGGGGTCGAACACGGCGCAGGAGAAGTCGAGCCGCTCCTTGACGTTCACGGAATGCGCGGTGTTCTGCAGCGTCACGCCCATCTGCTCGGCGATGGTCATGAACAGGTTGTTGAAGATCTCGAGCAGGATCGGGTCGCAGTCGGTGCCGAAGGCCAGGGCCCGCGGCAGCGCCACGGCGCGAGCCAGCAGCAGATGGTCGCGCGACGTGACGCTGCACCGCCAGCCGGGCTCGACCACCACCGTCGTGGTGGCGCCGGCGACCAGCGCCGGGCCGGCGATGCTGTCGCCCGGGCGCAGCGCGTCGCGGGCGTAGACCGGGGCGTCGAACGGCTCGGCGGGCGCGTGCGGCGCCTCGGCGGTGAACAGCCGGGTGGTCAGCAGGGGCTGCAGCGGCTCGCCGGGGTCGCGCGGGACGATCGGCCGCTCCTCCTCGGCGACCTCGGCCATGTGGCCGATGCCCTCGACGATCACCTGCTCGACGACCAGCGGCCGGCCCTCGACGACGAAGCCGTAGCGGGCCTTGTGCTCGTCCTCGAAGGCCCGGCGCATCGCCTCGGGCTCCGCCAGCACCACCTCGAGCGAGGTGTCGGTGCCAGCGTAGCGGATATGCGCCCGAGCCTCGATCTCGATCAGCCCGGGCGCCACCTGCTGGGCCGCCAGCTCGCCCCGCGCCTCGGCCTCCAGCTCGGCTGCGGCACGGCGCAGCCGCGGGACCAGGCCCTGCTCGAGCGCCGTCTCGATCGCCTGCTGGCGGATGGTGCGGATGTCGGCGAGCCCGATGCCGTAGGCCGAGAGCACGCTGGCCAGCGGATGCACCAGCACCTGCCGGATGCCCAGGAGATCCGCCACCTGGGAGGCGTGCTGGGCGCCGGCGCCGCCGAAGCAGCAGAGCGTGTAGCGGGTGACGTCGTAGCCGCGCTGCACGGAGATGCGCTTGATGGCGTTGGCCATGTTGTCGTTGGCGATGGCGAGGCAGCCATGCGCCAGCTGCTCGGCCGAGCGCTCGATGCCGGTCGATGCCTCGACCTCGCGCGCCAGCGCCTCGAAGGCGCCGCGCACCGCCTCGCCGTCCAGCCGCTGGTCGGCCCCTGGGCCGAACACCGCCGGGAACAGCTCCGGCAGCACCTTGCCGACCATCAGGTTGGCGTCGGTGACGGCGAGCGGGCCGCCGCGGCGGTAGCAGGCCGGTCCGGGATTGGCGCCGGCGCTTTCCGGCCCGACGCGGAAGCGCTGGCCGTCGAAGGCGATGATCGAGCCGCCGCCGGCCGCGACGGTGTGGATCTTCATGATCGGCGCCCGCACCCGCACGCCCGCCACCTCGGTGTCGAAGGCGCGCTCGTAAGCTCCGGCATAGTGGGTGACGTCGGTCGAGGTCCCGCCCATGTCGAAGCCGACGATCCGGTCGCAGCCGGCCAGCAGCGAGGTCTTGACCGCGCCCACGACGCCGCCGGCCGGGCCGGAGAGGATGGCGTCCTTGCCCTGGAAGCGGTGGGCGTCGACCAGCCCGCCGCTCGACTGCATGAACATCAGCCGCACCCTGCCGGTGGCGGCGGCCACGCGGTCGACATAGGCGCGCAGGATCGGCGACAGGTAGGCGTCGACCACCGTGGTGTCGCCACGGCCGACGAGCTTCATCAGCGGCGACACCTGGTGGCTCACCGACACCTGGGCGAAGCCGATCTCGCGCGCCAGCGCCGCCAGCGCCTCCTCGTGGGCGGGAAAGCGCCAGCCATGCATCAGCACGATGGCGAGGCTGCGAAAGCCCGCCTCGCGGGCCGCCAGGAGATCGCGGCGGGCGGCGTCGAGATCGACCGGCCGGTCGACCGTGCCGTCGGCGCGCAGCCGCTCGTCGATCTCGACCACCCGCTCGTAGAGCTGCTCGGGCAGCACGATGTGGCGCGCGAAGATGTCGGGGCGGTTCTGGTAGGCGATGCGCAGGGCATCGCCGAGCCCGCCGGTGATCGCCAGCGCGGTGCGCTCGCCCTTGCGCTCCAGGAGGGCGTTGGTGGCGACCGTGGTGCCCATCTTGACGGCCTCGATCGCCTCCTCGGGCAGCGGCTGGCCGCGACCGAGCCGCAGGATGTCGCGGATGCCCTGCAGGGCGGCGTCGGGGTAGTGCTCGGGGTTTTCCGACAGCAGCTTGTGGACGCGCAGCCCGCCGTCGGGCGCCCGGGCGACGACATCGGTGAAGGTGCCGCCGCGGTCGATCCAGAATTGCCAGCGCCCGCTCATCGGTGACTGTCTCCCTCCGCCCGGGATCCGGCTATAGCCCCCGAGCGGCCGCCAGCCTACCGGCCAGATGTCCGGCCGCCGATTGTTTCACGTGAAACATCGAGGCGGGAGGCTTGCTTCGGGCAGTCCGGCACCATCTATGGCGCTGGCGCGGCCGGTCGGCTCCGGCGCGCATCGGTGGTGGGATCCGGGCATTGCCGATCTGGGGAATGGTGCTGGGCGTGGCGGCGGGGCTGGCGGTGGCGGGGCCGCTCGGCGGCCTGCTGGGCGGCGTCGCGGGACATGTGCTGGAGCGCTGGCTGCGCGAGCTGCTGGCGCGGGGTGCCGCGCCGACCGGCGATCGGGCTGCCGGTCCGGCCCCCGATCCCGCCCCCGATCCCGCCGACGCCCGCCGGGTGGCCGCGGCCACCGCCACCATCGTGCTGGCCGCCAAGCTGGCCAAGGCCGACGGCAGGGTCAGCCGGATCGAGGTCGACACCTTCAAGGAGGTGTTCGACATCCGCGACGAGGACGTCGGCGGCATCGCGGCGATCTTCGACGAGGCCAGGCAGACGGCCGAGGGCTTCGAGCCGCACGCCCGGCAGCTCGCGGCCATCTTCGCCTACGAGCCGGGCATCCTGGAGGAGCTGCTGGACCAGCTGTTCGTGCTGGCGGCGGCCGATGGCGAGCTCGATGGCGCCGAGATCGCCTGGCTCGCCCGGCTGGCGGCGATCTTCGGCCTCGACGGACCGCCCTTCGAGGCCGTCCTGGCGCGTTACGGCGTGGCGCCGGCGGCCCGGGTGCCGCCGGCGGACGACGGCGACCCCTACCGCGTGCTCGGCCTGGCGCGGCAGGCCGGCGATGCCGAGGTCAAGGCGGCTTGGCGGCGGCTGGTGCGCGACCACCATCCCGACAGGCTGGTGGCGCAGGGCGCGTCGGAGGCGCGGATCCGGGAGGCCAATGGCCGGCTGGCGGCGATCAACGCCGCCTATGACCGGATCGCCCGCGAGCGCGGCCTGAGCTAGCCCTTCGGCTCGCGCGACGGCCGCCGCCTCGTGCGCCGGGGCCCGTCGTCGAACAGCCCCGCCTGCATCCCCCAGCCGTCCCAGCCCGGGCGGCTCCGCCGTGCGAACATCTCGAGATAGGGGCCGTCGCAGAGCTGCTCGATGCGCTCGTGCACCTCGTCGGGCTTGCGCGAATGCTCGCGCCTGGGTGCGATCACCAGCTTGCGCACCGAACCCGAGCGCCGCTTGGGATGGCCGCGCGTCGCCAGCAGGCAGGGCTCGGGATTGGCGCGGGTCCAGAAGCCCATGCCGGTGAAGAAGTCCTGCTCCGCCATCATCAGGCCGCTCCGGCCCTTGTTGAGCTTGGCCCAGTAGAAGCCGACGGTCTTGTAGGTGAACCCCCAGGCGCGGACGATGCCCAGCGCCCGGTCGAGCAGGGGGTCGGTCGCCCACATCAGCAGCACGGCATCGCGGGCGGCCCAGCTCGCCACCGGCAGCGCCTCGATCTCGGCCAGCGACATGGTGTCGTAATGGGCCTCGGCGCTCCGCCCCTTGCCCTTGCCGGAATAGGTGGCGAACGTCCAAGGTGGGTCGGCGTAGATGACGCGGTAGTCCCGGCGCGGCGGCTCGGGCGGCATGGGCTGGCTCCGACGGCTCGGCTCCGCTGTTAGCCGAGCCGGAGCCGCCGCTCCAGCCTCATGGTCGGGAGACGCCAGCGCACATGGCCGCCGAACGGGACACCGAGCTGCTGCGGCGCATCGAGGCCGCCGCGATCCGGGCCTGGCCGCCGGAGCACATGCGCTCCATCGAGGGCTGGCTGCTGTGCATCGGCGGCTTCGCCACCAAGCGGCTGCGGTCGGCCCGCACCCTCGACCTCGCGCCCGGCGCCGACCTCGACGAGGCGATCGGCGAGGTCGAGCGGCGGCTGGCCGAGCGCGGCTGGCCGGCCTGCTTCCACATCACCGACATCGTCACCCCCGGCGATCTCGACGCGCGGCTGGCGGCGCGCGGCTACGAGCGGGTCTCGCCGACATCCGTCATGCTGCTGGACCTCGTCGATCCGCTCCCCGCCGACTCCTCGATCGAGTTGCACACCCGGGTGACGCAGCCGGTGATGAACGCCATCGCCGACCGCCTGTGGTCGGCCGAGGCGCGCGCCGAACGGGTCGCCATCTTCGGCCGCATCCGCCGGCCGCACCGCTTCGCGCTGGCCTGGGTCGAGGGCGAGCCGGCGGCGGCGGGCCTGTGCGTGCGCGACGGCGACTTGGCCGGTATCTTCGCCATGCGCACCCGGGAGCGGTTCCGCGGCCGCGGCCTCGCCGGCCGCGTGCTGTCGCGGCTGGCCGGCTGGGCCCGTGCGGAGGGCGCCGCCTCGATCTACCTGCAGGTCGAGGACGACAACCCGCCCGCGCAGGCGCTCTACCGCCGTCTCGGCTTCCGGCGGCTCTACGGCTATCACTACCGCGAGCGCGATCTGCGCTGAGTGGGCTGTCGCCGCCCGCCGGGTCGAGCGGCACCCGGCTCCGATGCGGTCTGGCGGCGCCGGTGGTCGGCGCTATGCTGGGCGGGAGCTCGGGTGATCGGGGAGGGAAGGACGATGAGCGGCTTCGGGCGCGTCTCGGAGGCGGACTGCCGGGCGTTCGGGGAGGACGGCTATCTCTTCAAGCGCGGCTATCTCTCGCGCGACGAGGTGGCGCTGGCGAACGAGACGATCCGCACCGACCCGTCGATCCGCTCGCACGCGCTCGCCATCAACGACAATGCCGGCGGCTCGACCGAGCTGGCCTTGTGGAACCACCCCTCCGACGACGTGTTCGGCGCCATCGCCCGCTGCCAGCGCATCGCCGGCGGCGCCGAGCTGCTGATGGGCGGCGAGGTCTATCACTACCACAGCAAGCTCACCATGAAGCGGCCGGGCGGCGGCGGGCGCTGGGAGTGGCACCAGGACTATGGCTACTGGTACCAGAACGGCTGCCTCTATCCCGACATGCTGTCGGTGGCGGTCGCCATCGACCGGGCGACGCGCGCGAACGGCTGCATGCAGGTGCTGCGCGGCAGCCACAAGCTCGGCCGCATCGAGCACGGCCGGATCGCCGGCCAGACCGGCGCCGACATCGAGCGGGTCGAGGAGGCGCTGAAGCGCCTCGATCTGGTCTACTGCGAGATGGAGCCCGGCGACGCGCTGTTCTTCCACAGCAACACGCTGCACTGCTCGGCGGCCAACCTGTCGTCCGACAGCCGCAACCTGCTGATCTGCTGCTACAACAAGGCCAGCAACGACCCCTACAAGCCGCACCACCATCCGCAATACACGCCGCTCGCGAAGCTGCCGGACGAGGCGGTGGCGGCGGCCGGCGTCAGGGCGACGGAGCGTGCCTACATGGAGGTCGGCGAGGATCGGACGACCGAGGCGCGCAAGGCGGGATGACAAACGCAGACCGCCCCGGTCGCGCAGGCGACCGGGGCGGTCTGGCCGTCACAGGGCGGTGTCGGCGGGGGAGGAACGCCGACGCCGGCGTCCTCAGGCGGCGAGCGACTTCAGCTCGTTGAGGTTGGCGACGAAGCGGTTGGTCAGGAGCTGCGCCACCTCGTTCTGGGTCTTCACACCCTGCTCGACGGCGCTCTTCGCCTCGGCGATGGCACCCTCGACGGCCGACTGCGCCTCCTTGGCATAGGCCTCGGGCTTCTTGGCCGGATCGAAGGTCTTGAAGGCGCCCTCGACCTGGACCTTCCAGGCCTCGACGCGCTTCAGGTGCTGCTGCCAGGCGGCCTGGAAGGCGTCGGCGAGGATCTTCTGGACCTGGACGACGGCCTCGGCATTGGCCTTCTGCAGGGCAATGGCGGCTTCGACGTTGAAGGTCGGGAAGGACGGATAGGTGCTGGGCTTCGCCATGGGTCGTCTCCGGTGCGTTTCATGCTGCGGTGCACAATAGCTGGGCCCGCCTCCGGGCCCGTTCAATATCGCTCATTGTGCAGTGCAGCAAAATTCTTGCGCCCGGTTGTCGCAGCCTGTCGCAGGCTCAGGGCAGCACCTCGATCAGCCTGCCGCGATAGGTGACCGGTCCGGTCGGGACGCCGCCCGCCGCGCCGCCGGCCGGCTCGAGCGTGATGGCGAGCGCCGCGCCCGGGCCGATCCGCGAGGCGAGCGCGGGTGGCAGGGCGCGCTCGCTGCCGGCGGCCGTCTCCAGAATTCCCAGCGACACCGGCTTCTCGCCCGGCGGCAGCAGCCACAGCTCGTGCGCCTGGGCGGTGCGGGCGATCTCCTGCACCGGGCGCACGTCGAGGCTGCCGGTCGGGCGGGCGCCGACCAGCCAGAACGGCTCGCCGCCGACCGAGGACAGCACCGCCAGGAGACGTGGCGCCTGCGCTTGCGGCTGCCGCATCAGCGGCCGGGACGAGAGGATCCATCCGGCGAGGCCGAGCGCCGCCAGCGTGGCGACGGTGGCCCAGCCGCGCCAGAAGCCGATCCGTCCCCACCAGCCCGGACCGTGCTGCTCGGCCGCCAACGGCCGGCGCTGGCGCAGGGCCGCCGGCGAGCCGAGCGTGGTCTCGATCCGCTGCCAGGCCGCCGGCGAAGGCTCGATCGGCTCGACCGCATCGACCAGCGGCTGCAGGCGCTGCTGCCAAGCCTCGATGCAGCTGCGCAGGCGCGGATCGCCCGTCATCCGGCGCTCGACGCGGTCGCGCTCCTCGCCGGCCAGCATGCCCAGCACATACTCGCCGGCCAGCGCCTGCAGGTCGTCGTCGCGCGCCGTCATCCGCCGAGGCACTCCCCGAGCCGCAGCATCGACCGCCGGATCCAGCTCCTGACCGTGCCGAGCGGCCTGTCCAGCCGCTGCGCCAGCTCCTCGTGGGTCAGCCCGTGATAGTAGGCCAGCAGCAGGCAGTTGCGCTGCTCGGCCTCGAGCTGCCCCAGGCCGTCGACCAGCGCCGAGGCGGCCGGCCCGCCGGAGCCGACGGAAGGCGTGTCATGGTCGGGGAGCGATTCCAGCGGCACCTCGCGCCTCTGGCGCCGCAGCCGGTCCAGGGCGGCGTTGCGGACGATGGCCGTCATCCAGCTCATCGCCGTGCCGCGCTGGGCGGAGAAGGTGGCCGCATTGTGCCAGACGCGCAGATAGGCGTCGTGCAGGACCTCCTCGGCGATCTCGCGCCGCTGCAGCATGCGGACGACGAGACCCAGCAGCTGCGGCGCGGTGCGGGCGTAGAGCTCGGCCAGCGCGTTGCGGTCGCCGCCGGCGACCTGGCTCAGCAACGCGTTCAGCGCCGTGGCCTCGCCCGTCTCGCGCGACGGCCGCCGCAGCATCTCGCGCCCCGGCTCCCTAGGCCGAGGGCTTGAGATGATAGCGCGCGAAGCCGTTCTCGCCCGGCCCCGCCGGCTCGACGTCGCCGCGCGCCTTGGCGGCGGCTTCGGCACCGGGGCCTGTCTCGAACACCAGCACCGCCGTGCCGGTGGTCGGCGCCAGCCGCCAGTTGCCGTCGGCCGAGGGATCGACGGTGCCCTGCTCGACCAGCCAGCGCACGATCACGTCGCGGTTGGTGTCCGGGGCCTCGAGCACGATGTTGCTGCCGTCGAGGCCCGGGAAGCTGCCGCCGCCGCCGGCGCGGTAGTTGTTGGTCGCCACCACGAACTCCTGCGCCGGGTCGATCGGCTGGCCCTTGTAGCGCAGGTCGCGGATGCGCTCGGCGCCAGCATTCACCACCTCGCCCTTGGGGCCGTATTTCGACGGCTGGGTGACGTCGATCTCGTAGGTCACGCCGTCGATGATGTCGAAATTGTAGGCCGGGAAGGTGTCGTCGACGAGGAGCTGCTCGCCGCCCTTGGGATCGATCTGCCGGAAGATGCCTGCCGAGCGCTCGAGCCATTCCTTGACGGTCGCACCGTCGACCCGCACCGCCCGGACGGTGTTGGGGTAGAGGTAGAGGTCGGCGACGTTCTTGATGGCGACCGGCCCCGCCGGCACGTCGGTGTAGTAGTCCGGCCCACCGCGGCCGCCGGCCTTGAAGGGTGCCGCGGCCGACAGCAGCGGCAGGCCGCCATGGGGGCCGCCCTCCAGGATCTTGCCGACGTACCAGAGCTGGGCGTTGCTGACGATCTGCACCGACGGATCGTCGGCCACCAGCGCGAAGTAGGAGGTGATGGGGGCCGAGGCCTGGCCCACCGGCCGGCGGACATAGGCCAACGTCGCCTCGTGGGCCTCGCGCACGCGGTCGAGCATCGCCTGGTCGGAGGTGGTGAGCGCCTTGATCTTGCCGTCGACCCGCTCGTAGATCGGCCGGTTCTCGACCTTCGAGGACAAGATCCGCCAGCCGGTGCCGTCGCGGGCCAGCGTCAGGTCGACGACGCCGAGATGGCTGCCCCAGAAGCCCGGCTGAAGGGCGGGCTTGCCCATCAGCGTGCCGGCGGTCTCGCCGGCACCCTCGATGCCGGCGAAGGTCGGGCCGGGGAAGACCCGGTGCTGGTGGCCGGTGAGGATCACGTCGATGCCGTCGACGGCGGCGAGGAACAGCGCGGCGTTCTCGGCACCCTCGGGCGAGCCGCCGGCGATGCCGGTATGCGCCAGCGCCACGACGATGTCGGCACCCGCCTCCTTCATCTGCGGCACCCAGGCCCTGCCCGCCTCGACGATGTCGCGCGTCTGGCCGTTGCCCTCGAGATGGGCCTTGTCCCAGATCATGATCTGCGGCGGCGTGAAGCCGATGACGCCGATCTTGATCGGCTGCCTCTGGCCGGCGGCGTCGGTGAGCTCGCGCTCGAGGATGACGTAGGGCTCGATCCAGGTGTCGTCCTGGCGCGGGCTGGCCTTCAGGCCGCCGCGGGCGAGATTGGCGAGCACATAGGGATAGTTGCCGCCGGCCAGCGCCTTGTCGAGGAAGGACAGGCCGTAGTTGAACTCGTGATTGCCCAGCGTGCCGGCATCGAAGCCGAGCCCGTTCATCGCCGCCACCACCGGATGGACGTCGCCCTCCTTCAGGCCGCGCTCGTAGGCGATGAAGTCGCCCAGGGGGTTGCCCTGGACGAAGTCGCCATTGTCGAGCAGCAGGCTGTTGGCCGCCTCGGCCCGGGCCTCGGCCACCAGCGTGGCGATGCGGGCGAGGCCCACCGTGTCGTCCTCGCGATCGCGGTAATAGTCGTAGGGGAAGACATGGACATGGATGTCCGTGGTCTCGAGCAGGCGGAGATGAGCCTCTCCGGCCGCCCGCGCGGGTCGCCAGGGCATGCCGGCCAGCAGCAGGCCGCCGGTGGTGGCGGCGGCCAGGAACCGGCGACGGGTGGGTGCGAGCAGGCTGGCCGGCATGACGTTTCCTCTCCGCTCGATCGCTTGCAACCTACCCTATTACGGCGGGGCCCGGCTGACGAGATCCCGTGCGGCACTCTAAGATGATCGCGGCGGTGTGATTGCGAAACCCGCGCTCCATCCCGATCTCTAGAATCGTCCGGCCACGCACGGCCGGCTTGCCTCGGAGGGCGCTGCCATGCGCCATGTCGCGATCACCGCTTGCGTGCTGCTGTCGGCCCTCGTCTCGCCGGCGGTGGCCGATCCCGTTTCCAACCCGCCGGTGGCCGGTGCCGGCGCCGAAGAGGATGTCGGGTTCAGGGGTTGCGGCAGCCATGGCGCCGTCGCGCGCTGGCTCGCCGGCCAGTTCGCCGAGACGCCGATGGCGCGCGGCGTGCAGGGCGACGGCCGGCTGTTCGAAATCTACATGGCCAGGCAGGGGTCGACCTGGACGGTGGTGGTCACCGACCCGGCCGGCGAGAGCTGCATCGTCACCGAGGGCACGTCGTTCGAGCTGCTGCCGCTGGAGGTGAACGGGCCGGTGGCGTGAGCCCCCGGCACGTGCCTCAGCCCTTCGTCGCTGCCTCGGCTTCCAGCCGGGCGTAGCCTGCCTCGGCGAGGCCGCCGCCATAGAGACAGCCCATCGCCCCGGCGCCGACGACACAGAATCTCATCATTGCTTCCCTAGATTGAGCGCAGATGGTCACAATGGCAGACTTCTGCAGATATTGACAACTAGACCAGTTACATAAATGTGAGTCGCATATATCGACCTAACTAATCATCTTCACTCAATCTCAACTGGTCAAAAATGCTACTGATCGCGTCCGGCTGGAGGGCCCATCTATACGCTGGATGAACCTCCCAATCATAACCAAAGTCTACAAAATGACTCGACAAATATCTATTCTCGTCAAAATATCTCCTCTGCACATAGCCACTCTCCGTTTCTTTGCGGGCAGTCAAGAAGTTGATTTTATACATAAACTGAGCCAAATCTTTAGTTGTTGCTATTCTATTATTGGCAAATCTGAACTGCCCGGATTGCAAAATATTTGATATCTTTTGCAAAAGATCGGCAGTGCTATACCGATAACCTTGATTGGCATGCTTTTCTCTCTTAGAAGGCTTCATACCAAACAATAATCTCTCAATGTCACTGAGCTCGGTCCTATATTCGTTAAAAGTATCCTGAAGTCTACCTTGAGAATAATCTTCAAATACTCTGCTCAAGTCGCTTGACATTATCAAGCTATGCTTTCTATTGTGTGCATAAGTAGCAGCTGATGTACAAAGTTTGACTAAATCCCGGGGGCGTTTTCTTATGAGCGACAATAAGACCTTATGCATCGGCGCATTTTCCCAATGGCCTTTTCCTGAGAAGTGAGACTCCATCACATATGAAAGATAACCAGCGAGTATGCTTGAATTCATCACCGCCAACTGGTCGTCATCAATATCCGTACCGATAAATGTCGCAATGCGCTTTACTAACATATGAAATATCTCATAATTAGTCCACTTGTACCAAATTACTGATCCTTCGATTTTGTCGGTTGACTCGTCGGAAGTTCTTACAAGAAAATAGACATCTGAGCGTAAGCCAACACGAAACAACAGACCAGCATTATCATTTGACATGTCCCTAAGGGCATTCAATAATGCCGAGATCTTCCGTATATCCACCGTGCGTCCTGACCATCCACGATCAAGATCGTCGATATAAACGGTAATCTGACGTGTCTTTGGAAAATGGTTAAGCCAAAGATTGTTAATTTGATCTTTATTGCTAATTTTGTTTCTTGTTACTATGTCTGCGACAAGCTCAATGGCTGTTGCAATGAAATGCGAGGCCCTATTTGTAAAATTTCGAACATCATCGTTTCCAATAGCGTATCCTATATTGGATAAGATCTTGTGAAAGAGAACAGACTTGATACCTGACTTCCATTTCTGAATTAGTCGAATTAAATCATCTGTGTCCTCGAACACGATCTCGGCTAAATCGTCTGGTCTTATCCAGATAGCCGCTCTTTTCTGTTCAATATCCTCAAGATAGCATATTTTGAAAAGCGCACTCTTTCCGATGCCTTTGTGGCCAACAAGAATCCGAAGAGGAAGATTCGCCCTGACTGATCGATATACCGGGTTCTTTAGATAGTATTTCTTCAGTCGATCTGGCCGTTCATCTTCAGCAGCTTCTTTTCCGAAGATAGCTTCGATGTTTTCGTCGGTGAAGGTGATTTCGGGTGGCGTCACGATATTATTCATATTGGTGTCATGCTATTCTGCTATAATGACGCGACTAGGTAGACCGCTGCTCCAGCCTCACATCACGGCACCGATCTGCCAGGGCACGAACTCGTTGTCGCCCATGCCCAGGGCCTCGCTCTTGCTCTTCTCGCCCGAGGCCACGGCGACGACCTTGTCGAAGATCCGCTTGCCGACCTGCTGGATCGTCTCCTCGCCGTCGACGATACCACCGGCATTGACGTCCATGTCGTCCTCCATCCGGCGGTACATGGCGGTGTTGGTGGCGATCTTGATCGACGGCGCCGGCTTGAAGCCGAAGCAGGAGCCGCGCCCCGTCGTGAAGCAGATGATGTTGCCGCCGGAAGCCACTTGGCCGGTGGCCGAGGCCGGGTCGTAGCCGGGGCTGTCCATGTAGACGAAGCCGCGCGCGTCGATCGGCTCGGCGTACTTGTACACCCCCATCAGGTTGGTGGTGCCGCCCTTGGCCGCCGCCCCCAGCGACTTCTCGAGGATGGTGGTGAGCCCGCCCTTCTTGTTGCCCGGCGACGGGTTGTTGTTCATCTCGCCGCCGTTGCGCTCGCAATACTCCTCCCACCAGTGGATGCGCTCGATCAGCTTGTCGGCGACCTGCTGGCTGATGGCGCGGCGGGTCAGCAGGTGCTCGGCACCGTAGATCTCGGGCGTCTCCGACAGGATGGCGGTGCCGCCGTTCTGCACCAGCAGGTCGGCGCAATGGCCCAGCGCCGGGTTGGCGGTGATGCCCGAATAGCCGTCGGAGCCGCCGCATTGCAGGGCGAGGCTGATCTCGGACACCGAGATCGGCTGGCGGGCGAACTCGTTGGCGTGCGGCAGCATCTCGCGGATCATGGCGTGCGCCCGGTCGATGGTGGCGCGGGTGCCGCCGGTGTCCTGCAGCGTCATGGTGCGGAAGTAGGGGCCGGCCTTGATGCCGTAGGCCTCGGTGAGGAAGTCGATCTGCATCACCTCGCAGCCCAGGCCGATCATCAGGATCGAGGCGAAGTTGGCATGCTTGGCGAAGCCCCACAGCGTGCGCTGCAGCGTGGCGTAGCCCTCGCCGCGGTCGGCCATGCCGCAGCCGGTGCCGTGGGTGATGGCGACGATGCCGTCGACGTTGGGGTATTTCGCCAGCTCCTCGGCCGGGAACTTGTCGGCGATGAACTTGCAGACGCTGGCCGAGCAATTCACCGTCGACAGCACGCCGATGTAGTTGCGGGTGCCGGCCTTGCCGTTGTCGCGCAGATAGCCCTGGAAGCTCGGCCGCCGGTCCTCCGGCACCATCTCGATGTTGCGGACACCCTGGCCCACCGCATAGTCGCGGTCGAAGTCGCCCATCGCACAGTTCTGGACGTGGATGTGCCGGCCGGGTGCGATGTCGGTGGTGGCGAAGCCGATGATCTGGTCGAACTTGCGCACCGGCTCGCCCTTGGCGATCGGCCGGGTCGCCACCTTGTGGCCGGCCGGGATCCGCTCCGCCGTCGAGACGCCCTCGCCCGCGATCGGCGTGCCCTCGAGCAGGTCGAGACGGGCGACGACGACGTTGTCGTTCGGATTGAGGCGGACGGTGAGTGCCGGCGTGGACATGACTGGAAGCCTCCTAAACTGCAGTGGAGCATAGCGGCGGGGCGCGCCAGCGGAAGGGGTGGCGATTGACAGCCCGCCATGCGCGGCTCTTAGCTCCGGCGCCCATGTGGGGATGGGAAGGGCCTCATGTCACCCACCGACGCCGACCTGGCGCGCTACACCGACAAATATTTCGTGCGCACCCGCGCCATCGTCGAGAAGTTCGGCGACAGCCGGGTCACCTATGCGGTGTTCATGCGCCGCCCGGTGCTGTGCGCCGCCAGGCTGGCGCTCGGCTGGCTGCAGGGTGTGACGGTCGAGCGGGGCGCGGACATCGAGGTCGACCGGCTCTACGAGGAGGGCCGGTGGGTCGGCGCCGGCGAGCCGATGCTCTACCTCACCGGCTCGTTCCGCCACCTGGTCGACCTCGAGACGGTGTTCCTGCAGAAGCTCGGCCCGGCCTGCGTCGCGGCGTTCAACGCCTACACCATGTGCACCGACCTGCCCTATGTCGGCTTTCTCGCCATGGACGCGCGGCACTGCGCCGGCGCCGAGATGGCGGAGATGATGGCCTACGCCGCCAGCGTCGGCTCGGCGCGGGCGCAGCGCGAGACCGGGGCCAAGGGCTTCATCGGCAACGCCACCGACGACACGGCGCACTATTTCGGCCAGCCGCGCGGCCTCGGCACCATGCCGCACGCGCTGATCGGCTATGCCGGCAGCACGCTGCGCGCCGCCGAGATGTTCCACGCCACCTTCCCCGACGAGCCGCTGACCGTGCTGGTCGACTATTTCGGCCGCGAGGTCACCGACGCGCTGGAGGTCTGCCGCCGCTTCCCCGATCTGGCGGCTGCGGGGCGGCTGGCGGTGCGCATCGACACCCATGGCGGCCGGTTCGTCGAGGGGCTGGACGTGGCGCAGTCCTATGCCGTGCTGGAGCGGCACGCGCCGCAGGCGATCCGCACCTACCGCACCGAGGAGGAGTTGCGCTGGCTCACCGGCACCGGCGTCACCGCCGCCGCCGTCTACTGGATGCGCGAGCGCCTCGACGAGGCCGGGTTCCAGACGGTGCGGATCGTTGCCAGCTCGGGCTTCAGCCCCAGCAAGTGCAAGCTGATGGCGAGCGTCAAGGCGCCGATCGACGTCATCGGCACCGGCAGCTACCTGCCGGAGCGCTGGACCGAGACCTACGCCACCGCCGACGTCATCGCCTACGACGGCGTCCAGCGCGTCAAGGTCGGCCGCGAGTTCCTGTTCAGGACCTAGGCGGAATCCGGATGTTTCACGTGAAACATTCCAAGAACCTCAGCCTTCGGCCAGCACCTCGCGCACGACGTCGTCCCCGACGGTGACACCGCTCACCGCCCGGCCCAAGCGCTCCAGGCAGACGAAGCGGATGCGGGCCCTGTCGACCTTCTTGTCGGCGCGCATCGCCTCCAGCACCGCCTCGGTCCCGAAGGGGGCGAGGCCGAGGTCGGAGGCCCGGACCGGCATGCCGAGGCGCTCGAGATGCGCCAGCGCCCGGCCGACGTCCTGGCCTGGGCACATGCCCATCGCCCGCGACAGCCGGAACGCCCTGGCCATGCCGAGACTCACCGCCTCGCCGTGCAGCAGCCGGCCGTCGAAGCCGGCCAGCTTCTCGTAGGCATGGGCGAAGGTGTGGCCGAAATTGAGCAGGGCGCGCTCGCCGGTGGTCTCGCGCTCGTCGGCCTTCACCACCGCCGCCTTGATCGCCAGCGAGCGGGCGATCGCCTCGGTGCGCGCCGCCGGGTCGCCGGCCAGCAGCGCCGCGCCGTGCTGCTCCAGCCAGTCGAAATAGCCGGCGTCCTTGATGAAGGCGTGCTTGACTACCTCGGCATAGCCGGCCCTGAGCTCGCGCTCGGGCAGGTCGTCGAGGGTCGAGGTATCGACCAGCACCAGCCGCGGCTGGTGGAAGGCGCCGACCAGGTTCTTGCCGTGCGCCGTGTTGATGCCCGTCTTGCCGCCGACCGAGCTGTCGACCTGGGCCAGCAGGGTGGTCGGCATCTGCACGAAGTCGAGGCCGCGCAGGGTGATCGCGGCGGCGAAGCCGGCGAGATCGCCGATCACCCCGCCGCCAAGGGCCGCCACCACCGTGCCGCGCTCGGGCCCGAGGTCGAGCAGGCGGCCGACCAGCCGCTCCAGCTCGCCCCAGCTCTTGCTGGCCTCGCCCGGCGGCACGGCGAGCTCGGAGGCGGCGAGGCCGGCGGCGTCCAGGGATGCCATCAGCCGCATCGGATGGGCGGTACGGCGCAGGTTGGCGTCGAGCACCACCACCACGCGGCGCTGCCCCAGCCGCTCGCGGATCTCCCGGCCGGCCCGGTCGAGCAGGGTCGGGCCGATCAGCAGGTCGTAGGCGCGCTCGCCCAGCGCCACCTCCAGCTCGGCTTCGGCGGTCACGGGCGGATCTCCAGCTCGGCGCGCAGGAGGTCGAGGATCCGCGCCACGACGCTCTCCGGCGGCTGCTCGTCGGATTCCACGGTGTGGTCGGCCTCGGCATAGACGGGGTAGCGGCGCTCCATCAGCTGCGCCAGGATCGCGCGCGGATCGCCCTGCTCCAACAGCGGTCGCGTGCCCTTCTTGCGCATGGTCCGCCCGACCAGGGTGTCGAGATCGGCGCGCAGCCAGATCGACAGCGCCCGGCGCTTCAGGTGCGCCCGGGTCTGCGGGTCGATGAAGGCGCCGCCGCCCAGCGCCAGCACCAGCGGCGGCCCGTCCACCACCCGGGCGATCACCCGCCGCTCGAGGTCGCGGAACTCGGGCTCGCCATATTTCTCGAAGATGTCCGGGATGCTCATGCCGGCCGCCGCCACGATCAGCTCGTCGGCGTCGGCGAACTCGGCACCCAGCGCCTTGGCCAGCCTGCGGCCGACGGCGCTCTTGCCCGCACCCATGAGGCCGACGAGCGCCACGGTGCGCCGGAGCGGCGGCGCGTCGAGCGCCGTGATCTCGGCGGCTGGCTGGAGGGGCGGGG
The DNA here is from genome assembly GCA_035326425.1 of Geminicoccus sp. Lineage (GTDB taxonomy): Bacteria > Pseudomonadota > Alphaproteobacteria > Geminicoccales > Geminicoccaceae > CALKJU01. The sequence continues at coordinate 30,920 of DAOLFG010000012.1, read as the reverse complement.
TGGCGGGGGCGAGCATCGACCTTACGGCGTTGAATCCGGAAATCCCGCCCGATATAAACCGCGTGCATCCGAAATGGGCAACCTTCCGCCCGGCGATCCGCGTTCGGCGACCGGCGGGTCCGAAGCGCCGGTTGCGCCGCTCAACTCTCCGCCAAGGCCGTGCCGCATTGGGACGCATCCTGCTCCTCCTGATCCTCGTGCTGCTGCTCGGCGGCGCCATCTTCCTGGTGACATGGGAAATTCCGCCGCCGACCTCGCAGGTCGAGGAGGTGGTGCCCGACGGCAGCCTGCCGCCCTGACCGGCCGCGCGGCAGTGCTCGAGCCCTTCCTCGAGATGATGGCCGCCGAGCGTGGCGCGTCGCCGCACACGCTGGACGCCTATCGCCGCGACCTCGAGGACTACGGCCGGCTGCTGGCCCGCAACGGCCGGTCGCCGGTCACCGCCCTTCCCGACGACGTGCGCGCCTACCTGGCGCTGCTGTCGGAACGCGGCATGGCCGCCTCCACCGCCGCCCGCCATCTCTCGGCGATCCGCCAGCTGCACCGGTTCCTGTTCCTCGAGCAGGCGCGGGCCGACGACCCGACCACCCATATCGACGGGCCCAGGCTGCCGCGACCGCTGCCCAGGCTGCTGGACGAGGACGAGGTCACGGCCCTGATCGACGCCGCCCGCGGCCGCGAGGGGCCGGAGGGGCTGCGGCTGACGGCGCTGCTGGAGCTGCTCTACGCCACCGGCCTCAGGGTCAGCGAGCTGATCGGGCTGACCCTCTCGGCGCTCGCCGCCGACCGCGCCTGCCTGACGGTGCGCGGCAAGGGCGGCCGCGAGCGGATGGTGCCGATCGGCGGCCGGGCGCGCGAGGCGCTGGCGGCCTGGCTGGCCGTCCGTCCGGGCCTCGCCCTCGACGGCCCGCGGCGGCAGTGGCTGTTCCCGTCGTTCGGCCGCAGCGGCCACCTCACCCGCCAGCGCGTCGCCCAGCTGCTGAAGGAGCTGGCGGTCGAGGCCGGCATCGACCCGGCGCGGCTGTCGCCGCACGTGCTGCGCCACGCCTTCGCCAGCCACCTGCTGGCGCACGGCGCCGATCTCCGCGCCGTCCAGGCCATGCTCGGCCATGCCGACATCGCCACCACCCAGATCTATACCCATGTCCAGACCGAGCGTCTGGCCCAGGTCGTCGAGCGCCATCATCCGCTGGCCGGCAGCAGGCCCAAGCAAACCGAGGGGATCGAAGGATGAGCTTCAAGATCGTCGAGCAGTGCACGCCGCGGCTGAACCGCTCCGAGCTGGCGGTGCCGGGCTCGAGCCCGCAGCTGTTCGAGAAGGCCGCCAAGGGCAAGGCCGACGTCGTCTTCCTCGACCTCGAGGACGCGGTGGCGCCCGACGCCAAGGAGCAGGCGCGCAGGAACGTCATCCAGGCCATCGGCGACATCGACTGGGGCAGCAAGACCCTGTCGGTGCGCATCAACGGCCTCGACACCCACTACATGTACCGCGACGTCGTCGACGTGCTGGAGCAGGCCTCCGACCGCCTCGACCTGATCATGATCCCCAAGGTCGGCACCGCGTCGGACGTCTATGCCGTCGACATGCTGGTCACCCAGGTCGAGGCCGCCAGAGGCCGCAAGAAGCGTATCGGCTTCGAGCTGATCATCGAGACCGCACTCGGCATGGCCAATGTCGACGCCATCGCCGCCGCCTCGCCGCGCAACGAGAGCCTGCATTTCGGCGTCGCCGACTATGCCGCCAGCACGCGGGCCCGCACCACCCAGATCGGCGGTCCCAACCCGGCCTATGCCGTGCTGACCGACAAGGCCGAGGACGGCACCCGCCAGACCCATTGGGGCGACATGTGGCACTACGCCGTCGCCCGAATGGTGGTGGCGGCGCGCGCCACCGGCCTGCGGCCTGTCGACGGGCCGTTCGGCGACTTCTCCGACCCCGACGGATTCCGCGCCCAGGCCAATCGGGCGGGCGTGCTCGGCTGCGAGGGCAAGTGGGCCATCCATCCGAGCCAGGTCGACCTCGCCAACGAGGTCATGGGCCTGTCGGAAAAGGAGGTCGATCGCGCCCGCCGCGTGCTGGCTGCGATGGAGCAGGCCCGCAAGGAGGGCAAGGGTGCGGTCTCGCTCGACGGCCGCCTGATCGACATCGCCTCGATCCGCCAGGCCGAGGCGCTGGTCGCCAAGGCCGAGATGATCGCCAAGGCCGGCTGAGCCCGCCAGCGGGCGGGGTGCGCCGCATTCCCGCCCGCGCGGCCTTGACCGCGGCCTCGGCCGCGTCGTAACAGTTGCGCACGTCGCGATTTGAGCCGGCTGGCTTGCGGGCGACGTTAAACAAACCGCTAAAAGGCCGGGACGCAAGACGCCCTGGCCCGACCCGGCCGGGGCGTCTTGCTTTGGGAAGAACACGATGAGCGCATCCTGGGGCCTTCGGACCAAGCTCGTGCATGGCGGGCACAAGCGGGGGCCGCTCGGCGAGACCTGCGAGGCCCTGTACCTCACCTCGGGCTTCACCTACGCCCAGGCCGAGGACGCCGAGGGCCGCTTCGCCGACCGGCTGCCGGGCTTCATGTACAGCCGGGTCGGCAATCCGACGGTGCGCACCTTCGAGGAGCGGATGGCGCTGCTCGAGGGCTCGGAGGAGGCGGCGGCCACGGCCACCGGCATGGCGGCGGTCAACGCCGCCCTGATGTGCCAGCTCCGCGCCGGCTCGCGCGTGGTGGCGGCACGCTGCCTGTTCGGCTCCTGCCACTACATCCTGACCGACATCCTGCCCCGCTTCGGCGTCGAGACCGAGCTGGTCGACGGGCCCGACCTCGAGGCCTGGGCGCTGGCGCTGTCGAGGAAGACCGACGCCGTGTTCCTGGAGACGCCGGGCAATCCGACGCTGGAGCTGGTCGACATCGCCGAGGTCTCGCGCCTCGCCCACAAGGCCGGCGCCCGGGTGATCGTCGACAACGTCTTCGCCACGCCGGTCCTGCAGCATCCGCTGGCGCTGGGGGCCGACATCGTCGTCTATTCGGCCACCAAGCACATCGACGGCCAGGGCCGCTGCCTCGGCGGCGTCATCCTGTGCGACGCCGCCTTCAAGCAGAACCTGCTGCAGCCCTACCTCAAGCACACCGGCCCGGCGCTGAGCCCGTTCAACGCCTGGACCCTGCTCAAGGGACTGGAGACGCTGGACCTGCGCATGCGCGAGCACGTCGCCAATGCGACGGTGATCGCAAACTTCCTCGAAAGCCACCCCAGGGTGACGCGGGTGATCTATCCCGGCCTGCCGAGCCATCCGCAATACGCCCTGGCGCAGAAGCAGATGTCGGGCGGCGGCGGCCTGGTCGGCCTCTATGTCGGCGGTGACCGCGCCCGAGCCTTCGCCGTGGTGAACCGGCTGAAGCTGCTGGCGATCTCGAACAATCTCGGCGACGCCAAGAGCCTCGTCACCCATCCGGTCAGCACGACGCATTCGAAGATCCCCGAGGCCGACCGCCGGCATCTCGGCATCACCGACGACCTGATCCGGCTGTCGGTGGGCCTGGAATCGCCTGAGGACATCATGGCCGACCTCGACCAGGCGCTGGCGGCGTGACCGAGCCCTCGGCCTGGGTCGGCCGGACGGAACGCGCCTCGGACCGTATCGACCCCTGGCCGGCGGCGGCGCTGGCCGCGGCGCTCGGCCAGGACGATCCGCCGGGGCTGGGCGAGGCGCTGCCGCCCTACTGGCACCACCTCTACGCCAGGCTGCCGGTGCCGGCCGCCGCCACCGGCCCGGACGGCCACTGGCAGCGCGGCATCTTCCAGCCACCGGCCGAGGGGCGGCGGATGTGGGCCGGCGGCCGGGTGACCTGGCACCACCCGCTGGTCGTCGGCGAGCCGGTCGAGCGGCTGTCGACGGTCAAGGCGGTCTCGGCCAAGCAGGGCCGGAGCGGACCGCTGGTCTTCGTCGCCACCGAGCACCGCTACGGCAACGGCTCGGGCGCGGCGGTCATCGAGGAGCAGGACATCGTCTACCGTGCCGGTGCCGCCACCGGTGCGCCGCAGGCGGCACCTCCCGGCGCTGCATGGCGGCGCGAATGGCAGGCCGACCCGGTACTGCTGTTCCGCTACTCGGCGCTGACCTTCAACGGCCACCGCATCCACTACGACCAGGCCTATGCCCGCGGGGTCGAGGGCTATGCCGATCTCGTCGTGCACGGGCCGCTGCTGGCGACCCTGCTGCTCGACCTCGTGCGCCGCGAGCGGCCGCAGGCGATGGTGCGCCGCTTCGACTTCCGCGCCGTGGCGCCGGTGCTGGTCGACCGGCCGTTCGCGGTCTGCGGCGTTCCGCACGTCGACGGCGCGCGGCTGTGGGTCGAGGAGGGCGGCGAGCTGAGGATGACGGCCGGGGTGGCGTTCGGCTGAGCGCCATGGACTTCGCTCCGCCGGCCGTGCTCCGATGCGCGGTCGTCGCCGCGGACGGATCCTCACCTCTCCGCCTCGTCCTCCCGCCGCGATGCCTCCTCGATCCTGTCGATGTCGTCGTCCGACAGGCCCATGTGGTGGCCGATCTCGTGGACCAGCACGGTGCGGACCACGTCCTTCAGCGCCACGTCCTCCTCGCACCATTCGTCGAGGATCGGCCGGCGGTAGAGGAAGATCATGTCGGGCACGCCGGTGGGGATCGCCTGCTCGCGGTGCGCGATCGACACGCCCTGGTAGAGGCCGGACAGGCCGAACGGGTCGTCGATGCCCAGCTCGTCCAGGACCTCGTCGGTGGCGAAGTCCTGCACCACGATCGGCACGTCGCCGATCCGCCGGCGGACGAAATCCGGCAGCTCGGCCAGCACCTCTCGGCCCAGGCGCACGATATCGTCGGCCGATGGCGGATTCTGCGCGGGCATGGGCGTTCCAGGTCGGGGCCGGGCGAGGGAAGCAGGTCGGAGCCGCGAGCACAATGGCGCCGCTGCCCATGAATTGGGCTGTTGCATCCGCCGGGCAAAGACGCTAGCAGTCGCGCCCTCGTCTCCGATGCTCAGCCGGGAGGGCGTGCATGATCGTTGGCATGATGCGCATGATGCCCGGCTCGTCCCGCCGCTAGGCAGGACTTCCCCCGGCCCTCACCGGGCCGCGCAGCTTCCCGAGCTTCCGGCCGTCCGATCCCCGAGACCCGCTGATACGTCGGCGCGGTCTCTGTCGCGGATGTGATCGATGACCCGCGTTCGTCGCCGGTCGGCGCCGCCGTTTCGTGCGGTGCTGGCCTTCACCCTCGCGCACTGGCTGCATCAGCGCCCGCTGGTGCTGGCGATCTGCGCCGGCGTCGTCGCCCAGACGCTGACCGACGTGCTGATGCCGGTCTTCGCCGGCCGGCTGGTCGACGCCGTGGCCGGCGGCCGCGATGCCGCGGCACTCGATGCCGCCCTGCTGGCGTTCGCCGCCCTCGCCGGGCTCGGTCTCGCCATGCTGGTGCTCAGGCACTTCGTGTTCATCGGCATCGTCCGGCTGACGACGCGGATGATGGTCGAGATCGCCCAGGACGCCTTCTGGCGGGTGCAGCGCTTCTCGACCGACTGGCACGCCAACAGCTTCGCCGGCTCCACGGTGCGTCGGATCACCCGCGGTATGGGTGCCCTCGATCTGCTGAACGACACCCTGCTGGTGGCGCTGCTGCCCTCGGTGGTGGTGCTGCTCGGCTCGACCTTGCTGCTGGCGCTGCACTGGCCGCTGATGGGCGTCATCGTCGGCCTGGGCTCGCTGCTCTACGTGGCGATGACGGTGACGCTGTCGCTGCGCTGGGTGGCGCCGGCCGCCCGCCTGTCCAACCAGTGGGACACCCGCCTCGGCGGTGCGCTGGCCGACGCCGTGAGCTGCAACCCGGTGGTCAAGGCCTTCGGCGCCGAAGGGCGCGAGGACGAGCGGCTGTCGTGGGTCCTGCGCAAGTGGAGCCGGCGCACCGCCAGGACCTGGACCCGCGGCACGTACAACGGCAGCGCGCAGATGGTGGCACTCCTGGTCCTGCGCGCCGCCGTGCTGGCGACCGGCCTGTGGCTGTGGTGGCAGGGCCGGGCGACGGCCGGCGACATGGCCTATGTGCTGACCACCAGCTTCGTCATCCACGGCTACCTGCGCGAGGTCGGCATGCATGTCCGCAACCTGCAGCGCTCGGTCAACGACATGGAGGAGCTGATCGACTTCCACGACCAGGCCCTGGGCGTCGCCGATCCCGAGGCGGCGAGGCCGATCCGCATCGGCCGCGGCGAGATCCGCTTCGAGCGCGTCACCTTCCACTATGCCGGCCACGACACGCCGCTGTTCACCGATCTCGACCTCGCCATCCGCGCCGGCGAGCGGGTCGGGCTGGTCGGCCATTCGGGCTCGGGCAAGACCACGCTCGTGAAGCTGATCCAGCGGCTCTACGACGTGAAGGCCGGCCGGGTGCTGATCGACGGCCAGGACGTGGCGCATGCCACCCAGGCCTCGCTCAGGGCGCAGATCGCCATCGTCCAGCAGGAGCCGGTGCTGTTCCACCGCTCGCTGGCCGAGAACATCGCCTACGGCCGGCCCGGCGCCAGCATGGCCGAGATCGAGGCCGCCGCCCGCCTCGCCAACGCCGATGCCTTCGTCGCCCGCCTGCCCAAGGGCTACGGCACGCTGGTCGGCGAGCGCGGCGTCAAGCTGTCGGGTGGCGAGCGCCAGCGCGTAGCACTCGCCCGCGCCTTCCTGGCCGATGCGCCGATCCTGATCCTGGACGAGGCCACCTCGAGCCTCGACAGCGAATCCGAGGCGCTGATCCAGCAGGCGATGGAGCGGCTGGTGAAGGGCCGGACGGCGATCGTCATCGCCCATCGCCTGGCGACCGTGCAGTCGATGGACCGCCTGCTGGTCTTCGACCGCGGCCGCGTCGTCGAGGAGGGCGACCATGCAACGCTGGTCAGGCGGCCGTCGGGGATCTATCGGCGGCTGTTCGAGCGGCAGGCGGTCGAGCTGATGAAGGGCTTTGCGGCGTAGGGTCGACCGGTCTCCCAGAGAGGGCAATGGTGAGGAAAGGCATGGACATCGAGCGTCTCGGCAGTCGAGTGGTCTACGAGAACCGCTGGATGCGCGTGCGTGAGGACCGTATCCGCCGCCGCGACGGATCGGACGGCATCTATGGCGTCGTCGAGAAGCCGGACTTCGTCGTGGTCGTCCCGCGCGACCGGGATGGCCGGCTGCATCTCGTCGAGCAGTTCCGCTACCCGGTGAGCGGACGCTACTGGGAGCTTCCGCAAGGCTCCTGGGAGCAGACGCCGGGAGCCGATCCGCACGACGTGGCGCGCGGAGAGCTGTTGGAGGAGACCGGTCTCGAGGCGACCGAGATCGCCTACGCCGGGCATCTGTTCCAGGGTTACGGCTATGCCACGCAGGGCTATCACGTCTTCGTCGCCAGTGGTCTCGCCCGGGTGGCGGACGCCGTGCCGGACCACGAGGAGCAGGACCTCGTCACCCGCACCGTGACGATCTCGGAGCTCGAGCGAATGATCCGTGACAGCGAGATCAAGGATGCCACCACCGTGGCCGCGTTTGGCCTGTTGCGGCTCAAGGGGCTGATTTAGCGGATCGAGAGAGGATCCGTCGTTGGAGTCGGGGCCGCCCAGGCGCCCCGCCTGGTGCGGCAGGGCCGCAAGCGGCAGCCGCGCGGAATTCGGCCGTACCATGGTAGCTTGCCGGTCATTGCGTCTGGCTTGAGGCGGGCGTTTCGACTAACGTGTTGGGTACAAAGGTTCTGGCCCGGAGGTGCCGTGGGTTTCGGTGTCGTCAGCCTCCGGGCGTTCCTCATGGCCGCCGTGTCGGTGGCGGTCGGCAGCTTCGTCGCTGCCGCTCCGGCCCAGGCCAAGCCCGACAAGCTGAGCTCCAACGCGCGCTGCCTGACCGTCGTCGGCTATGCCGAGGCGGTGAGCGAGGGCAACGAGGGCATGGCGGCGGTGATGCGGGTGGTCCACAACCGCATCCGCGACGGCCGCTTTCCCGGCAGCGCCTGCGCCGTGGTCCGGCACGGCGGCCAGTTCCAGGCGATCGAGGAATCCCGCCGCATCAAGGCCGCCCTCAAGGCGCCGCACCGCATGGATCTCGAGAAGACCCTGAACACCCGCACCTCGTTCACCCGCATGATGCTCGACCAGGCGCGCCGGCTGGCGGTCGATCCCAAGGTGGCGAAGGGCAAGGACCCGACCAGGGGTGCGCTCTACTTCGTCAACCCGCACATGATGGATCCGTCGCGCTGCCCGTGGTTCGCCAAGCTCAAGCGCACCACCCGCATCGGCAGCCACGTCTTCATGACCCACTACAAGAAGGGCGAGAAGCGCCTGGGCCCGGCGCTCGACTGCCGCACCGCCGGCAAGGGCTGGCTGGCGCAGCGCCAGGGTGCCAAGACCATCCTGGCCGACCTCGACGCCGGCGATCCCGGCAAGGCTCCGAAGGCGGCCGCACTCAAGCCGGCGATGAAGCCGCTGGACGCGTTCCCCGAGGTGACGACGGCGCTGGTGCCGATGCCGCAGCCCAAGCCGACCCAGGTGGCGATGGGCGAGTAGGCGGGCCTGCCGCCGGCGGCGCCGCGGAAGGAAAGCTCAGTCCTCGTAGCTGTGGCCGTGCCTCAGCCCCTCGCGCACGCGGCGGGCGAGGGCGGCGAATTCCGGCGTCTCGCGCATGTCGAGATGGCGGTCGACCGGCAGGCGGCTGTCGATCACCTCGAGGATCCGGCCCGGCCGCGGCGACATCACCACGATCCGGGTCGAGAGATAGACCGCCTCGGCGATCGAGTGGGTGACGAAGACGCAGGTCTTGGCCGTGCGCCGCCACAGCTTGTGCAACTGGTCGTTGAGGTGATCGCGGGTGATCTCGTCGAGCGCGCCGAACGGCTCGTCCATCAGCAGGATCGCCGGCTCGAAGCTCAGCGCCCGGGCGATCGACACCCGCTGCTGCATGCCGCCCGACAGCTGCCAGGGGAACTTCCGTTCGAAGCCGTCGAGGCCGACCAGCGCCAGGTTGCGCCGCGCCCGCTCGGCGCGCTCGGCCGCCGGCACGCCCATGATCTCGAGCGGCAGCGTGACGTTGCGCTGCACGTTGCGCCAGGCGAACAGCGCCGGCGCCTGGAAGACGTAGCCATAGGCGCGGCGCTGCCTCGCCTCCAGCGGGCTCAGGCCGTTGACGGCGAGCGTGCCGGCGGTCGGCCGCTCGAGGTCGGCAATGGCGCGCAGCAGCGTGGTCTTGCCGCATCCCGAGGGGCCGATCAGCGAGACGAACTCGCCCTCGCGGATGTCGAGGTCGACGCCGGTCAGCGCCACCACCGGGCCGTCGGCCGTGGCGAAGGCGAGCGAGACCCCGCGCGCCGAGATGGCCAGCGGCTCCGTCGATCCGAGCGCCGATTCGCGTTGCAAGCCCCGTTCCTTCCGACCCGGCGCCCGCGAAGCTAGACGGTACCGCCACGGCCGCCAATCCTGGGCTGCGGCCTGCGCCCGGGTCGGCGCCCGGATGTGCCGCTGCTCTACCGGGCCGTCGTGCCCGACTGGATCAGCTTGTAGGCCACGTAGTACTTGTAGATGTTGCGGCAGTAGACGACCGGCTCGCGGCTGACGGCACGGGCGATGGCGATCTCGACATTGTCGAACCAGACGTTCGGATCGAGCCCGCTGGCCGCGGCCCGCTTGCGCGCCTTGGCGATGTTGCCGGGTCCCGCATTGTAGGCCGCGAAGCTGAGCATCGTCCGGTCGAGCGGCGACAGCGCCGGATCGGAGAAGTAGTGGTCGCGCAAAAAGCGCAGATACTTCACGCCGGCATGGACGTTGGATTCGGCGGTATGGATGTCGGGGATGGCGACATTGGGATCGCGCGCCGTCGCCGGCATCACCTGCATGATGCCGATGGCGCCGACCGGGCTGCGCTTGCTCTGGTCGAGCCGCGATTCCTGGTAGCCCTGGGCCCCGACCATCAGCCAGTCGAAGTCGTAGCGGTCGGCGTAGCTCCTGAGGAAGCCGGCGACCTCCTCGAAACGCTTGCGATCGGCCGGCGCCAGGGCGTCCTGCATCCAGTCCGTCTGCTTGAGATATTTCGCCACGATGATGTTGCCGAGCTTCGAGCCCTGCTTCGCCTTGGCGACGAAGTCGTTCAGCGCTTCCGCCAGCTTCGGGCTGCCCTTGCGGAACGCCCAGGCGGTCTGTTGGTCGACGGCGAGGGGCGGCTCGTCGTGGACGGTCACCTTGTCGAAGACCTTCACCAGGAAATCGGCCGCGGGCTCGTCTGCGACGGTGGCCGGCACGAGGCCGGTGTCGACCATCTCGAACAGATCCTCGACCTGCAGGTTCTCGTCGGCCTCGACCAGCGTGAAGGGCGGCTTGCCGGCGGCGGCCCGGGCCTCGTTCAGCGCCACCGCATGCTCGAAGAAGCTGCTGGAGCGCCGGATATGCACCGGCACGCCCACCAGATCCTCGGGCGTGCTCAGGGTGGGTGCGGCGGGGCCGGTGACCAGCAGCTCGCGCATGCCCTTCAGGAAGGGATCGCTGAAATCGACCAGGGCCTGGCGCTGCGGCGTGACGGTGAGGTTGCCGGCGGCGATGTCGGACCTGCCTTCGACCACGGCGTCGAACAGCCGGTCGCGTGCCATCGGCATGAAGACGACGGTGAGGTGGGTCGCCTGCTTGCCCAGCTTTTCCTTCAGGTGCTTCTCGAGCTCGACGACGCGGTCGTAGGTGATGCCCTTCTGGTCCGGCCCGTCGAAGAAATAGGTGGCGAGCCCGACCGGGATCGCCACGCGGACCATGCCGCGCTCGATCATGCCGTCGAGGTCGCCCTTCCACGGATGAAGCGCCGAGGCCAGGACCGGGTCGATCTCGCTGTCGGCATCGTCGGCCACCGCCGGGCGAGGCATCGCTGCCGCCAGCCCCGAGAGGACGAGGCCGCCCAGCAGCGGCCGCCTGCCGATCGTCGATGCCACCCTGCTCATGGCTTCGCCTCCCCCGGCGAAAGCTCAAGCCGCCTTCGCCATCTCCAGCACCGCGTGCAGCAGCACGTTGCCGCCGGCCTCGACATGCTCGGGCTCGGCCCACTCCTCCTCGTTGTGCGACAGCCCGTCCCTGCACGGGATGAAGATCATCGAGGTGGGCACGTGGCGGGCAGTGTAGCAGGAATCGTGGCCCGGCCCGCTGACGATCTCGCGCCACTCGTAGTCCTCGGCCTCGGCGGCGCTGCGCACGGCGGCAATGCAGGTCGGATCGAAGGCCACCGGCGGGAAGTACCAGATGCGCTCGCAGACGAAGGGCAGGCCGTCGCGGGCGCAGGCCTCGGCCAGCACGGCCCGCAGCCGCTCCTCCATCACGTCGATCACCGCCCCGTCGGGGTGGCGCATGTCGACGGTGAACGTGACCTCGCCCGGGATGACGTTGCGCGATGGCTTGGCGATGCGGATGTCGCCGACCGTGGTGACACCGTAGGGCGCCTGCTCGCGGGCGATCTCGTCGAGCGCTGCGATCACCTTCGAGGCCGCCACCAGCGCATCTTTGCGGCGCGGCATCGGCGTGCTGCCGGCATGGCTCTCCTTGCCGGTGATGGTCACGTCCAGCCAGCGGATGCCCTGGCCGCCGGTGACGACGCCGATGGTCTTGCCCTCGGCCTCCAGCACCGGCCCCTGCTCGATGTGCAGCTCGAGGTGGCACTTCCAGCCCTGCGGCCTGCAGGGCAGGTCGCCCCTGAATCCGATGCGCTCCAGCTCCTCGCCGAATTTCTTGCCGTCGCGGTCGGTGCGGCCATAGGCGTAGTCGAGGGTGAAGGCGCCGGCCCAGACGCCCGAGGCCATCATCGCCGGCGAGAAGCGCGAGCCCTCCTCGTTGGTCCAGTTGACCACCATGACGGGATGGTCGGTCTCGTAGCCGAGGTCGTGCAGCGTGCGCAGCACCTCGAGCCCGCTCAGCACGCCGGCCACACCATCGAACTTGCCACCGGTCGGCTGGGTGTCGAGGTGCGAGCCGACGACCACCGGCGGCAGGTCGGGCCGCCTGCCCGGCCGCAGCGCCATCATGTTGCCCATCTCGTCGACGGTGACGGTGCAGCCGATGGCCTCGCACCAGCGGCGGAACAGCAGGCGGCCCTGGCGGTCGAGGTCGGTCACCGTCTGCCGGTTGCAGCCGCCCTTGGGAGTGGCGCCGATCTGCGCCATCTCCATCAGCGAATCCCACAGGCGCTTGCCGTCGATCTTCAGGTTGGTGGGCGGGCTGGGCATTGCGGGCTCCCGGTCGCTGGCTGCCCCGCCACGCTAGATCCCGCCCGCCCGGCCGTCCATCTCGTGTCCCGGCTCAGGCGATGGCGGGCTTGCGGTCGAGCTCCGGCAGGAAGATCACGAAGATGCCGAGGATCGGCAGCCAGCCGGAGAGCTTGAAGGCGAAGGCCAGGCTGCTGACGTCGGCGAGCCAGCCGATCACCGCCGCACCGATGCCGCCCATGCCGAAGGCGAAGCCGAAGAACAGGCCGGCGATCATGCCGACGCGCCCCGGCAGTAGCTCCTGGGCGTAGACCACGATCGCCGGGAAGGCCGAGGCCATCAGCATGCCGACGATGATGGCGGTGACGTCGACCCAGAACAGCGGCAGGAAGGGCAGCGCCACCGACAGCGGCAGCACGCCGAACATCGACACCCACATCACCGGCTTGCGGCCGATGCGGTCGCCGACCGGCCCGCCGATGAAGGTGCCGAGTGCTACGGCACCCAGGAACACGAACAGGTGGATCTGGGCGCTCTGCACCGAGATGGCGAAGCGCTCCATCAGGAAGAAGGTGTAGTAGGAGGCGAACGCCGCCATATAGAAGTTCTTGGAGAAGGTCATCGCCAGCAGGATGGCGATGCACACGCCGATGCGGGCGCGCGACAGCTGCGGCCCCGCCGCCACGGCCGCGGCCGCCTTCTTGATCCGGCTGCCCAGATGGTCGCGGTACCAGAAGCCGACCCGGCCCAGCACCACCATGCCGATGACCGCGAACAGCGCGAACCAGATGACGTGGGCCTGGCCGTTGGGGATGACGAGCAACGCCACCAGCAGCGGGCCGATCGCCTGGCCGGTGTTGCCGCCGACCTGGAAGAAGGACTGGGCGAAGCCGTAGCGCCCGCCGGATGCCAGCCGCGCCACCCGCGACGCCTCGGGATGGAAGATCGACGAGCCGACGCCGATCAGCGCCGCTGCCAGCAGCATGGCCCAGAAGCCGCCGGCGAAGGCCAGCACCGCCATGCCGCAGAAGGTGGCCGCCATGCCGACCGGCAGCGAGAACGGCTGCGGCCGGCGGTCGGTCGCCATGCCGATGATCGGCTGCAGGATCGAGGCGGTGAGCTGGAAGACCAGCGTGATGATGCCGATGTGGACGAAGTCGAGCGCCAGCGGATCCTTGACCAGCGGATAGATCGAGGTCAGCGCCGACTGCATCATGTCGTTGAGCATGTGGCCGAGGCTGACCGAGAACAGGATCGCCATCACTGCCGCATTGGCAGTGTTGGCGGCGGCGCCGCTCGCCGCCACCCCCTGCCCGACTTGGCTCAACCTGCCGACTGCCATCGACCCGCCCTTCTGATTCCGGATCGCCGTTGGCGACGCGGAAACGTGACTTAACTGTAATGTCTGGACGACGCTACCAGACTCGCCATGCGGATGCGGCAGGTCAGGACTGCACCTGCACCGGGTCGAGCAGGATCTCACGGTGGGCCGGCGCGGTCGTCCTCGCGGCTCCTCGATCTGCTGAGCTCTTCCTGATCGGGATGTGACATCGGGCGATAGCGAGGTGGATAGGCGCTACCCGAACGCTGGAGGCGCCGAGCCGGATGAGCTCGAGCGCGGCCGCAGCTGCTACGAGCACCGTGCCTGGGGTGACGCCTACCAGGCGTTCCTGCTCGCCGATCGCGCAGCCGGGCTGGAAGCCGACGATCTCGAGCTGTTGGCGATGTCGGCCTATCTCATCGGCCGGGACGACGAATATCTCGCGGTGCAGGAGCGCGCCTTTCACGCCCATCTCGAAGCCGGCCGGCGTATCCGCGCCGTACGTTGCGCATTCTGGCTGGGTTTGCGGCTGTTCCTCCGCGGCGAGACGGGCCGTGCGACCGGATGGCTCGCGCGTGCCCAGCGGCTGCTCGAAGGTCATGAGGATGACTGTGCCGAGCGGGGCTATCTGCTCCTGCCGCTCGTGGATCAGCACCTTGCCGTTGGTGACCACGCGGCCGCATACGATGTCGCCGCCAGCGCGGCCGAAATCGGTGAGCGCTGCCGGGAGGCGGACCTGGTCGCCTGCGCCCGACATGAGCAGGGTCGAATTCAGATCCAGCAGGGGCAGATCGCGGAAGGACTGGCCCTGCTGGACGAGGCCATGGTCGCGGTCACCGCCGGGGAGCTGTCGCCCCTCATGACCGGTCTGATCTACTGCAGCGTGATCGAGGCCTGTCAGCAGGTATACGCGTTGGACCGCGCCCGCGAATGGACGTCGGCCCTGACGCAATGGTGCGAGGGACAACCACAGATTGTTGCCTTCACCGGCGTCTGCCTGGTGCATCGCGCCGAGATCATGCAGTTGCGCGGTGCCTGGCGCGCTGCGATCGAGGAGGCGCGGCGCGCCCGCGAGCGTTCGAAGGGCGCCAACCGGCTGGCAACGGCCGCGGCGTTCTACCAGCAGGCGGAGGTGCACCGCCTTCGTGGAGAGTTCGTGGCGGCGGAGAGGGCGTATCGAAATGCCAGTCAGGCAGGCCTGGAACCGCAGCCTGGGCTGGCGCTGTTGCGACTGGCGCAAGGGGATCCCAACACGGCGGCCAGTGCGATTCGTCGTCTCGTGAGCACGACGATGAGCCGGCTGGAGCGCACGCGGCTGCTGCCTGCCTGCATCGAGATCATGTTGGCCGTGGACAATGTCGAGGAGGCGCGCACGGCTTGCCGCGAGCTGGAAGAGATGGCCGAGAGCTTCGACGCGGCAGCCGTGGCCGCGATGGCGGCGCACGGCCGCGGGTCGGTCGAGCTGGCCGAAGGCGACGCTCGAGCCGCGCTCGGCTCCCTACGCCGAGCCTTCGAGTTGTGGCAGCGCCTCGATGTACCGTATGCGGTGGCACGCGTGCGTGTGCTGTTGGGAGAGGCCTATCGCTCACTTGGAGACGACGATGGCGGCAGGCTGGAGCTGGAAGCTGCCAGGGCCTTGTTCGAACGGCTCGGAGCCGCACCCGACCTCGCCCATATCGACTCGTCCGCAAGAGATGCGACGTCGGGCCGCCCGCATGGGCTGACACCGCGCGAGCTGCAGGTCCTTCGCCTGGTCGCCGCCGGCAATACCAACAAGGCGATCGCCGCCGAGCTGTCGTTGAGCGAGAAGACCGTCGACCGGCATGTGAGCAATATGCTCACCAAGCTCGACGTCCCCTCGCGGGCTGCGGCAACGGCCTACGCCTACGAGCACAAGCTCATCTGATCCGTCCCACCACGTCTGGGTAAAATCACCCACGTTCTGGCTCGGCGCGAACTGGGGGGTTCGCCCGAAGCGCGGCACTGGCCTTCTCCCGTAGCATCGTCTGCGGAACAAAGGAGGAGCCGCATGACCATTCATATGGAGACACGGGCCGCGTGGGACAGGATCGCGCCGGGCTACGACCGCAACGTCACGCCCACGCACATGTGGCTGGGCAACGAAGGCCTCCGCCGTGCCGGACTCCGCGCGGGCATGCGCTTCCTTGACGTGGCGGCCGGCAGCGGTGCCCTCGGCATCCCGGCGGCGCGCCTCGGCGCGCGGGTTCTCGCCACGGATCAGTCCGCCGTCATGCTCGAGCGGCTCGAAGAGCGCGCGCGCCAGGAGGGGCTCGCCATCGAGACCCGTGTCATGGACGGGCATGCGCTGGAGCTGGACGACGACAGCTTCGACATGGCCGGATCGCAATTCGGCGTCATGCTGTTTGCGGACATGCCGAGAGGCATCCGCGAGATGGCGCGCGTCGTGCGGCCCGGCGGCCGGGTGCTGATGAATGTCTATGGCGATCCGCGCGAGATCGAGTTCTTCGCGCTCTTCGTGCGTGCCATCCAGTCTGTTCGCCCCGGTTTCACCGGGCCGCCCATGGATCCTCCTCCGCTTCCCTTCCAGCTGCAGGACCCGCGGAAGCTGCGCAGGGAGCTCGCCGCCGCCGGGCTGAGAGACGTCGAGGTCGAGACCATCACGGAGACCTTGGAGTTCCAGACCGGCAAGGAGCTGTGGGACTGGCTGATATGGAGCAATCCGATCGTCGAAACGGTTCTCGGTGGGCTGAGCCTGGAGAACCGCGAGCGAGATGCGATCCGACACGCGCTGGAAACGCTCGTTCGCGATCGCGCCGGCGGTGACGGCTCCGCGGCCCTGACCAACCCCATCAACATCGGGGTTGGCACGAAGTGAGCCTCGGTACGCAGCCGGCCATGCCCGGCCACCGCGAGTAGGGTCATGGGCGGATTGTGAGGCACCTCACGGACTCCCCTGCCTCTACGACTCAGAATCCTGTCGGAACAAGGCTGCGCCACTCGATCGCGGCCGACAGCCCCGCTCCCAGCGATGCCCCGGGTGGCAGCCCTCGACTTTCTTGGGCAGCCGCCCCGCCACCAACCTGCGGAGTATGGATCATGGCAACTCTCATCGGAACCAACGGCCCGGACACCATCATCGGGACAGCCGACCCCGACGCGATCTTCGGCCTGAACGGGAACGACGCGCTGTTCGGCGGCGGCGAGATCGACACGCTATCCGGCGGCGCCGGAGACGACCACCTGTTCGGTGGGGACGGGAACGACAGAAGCATCAACGGCGATGCCGGCGACGACACCCTGTTCGGCGGTGAAGGCAACGACAAGGTCATGTCCGGCGGCGACGGCCGCGACGTGGTGTATGGCGGCAATGGGGAGGACGCTATCGTCGGCGGCAACGACGACGACGACCTGCGCGGCGAGGCGGGCGACGATTTCCTGCGTGGCGACGACGGCAGGGACAGGCTGTACGGCGGATCGGGCATCGACCAGCTCGTCGGCAGCACCGGCAACGACGCGCTGTACGGCGGCGCCGACAACGACGTGCTGCTCGGCAACGACGAGATCTCGGGGGCTGCCGACGACGATGACACGCTCTACGGCGGTGCCGGAGACGACCGGCTGCTCGCCGACGATATCGGCGGCAATGGCGACGACCTCGTCTATGGCGGGATCGGCGACGACGACATTTTCGGCGGTGCCGGCCGCGACCGGGCGTTCGGCGGCGACGGCAACGACATCGTCTCGGTCCTGGGCGAAGGCCGGCTCTTCGGCGGTGCTGGCGACGACGATCTTTCCAGCAGCGGCGGCAACGACAGCCTTTCCGGCGGCGCCGGCAACGACACGATCGACGCCGGCCTCGGCCGTGACTTTCTCGCCGGTGGCGCCGGCGCCGACCGCTTCGACTTCGACGACAGCGTGTTCGCCGGCGGTGCCGTCTACGATACCGGCGTCGGCAAGGGCAATCGCGACCGCATCATCGACTTTGCCGGGACGGAGGACGACAGGATCAACCTCGCCGGCATCGACGCCGATCTTTCGACGATCCTCGTCAACGAGGCCTTCGTCTTCGTCGGCGAGGATGCGCCCGGCACCGGCGAGCTCGGCTTCTTCGAGAGCGGCGGCAGCACGGTCGTGCGCGGCAACACCGATGACGATGCGGCGGCCGATTTCGAGATCCAGCTCGACGGCGTGGGCCTCGGATTGACCGCCAGCGACTTCCTCCTTTGATTTCCATGGCCGTGGTCGGCGGGTCGCCGGCCACGGCCTCTCTCTATTTTGCGGCTTCCGTCCACTTCTCCGCCGCCTCGTCGTCGCTCGCCCGCGCCTCAACCCAGCGCTCGCCGTCCGGGGTCTCCTCGAGCTTCCAGAACGGTGCCCTGGTCTTCAGCCAGTCGATCAGGAAGGCGCAGGCATCCAGCGCCGCCGCGCGGTGCGCCGAGGCGGTCAGCACCAGCACGATCGGCTCGCCCGGCAGCATGCGGCCGTGGCGGTGGATCAAGAGCACGTCGTCGAGCGGCCAGCGGCGGCGGGCCTCGGCCTCGATGCCAGCCAGCGCCTTCTCGGTCATGCCCGGATAGTGCTCGAGCGTCATCGCCAGCACGGGTGTGCCGTGGTGATGGCCGCGGACGAGGCCGAGGAAGCTGGCGATGCCGCCGGAATCGTGGCCGCCGGCGGCGAAGGCCGCCGTCTCCGCCCCCGGATCGAACGGCTCGGCCTGGACCCGTACGGTCACGGGCCGCTCAGCCGCCGGTGACCGGCGGGAAGAAGGCGACCTCGTCGCCGGGAGCCACCGGCGCGTCGCCGTCGACCGCCTGCTGGTTGACGGCGAAGCGCACCACGCCGGGCGATGCCAGCGCCTCGGCCAGACCCGGATGGCGTGTCCCCAGCCATTCGGCCAGGGCCGCCACGGTGGTGACCGAGGCCGGCGGGTCGACCTGCTCCTCGGAGCAGCGCGTCCGCTGGCGCAGCCAGGCGAAGTAGCGGATTCTCATGATCTGCGTCGCTCAGCGGGCGGCCGGAGCACCCTTGCCCTCGATCGAGGCTGCCTGGGCGTCGCGCCCCAGCATGTGGCGCAGGCCCGCCTGCAGGTAGTCCCAGCCGGTGATCAGGGTGAGCACGGCGGCGAGCCACAGGCCGGCCCAGCCGATCCAGGCGACATGCAGCCATTCCGGCCCGGCGTCGCCGACGATGAGGAAGCCGATGGCGACCATCTGCACCGCCGTCTTCCACTTCGCCAGCCGGCTCACCGGCAGGCCGACGCTGACCTCGGCCATGTACTCGCGCAGGCCCGAGACCATGATCTCGCGCAGGATGATCACCAGCGCCGGCAGCAGCGGGGCGCGGCCGAAGCCGACCAGCATCACCACCGTGGCCCCCACCAGCAGCTTGTCGGCGACCGGGTCGAGCCAGCGGCCGAAGCGCGACTGCATCTTCATCTGCCGGGCCATGTAGCCGTCGATGAAGTCGGTGGTGGCGGCGATGGTGAACACGACGCAGGCCAGCCAGCGCGCCCAGTCGCCCTCGACGTAGAACAGCGCCACCAGCACCGGGATCATCAGCACCCGGCTCACGGTCAGCAAATTCGGCGGGTTGGTCAGCATCGGCGGCGAATCACCTCAGCCACTCTCGTGGAAATGATCGTGGATCGTCCTGGCCACGGTCCTGCTTATACCCGGCACCCGCTCGAGGTCCTGCAGGCCGGCCTGCCGCACCCCCTCCGCCGAGCCGAAATGGCTCAGCAGCGCCTTCTTGCGCTTGGCGCCGATGCCCGGCACGCGGTCCAACGCCGAGCGCGAGATCGCACCCGCGCGGCGGCCGCGATGGGTGGCGATGGCGAACCGGTGCGCCTCGTCGCGCAAACGTTGCACAAGGTAGAGGACCGGGTCCTTCGGGTCCAGCGCGATCGGCTCGCGCCCCGGGAGGAAGAAACGTTCGCGACCAGCGTTGCGGTCGGGACCCTTGGCGACCGCCACCAGCGGCAGGTCGGTGATGCCGATCTCGCCCAGGATCTCGATCGCCGCCGACAGCTGGCCCTGGCCGCCGTCGATGATCACGAGGTCCGGCCAGCCGCCGCCCTGGCGCTCGGGGTCCTCGCGCACCAGCCGGCCGAAGCGGCGGCCCAGCACCTCCCGCATCATGGCGAAGTCGTCGCCGGGGGTCAGCTCGGAGCCCTTGATGTTGAAGGTGCGGTACTGCCGCCTGTCGAAGCCCTCGGCACCCGAGACGATGAAGGCGCCGATGGCGTGGCTGCCCTGGATGTGGCTGTTGTCGTAGACCTCGATCCGCCGTGGCACCTCGGGCAGGTCCAGCACGTCGGCCAGCTTCTCCAGGAGCATCGCCTGGCTCGAGCTCTCGGCCAGCCGCCGCGCCAGCGCCGAGCGGGCGTTGGCCTGGGCGATCTCGACCAGCTGCCGCTTGTCGCCGCGCTGCGGGATCGCCAGCTCGACCCTGCGCCCGGCCTTGAGCGACAGCGCCTCGGCCAGCAGCGCCTGCTGCGGCAGCGGCTCGGCCAGCAGCACGAGGCGGGCCGGCGCCCGCTCAGCATAGAACTGGGCGGCGAAGGCCTCGACGATCTCGGCCGTGGTAGCGTCGGCGGTGTGCGCCGGATAGTAGGCGCGGTTGCCGTAGTTGCGGCCGTCCCGATAGAAGAACACCTGGACGCAGACTTGGCCGCCATCGGCGTGGGCGGCGATGACGTCGGCGTCGCCGACCGATTCGGTGTTGATGCCCTGGCGGGCCTGGATATGCGCCATGGCCTTGAGCCGGTCGCGCAGCACCGCCGCCTTCTCGTAGTCCAGCGCGTCCGAGGCCTGCATCATCTCCGCTTTCAGCCGCTCCTGCACCTCGCCGGAACGGCCGCACAGGAACGCCTTCACCTCATCGACGATGCGGGCATAGGCTTCTTCCGAGATCCGCCCGACGCAGGGGGCCGAGCAGCGCTTGATCTGGAACTGCAGGCAGGGCCGTGTCCGGCTCTCGAAGATGCTGTCGCGGCAGGAGCGCAGCGGGAACGCCTTGAGCAGGGCGTTGAGCGTGTCGTTGACCGCTCCCGCCGACGCGAACGGGCCGAAATATTCGGTGCCCGGCCGCTTGGCGCCGCGGTGCTTGCCGATCAGCGGGAAGGCGTGGGAGGTGCGCAGCGAGATGTAGGGGAAGCTCTTGTCGTCGCGCAGCACGATGTTGAAGGTCGGCCGCCAACGCTTGATCATGTTGGCTTCGAGCAGCAGCGCCTCGACCTCGGTGCCGGTGCGCACCAGCTCCATCGACCGGGTCAGCGACACCATGCGAGCGAGGCGCGCCGACAGCGCCGCGATCTTGGTGTAGGCGAAGACCCGCTTGCGCAGCGACTTGGCCTTGCCGACGTAGAGAACCTCGCCCTTCTCGTCCTGCATCCGGTACACGCCGGGCGCGTCCGGCATGTTGGGCAGGAGCGAGCGGATCAGCGCCGCACCCTTGAGCGGTGCCGGCGTCGGTGGAGCGTCGAGCGCGGGCTCGACCGGGTCGGCCGTCATGGCCGGTTATGTGCGGGCGGCCGGCCCGGCGGTCAACGGGCGCCGGCGCTCAGGCGATGCCGTCCCAGGGATAGGGCCGCTGCCAGCCGCGCTCGTGCGCCGGATGACCGGCGGTCATCGTGACGTAGCGGTAGCGCTTGTCGCGGAACCCCACCTGCGCCGCCTTCAGCAGCTCGGCGGTCAGCGCCGCGTCCAGCTCGGCACGCACGGCCTGCGCTTCGGGCGCGTCGATCAGGTTCACCTGCTCGGCCGTCGGCAGGTCGAGGTCGTAGAGCGTGACGAGGCCGTTGTCGTAGCGCGACAGCCGCCAGCGGTCATCCTGGATGCACACGCCGTTGCCCACCGCACCCAGCGCATAGCGCCGGCGGGGCGCTCCCTCCGGCGCCAGCGCCGGGATGGGGTAGGAGTCCTTGCCGGTGTCGTTGGCGACCCCCGCCACGGCGAGGAAGGTGGCGAAGAGATCCGTCACCGTCACCAGCTCGCGCGAACGCTGCCCCTTCGGCCCGCCGGGGATCCGCACGATCATCGGCACGTGCATGGCGGCGTCGAAGAACAGGTTCTTGCCGAGGAACTCGTAGTCACCGACGAAGTCGCCATGGTCGGCCGCCAAAACGACGATGGTATTGTCGGCATCGGGCCGCCTCGCCAGCGCCGTCATGATGGCGCCGACCTGGGCGTCGATCATCGCGATCAGCGCCGAGTAGTGGGCGCGCACCCGGCGCTTGGTGGAATCCGGGAAATTCGCGAGGTCGATGCGCGACGAGCCGCCGCGATGCGACTTGATCAGCTCGTCGCGGAAGGCGTCGCTATCGGCGGTGCGCGGCAGCGCCGGCGGCATCTCGGCCGGATCGAACTTTTCCGTCCAATCGGCCGGCGGGTCGTAGGGATCATGCGGGCCGGGGAAGGCCACCATGCAGGCGAACGGCCTGTCGCCGTCATAGGTCTCGAGGAACCGGACCGCCTCGCGGCCGCACCAGACGTCGACCTGATGCTCGTAGGGAATGCTGCTGACCGACGCCATCAGGTATTCGGTGTAGCCCTCCTCGTCCCAGCCGCGCCGCTTCTGCAGGCCGTGGGCGGCGAGGTAGTCGGCATAGTCGTCCTGGATATGGATGTGGCGCTTGTCCTCCGAGACGACGCGGTGGGCGAAGCCCTCGGGATCGTCCCAGGGGATGAAGTGCATCTTGCCGATGCCCTCGGTGTGGTAGCCGGCTTGGGACAGCAGCGTCGGCCAGCTCGGCATGCCGCAGGCCTCGTGGTCGGGCCTCAGCCAGTAGTTGTTGGTCAGCACCCCCGTCGACACCGCGTTGCAGCCGGTGAGCAGGGCGGCGCGCGCAGGAATGCAGACCGGATGCATCGAGGCGGCGCGCTCGTAGGCGATGCCCTCGGCCGCGAGCGCGTCGATCGCCGGGGTCCTGGCAAACGCCGCGCCGTAGCAGCCGAGGAAATCGGCGCGGAGCTGGTCCGGGAACAGGAACAGGATGTTCGGCCGCCTGGACACGATGCTGCCCACCCTCACTCGGCGTAGAAGAACTGCTGCGGCAGCGCCGGGGCCGGCGTGGCGTAGTCGAACGAGTTGGCCATCTTGGGCGGCACGTTCTTCATGTCGGTCTTCACGATGCCGTAGCGCGGCCCATAGCTGGCGGTGCCGATCACCTCGAACTGGTCGGCGGCGATGCCGATGATCTCCTGCAGCAGCCTGTTGCGCTCGCCGTCGTCGATGGCGGCGAGCCAGGCGTCGCGCAGCCGCTTGCGCTCCTTGATGTGGTCCGGCGGCTCGACACCCTTGGTGCCGTTGCTGAGGAACCACTGCCACCAGCCGATGCCGTAGCGCGCACCCATCCAGATCGGCACCATCTCCTGCAGCAGGCTGCCCGGCGCCCAGTTCTCGCCGGCCGCCCACACCGCCATGTCGTGGTCGTAGGCGTTGGAGACGCGCTCGAAGAAGAACGCCCGCTCGATGCTGTTGATCTCCATGTCGACGCCGATCTGGGCCCATTGCCGCTCGATCAGCTCGAGCAGGTCGACCGATTCCGGCACGATCGACGGAATCACGTCGACCTGGAAGCGCAGCCGCTTGCCGCTGGGCAGCAGGCGGTAGCCCTGGTCGTCGCGCTTGGTGTAGCCCAGCCCGTCGAGGAGCTGGTTGGCCCGCGCCGGGTCGTATTCGGTGAACTGCTTCGACAGCTTCTCGTTGTAGCGCGGGTCGTCCTCGTAGGGTCCGAGCTGCCAGGGCCGGCCCTCGCCCAGCAGGGCGATGTCGATGAGCTCCTGCCGGTTGATGCCGAGCGACAGGGCGATGCGGAAGTCGCGCTGGTTGAACAGCGCCCGCATCTCCGGGTCCTTGTGGGTGAGGTTGGGCTGGATCAGCATGACGGTGCCGCCGGGTGCCGTCGCCTCGAAGAAGTCGTAGCCGCCCTTCTCGCGGTTCTCGGCCAGCACCGGCCGGTTGGCCGGGTTGTCGAGGTTGCGCACCTGCACGTCGATCTCGCCGCCCATGGCGGCGAGCAGCAGCGCCTCGGCGTTCTGGAAGACCTTGTTCTCGATGCGGTCGACATAGGGCAGCTGCTGGCCCTTCGTATCGACCTGCCAGAAATAGGGGTTGCGCTCCAGCACCACCCGCACGGCGCCGCCGACATAGGGCTCGGTGATGACCCAGGGATCGAGCGTCGGCTTGTCGGGATTGCCCCAGCGCGCCGGGATCTCGATGTCGCCGCACCTGGCGGTGAGCAGCGCCTGCCAGGTCGTCACGCCGGCCTCGACGGCGAGCTTGGGTGCGTCGGGGTTGTAGGTGGGATGGAACTGCTTGCAGTAGTGCTTCGGGAACAGCGTCGGGTGCTGGCCGCGCGGCGAGGCGAGGTCGAAGAGGAAGCTGCCGTAGGGCTCGGCGAAGGTGAAGCGAACGGCGTAGTCGTCGATCTTCTCGACCTTCACCGGCTCGCCGCCGACGATGTAGCGCGACGGAATGGCGCCGAAATCCTTGTTGAGGAAGACGTCGTTCATGTTGAACAGCACGTCGTCGGCGGTGAAGGGCTGGCCGTCCGACCATTTGGTGCCGGGCCGGAGATGGAAGACGAAGCTGCGGCCCTCGCCCTCGATATCCCAGCTCGCAGCGAGGTTGGGCAGCGCCTCGGTCCATTCGAGGTTCCAGCGTGTCAGGCCCTGGGGGCCGACGATGCGCAGGATCGAGTTGTGGTCGTTCGAGCCGGTGAGGCCGAGGTGGATGGTGCCGCCGTAGCGGCCCGGCTCCTCGAACGGCGTCACCACCTCCGGCTGCTGCGGCAGCCGCTCCGCCACCGGCGGCAGCTCGCCCTTGGCGACCTTGGCGGCGAGTATGGGTGACTCCGAATATTCGACGGCCACGGCTGGGCCGGCGATCGCGAGAGCCATCGCCAGCGACAATAAACTGCCGGCTCCGGCCGAGATCGGCTTCGATCCGCGCATCTCTTCGCTTTCCCTGATGTCGCGCCGTGGCGCTTTCGCCATTTGTTTGAAGCCTGTCTGACCGCTCCCGTAGTCGGGGTCAACACGAGATTGGTCAGAGCCAGCCTTTGCGCTTGAAGTAGGCGAACGGCATGATCGCCGAGACGACCATCAGCACGATCGCCAGCGGATAGCCCCAGTGCCAGCTCAGCTCCGGCATGAAGCCGAAGTTCATGCCGTAGATGCTGGCGATCAGCGTCGGCGGCAGGAACACCACCGCCACCACCGAGAAGATCTTGATGATGTTGTTCTGCTCGATGTTGATCAGGCCGAGCGTGGCGTTGAGCAGCAGGTCGATCTTGGTGTTGATGCGGGCCAGCTGGTCGGTCAGCGACTGGACGTCCCGGGTCAGCGCCTTGGCGCGCTGGCGGGCGTCCTTGCGGCCGAGCTGCGGCAGCGAATCGGCCACACCCACCGCCAGCAATATCCGCTGCAGGGTGTGCAGGCTCTCGGCGGCCTTGGCCATCGTCGCACCGTTGCGGCCGATGCGTTCCAGCGCCTCCAGGAGGTCGGGCTTCTCCTCCTTGCCCGACTTGCGCGCCGCGCCGAAGATGCTGTCCGACATCTCGTCGAGATCGAGCGCCGAGCGCTCCATCACGTCGGCGACGCGGGCGATGATGGCATCGAGCAGCCAGAAGAACACGCCGTGCGCGGTGGTCAGCGTGGCGCCGTAGCGCTCGATGCGCCCGGCCATGCTGCGGAAGGGCTGCGGGTCGGCGAAGCGCATCGTCACCAGCCGCTCGCCCTTCAGGATGAAGCCGACCTCGGTGGTGCGCGGCGGCAGCGCGTCCGCCTGGTAGAGCAGCGTGGCGGTGAGGTAGAGCGCCCCGCCCTCCTCGTAGACCCGCGACGACGCCTCGATCTCGCGCATCTCCTCGCGCGTCGGCGTCTCGATGCCGAGCCGGTGCTCGATCGCGCGCAGCTCCTCCGGCGTCGGCTCGTGCAGGTCGAGCCACACCACCTCGTCGGGCAGGTGCTCGACGTCGACCGGCGCCATGACGCGGATGTCCCGCGCTGCGCGGGCGAAGGTCTGCAGCATGCCGGCCCCTCGTGGTGCGTCGGGACGCCTTCTGGCGGCGCCGCGTGATGGCTCGGTGACGACTTAGGCCGCGACCCGCAAGAAGACAAACCGCGCCTTGCCGTAGCGGCGCTCGTCCTCGACCGCGAGGCCGGTCGGCGGCTCCAGCGTCTCGCGCGGCGACAGCTCGCAGACGACGCGGCCGCCGGGCGCCAGCCAGCCGCCGGCCAGCAGGCCGGCGAGGGCGGCTTCGTGCAGTCCGCTGCCCCAGGGCGGGTCGAGGAAGGCGATGTCGTAGGCTCGGGTGGCGCGCGGCAGGCGGGTGGCGTCGGCCCGGAGGATGCCGACCGTCCGCTCCTCGCCCAGCGCGGTGCGGTTGGCGGCCATCGCCCGCAATGCCGCATCGTCGCGCTCGACCAGCATCGCCGAGGCGGCGCCGCGCGAGACGGCCTCCAGCCCGTTGGCGCCGGTGCCGGCGAACAGGTCGAGGAAGCGGCTGCCGGCCAGCGGCGGCGTCCCGTGCTCGAGGATGCCGAAGACCGCCTCGCGCGCCCGGTCGTGGGTCGGCCGGACGCCGTCGCCTTCGGGAGCCGCCAGCCGGCGGCCGCGATGCCGCCCGGCGACGATCCTCACGGCCGCAGCACGACCCGGCCGGCGACCCGGCCCTTGCGCAGATCGTCGAGCACGGCGTTGACCTCGGCGATCGGCCGGTCCTGCACCGGGATCGGCGGGATCTTCCCGGCCTTGGCCAGTGCCACCAGCTCCTTCAGCTCGTCGAGCGTGCCGGTGAACGAGCCTCTCAGCGTCAACATCCGCAAGGGCAGCCAGGGCACCGGGATGGTCAGCCGGTCGCCGTAGAGGCCCACCACCACCATCGTGCCACCCTTGCGCAGCGCCTCGATGCCGAAGCGGGCCGTCGCCGGCCGGCCGACGTGGTCGATGGCCGCGGACACGCCTCCGCCACCCAGCTCGCGGACCTTGGCCAACGCCCCCTCGGCGGCGTTGTCGACGACG
The DNA here is from genome assembly GCA_035326425.1 of Geminicoccus sp. Lineage (GTDB taxonomy): Bacteria > Pseudomonadota > Alphaproteobacteria > Geminicoccales > Geminicoccaceae > CALKJU01. Next base: position 4,395 of record DAOLFG010000012.1, on the reverse strand, counting down.
AGCGCGCCCTCCTTCTCGGCCAGCGCCCGCTTGGCCGGGTCGACATCGGCGACGATCAGCCGGGCCCGGGTGATGGCGCGGGCGATGTGCAGCGTGCTGAGGCCGACCCCGCCGGCGCCGATCAGCAGCAGGCTGTCGTCGGGGCCGAGCTCGCCGACCTTGCGCACGGCGCTGTAGGCGGTGAGGCCGGAGCAGGCATAGGTGGCGGCCAGCCCCTCGGGGATGCCGTCGAAATCGACAAGGTAGCGGGCATCCGGCACGATCACCCGGTCGCTGTAGCCGCCGTCCTTCCAGGTCCCGACGATGCGCGGCTTCAGGCACAACAGCTCCTGGCCCTTGCGGCAGACCTCGCACTGGCCGCAGCCGATCCATGGATAGACGATGCGGCGGTCGCCCGGGGCCACGCCCTCGGCGTCGGGGCCGGCGGCGAGCACGGTGCCGACCACCTCGTGGCCCATGGTGAAGGGCAGCTTCACACCACGGTCGGCGACCCGCAGCGCCTCGCCGCCGCCGAGGTCGAAGAAGCCCTCGTGCAGGTGCAGGTCGGTGTGGCAGACGCCGCAGGCATCGACCTTCATCAGAACCTGGCCGCCCTGCGGCTGCGGGTCGGCATAGTCCCGCGGCTCGAGCGGCTTGCCCCAATCGACGATCTGCCAGCTTCGCATGACGGCCTCCCCTCGACGCCCGATCCTAGCGGCCGGCGCTGTGGGCGCGCTAGGCTGCAGGCCGGAGGAATTGCGGATGCGCCCGATCGCCGGTCTCTGCCTCTCGGTGCTCCTGCTGCTGCCCACCGTGCCGCGGGCCGGCGAGGATGCCCCCTCCTCGACCGCCGGCATGCTACTGGTGGCCGAGGAGAAGCTGGCCGATCCGAACTTCGATCGCACCGTCGTGCTGATGGTGCATCACGACGCCGAGGGTGCGATGGGCCTCGTCGTCAACCGCCGCTACGGCCGGGCGCCGGTCGCCGAGCTGCTGCGGCAGCTCGGCCGCGACCCCGGGACGGCGTCGGGGGACGTGGACGTCTACTATGGCGGACCGGTCGAGCCCGAGATCGGCTTCGTCGTCCACGGGCTTGGCTATGCCACGCCGGCCACCCGCGAGGTCGCGGCCGGGCTGGCGATGACCAGCGATCCGCAGGCCGTGGCCGACCTGGCCGAGGGCCGCCTCGCCGGCCCCGCGAAGCTGGTGCTGGGCTATGCCGGCTGGGGGCCCGGCCAGCTCGAGGGCGAGCTGGCGCGGAAGGACTGGCTGGTCGTCCCGGCCGACCCGTCGCTGGTGCTGACCGACGAGATCGACGAGGTCTGGCGCTACGCCTTCGCCCGCCGCGGCATCGAGCTATGAGCGCGGCAGGGCCCGCCTCACCGGCTCCGCCGGCGGCAGGACGGCGGCGAGCCAGGGGTTGAGGGCGGCCCAGGGTGCCATCCAGGCCCGCATCATGGTCATGGGATCGAGCCAGGCCGCCACGGCCTCGAAGCCCGGCGTGGCGCGCAGGCTGACGACGATGGTCTCGGCATCGTCCTCGACCCGATGGTCGATGGCGATGTCCAGCCCCGGCAGCCGGGCGACGGCGCGGGTCTCCTCCATGGGCGGTCTCCACATCCGCTGAGGTCCGCCACGAAAGCTAGGCCGGCGGCGGCCCGCCCACCACCGGCCGAAAGGTCGCTACTTGGTCTTGCAGGTGTCGATGGTCTCTGCCGTGCAGACGTCGAGGCCGACGGTGATCGGATCCTCGGGCTTCTTGCCGTTGACCAGATCGTTGAGGACGTACATGGCGCGGTAGCCCATCTCGTAGGGCCGCTGGCCGACCTGGCCCTGGCTCAGGCCTTCCTTGAGGAAGCCCATCTGCACGTCCATGGTCTCGACGAACAGCAGCACGAGGTCACCGCTGGCGATCCGGTCCTTGTAGCGGGCGGTGAGCTGGCGATAGGCCTCGGGCAGCATCTGCGGCGCGCCGCCGGCGTTCAGCATGGCGTCGAGCTTCGGGTACTTCGCCAGGATGTCGGTCATCTGCACGATCGACAGCGGGAAGTCGTCATTGTTGTAGAGCGGGCAGCCGTCGACCTGCTTCCACTTGTCGGCCGGCAGGGTCTCCAGCATCCCCTTCATGCGCTCGTTCATGTTCACGGCCGCCGGCCCGCCGCTCTGGATGCAGTAGGTGCCGCCGTCGGGCTTCAGCGCCACCAGCCTTTTCGCGATCTCCCTGCCGATCTCGGTGTTGACCGTGCCGATATAGGTGGCGCGCAGATCCTTGGCCTCGGGCAGCAGGTCGCTGTCCCAGGTGACGAACGGGATGCCGGCGGCCTTGGCGGCGGCGGCCGCCTTGCCGATCGCCGGCGCGTTCGCCACCGAGACGGCGAGCCCGTCGACCTTCCTGGCGATCAGGTCCTGGACCATGGCGAACTGCTCGTCGCCGCCGCCGTGCTCGCCGGGCCCGATATAGTAGCATTCGATGCCGCCGATCTCCTTGGCGGCCTTCTGGCAGCCGTCGCGGGCCTGGTCGAAGAACGGATTGTTCATGTTCTTCGGCACCAGCGCGAACAGCTTGTCGGCGGCAGGCACTTCGGCCGCGAAGCCGACGAGCGCCATCGCCGCTGCCGACAGGCAGAGCAGAGCCTTGCGCATTTCCAACAGCCTCCCCGCATGTCCGGCGGCGTCACCATCGGTGGCCGCCGAATGCCGAGGCATTATGATACCATCAATTTTACCGGCAAGCCGTCCGGCCCCGATCGCAGGCGCAATCGGCGGGACAGGGTTCAGGCTACTCCCTCGGGCAGCACCTCCTCCCGCCTGGCCACGAAGTCGCGCAGGCCGTCGGCCACGCCGGGATCCAGCTCGGGCGGCACCCAGGCCGCCAGCATGCGCTCGGCCGCCTCGATGCCGCGCTGCTCGGCGGTCTTCTCGCCGTCGATCTGCCACTGCTCGAAGCTGTTGTTGTCCATCAGCTCCGGCATGAAGAAGGCGTCCTTGAAATGCGCCTGGGTGTGGGCGGTGCCGAAGAAGTGGCCGCCGGGGCCGATGTCGCGGATGGCCTGCATCGCTTCGTCGAAATCGTCGAAGCGCGGCCCCTGGCCCAGGCGGTAGACCATCTCCATCTGCTCGGCATCCAGCGCGAATTTTCCCAGGCTGGCGGTGAGCCCGGCCTCGGTCCAGCCGGCGCAGTGCAGCACGTAGTGGGCACCGGCCATCAGGATCGGCAGCATGTTGAAGGCGCTCTCGTAGCCCGACTGGGCGTCGGTGAGCTTGGAGCCGGTCAGCATGCCGGACGACCGCCAGGGCACGCCATACCTGCGGGCGAGCTGGCCGATCATCAGGTTCATCAAGGCCAGCTCGGAGGTGCCGGCCATGGGTGCGCCGGTCTTCATCGACACCGCCGCCAGGAAATGGCCGTAGATCATCGGGCAGCCGGGGCGGACGAGCTGGGTGAAGGCCAGCGCCGCGGTGGCCTCGGCGTTCAGCTCGGCGACGGTGGCGGTGGCCGAGGCCGGGGTGTTGGCGCCGGCCAGCGTGAACGGGGCGCAGATCACCGGCTGGTTGGAGCGGGCATAGGTCTTGATCGCCCCCAGCATGATGCCGTCCCAGACCAGCGGCGAGTTGCAGTTGGCGAGCGAGACCATCACCGGGTTGTCGCGCACGAAATCCTCGCCGAAGACGATGCCGGCCATCCTCAGCGCGTCCTCGGCTCGCTCGGGTGCCGTCACCGGGCCCATGAAGCTCTTGTCGGAGTTGCGGATCGCCGACCAGGTGATGTGCAGATGCCGCCGGGGCACCGGCTTGTCGACCGGCTCGCAGGTGACCGAGCCGGTGTTGTGGATCGCCGGCGACAGGTAGGCCAGGCGGTGGAACTTCTCGAGGTCGTCGAGCGTGCCGTAGCGGCGCTGGTTGTCCTCCATGCGGACGAAGGGCGAGCCGTAGGTCGGGGCGAAGACGGTGCGGCCGTGGCCGATGGTGGCGGTGCGCTGCGGGTTGCGGGCGTGGAGGGTGATCTCGGCGGGGATCGTCGCCATCAGCGACATGACGAGGCCGCGCGGGATGTGGACGCGCTGGCCCTGGACGTCGGCGCCGGCCTCCTTCCACAGGGCCAGCGATTCGGCATCGCGGAAATCGATGCCGATCTCCTCGAGGATGCGCATCGAGGCGTCGTGGACCAGCTCCAGCCGCTCCTCGCTCAGCACCTCGTAGAGCGGGATGCCGCGCTCGAGCGGCGGCAGGTGGCGCAAGGCGAAGCCGGTCCGCTCCGCCCGCCGGCTTGCCCGCCCGCCGCGCCGTCCCTCACCCGACATCGAGACCTCCCCGTCCGCCCGGGGCGACGATGGCGGGGCGCGCCTCCGAGCGCAAGCCGGGCTGCGCCCTCGCCGGCCGGCCGCATGCTTCGTCGGGCGGCGTCGTTCGGTGCTC
>DAOLFG010000139.1:0-5211 GCA_035326425.1 Geminicoccus sp. | reverse complement strand
TCACCGGCTCCACCGAGGTCGGCAAGCTGATCGTCAAGGCGGCGGCCGGCAACCTCAAGCGGGTGAGCCTGGAGCTGGGCGGCAAGTCGCCGCAGATCGTGTTCCCGGACGCCCGGCTCGACAACGCCATCGCCGGCACGGCCAGCGCCATCTTCTACAACATGGGCCAGTGCTGCACCGCGGGCTCGCGGCTGTTCGCGCACAAGAAAGTGTTCGACAAGGTGGTCGAGGGCCTGGTCAGCGAGGCCGGCAAGCTGAAGATCGGGCACGGCCTCGATCCGGCGACGACTCTGGGGCCGCTCGTCTCCGACGAGCAGCACCGGAAGGTGCAGGGCTATCTCGAATCCGGCCGCACCGAGGGCGCCGAGGTCGTCACCGGCGGGTCGGTCGGCGGCAACCGCGGCTACTTCATCCAGCCGACGGTGCTGGCCAACACCAACCGCAACATGAAGGTCGTCCGCGAGGAGATCTTCGGGCCGGTGGTGTGCGTGCAGCCGTTCGAGGAGGACGATCTCGACGGCATCGCGAAATTCGCCAACGATACCGAGTACGGGCTGTCGGCCAGCATCTGGACCCAGGATCTGACCCGCGCGCATCTGCTGGCGCGCAGGATCAAGGCCGGCACGGTGTGGATCAACACCCACAACTGGGGCGACGCTGCCTTCCCGTTCGGCGGCTACAAGCAGTCGGGTTGGGGCCGCGAGATGGGCAAGGAGGTCATGGAACACTACACCGAGACCAAGGCGGTGGGTGCCCGACTGGTCTGAGGCTTCGGGAATAGGCTGCGACGGCCCGGCTTCGGCCGGGCCGTTCGAGGCTGGCGCCGGAATGAGAATTCATCTTATTCTCGTTCTATGGCGAAGCTGTCGTTGCGTGTGGATCTCGATCCTTCGGCGCGTGTGGGCCCGGGCAAGATCGCGCTGCTCGAGCGCATCGCCGAGCACGGCTCGATCGCCGCTGCCGGCCGATCCATGGGCATGTCCTACCGGCGCGCCTGGGAGCTGGTCGAGGATCTGAACCGCTGCTTCGTCGAGCCGGTGGTCGAGACGCGCATAGGCGGCAACACCCGTGGCGGTGCCACGGTGACGGCATTCGGCGCCGAGCTCGTCGGCTGCTATCGTGCCATCGAGGACAAGGCGGCTAGGGCCGCAGCCGACGAGCTGGCGGCGCTGCAGGTCAAGTGGGCGGCCTGTCCCGTATCGGAGCGGAAGTCCGCATCTCTACGGGAAGGGGCGCCGCGCCGGCCCGTAGGCCGGCCGCGTAAGCTGCGCCAACTGGAAGCTGTGCAAGACGCAACTGCCTAACCGCACCCCTCGACCGACTCACCCGTCTCCAAGTCACCCGGCTGCTGCGGCGCTATTGGCGTGAACAGGGTACGGTCGGGCTTCACATCGAGGAGAGGGGTGCCGTCCAGGCAATCCATGCCGCGGACCAGCAGGTTGGCGCCCTCGACGCCGAGCAGGCGCACGATCGAGCTGGCGATCGGGTTCGGGCGCACCGGCGAGCGCAGCGCGAAGGTGCCGCGCGTGCTGCCGTCGTTGGCCGGGCTCTGGCGGACGAGATCGCGGCGGGAGAGATGCAGCCAGTAGAGCACCTCCAGCCGCTCGTAGCGCTCGATGCCGTCCAGCGCCTGGCCCCATGGCTCGAACAGCTCGATGCGGCAGGTCGGGCCGTCGAAGCGGCCCTGGCGCGGGCAGCGCAGGCGGTCGGTCCACGGCGTACGGATGCGGCCGATGAAGACGAGGCCGGCATCGGTGGGCGGCGGGGGCTGGACGGCGACCTCGCCGTCGCGGATCTCGCTGAGCCGGACCATTCCCATCCACCTCCCATCGCTGTATCAGTCCGCATATAGCGTAAGGGAGAGGTCACATGAAGATCAGCGCCCGCAATGTCCTCAAGGGCAAGGTCATCGACGTGACGCTGGGCCAGACCACGGCGCATGTGCGGATCGACATCGGCGGCGGCAAGGTCGTCACCTCGTCGATCACCAACGAGGCGGTGGCCGAGCTGGGCCTCAAGGTCGGCGACGAGGCCTATGCGGTGATCAAGGCGTCCGACGTGCTCGTCGGCAGGGATTGACGGCGATGCGCCGCCGCTTCGCTGTCGCCGCCCTGGCGGCACTGCTCGGCGCCGGGCCGGCCTGGGCAGCAAGCGTCACCGACGATGCCGGGCGCCAGGTCACGCTGGCGGAGCCGGTGCAGCGGCTGGTTGCTGCCGGGCCGCCGGCCTCGGTCTATGCCTATGTGCTGAAGCCCGAGGCGGTCCTGGGCTGGGTGCGGGCCTGGACGCCGGCCGAGGCGGCCTTCGTGCCGGAACCCTGGCGCTCGCTGCCGGTGCTGGGGCGGCTGACCGGGCGCGGCAACACCGCCAACCTCGAGGCGATCCTTGCCGCCAAGCCGGACATGATCCTCGACGTCGGCACCGTCGGCCCCACCTATGTCGACCTCGCCGACCGGACCCAGGCGCAGACCGGCATCCCCTACCTGCTGCTGGACGGCACACTGGCGACCACACGGGCGACGCTGACGACGCTGGGGCGGGTTCTCGGCGTGCCGGATCGGGCGGCCGAGCTCGCCGCCTATGCCGACGCCGCCTTCGCCGAGATAGACGGGGTGCTGGCCAGGGTGCCGATGGAACGGCGGCCACGGGTCTATCTGGCGCGCGGGCCGGAGGGGCTGGAAACCGGCCTCAAGGGTTCGATCAACACCGAGATCATCGAGCGCGCCGGCGGGATCAACGTCGCCGAGGGACCGGCGCAGGGCGACATCGCGCAGGTCTCGCTGGAGCAGGTACTGGGCTGGGATCCCCAGGTGATCGTCACCTGGGACCGCGAGGCCTTCGCCCACATCAAGGACAGCCCGGCTTGGCGCGACGTGGCGGCGGTGAAAGCCGGCCGGCTCTATCTCAGCCCGTCGGAGCCCTATGGCTGGATCGACCGCCCGCCAGCGCTGAACCGGCTCCTGGGTCTGCGCTGGCTGACCAGGGTGCTGCATCCCGAGGCGGGTGCCGGGGCCGATCTGCGTGCGGTGACGCGGGAGTTCTATAGGCTGTTCTATCATGTCGATCTCGACGACTCCCGGCTCGACACGCTCCTGGCCGAGGCCGGCGGATAGGGCGGTACCGGTCCTGCTCCTGCTGGCGGGAGCGCTGTTCGTCGCCGTCCTGGCCTCGGCCTCGGTAGGCGCCTATCCCATCCCGCTGCGCACGCTGTGGGGCGGACTCCTGAGCGGCGTGCTGCCGGAGCGGGACGCAACGGTGCTCTATCAGGTGCGGCTGCCGCGCATCGCCGCGGCGATGCTGACCGGTGCGGCACTCGCCGCTGCCGGCGCCACCTATCAGGGCCTGTTCCGCAATCCCCTGGTCTCGCCGGACGTGCTGGGCGTCTCGACCGGGGCCGGCCTGGGTGCGGTGCTCGGCATCTTTCTCGGCCTGCCGGTGCTGGCGATCCAGCTCATGGGCTTCGTCGCCGGGCTCGCCACCGTCGCCCTGGTCTGGGCGATCGCGGCCGCCGTGCGCGGGCAGGACGCGGTGCTCGTCCTGGTGCTGACCGGGGTGGTGGTGGGCGCTCTGGCCGGGGCCGGCATCTCGCTGCTGAAGGTGCTGGCCGACCCCTACGACCAGCTGCCGGCGATGACCTTCTGGCTGCTGGGCAGCCTCGCGGCGATCACCCTGCAGGACAGCCTCGCCGCAGCGCCGCTGGTGGCGGCCGCCATGGTGCCGCTCGTGCTGCTGCGCTGGCGCATCAACCTGATGGCGCTGGGCGACGAGGAGGCGCTGGCGCTGGGCGTCGATGCGCCCAGGCTGCGCCGGCTGCTGGTGGTGGCGGCGACGCTGATGACCTCGGCCGTGGTGGCGGTGGCCGGCGTGGTCGGCTGGGTGGGGCTCGTGGTGCCGCATCTGGCGCGGCTGATGGTGGGACCGGACTTCCGCCTGCTCCTGCCGGCCTCGGCCCTGCTGGGTGCGGCCTATCTGCTGGCTGTCGACACGCTGGCGCGGACGTTGACGGCGGTCGAAATCCCGCTGGGCATCCTGACGGCGCTGCTGGGAGCCCCGTTCTTCCTGTGGCTGCTGGCCACCGGGCGCCGGGCCTGGCGGTGAAGCTCGCCGCCAGGGCACTGGCGATCGGCTATCCGGGCCGCGCGGTCGGGCAGGACCTCGACATCGAGCTGCGGCAGGGGGAGATCGTCTGTCTCCTCGGACCGAACGGCTGCGGCAAGAGCACGCTGTTCAAGACCCTGCTCGGCCTGCTGCCGCGCCGGGCGGGCGCCATCGAGATCGGCGGCGAGCCGCTGGAGCGGCTGGCCCGGCAGGAGGTGGCCCGGCGCATCGCCTATGTGCCGCAGGCCCATCAGGGCGTGTTCGCCTTCACCGCCCGCGACTATGTGCTGATGGGGCGGACGGCGCATCTCGGCAGCTTCGCAGCGCCGGGCCGCGCCGATATCGACAAGGCCGATGCCGCCCTGGCCCTGCTCGGCATCGACGACCTGGTCGACCGGGCCTTTCCCGAGCTGTCGGGCGGGCAGCGCCAGCTGGTGCTGTTCGCCCGGGCGCTGGCGCAGGAGAGCCCGCTCGTCGTCCTCGACGAGCCGACGGCCAGCCTGGACTTCGGCAATCAGGTGCGGGTGTTGCGCGAGGTCCGAAGGCTCGCGGATCGTGGCGCCGGCGTGCTGCTGGCGACGCACGCACCGGACCAGGCACTGGCGCTGGCCGATCGTATGCTGCTGATGCGAGACGGCACCTTCGTCGCCGCCGGAGCGCCGGAAGACGTGCTGACCGAGGCGGCCTTGAGCGAGGTCTATGGCGTTCCGGTACGAATAGGCCCCATGGCCGACGGCCGGCTCGTCTGCGTGCCGGATCTGTAGAAGTGATCAGCGTAAGTCTTGCCGTAGAATTGCGACATCATCCACCATTGCTGCAATCCCACAGCGGGCGCACCTCCCCCACCACTTCTATGGCGTCATCGCCGCCGGTCCGGCGTTTGCCTCGGGCGCTGACGATCAGGCACCGGCCGATCAGTCATCGGGACTGTGCTGCGGCCAGGCCGCGAAGTGGCCGTGAACACCGCCGGAACGCCGTTGACCAAATCCGGTCGCCGGGCATCGCACAAGAGATTGTTTAAGTTATTGGAATCTGGTGCCGTAGGAGGGATTCGACCCCCCCCCGACGACCCCCTGCTTGCAAAGCAGATCGTCGATGCTTCCCGGTTCCCGT
>DAOLFG010000071.1:0-28345 GCA_035326425.1 Geminicoccus sp. | reverse complement strand
GCTCGACGACGAGGCTCTCCAGCTCCTCCAGCGGGATGTCGCTGGCGCGCGCCACGGCCCAGGCCGGCATGCCGGCGGCGAGGCGTCGGGCGAGGGTCAGGCGGCGGGTGTCGGCGAGGGACTTCATGGAAGGAGCGTATAGCTCAGGCGGCAAGGAATTTCCACCTATTTCCGGTGTCGGCTCTTGAAAGCCGAAACGAATAGCCGGCACCGTGTCAGCGTCAGGCGCACTCGTGTCAGAATTCACCAGCGGACATGCCACAGCAGCGACTGGCTACACCGCAGGTGTTGCGATCTCCGCCCACCAGACCTGGATCGCCACGGCATCGGCTGGCAGACAAAGGGCGTCGGGTACAAGCCCCTCGCAAGCGGCCCGGTGCAGGTCGGAGACAGTGGTGAGAACCGGCTTGCCGGCGGCGATCGCCGCCGCAAAGGCGGAGGCGAGGCCGCCGCCCGCCGCTTCCAGCTTGCCGAACTTGCTGAGCACGACCACGTCACTGTCGGAGATCTGACCGAGCACCGCGGAACAGGCGCCTTCCACGCCTGTCGCGTCGAGGTGGCAGGAGGTGCCAACGGGCGGAGCTTCGAGGAACATCGGATAGGTCTCGCCTGAGCCGATGTCGCGCAGGAACCCTGCGCTGCAGGCCCGATCAGGCAGGTTGTGCGCTTCGGCGATGACCCCGGCGACACGCAGACCGGCGGCTTTCCACTCGGCAACGGCTGCCGCGAGGAGAGCCTGAAGCCGCGGGCCGTGGGCGCCACCGAGGATAGCAAATCGGTGCATCGCGCCTTTCACCCTTCAATTGACATAGATGGACGTCAAAGCGTTCCCAACCCGACGATGGTCGGAATGGATCCCGCGATCAAGATGCGGGATGACGAAAGAAGAAGACAGCGCCGATGCTCGACAGATGTGGGGCGGGCTCGGGCGGGGAGCCGGCTCCCCTCCCGCCTGCACCGCGGGCTGCTGCTGCGTGATGCGGTGTATACCCCTCCCCCGACCAGCGGCTCGCCAGCCGCCACTTGCGCCACCTCGCGGTCCGCCAATTGACGCCGCCACCGCGCCGGCCATGTAAGGATCAGCGACGCAGACTGGATGCCGTCGAAGGCCCATAGGCAGCAATGGCCGCGCCGATGACCATCTTCCGTGCCGTGCTCGCGATCGGATCGTGCGGGATGATGCTGCTCGCCTGTGTCGCCGGGCCGCCGCCGGCGCCGGTCGAGGTTTCGCGCGAGGTGGCGGGGACGCCGGACGCCGCGCGCCGCCAGGTCGAGGCGAGGCTCGCAGCGCTCGGCTTTGCGATGACGGAGGGACCAGGCGGGCCGGCGCGGACGGGCCGCGCCTCCCCGGATTGGGCCGATTGCGAAACGGTCCTGATCAGCGGCGGAACGAATTCGGGGCAGAAGGACTTTGCCGCACCCCAGGCCCGCTCGGCCTCGGTGACAGTGAGCTACACGCCGGTGGCCACAGGCACGCGGATCGACGTCAGCACGTCGTTCGAGGCGACGTACCACCATCGTTATCGCAATTTGCCCTTCACCGAGCCCTGCCGGACGACCGGAGAGCTCGAGCGGGCGTTGCTTGCCGCGGCGGGGTGAGGGCGACGTTAGTGGTGCGCCTCCAACATTCGATTCCCGATCCTGCCATGGCCGGCCATGACAACGGAACGAGGCGTTGTGGTCACATCACGAGGAGCCGTCGCTACACCGCCGGTTGCTGCTGCGTGATGCAGTGGATGCCGCCGCCGCCGACCAGCAGCTCGCTGACCTCGACCTGCACCACCTCGCGGTCGGGGAAGGCGGCGCTCACCACCTTGTAGGCAGCCTTGTCGGCGGAGTCGGCGAAGGCCGGCATCACCACGCCGCCGTTGGCGATGTAGAAGTTGACGTAGGACAGGGTCAGGCGCCTGCCGTCCTTGCGGTCGCGGCGCTTGGGCTGCGGCAGGGTCAGCACCTCCAGCGTCCGGCCCTTGGTGTCGGTGGCGGCACGGAGGATCTCCAGATTCGCCTGGGTGATGGCGTGGTTGGCGTCGGCGGGATCGTCGCAAGCCGCGGCCAGCACCACGCCGGGGCGGGCGAAGCAGGCGATGTTGTCGACGTGGCCGCGGGTCTCGTCGTCCTCGAGGCCGGCAGGCAGCCAGATCAGCTTGTCGAGGCCGAGGAAGGATTTCAGCTCGGCCTCGATCTCGTCCCTCGACAGGCCGGGATTGCGGGCGGGATCGAGCAGGGCGGTCTCGCACACCAGACCGGTACCCTCGCCGTCGACATGCAGGGCCCCGCCCTCGGTGACGAGCGAGGAGGCGAAGGCCCTGGCGCTCACATGCTCCAGGATGCGGGCGGCCATGCGGGCGTCCTGGGCATAGTCGGGAACGGTCTCGCCCCAGCCGTTGAACCGCCAGGCGACGCCGCCGAGATTGCCCTTGCCGTCGACCAGGAAGGTGGGCCCGTGGTCGCGGGTCCAGCTGTCGTCCTGCGGCATCGGCAGGACGGAGAAGGCCTTGCCGGCATTGTAGAGCGAGACGGAGGCCGTGAGCTCGGGCCGTGCGATCATCGTCACCGGCTCGAAGGCGGCGATGGCCTCGGCGACGTCGGCATAGGCCTGGCTCGCCGCCTCCATGCCGTTGGCCCAGGCCGATTCCCGGCAGGGCCACGCCATCCAGCAACGGCTGTGGCTCTCCCACTCCGCCGGCATGCGGAAGCCTTCGTCGCGCGGTGTGCCCATGCCTGTCTCCGGCGCCCTTCCCGTCCCGTACAGGTTGCGACGGATCGGGGGTGGCGCGCAACCGAGCGTTAGGCAGGGCGGTGGTCCGCCGGGGGCGGGCTGGCCGCGGGCCGGGCTGGCCTCTATCTTGCAGCCGGCGGGAGAGCGGAGGGCTGAGATGAGCGCCATCGAGCAGAGGCTGGCGGAGCTGGGCCTGGGCCTGCCGCCGGCGGCGGCACCGGCGGCCAACTACGTGCCGTGGCAGAGGAGCGGCAGCCAGGTGATCGTGGCCGGGCAGCTGCCGTTACGCGACGGCAAGGTGGTGGTGACCGGCCGGCTGGGCGACGGGGTGTCGCTGGAGCAGGGCCAGGAGGCGGCAAGGCTGTGCGGCCTCAACATCCTGGCGCAGGTGAAGGCGGCCTGCGGCGGCGCCCTGCCCGAGGGCCTGCGCTGCCTGCGGCTGGGCGGCTTCGTCGCCTGCGTGCCGGCGTTCCTCGACCATCCGAAGGTGGTCAACGGCGCCTCCGACCTGATGGTGGCGGCGATGGGCGATGCCGGCCGGCACGCCCGGTTCGCCGTGGGCGTGGCCAGCCTGCCGCTGGGTGCAGCGGTCGAGGTCGACGCACTGTTCGAGCTCGGCTGACGGCCCGGCCGGCCCGATGGAATTGCGCCACCACAACGGCATCGAGGAGGTCGACGCGCTCGCCTGGGACAGGCTCGGGCCGGCGGGCAACCCGTTCGTCGGCCACGAGTTCCTGAGTGCCATGGAGGAGAGCGGCTCGGCCACGACGGAGACCGGCTGGCAGCCGCTGCACGTGACGCTGCACGACGGCGGCCGGGCGGTGGCGGCGGCGCCGCTCTACGGCAAGAGCCACTCCTACGGCGAATATGTCTTCGACCATGGCTGGGCCGACGGCTACCGCCGCGCCGGCGGGCGATACTATCCCAAGCTGCAGGTGGCGGTGCCCTTCACGCCGGTGCCGGGACCGCGGCTGCTGGGTGCCCCCGCCTATCGCGGGGCGTTGGCCGAGGCGCTGGTCGAGACGACGCGGCAGTTCGGGGTGTCGTCGCTGCACGTGACGTTCTGCGGCGAGGCGGAGGCGGAGGCGCTGGAGCGGGCGGGCTGCCTGCGGCGGCGCGGCATCCAGTACCACTGGTCGAACAGGGGTTACGGCTCGTTCGACGACTTCCTCGACACGCTGCGCAGCGCCAAGCGCAAGATGATCCGCCGCGAGCGGCGCGAGGTCGAGGAATCCGGGCTTGAGATCGCGACGCTGCACGGGCCGGACCTCACCCGCGAGGTGCTGGCCGAGTTCCACCCGTTCTATGCCGCCACGGTCGACAAGCGCTGGGGCAACGCCTACCTGACCGAGCGGTTCTTCGCCATGCTGGCCGAGCGCATGGCCGACCGGGTGGTGCTGGTGACGGCGCGCCGCCGGGGCCGGATGGTGGCGGCGGCGCTGAACCTGCTGGGCGGCGACACGCTCTACGGCCGCTTGTGGGGCTGCCTCGACGACTACCGCTTCCTGCACTTCGAAGCATGCTATTATCGCGCCATCGAGTTCGCCATCGGCCGCGGTCTCTCACGTGTCGAGGCCGGGGCGCAGGGGACGCACAAGCTGCAGCGCGGCTATGAACCGGTCTGGACCCACAGCGCCCACTACATCCGCGACACCGGCTTTCGTGCCGCGGTGCGACGGTTCCTCGATGCGGAGGCGCGCCAGCTCGAGGACCAGATGGCCTCACTGCGCGAGATGCTTCCCTATCGCGAACCCTGAAACGATAGCGTTACAAGGGCCCGCTATCGAGCAGACCTTCGAGACGGCCCTCCCAGCAGCGGAACGCCACGCTTGAGCCTGTTGCGCCAGATCGTCGTGCTGCTCGCCCTGGCGGCGGTCGCCGTCGGCGGGTGGCTGTGGCTCGGGCCCACCACCGGCCCGGCGGCCGAGCGCGGCTCCGGCCCGCGGGCGGTGCCGGTCCTCCTGGCGCAGGTGACCGAGACCGAGATCCGCGAATCGGTGGAGGCCGTGGCGACGACGCGGGCGAGCGACGCCGTCGAGATCGTGCCGCTGGTCGACGGCCGGATCGAGAGCCTCGACTTCGCACCCGGCCAGCGGGTCAAGAAGGGCGACCTGCTGGCGACCCTGGATTCCGAGGTCGAGCGCGCCGCGGTCGACGAGGCCAAGGCGATGCTGGGCGATGCCCGCGCCCAGTTCGAGCGCAGCCAGACGCTGGCCAAGACCCGCAGCGTCGCCGACGCCCGGGTGGACGAGTTGCAGGCGGCCTATCTCTCGGCGCAGGCCAAGCTGGCGACGGCCGAGAAGCACCTGGCCGAGCGTGAGATCCGCGCCCCCTTCGAGGGCATTGTCGGCCTGCGCGAGGTCAGCGTCGGCGCCAGGGTCGACGACACCACCAAGATCACGACGCTGGACAGCCTGGACGAGCTCGAGATCGAGTTCTCGGTGCCGGAGCAGTACTACGGCCGCGTCGGCGTCGGCTCGGAGATCCTGGCCACCGCCAGCAACTATCCCGGCCGCGAGTTCAAGGGCGTGGTGGCCAGCGTCGACAGCCGGGTCGACGCGGTGGCCCGGGCGTTCCGGGTGCGCGCCGATCTGCCCAACGCCGATCTGGCGCTGCCCGCCGGCATGTTCATGGTGGTGGAGATCGTGCTCGACACCCGCAAGGCCCTGGTGGTGCCCGAGCAGGCGGTGCTGAGCCAGGGCCGCTCGACCTTCGTGTTCCGCCGCCAGGGCGACAAGGTGGAGCGGCTCGAGGTCGGGCTGGGGGTCAGGCGCTACGGCGAGGCCGAGATCGCCAAGGGCCTGTCGCTCGGCGACGAGGTGGCGATCACCGGCCTGCAGCGGCTGCGCGACGGCTCGCCCGTCACCATCCAGCAGGCGCCGGCCACGACGCCTGTCAGCTAGCGCGGAGCGGCCGCCTTGACCCTCTCCTCGTTGTCGATCCGCCGGCCGGTGCTGGCGGCGGTGCTGAGCCTGATGATCCTGGTGCTGGGCCTGGGCGGCCTCGCCCGGCTGCCGGTGCGCGAGCTGCCCGACGTCGAGACGCCGCGCGTCACCATCACCACCACCTATACCGGTGCTGCCGCCGAGGTCGTCGACACCCAGATCACCGAGATCATCGAGAGCGCGGTGAGCGGCATCGACGGCGTCGACGTCATCCGCTCGACCAGCTCGCTCGGCCGCTCGCGCACGGTGATCGAGTTCACCGCCGCCCGGGCCATCGACGAGGCCGCCAACGACGTCCGCGACGCCGTCGGCCGCATCCTGTCCCGCCTGCCCGACGAGGCCGACCAGCCGCAGATCGTCAAGGCGGACAGCGATTCCGACCCGATGATGCGGCTGGCCATCACCAGCGACCGCAACACGCCCGAGGAGATCACCGACTACGCCGACCGCTTCATCGTCGACCGGCTGGCGACGGTGGAGGGCGTGGCGCAGGTGCAGATCTACGGCCAGCGCCGCTTCGCCATGCGCATCTGGCTCGACCGCCGCGAGATGGCGGCGCGCGGGCTGACGGTCGAGGACGTCGAATCGGCGATCCGCCAGGGCAATGTCGAGCTGCCGGCCGGCCGGGTCGAATCCGATACCCGCGAGTTCACCGTCCGCACCGACAGCCGGCTGACCACGGCCCAGGAGTTCCGCGACCTCGTCGTCAAGCGGGCGGGCGACTACCAGATCCGGCTGGGCGAGATCGCCGACGTCCAGCTGGGTGCCGAGGACGAGGATTCCATTGTCCGCGCCGACGGCCGCGAGGCCGTGGGCCTCGGCGTGCTGCGCCAGCCCCAGGCCAACACCATCGCCGTCTCCGACGCCGTGCGCCTGCAGCTGGCCGAGATCGCGCCGCTGCTGCCCGAGGGCATGCACATCGACGTCTCGGCCGACGACGCGACCTTCATCCGCGCCTCGATCGGCGAGGTGATCCACGCCCTGGTCGTCGCCATCGGCCTCGTCGTGCTGGTGATCTTCTGCTTCCTCGCCACGCTGCGCGCCACGCTGGTGCCGGCGATCACCATCCCGGTCTCGATCATCGGCACCTTCGCGCTCGTCTACGCGATGGGCTACTCGATCAACATCCTGACATTGCTGGCGCTGATCCTGGCCATCGGCCTCGTCGTCGACGACGCCATCGTCGTGCTCGAGAACGTGCAGCGACGCATCGAGCTCGGCGAGCGGCCGCTGCTCGCCGCCGAACGCGGGACACGCCAGGTGACCTTCGCCGTGCTGGCGACCTCGGCGACGCTGATCGCCGTGTTCCTGCCGCTGTCCTTCATGGAGGGCACGATCGGCCGGCTGTTCCGCGAGTTCGGCATCACGCTGGCAGCGGCCGTGACGATCTCGACGGTGGTGGCGCTTTCGACCTGCGCCACCTTGTGCTCGCTGCTGCTGGCGCATCGCGATCATCCGCCTCTGATGGCCCGCATCGTCATGCGGATCTCCGATGCGATGGGCCGCAGCTACGGACGTGTGCTGGATGTCGCCCTGGCGGCACCGCTGGTCGTGCTCGGTGTCGCCCTGTTCTTCGCCGCCACCGCCGGCTTCTTCTGGCAGCAGCTGCCGCGGCAGCTCACCCCGGCCGAGGACCGCTCCTCGTTCTTCATCTCGGTCACTGCGCCCGAGGGGGCCACACCCAGCTACACCGACGCCCAGCTCCGCGAAGTGGAGGCGGCGCTGGCACCGCTGCGCGACAACGGCGAGCTGTCGCGGGTGTTCGTCAGCGTCGGCTTCGGCGGCCAGAGCACCCGCGGCTTCGCCGTGGTGGCGCTCACCCCCTGGGACGAGCGCGAGCGCAGCCAGCAGGAGATCGTGCGCACGCTGGCGCCCAAGCTGAACGCCATCAGCGGGGCGCGGGTGGTGGCGATCAACCCGCAGGGCCTGGGCCTGCGCGGCTCGTCGCAACCGGTCCAGGTCGTCATCGGCGGCCCCGATATCGACCAGGTGCGCAACTGGGCCGACCAGATGCTGCAGCGCGCCGAGGCCAATCCCGGCCTCACCAACCTGCAGCTCGACTACGAGCCCAACCGTCCGCAGCTCGACGTGGTCATCGACCGGCGCAAGGCGCAGGATCTCGGTATCGAGATCGAGACCGTCGGCCGGACGCTGCAGACCATGTTCGCCTCGCGCGAGGTGACGCGCTTCGCCGACCGCGGCCGCGAGTACGAGGTGATCCTGCAGGCCCGCGCCCTCGACCGCCGCACGCCGGCCGATCTCACCGACGTGTTCGTGCGCGCCCGCAGTGGCGATCTCGTGCCGCTCGCCGCGCTGTTCAAGCTCGACGAGCAGGCGACCGCACCCGACCTGCGCCGCTTCGACCGGCTGCCGGCGATCACCCTGTCGGCCTCGCTGAACGAGGGCTACGACCTCGGCCGCGCCGTCGCCTTCTTCGAGCAGATCGCACCCGAGGTGCTGCCGCCGGAGGCGCGCCTCAGCTTCGACGGCCAGTCGCGCGAGTTCGTGCGCACCACCGGCGGTGCCACCGTGACGTTCGGCTTGGCGCTGCTGGTGGTGTTCCTGGTGCTGTCGGCGCAGTTCGAGAGCTTCATCCATCCGCTGGTGGTGATGCTGACCGTGCCCCTGGCGGTGACCGGCGCCCTGGGTGCGCTGTGGCTGACCGGGAGTGCCCTCGACATCTATGGCCAGATCGGCCTGATCCTGCTGATCGGCCTCACCACCAAGAACGGCATCCTGATCGTCGAGTTCGCCAACCAGCTGCGTGAGGAAGGCCGCACCGTGCGCGAGGCGGTGCGCGAGGCCTCGATCCTGCGGCTGCGGCCAATCCTGATGACGGTGATCGCGATGATCCTGGGTGCGGTGCCGCTGGCGATGGCGACCGGGGCCGGTGCGGAGAGCCGCCAGCCGATCGGCATCACCGTGGTAGGCGGCCTCGCCTTCGCCTCGCTGCTGACACTGATCGTGGTGCCGGTGCTCTACGACCTGCTGGCGCGGTTCACCAAGCCCGCCGGCCATGTGGCCGAGGAGTTGGAGCGGCTGACGAGGGCGGAGCGGCAGCCGGCGGAATAGCGGGCGCTTCCTCGGGCCGGCCGCCGGACGCCCTCATGCCGGATGGCGGCATGGGTCGCGTCGGGTGCCAAGTCGATCTCGCCCCGCCATACGGCAGCCTTCATGAAGATATGCACCTGACTGAACAGCTCCGGATTGCGCAAGGACGCCCGCCCCGCCATCGGAGACGAGCCCTTTCATCGGCGAGCATATGCTTCGCAAACGCGGCTCAGAGGTATCGTCTCCTAGTGGATAAAGCCTGACGCTCGGTACCCACCGAGCCTTCGCCGCTGTCTAAGCGACGCTGATGTCACATTGAAGTCCTCCCTTTATGCGTGCATAATGGCGATATTCGCACGCAATGGAGCCCGGTATCATGGTTACAACCTACTCTGAGGCGATTAGGGCGAACACCGAGGGCTCTGAGCGGAGACGCGGTGCGTACAGCACGGGATTCTCGGACTTCGTCGCGATGAAGGTGCTGGCCGCCAAGCGCGTCGATCGCTTCGGCAGCCCTCACGGCGCGAATGCCAACGTCCTGGGCTTCACCCAACGGAAGGAACTCGTGCGCAACCTCGGCATCCGGATCGATGCGATCCGCCTCGCGGAGATCGACGCGCTCACGGAAATTCTCGGCTGCAACAAGCAGGAGTTCGTTCTCGAAGTGCTCGTCGCCGGCATCGAGCAGGCCAAAGAAGCCCTCTACACCGCGGGCTTGCAGACCGCGTATGAGGAGAAGCTTGACCTGAACATTCAGGAAGCCGGCTTTTCTGTGGAGCCTTCCCGGAACGAAGGCTACTGGACTCTGCATTACAAGGGAGAACCTCTAATCGCCGGTGCGCTCGAGCCGCGGCAGCCCCCTGCGAACAATGCTGAGATGGCTATGTCTGCTGTCCACGCCGAGCCAACCTGAGCATGGGGACCAAGCGTCGGGTTTTGACCACCAGCGATGCGCGTCGGCGTGAGCCAGGCGGCAATCCCGCAGATGGTCAGGACATCGTTTAGGACGCGAGAAGCGATCTCGGCCAAACGGAGAAGCGGCGACATGTCCATCGGCAGACGAGCGACACTACGGCTGAACATGCCGCAATGGCAGGGCGGCAACCGGCACGAGTATTACTTCGGGTCGACGCTGCTCGCCTGGCTGGCGCCGCCCGCCGTCGGACCCGTGGAGACGGTCCCGGTGCCGGAACCGGAGCCGGGGGAGACGCTGGAGATAGAGAACGGCATCCTCGGCCGAGCGGCCCTGCTCCGGCAGGCGCGGGCGGCGCGAGAGGCGATCGAGAGGCACCGTCCGGATCGGATCGTAACCCTAGGGGGCGATTGCCTGATCGACCTGGCTCCGATCGCCTATCTGAACGGACGCTATGGCGGAAATCTCGGCGTGCTCTGGGTCGATGCACATCCGGACGTGCTCACGCCGAAGGATTTTGCCCAAGGCAACGCGCAGGTCCTCGGAGCGCTCCTGGGCAGGGGAGATCCCGAACTGGCGGCCGAGGTCGACGCGCCCGTGAAGGCGTCCCACGTCATGTATGCCGGACTCGATGCCTGGACGCCGGCCGAGGGTGAGGTCATCACCGGGCTCGGGCTCCGATGCGCGGGCGCGGCCATGCTGGCCGAGACGTCATTTCCGGTACTGGACTGGATCGCGGACGAGGGGATTGTCCATTTGGCCGTCCATTTCGACGTCGATGTTCTCGATCCGACGACGTTCGGCCCCGTCCTGTTCAACGAGCCCGGCGCACCGGCGGATGCCCTGGCAGGCGTTCCCCGCGGGCGGATGGCCCCCGGCCAAGTCGTCCGCCTTCTCCAGGATGTTGCCGGTGCCTGCGACGTCGTCGGCCTCGCGATCGCCGAATACATGCCCTGGGAGGCGATCGCGACACGCGACCTGCTGCGCAGGCTGCCGCTCCTCACCGGTTAGGGCGGCTGACTGGGGCGGCCCCGTGAAGAGAGCTGCCGATCGGCCCTGACGAACGCCGGGACCTGGTCGTCGCGGGTTACACGACCTCGACCAGCTTCTCCTCCTCGTCGTCGTCGCTGCCCGGAGGCGGCAGCAGGGCGACGGGGGGGCCGGCGCTGAAGCCGAAGGTCGGCTTGCCGGTGGCCTGGTCGATGGTGACCACCACCTTGCCGCCCTTGCTGAGCTGGCCGAACAGCAGCTCGTCGGCGAGCGGCCGCTTGATGTGCTCCTCGATCACCCGTGCCAGGGGCCGGGCGCCGAACAGCGGCTCGTAGCCCTTCTCGGCCAGCCAGGCACGGGCCGCAGGGTCGACCTCGATGTGCACACGGCGGTCGGCGAGCTGGGCCGCCAGCTCCTTGACGAACTTGTCGACGACGTTGGCGATGATCGCCGGCGTCAGGCCGATGAACGGGATCACGGCATCGAGGCGGTTGCGGAATTCCGGCGTGAACAGCCGCTTGATCGCCTCGGTGTCCTCGCCCTCGCGGGTGCTGCGGCCGAAGCCGATCGCCGGCTTAGCCATGTCGGAGGCGCCGGCATTGGTGGTCATGATCAGGACGACGTTGCGGAAGTCGACCGTCTTGCCGTTGTTGTCGGTCAGCTTGCCGTAGTCCATCACCTGCAGGAGGATGTTGAAGACGTCGGGATGCGCCTTCTCGATCTCGTCGAGCAGCAGCACGGCGTGCGGGTGCTGGTCGATGGCGTCGGTGAGCAGGCCGCCCTGGTCGAAGCCGACATAGCCGGGCGGGGCGCCGATCAGCCGCGAGACGGCGTGGCGCTCCATGTACTCGGACATGTCGAAGCGGACCAGCTCGATGCCCATCACCTTGGCGAGCTGCTTGGCGACCTCGGTCTTGCCGACACCGGTGGGGCCCGAGAACAGATAGCAGCCGATGGGTTTTTGCGGGTCGCGCAGGCCGGCGCGGCTGAGCTTGATCGCCGAGGTCAGGGCCTCGATGGCGCGGTCCTGGCCGAAGACGACGCCCTTGAGGTCGACATCGAGGGTGCGCAGCGCCTCGCGGTCGCGCAGGTTGACGGTCTTGATCGGCACGCGGGCAATCTTGGCGACGATCTCCTCGATCTCCTTGGCACCGACGGTCTTCTTGCGCAGATGCGCCGGCCGCAGCATCTGCGCCGCGCCCACCTCGTCGATGACGTCGATCGCCTTGTCCGGCAGCTTGCGGTCGTGGATGTAGCGGGTGGAGAGCGTGACGGCGGCCTTGATGGCGGCGGTGGTGTAGCGGACCTGGTGGTGTTGCTCGAAGCTCGGCTTCAGGCCGTGCAGGATCTTCACCGCCTCGTCCTCGGTGGGCTCGGGGATGTCGATCTTCTGGAAGCGGCGGACCAGCGCCCGGTCCTTCTCGAAATAGTTGCGGAACTCCTTGTAGGTCGTCGATCCGATGCAGCGCAGCGCACCGCTGGCCAGCGCCGGCTTCAGGATGTTCGAGGCGTCGAGCGAGCCGCCGCTGGTGGCGCCGGCGCCGATGACGGTGTGGATCTCGTCGATGAACAGGATGGCCTGCTTGTTGGCCTCGAGCTCGTTGAGGACGGTCTTCAGGCGCTCCTCGAAGTCACCGCGATAGCGCGTGCCGGCGAGCAGCGAGCCCATGTCGAGGGCGAAGATGACGGCGTTGCGCAGGATCTCGGGCACCTCGCCCTTGACGATGCGCAAGGCCAAGCCCTCGGCGATGGCGGTCTTGCCGACACCGGGATCGCCGACGAACAGCGGGTTGTTCTTCGAGCGGCGGCAGAGGATCTGGATGGTGCGCTCGATCTCGTTCTCGCGGCCGACCAGGATGTCGATCTTGCCGTCACGCGCCTTCTGGTTGAGGTTGGCGCAGTAGGTCGACAGCGCCTCGCCGGCGCCCTCCTTCTTGTCCTCGCCAGCGCCGTCGTCCGCACCCCTGGGTCGCCGTTCCTCGCTCATGCCGGCCTTCTTGGCTATGCCATGCGAGATGTAGTTGACCGCGTCCAGCCGCGACATGCTCTGCTCTTGCAGGAAGAACACGGCGTGGGACTCGCGCTCGGAGAACAGCGCCACCAGCACGTTGGCGCCGGTGACCTCGCTGCGGCCGGACGACTGCACGTGGATGGCGGCGCGCTGGATCACCCGCTGGAAGCCGGCGGTGGGCTTGGCGTCGACGACGCCGTCGACGACCAGCCCCGACAGCTCGTGGTCGAGGAAATCGCCCAGGCTCACCCGCAGGCGGTCGAGGTCGACGGCGCAGGCTTTCAGCACGGCCGTGGCGTCCTGGTCCTCGGTGAGCGCCATCAGCAGGTGCTCGAGCGTGGCGTACTCGTGCTGTCGCGCGTTCGCCAGCGCCAACGCCCGGCGCAGCGTCTTCTCGAGATTTCGCGACAGCATCGGCATCACGCTACTTCCCCGGCCTCTCTTGCCTACCTACCAACGAATGTGGCCCAGCCACGCGCTCGCGTCTATTCCCTCTCCATCGTGCATTGCAGCGGGTGCTGGCTCTGCCGCGCGAACTCGATGACCTGCGCCACCTTGGTCTCGGCGACCTCGAACGTGTAGACCCCGCACACGCCGACGCCCTTCTGGTGGACGTGCAGCATGATGCGCGTGGCGTCCTCGCGCGACTTTCCGAAGAAGCGCTCGAGCACATGCACCACGAATTCCATCGGCGTGTAGTCGTCGTTGAGCAGCAGGACCTTGTACAACGACGGCCGCTGGGTCTTGGCCCGCGTCTTGGTGGCGATGTCGCCGCGGGTTCCGTCGTCCCGGAAGGATGGGCCGTTGCTCATGGATCTCCCGTGCATGGTCGGGCCGCTCTGCACGCTCGAATCATAGTGCAATCGCGCGGGGCGACAAATCCTCTTTCCGTGAGGAAGGCCCGGCCGGATCGCAAGGCTGTGCCGGCATCGGGGCAGGCTGCCGGCGGAAGGACGCGTCGCGGCAGGTCAGCGCTCGGCGTCGACGAGGTCGACTTTGCGCTTCAGGCGCAGGCGCGGCTTCTGGTGGGCGCTGCCGGCGCGCTGCTCGTCGGTGGGCTCGGCCGTCACCAGCGGATTGTCCGGCCGCGGCAGGTCGCCGTCGGGAACGGCACCGGCGCTGGGCTCCTCGGGCGTCGGCACCTCGGCCTTGCGCTGGGTGCTGGCGGCGAGCTCGCCCGCCAGCGACAGCGCCAGCTCGCGCAGCCGGCCGGGATCCATGCTGGGACGCGGCCTGGCCTCGACCTCGGGCTCGGGCTGCTCGACCTCGATGTCGTCGGCGGCGGCCAGCGTCAGCTTCAGCCGGGCCAGCTGCTCGAGGAAGCTCTCGCGGTCGATCGGCATCAGCCGGTCGATCTGGCGCTCCTCGATCATCCGCTCGGCCTGGGCCAGGATGTTGCGGGCATGGACGAGCTGGCCCGAGGGACGGGTGTTGCCGGCCAGCATCTGCGCCAGCGCCTTGGTGGTCGACGGCATCAGGTTGAGCACGTCGTAGGCGCCGCCGCCCATCCGGCGCTGCCCGTTGCGGTCCTGGCCGTGCCGGCCGGGTGGCCCGCCCTTCTGCCGCTTCTTTCCGCCACGACGATATGGAAACATGGATCAGCTCTTCATCAGCGAGGTGGTGCCACCTGCAGGGCCCGGGGGATCGCAGAAAAAGCGCGGAGCGACCCGTTGCCCCGCAACGCATCACGGCTCGTCAAAGCACGCGACTGGATCGGCAGGTCATGTACGTCATTCGAGCCACCGGCCGCGGGATCGACGCCGCTGCGGCTGCTTGGCCCGACAGGCTGGATTCTGCCATGTAGTGCTCGCATCTCGCTATAACAGGCGAGCGCAGCTGCAACAACGGGAAACCGCACAGCAAGCAGCCGGGCGGACGGCGGCGAACGGGCCGGCGCGCCGCACGGTGACTTGCCCGACTATTCAACGACTCCTTCGCCGCCATCTTGGGCGGCCGCGGCCAGATGGCCGCCATGATCGACCAGCCGGCGGCTCACCGCCTCGAGGCGGCGGGCCGCGCTGGCGATCTCGCCGACGAGGCCCGCTGCCTGGCCGGAGATCGGCCCGGCATCGCCCGACAGCACCAGGTCGGCGGCGGTCAGGATGGTGTGCAGCGGCGTCAGCAGCTCGTGCGCCAGGTCGAACGGTGCCGGGCCATCCGCCGGCGGGGTCACGCGACCTCCCGCGCCGGCTCGTGCCTCGCATCCCTCACCGGCGCCGAGGCGCGCGTCGCCGGCGGTGCGGCGAGCCGCTCGGACATCTCGGCCGCCGAGACCGGGTGGCCGAAGAGATAGCCCTGCAGCTCGTCGCAGCCGAGCGTCACCAGCGCTTCCGCCGCCGCCTCGGTCTCGACGCCCTCGCCGACGGTGCGCAGGCCCAGCCCGTGCGCCAGCCGGACGATCGAGCGCACGACGATGGTGGTGCCGCGGTCGTGCGCCATCGCGCCGACGATGCTGCGGTCGATCTTGATCTCGTGCAGCGCCAGCCGCTGCAGCCAGGGCAGAGAGGACTGGCCGCTGCCGAAATCGTCGAGCGACACCCGGCAGCCGAGGGCGGCCAGCTCGCCCAGCACGCCCGCCGACCGCTCCGGGTCGGCCATGAGCCCGCTCTCGGTGATCTCCAGCACCAGCCGGTCGGGCCGGCCGTCCATCTGGCGCATCAGCAGGCGCAGGATGCCGGGGAACTGGGCGTCGCGCAGCCATTTGGCCGAGATGTTGACCGAGACCGGCAGGTCGTGGCCCTGGTGGCGCCAGCGCTGCTGGTCGCGCAGGCACATGCCCAGCACCCACAAGGTCAGCGGCAGGATCAGCCCGGTCTGCTCGGCGATCGGCAGGAACTCGTCGGGCGTCAGCGGCCCGCGCTCGGGATGCGGCCAGCGCACCAGCGCCTCGACGCCGGCGACGGCACCGCTGCGGGCGTCGATCTTGGGCTGGTAGAGCAGCGCGAGGCCGCCGGAGTCCAGCGCCCGGCGCAGGTCGGCACGTAGGCCGGTGCGGCTGTCGCCCATGGCGGCACCGCGCTCGTAGACCTGGAAGCCCAGCCGGTCGCGCTTGGCGCGGTACATCGCGGCGTCGGCACGCTCCAGCAGGCTCTCGGCGTCGCTGCCGTGCTCGGGGTGTAGCGCCAGGCCGATGCTGACGCCGAGCTCCAGCGTCATGCCGTCGATGACGAAGGGCCGCGCCAGGCTGTCGACCAGCCGCTCGGCGACGCGGCAGGCGTCGTCGGCATCGGCGGCCGAGGGCAGCAGGATGCAGAACTCGTCGCCGCCCAGCCGGGCCAGCGTGTCCGACTGGCGCAAGGGCCCGGCGAGGCGCGGCGCCACCGCCTGCAGCACCTTGTCGCCCATCTGGTGGCCGAGCGTGTCGTTGACCTGCTTGAAGCGATCGAGGTCAAGCAGCATCAGGGCGAGCGGCCCGCCGCCACGCCGCCCGGCGCGCAGCGCCTGGTCCAGCCGGTCGAGCAGCAGGGTACGGTTGGGCAGGCCGGTGAGCGCGTCGTGCAGCGCCAGCCGCTCCAGCTCGGCCAGCCGGGCCGCCCGGGCGCTGACATCGGCGATCCGCAGCAGGAAGGCGCCGGGCGCCATCGGGCCGACCGGGCTCGCCGCCACCTCGACCGGGAAGCCGCTGCCGCCTTCCGTCCTGGCCTCGACCTCGTGGGGCCGGGTCTCGCCGCCATCCAGGCGAAGGCCGGGCAGGTAGCGTTCCAGCGGCCGGCCGCAGGGATCGGTGCCCAGCAGCGCCTTCGCCGCGGCATTGGCGGTGCCGACCTTGCCCCCGGCCGCCACCATCAGCATCGGCTCGGTGTTGGCATCCAGCAGCGAGGCCAACACACGGGCCCGGCGGCGTGCCGACAATGGCAGGGCGCCGCCAGCCGACGCGGCCACCCGACGAGCCCATGAAGCGAGACGGCGATAGGCCAAGCGCGACGCTCCGCTGCCGGCGGGCATCGGCAGGCTGCGCCCGCCAGCGATCGGCCCGTCCTCGACGAGAACGAGACCTACCAGATCCCCGGTTAAAGCCGAGCTAAGGCGCCGGGCCGTCAGGCTTCCGGCCGGTAGTTCGGCGCCTCGCGGGTAATGGCGACGTCGTGGACGTGGCTCTCGCGCAGGCCGGCATTGGTGACCCTGAGGAAACGGCAGCCGCCCTGCATCGAGCGCAGGTCGCGATGACCGGTATAGCCCATGGCGGCGCGCAGGCCGCCGACGAGCTGGTGGATGATGGTGGCGACCGGCCCGCGATAGGGCACCCTGCCCTCGATGCCCTCAGGCACCATCTTCAGCGTGTCGCGGATCTCCTGCTGGAAGTAGCGGTCGGCCGAGCCGCGCGCCATCGCCCCCAGCGAGCCCATACCACGGTACGCCTTGTAGGACCGACCCTGGTAGAGGAAGACCTCGCCCGGCGCCTCGTCGGTGCCGGCGAACATCGAGCCGATCATGGCGCAGTCGGCACCGGCGGCGATCGCCTTGGCGAGGTCGCCCGAGGTGCGGATCCCGCCATCGGCGATCAGCGGCACACCCTGGTCGCGGCAGCGCCGGCTGATGCCCAGGAGGGCGGCCAGCTGCGGCACGCCGACACCGGCGACGATGCGGGTGGTGCAGATCGAGCCCGGGCCGATGCCGACCTTGACGGAATCGACGCCGGCGTCGATCAGCGCCTGGGCGCCGCCCTCGGTGGCGACGTTGCCGCCAATGATTTGCACGGCGTTCGACAGCCGGCGGATGGCGGCCACACCGTCGAGCACGCCGCGCGAATGGCCGTGGGCGGTGTCGACGACGATGACGTCGACACCGGCGTCCATCAGCGCCTCGGCGCGCTCGATGCCGGCGGCACCGGTGCCGGTGGCGGCGCCAACGCGCAGCCGCCCCTGGTCGTCCTTGCTGGCGTTGGGGAAGGCCTGGGCCTTCTCGATGTCCTTGACGGTGACGAGGCCTATCAACCGGTAGTCGTCGTCGACCACCAGCAGCTTCTCGATCCGGTGCTGGTGCAGGAGGCGGCGGGCGTCGTCGCGCGACACGCCCTCCCGCACGGTCACCAGCCGCTCGCGCGTCATCAGCTCGCGCACCGGCGTATCGGTGCGGTCGACGAAACGGACGTCGCGGTTGGTCAGGATGCCGGCGAGCAGCCCATCCGGGCCGTCGACCACCGGCAGGCCGGAGATGCGATGGCGTGCCATCACCTCCAGCGCCTCGGCGAGCGTGGCGTCGGGCGTGACGGTGACCGGGTTGACCACCATCCCGGCCTCGAACTTCTTGACCTGCCGAACCTCGGCGGCCTGCTCCTGCACGCTCAGGTTCTTGTGGATGATGCCCATGCCGCCGTGCTGCGCCATGGCGATGGCCATCGGCGCCTCGGTGACGGTGTCCATGGCGGCCGACACGAGCGGCACGCCGAGCTCGACATCGCGCGTCAGCCGCGTGCGGACCTCGGTCTGGCCCGGCAGCACATCGGAATAGGACGGCTCCAGCAGGACGTCGTCGAAGGTCAACGCCTCCACGATCGCAACACCGTCGCTTGCCAGCATTCGAACCTCACGATCTGTGGGCGGGAGCCGCCGACGGCGGGGGCACGCGTCCGACCGCCCTGCCGGGTCGGGTGGCGTGCGGCGGCGACGCCCCGTCAGAAGGCATGCTCGACGAACATCGGCTCGACACGCTTGTGCCATCGGCCATTGTAGGCTTCGAGCTTTTCCTCGGCCGGCGTCCGGCCGCTCTCGGCGATCTCCTGCAGCCGCGCCAGGTAGCTGGTCTCGTCGCGGCCGTCCCAGTTGATGCGCGCCCGCCGGGCGAGGCCGTCGCGTGCCAGCGCCACGGCCCGGCGGGCGACGTCGAGCGCCGTGCCGCGGCGGAACGGCGCGGCCAGACCCAGCCTCGGCACGTCGCGACGCAGGCCCTCGATCTCGCCGAGCGTCCAGTCGGCGACCATCGCCTCGGCCTCGGCCAGCGCAGCACCGTCGTAGAGCAGGCCCGTCCAGAAGGACGGCAACGCGCACAACGATCGCCAGGCGCCGGCATCGGCGCCCCGCATCTCGAGGTAGCGCTTCAGGCGCACGTCCGGAAAGGCCGTGGTGATGTGATCGGCCCAGTCGCTCATGGTCGGCAGCTCGCCCGGCAGGGCGGGCAGCCTGCCGGCCATGAAATCGCGGAACGACTGGCCGCTGACATCGACATAGCGGCCGTCGCGGTAGACGAAGTACATCGGCACGTCGAGCAGCCAGTCGACATAGCGCTCGAAGCCCATGCCCTGCTCGAACACGAAGGGCAGCGTGCCCGAGCGGTCGGGATCGGTGTCGGTCCAGATGTGGCCGCGCCAGCTCAGGAAGCCGTTGGGCCGGCCGTCGGTGAACGGCGAGTTGGCGAACAGCGCGGTGGCGATCGGCTGCAGGGCGAGGCTGGTGCGGAACTTGCGCACCATGTCGGCTTCGGACGAGAAGTCGAGGTTCACCTGCACGGTGCAGGTGCGCAGCATCATGTCGAGGCCGAGGCTGCCGCGCTTGGGCATGTAGCTGCCCATGATGCGATAGCGCCCCTTGGGCATCCAGGGGATGTCCTCGCGCCGCCAGAGCGGCTGGAAGCCCAGGCCCAGCATGCCGATGCCCAGGGGCTCGGCGATCTTCTTGACCTCGTCGAGATGGGTGTGGACCTCGCAGCAGGTCTGGTGGAGGGTCTCGAGCGGCGCGCCCGACAGCTCGAACTGGCCGCCGGGCTCGAGAGTGATGGAGCAGCGGTCCTTGACCAGGGCTATCGGCCGGCCGTCCTCCAGCACCGGCTGCCAGGCGAAGCGTGCCGCCAGCCCCTCCAGCAGGGCGCGGATGCTGCGCTCGCCCTCGTAGGGCACCGGCCGCAGGTCGTCCTGGGTGAAGGCGAACTTCTCGTGCTCGGTGCCGATCCGCCAGGCGCGCTCGGGCTTGCAGCCCTCGGCCAGATAGTCGACGAGCTGGGCCTTGCGCTCGATCGGCGCGCCCGTGCCGGAGGGAGGTGCTGACATCCTGTCCCCATGCCGTGCGGCGGCCCGACCGGGCCGCCGCATCGCTTCGTCCGCCAGCGGCTCAGCCGAGCCGCCGCAGCACTTCATCGCCAAGGGCCCTCGCCTCGTCCGCCGCCGGGCTGCGCGACTCGGTCTCGACCGCCCCCAGTCCGCGCGCCACCGCACCCGCGAAGGCAAGCCTGTTGCCCAGATGGGCATCGAGAGCGGCACATGCCAGATCACCGATCGCCGAGCGGGCCTCGTCGACGCTGCGGCCGCGCGGCGGCACGCGGTTGAGCACCAGCACCGCCTTGCGCCGCTCCTTGGCGGCGAGCTCGATGGTCGCACCGCTGGCCCAGACGTCGAGCAGGCTGGGCTGGCAGGGGACGAGCACGAGATCGGCCGAGCGCACCGCGACCTTGGCGTCGGTCTCGGCATGGGGCGGAGTGTCGATGACGACGACGTCCTGCTCGCCGCGCAGCCGGTCGAGCTCGACCGGCAGCCGCCAGCCGCCGACCATCGAGAAGCGCAGCTCGGGCACCGACGGGCCGCGCTGCTCGCGCAGGCGCATCCATTCGGTCAGGCTGCCCTGCGGGTCGATGTCGACGACGGCGACGCGCCGCCCCGCCGCCGCCAGCGCGGTCGCCAGCTGGATCACCAGCGTGGTCTTGCCGGCGCCGCCCTTCTGCTGCGCCACGGTGAGGATCCTCGCAGGCATCGGCCGGCCCTTCCGTCAGTAGCCGCGCTGGCGGTCGACGAGGTTGACGAGCGGCCGGCCGCTTTCGAGCCGGCGGAGGTTCTCGGCCACCACCTCGGCCGCGATCTCGGCCTGGCTGTAGCTCGCGGTGTGCGGCAGCACGCGGATGCGGGGGTGCGCCCAGAAGGCGTGCTCGGCCGGCAAGGGCTCGGTGCGGAAGACGTCGAGCGTCGCATGGGCGAGCTGGCCGTCGTCGAGCGCCGCCAGCAGGTCGGCCTCGACCAGGTGCCGGCCGCGGGCGACGTTGATCAGCCTGGCACCGCGCGGCAGCTGCGCCAGGGTGCGGGCGCAGAGGATGCCCTCGGTGCCGGCGGTGAGCGGCAGCATGCAGACCAGGATGTCGCTGCCGCGCAGGAAGCCCTCGAGCTCGCCCTCGCCGGCGAAGACCGTGACGCCCTCGACCTGGCGCGGCGCGCGGCACCAGCCGCGCACCGTGAAGCCGTGGCGCGCCAGCAGGCGGGCGGCGGGACCGCCGAGCTCCCCCAGGCCCATGATGCCGACCCGAGTGGCCGAGGCCGGCTGGGGCAGGACCATCCGCCAGAGCCGGCGGGCCTGCTGGGCCTCGTAGACGTCGAGTCGGCGGTGGTAGAGCAGCGCCAGGGTCAGGACGAGCTCGGCCATGCCCGAGGTCATCGAGGGGTCGACCATCCGGCACAAGGGAACGTCGGGCAGGGTCGGGTCGGCCAGCAGCGAGTCGACGCCGGCGCCCAGCGACAGCACCGCCCGCAGCTGCGGCAGGCCGGCCAGCAGGCCGGGCGGCGGCAGCCAGACCAGGGCGGCCTCGATCTCCTCGGGATCGCCCATGTCCGGCCAGATGCGCAGGTCGATGCCGGGGATCTGCTCGCGCAGCGCCCTTCGCCATGCGACCGGATCGTCGTCGGCACTGCAGAAGAGGACGGCCACCTCGCTCCTCTCGGCTCCAATGGTGGCGCCGACTTCTGCCGGTTGGCCGCCGGCATGGCAAGCGACGCGGGCGAAGCCCGGCCCGACTCTTGCGAAGCGGGCGCCCGCGGGCCAAGTTGATGGCCCTGCCGCCCGGAGGGTCCTGCCATCAAGGTCACGCTGCTGCTGCTCTGCCTCGTGCTCGGGCCGATCCTGTGGTCGGCGGGCAGCGTGCTGGCCGGCAGCGCCTCGCATTGGAGCCAGACGCGGTGGGACAGCGTCGGCATGGCGCCCGATCCGGCGAGCCATCCCGAGGCGGTGGTGCAGGTCTATGCCGCGCGCACCTGGGGCTGGAAGGGTGCGGTGGCGGTGCACAGCTGGATCTCGCTGAAGAAGCCCGGTGCCGCCGGCTACGAGCGCTACGACGTGGTCGGCTGGGGGGTGCGCAACGGCGGCGCCGCGATCCGGCGCAACCTGCGGCCGGCCGATGCCCGCTGGGCCGGCAACGATCCCGAGCTGGTCCTCGACGTGAGGGGCGAGGCCGCCGCCGCCGCCATTCCCAAGGTCGAGGCGGCGATCGCCGCCTATCCGCACGACGGCAGCTACGTCACCTGGCCCGGCCCCAACTCCAACACCTTCGTCGCCCATGTGCTGCGCTCGGTGCCGGAGCTGAACGCCGAGCTGCCGCCGACCGCCATCGGCAAGGACTTCCTACCGAACGGCCAGCTCGCCGGCATGGCGCCGAGCGGCACCGGCGTGCAACTGTCACTGGGCGGGCTGCTGGGGCTGACCCTGGCGCGCGACGAGGGGGTGGAGCTCAACCTGCTGGGCCTGGTGTTCGGCGTCGACCCGCTCGATCTCGCCATCAAGCTGCCCGGCATCGGCCGCATCGGCCTGCGCTGACGGCATCGTGGATGCCCGCCTTTTCATTTCTCCGGCGACGGCGAACGGTCTATTTTACCGTTGCTTCACACGGATGAAGTAAGGGAGAGACGATGCGTCTGTGTTCGGGCCCGATGCTGGCGGGCGTGGCCGCTTCGCTGATGCTGGCCGCCGGGCCGCCGGCGGCGGCGCAACAGATGGACGAGGTGACCGTGCGCGAGGCGTTCGCGGCGGCGGACAGCAACCATGACGGCGTGATCGACGAGGCGGAGTTCGCCGCCGACACGATCAAGGCCTTCCGTGGGCTGGACCGCGACCGCGACGGCGCGCTCGGCCGAAACGAGGTGACCGGCCACGAGCAGGGGCAGTTCGACAGTGTCGACACCGACAAGGACGGCAGGCTGACGCTGGTCGAGATCCAGCAGCGGCGGCTGGCCGATTTCTCCGCCATGGACAAGAACGGCGACGGCGTGATCTCGATCGAGGAAGCGCTCGCGTTCTCGCCGGGCAAGTAGGGTGAGAAGGATGATCACGACTTCACGTTGGGCATTGCGGCGGACGGCGTTGGCCGCCGGCTGCGCCGCCATGCTGGGTCTTTCGGCCTGTGCCGGCGAAAGCGGCAGCGGCATCGCCGGCTCGGGCTTCGGCGGCGGCGCCCTGGCCGGTGCGGCCAGCGCCGGCACGCTGGCCGGCGTGGCGACGCGCCACAGCAGCCCGCTGGTGCAGACGGCGGCGATCCTCGGCTCGGCGGCGCTGGGCGGCTTCCTCGGCGACCGCTATGTCGACCAGCCGCGCGAGCAGACCCGCCAGCAGAACGCCGCGGCCCAGCAGGACGCAGAGTTCCAGCGGCGCCTCGACTACGACCGCCAGAGCACGCTGCAGGCCGAGCAGACGCGCAAGGAGATCGAGGAGCAGCGGCTGTTCGAGCAGTGGAAGCAGCAGCGCGGCGCCGCCGGCACCACGACCACCGCCAGCGTCACCAGCGCGGACGTGATGACCACGCAGCGCCTGCTGCGCGGCCTCGGCTACTACAACGGCCCGCTCGACGGCAATTACGGGCCGCAGACTCGCTCGGCGATCATGGCGTTCGAGCGCTCGCAGGGCTGGCCGGCCACCGGCAACATCACGCCGGCGCTGCAGCAGCAGCTGCGCACGGCGATCTGAGACAGCTTCGCGAAAGCTGGCGCCGGGAGACCGGCGTCAGCCGCGCCAGGGGGCGAACCAGCCGAGCCCGTCCTCGGTGCGGCCGCGCGGGCGGTACTCGCAGCCGACCCAGCCGGCATAGCCGGTGCGGTCGAGCAGCTCGTAGAGATATGGATAGTTGACCTCGCCGACGTCGGGCTCGTGGCGCTCCGGCACGCCGGCGATCTGCACGTGGCCGGTGATGTCGGCATAGTCGCGGATGTGCATCGCCAGGTCGCCCTCCATGATCTGGCAATGGTAGAGGTCGAGCTGCAGCTTGAGGTTGGCGGCGCCGATCCGCTCGACGATCTTGCGTCCCTGCCGCTGGTAGTTGAGGAAATAGCCGGGGATGTCGCGGGTGTTGATCGGCTCGATGACCACGACGATCCCTTGCCCTGCCGCCTTGGCGGCGGCGGCGGTGAGGTTGGCGACGTAGGTCGCTTCCAGCGTCTCGTCCGGCACGTCGGCCGGGCGCAGGCCGGCCATGCAGTGGATGGTCGGGCAGCCCAGCGCCGCGGCATAGTCCAGCGCCTTGTCGACGCCGGCCTGGAACTCGGCCTCGCGGCCCGGCAGGGCGGCGAGGCCGCGCTCGCCCTTGGCGAAGTCGCCGGGCACGGTGTTGAACAGCGCCTGCGACAGGCCGGCGGCGTTCAGGCGTGCCGCCACCTCCTCCTTGGGAAAGTCATAAGGAAACAGGAACTCGACACCGGCGAAGCCCGCCGCCCTGGCGGCGGCGAAACGATCGAGGAAAGGCACTTCCT
Organism: Geminicoccus sp.; assembly: GCA_035326425.1. Lineage (GTDB taxonomy): Bacteria > Pseudomonadota > Alphaproteobacteria > Geminicoccales > Geminicoccaceae > CALKJU01. The sequence continues at coordinate 4,288 of DAOLFG010000071.1, read as the reverse complement.
GGAACATCATGCTGAGATTGGCGGCGAACTTCGGCACAGGCGGCCTCCCGGGCGGCGGTTCTTGTGGTCGGCGACTGCGATAGATATCATTGGTATCTATCATCGGAGAAGCCCCTGATGGGCGACACGGCGAAGCTGTTCATGCATGGCCGCAGCCAGGCGGTCCGCCTGCCCAAGGCGTTCCGCATGCCCGGCAAGGAGGTGCGGATCCGCCGCGAGGGCAACGCGGTGATCCTGGAGCCGGTGGAGCCGACCCTCGAGGCGTGGTTCGCGCAGCTCGACGCGCTGGAACGGGAGCACCCGCTCGAGGATACGCCGCCGGATCAACCGGCGCCGCAGGTGCGACGCTATTGGTACGAGTGAGCCATCTCCTCGATACGGATATCTGCATCGCCTTGATGCGGGGTCGGCCCGAGGCGCCGAGGCGGAGGTTTGCGGAGATCGGCGCAGCGGCGGCGACCTCGGCGATCGTGCTCTTCGAGCTTGGTGTCGGCGTCGAGAAGAGCGATCGGCCCGACTTCGAGCACAAACGCATCGGGCTCCTGTTCAGCAAGCTGCCGGTCCTCCCGTTCGAGCCGGACGACGGGCGGGCGGCGGCGAAGGTGCTGGCAGAGCTGGAGCGCATCGGCCTGCGGATCGGCGCCTACGACACGCTGATCGCGGGGCAGGCGATAGCTCGCGGGCTGACGGTGGTCACCGGCAACCTGCGCGAGTTCACCCGAGTCCCCGGCCTCAAGGTGGAATCCTGGCTCGACTGATCAGCCGAGGCCGCCGGCCTTGCGGACGAAGGCCTCGACCCCTTCGATCCCCTGTCCCGTTTTGATGTTGGTGAACTGGAACGGCCGCTCGCCGCGCATTTTTCGCGCGTCGCGGTCCATGACCTCGAGCGAGGCGCCGACCAGGGGGGCGAGGTCGATCTTGTTGATGACGAGGAGGTCGGAGCGGGTGATGCCGGGGCCGCCCTTGCGGGGGATCTTGTCGCCGGCCGAGACGTCGATGACGTAGAGGGTGATGTCGGCGAGCTCGGGGCTGAAGGTGGCGGCGAGATTGTCGCCGCCGGACTCGATGAACAGCAGATCCAGCGCCGGGAAGCGACGGCACATCTCCGAGACGGCGCGCAGGTTGATCGAGGCATCCTCGCGGATGGCGGTATGCGGGCAGCCGCCGGTCTCGACACCCATGATGCGCTCGGGTGGCAGGGCGCCGGAGCGGGTGAGGAACTCGGCGTCCTCCTTGGTGTAGATGTCGTTGGTGATGGCGGCGACCTCGAAGCGGTCGCGCAGCCGCTTGCAGAGGATGTCGACCAGTGCCGTCTTGCCGGAGCCGACCGGGCCGCCGACGCCGATCCGCAACGGCCCGTGGGGCGAGCTGCTCATGAGCGGAAGAGCCTCGTGTACTGACGTTCGTGGCGCATCGAGCACCAGTCGACCGTGACGGACGCGGTACCGAGATCGTCGAGCGCAACGCCGGGCGCGCGCGTCGCGACCTCCCGCACGACCGGCGCCAGGGCCGCCAGGGCGCGCTGGCCGTCGCTCTGACCCAGGGGGACCAGTCTGACGCCGGCCGAGACCAGGTTGGCGCACAGCGCGTGCAGATAGGCCGGCAGCACCGCCGCCAGCGGCAGGCCGTGCCGGGCGGCAGCGACGCCGACGGCGATCGGCAAAGGCGGGTCGGCATCGAGCCCGAGCGGCAGCGCCGGCCAGACCGCCTCGGTGACGCGGGCGAAGGCATCGCCCTGCATCACGGTCTCGAGGTGCAGCTCCGAGGTGGCCGGCAAGGCGCCCGCCAGCTCGGCGATCCCGGCCAGCGCCCCGGGGTCGTCGGCGGAGCCATGGGCATGGACGAGCAGCACGGCATCCGCCCATCCGGCACCCTGCCGCAGCACGTCGGCGAGCCACCCGATCAGCCCGTCGCGGTCGCGGACGAGGCCGCAGTCGACGGCCCATTCGAGGCCGTGGCTGAAGCTGAAGCCGCCCACCGGATAGGCGGGCGAGAACCACTGGAGCAGCTTCTGCAGCTCCGCCTCAGTGGCCATGATGCCCGTGGGCGTAGGCGCCGGATTCGGGCTCGAACGGTGCCGAGAGCGCCGTCACCTCGGCACCCAGGCCGCGCAGCATCTCGGCCAGCACGTGATCGGCGCGGATGCGCAGCCGGTCCGGGAGAATCTGCGCCGGCGTGTGGCGGTTGCCGAGGTGCCAGGCGATGCGCACGAGGTCGGTGCCGCGCACGTCCAGCACGGGCTCCGGCGCAGCACGGACCTCGATGCGGCGGCCGTCGTCGAGCAGCAGGCGGGTGCCATCGTGCAGGTGGGCGGCCTGCGGCAGGTCGAGGAGGAATTCCAGGCCGCCGTCGCTGACCAGGGCGGCGCGGCGGCGGTGGCGCTGCTCATGGTCGAGGGTGATGCTGTCGGCGGCCTCGCCGCCGTGGGCGGTCGCCGTGGCGCGCAGCATGGTCAGTAGAGGAAGTAGCGCTGGGCCATCGGCAGCTCGGTGGCCGGCTGGCAGGTGAGAAGCTCGCCATCGGCGCGGACCTCGTAGGTCTCGGTGTCGACCTCGATGGTGGGCGTGGCGTCGTTGAGGATCATGGCGTGCTTGCCGATGCCGGTGCGGGTGTTCTCGACCGCGACACATTCGCGGCGGAGGCCCAGCGTATCGCCGAGGCCGGAGGAGATGGCCGCACCGCTCATGAAATGCAGGCCGACGGCGGCGGCAGCGCGGCCGAAGCCGCCGAACATGTAGCGGTAGTGGACGGGCTGCGGCGTCGGGATCGAGGCGTTGGGGTCGCCCATCGGTGCTGCGGCAATGACACCGCTCTTGATGACCAGCGCCGGCTTCACGCCGAAGAAGGCCGGATCCCACAAGACGAGATCGGCGAGCTTGCCGACCTCTACCGAGCCGATCTGGCGGGCCATGCCCTGGGTGATGGCGGGATTGATGGTGTACTTGGCGACATAGCGGCGGCAGCGGAGGTTGTCGTTGTCGCCGGACTCGCCCGGCAGGCTGCCGCGCTGGACCTTCATCTTGTGCGCGGTCTGCCAGGTCCGGCAGATCACCTCGGCCACGCGGCCCATGGCCTGGCTGTCCGAGCTGATGATCGAGATGGCACCCAAATCGTGCAGGATGTCCTCGGCGGCGATCGTCTCCTTGCGGATGCGGCTCTCGGCGAAGGCGATGTCCTCGGGGATGTTCGGATCGAGGTGGTGGCACACCATGAGCATGTCGAGATGCTCGTCGAGCGTGTTCACCGTGAACGGCCGGGTGGGGTTGGTCGAGCTGGGGATGACGTTGGGCAGGCCCGCCACCTTGATGATGTCGGGCGCGTGGCCGCCGCCGGCGCCCTCGGTGTGGAAGGCATGGATGGTCCGGCCCTTGAAGGCGGCGATGGTGTCCTCGACGAAGCCGCTCTCGTTCAGGGTGTCGGTGTGGATGGCGACCTGAACGTCCATCTCGTCGGCGACGCGCAGGGCGCAGTCGATGGCGGCCGGTGTGGTGCCCCAGTCCTCGTGCAGCTTGAGGCCGCAGGCGCCGCCCAGGACCTGCTCGATCAGGGCGTCGGGGCGGCTGGCGTTGCCCTTGGCCAGCAGGCCGAAGTTGAGCGGGAACGCCTCCAGCGCCTGGAAGGTGCGGGCGAGATGCCAGGCGCCGGGGGTGCAGGTGGTGGCGGCGGTGCCGCTGGCCGGGCCGGTGCCGCCGCCGACCAGCGTGGTGATGCCGCTCATCACCGCCTCGTCGCAGATCTGCGGGCAGATGAAGTGGACGTGGCAGTCGATGGCGCCGGCGGTGAGGATCCTGCCCTCGCCGGCGATCACCTCGGTGCCGGGGCCGACGACGATGCCGACGCCGGGCTGGACGTCAGGATTGCCGGCCTTGCCGATGCCGACGATGCGGCCGTCCTTGATGCCGACATCGGCCTTCACGATGCCCCAATGGTCGAGGATCACCGCATTGGTGATGACCGTGTCGACCGCCGCACCGGAGCGGCCGATCTGCGACTGGCCCATGCCGTCGCGGATCACCTTGCCGCCGCCGAACTTCACCTCCTCGCCATAGACGGTGCGGTCGTCCTCGACCTCGATCAGCAGGTCGGTGTCGGCGAGGCGGATGCGGTCGCCGACGGTGGGGCCGAACATGTCGGCATAGGCGGCGCGGGAGATGGGGTAGGGCATGGGCTCAGCCGGGCGGGGTGGATGGCCGGGTCAAGCCCGGCCATGACAAGGGGGGCGCGGAGGGCGGGGGCGTGGATGGCCGGGTCGAGCCCGGCCATGACAGGAGCAGAAGTGAGCGTCCCC
>DAOLFG010000011.1:95542-104038 GCA_035326425.1 Geminicoccus sp. | reverse complement strand
ACAGCGGCCACGGCCACATGGGCTGGACCTGGGCCTGCGGCACCGGCCGGATCCTGGCGGACCTCGTCGCCGGGCGGCAGCCGGCTTACGATGCCGGTCTGCTGCGGGTGCGATAGTACTGGATGCTGCTTGTCGATGATATCTAATCTTGATATCATCACTCAATGAATGCCCACCATCGGCGGACGCTGGCGCGCATCTTCAAGGATCCTGTGACGGCCGATCTGCGCTGGAGCGACATCGAGGCGCTCTTTCGCAGCGTCGATGCCAAGATCGGCGAAGGGGTGGGAAGCCGCGTGCGCGTGGCGCTGAAGGGCGTGCGGGCCGTCTTTCATCGGCCTCATCCGACTCCGACAACGAAGCACGCAGCCGTGCGATCGGTGCGCGCCTTTCTGACAGCCGCAGGTATCAGGCCGCAGAGGGATTGAGACCATGCTGGAATACAAGGGCTATATCGGCACCGTGGAAGCAGATGATGGTGCCTTCGTCGGGTGTGTCGTCGGCCTGCGGGATGTCATTACATTCGAGGGCGGCACGTTCGCCGAGGTCGAGCAGGCGTTTCGCGACAGCATCGACGACTATTTGAGCTTCTGTGCGGAGCGGGGCGAACAGCCCGATCGTCCATACAGCGGCAAGATACCTCTGCGGGTCGAGCCGGAGCTCCATCGGCGGGCAGCGTTGCAGGCGCGGGCGGAAGGTGTCAGCCTGAATCAATGGATCGCCAAGCGGATCGAGACGGCCGCGTGACCGTCAGCCTGGGCCATCTGCCGTTCACCACCGATGCCGGCATCGCCGCGCGCGCCCGGATCGGGCTCGTCGTCCTCGCCTCCGATCTCACCATCGAGCACGAATGGCGCAAGGTGCTGGCCGAGGTCGACGGCGTGGCGCTGCACCATGCCCGGCTGTTCAACGATTCCCGCATCACGCCCGAGACGCTGCGCGCCATGGAGGGCCTGATCGGCCCCGCCGCCGGCCTGCTCCTGCCGGGCCACCGCTTCGACGTCGTCGCCTATGGCTGCACCTCGGCCAGCATGGTGCTGGGCGAGGAGCGGGTGATGGATCTGCTGCGCGAGGCCAAGCCCGAGGCCAAGGCCACCACGCCGATCACCGCCGCCCGCATCGCGATGCAGGCGCTGGGTGCGAACCGCATCGGCCTGCTCACCCCCTATCGCGACGACATCAACCAGGCGCTGCGCAGCTATCTGGAGGTCCGCGGCGTCGGCGTTCCGGCGATGGGGTCGTTCAACGAGGAGGACGACGGCATCGTCGGCCGCATCGACCCGGCCTCGCTGGCCGACGCCTGCGCCCGCCTCGGCGCCCATCCCGAGGTCGATGCTGTGTTCGTCTCCTGCACCTCGCTGCGCCTCGCCGAGTCTGCCGCCGACATCGAGGCGCGCATTGGCAAGCCTGTCACCTCCAGCAACCACGCCATGCTGTGGCATGCGCTGCGCCTCGCCGGCATCGACGACCGCCTGCCGAAATGGGGGCGGCTGTTCGAGGCGGCGCTATGAGCGACCGCTTCGAGTAACACGGCGCGCAGGGCATCCAGCCGCTGGGCTACAAGGAGGGCCGAGGCTTGGCGGACCGGGGCGAGACGTCTATCGCGACCCGACCAACCGTCTATGTTGGCGGTGTCTCGTCGTCCGGAGCCACCACCATGCGCCAATCCCGCTCGGCCCTCGTCTTCGATCTCGACGGCACGCTGGTCGACAGCGTCTACCAGCATGTCGTCGCCTGGCACGAGGCGCTGCAGGAGTCGGGGATCGAGCTGTCGATCTGGCGCATCCACCGCCGCATCGGCATGAGCGGCGGCCTGTTCACCCGCGCCTTCCTGCGCGAGACCGGCCGCGACTACGACCCCGAGTTGATCGAGCGGATGCGGCAGCGCCATGCCGCAGCCTATCGGAAGATCGCCCATCAGGTCCGGCCGCTGCCCGGCGCCCGCGAGCTGCTGTCACATCTCACCGCCATCGGCTGGCCCTGGGCCATCGCCACCAGCGGGCGGATGGAGACCGCCGGCCCGATCCTCGACATGTTGCCGATCCCGAAGGATGTCCCGATCATCACCCGCGACATGGTGGCCCACGCCAAGCCGGACCCGGACCTGTTCCTGGCGGCGGTCGACAAGCTGGGCGAGGACGGCGGCAATGCCATCGTCGTCGGCGACAGCGTCTGGGATCTCCTGGCGGCGCGCCGTGCCAAGCTGCTCGGCATCGGCCTGCTCTCCGGCGGCTATGGCGACGACGAGCTGACGCGGGCCGGTGCCTATCGGGTCTATGACGATCCGGCCATGCTGCTGAGCCATCTGGACGAGGTTGGCGTCCGCGCCGATTGAGGTCCGCCGCCATGCCGTTGAACGGGATTCGCCGGCAGATCCGCGGTGCTTGGCTGGAGGACGAGGCCACCGTCGTGGCCCGCCTGCGCGCCGGGCTGGGGCTGTCGCCCGAGCACCGGGCCAGGATCGCCACCGATGCCGCGGCCCTGGTCGAGGAGCTGCGCACGCGCGGCCGGCCGGGTCTGATGGAGACCTTCCTCGCCGAGTACGGCCTGTCGACCGAGGAAGGCGTGGCGCTGATGTGCCTGGCCGAGGCGCTGCTGCGCGTGCCCGACACGCCCACCATCGACGCGCTCATCAAGGACAAGGTCGCTGCCGCCGATTGGGGCAGGCATCTGGGGCTGAGCAGCTCGCCGCTGGTCAACGCCTCGACCTGGGCGCTGATGCTGACCGGCAAGGTGCTCGGCGAGAAGGAGACCGCCGGCTGGGACGTCACCCGCACCACCAAGCGCTTGATCGGCCGCGCCGGCGAGCCGGTGGTGCGCTCGGCCATCGCCCAGGCGATGCGCGTGCTCGGGCACCAGTTCGTGCTCGGCCGCGACATCGGCGAGGCGCTCGAGCGCGCCAAGGGGATGGAGGAGCGAGGCTATACCTACTCCTACGACATGCTGGGCGAGGCCGCCCGCACCGCCGCCGACGCCCAGCGCTATTTCCTGAGCTACTCCAAGGCCATCGCCGCCATCGCCGAGCGCTGCGACGGCCACGACGTGCGCACCAACCCCGGCATATCGGTCAAGCTCTCGGCGCTGCATCCGCGCTACGAGCCGGCCAAGCGGGCGCGTGTGCTCGACGAGCTGGTGCCGCGCGTCGCGGCGCTGGCCCTGCACGCCAAGAACGCCGGCATGGGCTTCAACATCGACGCCGAGGAGGCCGAGCGGCTGGATCTGTCGCTCGACGTCATCGAGGCGGTGCTGCGCAATCCCGACCTGCGCGGCTGGGACGGCTTCGGCGTCGTGGTCCAGGCCTATGGCAGGCGCGCCGCTTTCGTTCTCGACTGGCTCCATGCGCTGGCCGGCGAGCTGCGTCGGCGGCTGATGGTCCGCCTCGTCAAGGGCGCCTATTGGGACAGCGAGATCAAGCTGGCGCAGGTCCAGGGCCTGCCGGGCTATCCCGTGTTCACCCGCAAGGTCACCACCGACCTGTCCTACATGGCCTGCGCCGACAAGCTGCTGGGCATGACGGACCGCATCTACCCGCAGTTCGCCACGCACAACGCCCACACCGTGACCGCCGTTCTGGCGATGGCCGGCAAGGACGGCGATTTCGAGCTGCAGCGGCTCCACGGCATGGGCGAGATGCTGCACGAGCGTGTCCGCCAGAAGCACGGCAACCGCTGCCGCATCTATGCGCCGGTGGGCGTCCACGAGGATCTGCTGGCCTATCTGGTCCGGCGGCTCCTGGAGAACGGCGCCAACAGTTCCTTCGTCCACCAGATCCTCGACGAGGACATCCCGGTGGAGCATGTCGCACGCGACCCCGCGGCGGCGGTGGCGGCACTCGACGGGATCGCCAACCCGCGGATTCCGCTCCCGCCGGACCTCTATGGTCCCGGCCGCCGCAACGCCCGCGGCTGGAGCCTTGCCGATCCGCCGACGCTCGCTGGGCTGGAATCCGCGATGGCGGAATTTCGCCACGCCGCCTGGAGCGCCGGGCGCGGCGACGGCGCCGTCGCCGGCATCACCAATCCGGCCGACCGCTCGGACTTCGTCGGCGAGGCGGTCGAGGCCGAGCCTTCGCAGATCGAGCAGGCGCTCGCCTCGGCAGCAGCGGCCTTCCCGCGGTGGGGTGAGACGCCCGTCGCCGACCGGGCCCGCTGCCTCGACCGCCTGGCCGACCTCTACGAGCATCACGCCCCCGAGCTCTTCGCGCTCTGCAGCCGCGAGGCCGGCAAGACGCTGGCCGATGCCGTGGCCGAGATCCGCGAGGCCGTCGACTTCTGCCGCTACTACGCTGCCCGGGCCCGCGCCGGGCTCGCAAGCCGGCGAGGCCGCGGCGTGCTCGTTTGCATCAGCCCCTGGAACTTCCCGCTCGCCATCTTCACCGGCCAGGTCGTGGCCTCGTTGGTCGCCGGCAACGCCGTCATCGCCAAGCCCGCCGAGCAGACGCCGCTCATCGCCGCCCGCGCCGTCCGGCTGATGCACGAGGCCGGGCTGCCAGCCGACGTGCTGCACCTCCTGCCCGGCGACGGTGCCAGGGTGGGCGGCACGCTGGTGTGCGACCCGCGCGTCGCCGGCGTGGTGTTCACGGGCTCGACCGAGACCGCCCGGCTGATCGAGCGGGCGATCGCCGAGCATCTTGCGCCCGATGCGCCGTTCATTGCCGAGACAGGCGGCATCAACGCCATGATCGTCGATTCGACGGCGCTGCCCGAGCAGGCGGTGCGCGACATCCTGGCCTCGGCCTTCCAGAGCGCCGGTCAGCGCTGCTCGGCGCTGCGGCTGCTCTGCCTGCAGGAGGACGTGGCGCCCGCGATCCTGCGCATGCTGCAGGGGGCGATGCGAGAGCTGAGCATCGGCGATCCGTGGGATCCCGCGATCGACATCGGGCCGGTGATCGACGAGGAGGCGAAGGCGGCCATCATCACCCATTGCGAGGCGCTCGACGCTCGCGGCCGGCTGATCGCCAGGCTGGCGCCGGGGCCGGAGCACGACAACGGCTGCTTCGTGCCGCCGGCGATCTACAGGCTCGACAGCATCGACGAGCTGGACCGGGAGATCTTCGGGCCGGTGCTGCACGTCGCCACCTTCAAGGCCTCGCAGCTCGGCAAGCTGGTCGAGCGGCTGAACGGCAAGGGCTACGGCCTGACGCTCGGCATCCACAGCCGGGTCGATGGCCGCGTGAAGCAAATCACCGATCGTGCCCGCATCGGCAACATCTACGTCAACCGCAACCAGATCGGCGCCGTGGTCGGCGTCCAGCCCTTCGGCGGCGAGGGCTTGTCCGGCACCGGGCCCAAGGCCGGCGGGCCGCATTTTCTCCATCGCCTCACGGTGCCTGCCGCTGCCGACGCTCCCCCGACGGGAGCCGCGGTCGAGGGGGTGAGGGCCTCGGTCGATCTCGCCGCGCGCGCCTCGGCACTGCGCGCGCTGCAGGATGCCTGGGATCGCCGCCGCGACCGGCTGCGCCTGCTGGCCAAGGCCGCCGCGTCGTGCCCTTCGCCCGCCCGGCGCATCGCCGAGCAGGTCCTGGTCGAGGCAGCGCCATGGTGTGGCGATGCGCTGACGCTGCCCGGACCATCGGGCGAGAGCAATCGCTTGTCGTTGCATGGGCGGGGCCTGTGGCTCTGTCTCGGCCTCGACGCCGAATCGGTACTTCGACAGGCCATCACCGCGCTCGCCACCGGCAACATGGTGCTGGCCGTCCGCACCGAGGCCATCGACGCGCTGCTCTCCGGCCTGCCGTGCGGTGACAGCTTCACCTGGAACGGCGAGCTCGACGACGTGCTGTCGCTGCCCGATCTGGCCGGCGTGGCGCTGTCCGCCGATCTGCGCACGCTGGGCAATGCCCGCCGCCTGCTGGCCGCCCGCGACGGGCCGCTGGTCCAGCTCGTCGCCGGCCATCCCGACCCGGCGCGTTTCGTCACCGAGCGGACCCTGTCGATCGACATCACCGCCGCCGGCGGCAATGTCGGCCTGCTGGCAGCCGACGAGCCGTGACGCCGATGAATCTCGCCCGGACGGTGCTGGCCCCCGGCTTGGCCCTTCGGCCGGACGGGCCGGCCCTCACCATCGTCGATCCGGCGGGTCGCTGCCGCTCGTGGAGCTTTCTCGAGATCGACGATGCCGTGCGCCGGCGGGCGGCCGTGTTCCGCCGGCTGGCTCCGGCGCGCGGCGGCCGTGTGCTGCTCCGCCTCGCCAACGATGTCGGCTATCCCCTGGCCTTCCTCGGCGCCAACGCCGCCGGCCTCGTGCCGATCCCTGCCTCGGCCGAGCTGACCGCCGGCGAGGTCGCCGCGCTCGCGGCCGATAGTGACGCCGCCGTCGTGGTCGCCGCGCGTGACCTGCCGCTGCCCGGGCTCGCGGCGCGGCGTGTGCTCGGGGTCGACGAGCTCTCCCGATTGGCCGACGCTTGCGAGCCCGGTGGCTACGCCTCGACCGATGCCGAGGATCCGGCCTTCCTGGTCTACACCTCCGGCACAAGCGGCAGTCCCAAGGGTGTCCTGCACGCCCAGCGCGTGGTGGTCGGGCGGCGGCCGATGCACCGGGGCTGGCTCGGGCTCGGGCCGGACGACATCGTGCTGCACACCGGTGCCCTGAACTGGACCTACACCATGGGTGTGGGCCTGCTCGACCCCTGGTCCTGCGGTGCCCAGGGCGTGGTCTGCCAGGGGCGCCGCGATGCTGCCGAGTGGCCCGGTCTCGTCGCCTCGACCGGTGCCACCATCCTCGCCTCGGTCCCCGGCCTCTACCGGCGCATGCTGCGCGATGCCGACCTCGACCCGGCGCGTCTCGCCACCCTTCGCCATGCCGTCACCGCCGGCGAGGCGCTGCCGGTGCCGCTCTACGGGGAATGGCGGCGCCGCACCGGCCGGGAGCTGTACGAGGCGCTGGGGATGAGCGAGATCAGCACCTACGTCTCGTCCGGTCCGCTGACCCCGGTCCGGCCGGGCTCGCCGGGTCGGCCGCAGCCCGGCCGGCGCGTCGCCGTCCTGCCGCTGGAGAGTGAGCCGACGCCGTTGCCGCCGGGCGAGGAGGGCTTGCTCGCCGTGCACCGCGGCGATCCCGGCCTGATGCTCGGCTACTGGAACCGTCCCGACGAGGAGGCGGCCGTCTATCGCGGCGACTGGTTCGTCGGCGGCGATCTCGCCCGCTTCGACGAGGACGGCTACCTCTGGTTCGGCGGCCGTGCCGACGACCTGCTCAATGCCGGCGGCCTGCGCGTCTCGCCGCAGGAGGTCGAGAAGGCGCTGGCGACCCATCCCGTCGTCGCCGAGGTGGCGGTGGGCGAGGTCGAGGTCGCCTCGGATGTGCGCATCGCCGCCGCCTTCGTCGTGCCGCGGCCGGGCATGGAACTGCCTGTCGCAGAGCTGCAGGCTTTGGCGGAAGGCCAGCTGGCGGCCTACAAGCGCCCGCGCGCCTACCGCATCGTGCAGAGCCTGCCCCGCACCGCCAACGGCAAGGTGGTGCGCAAGCGGCTGCGGGAGCTGTGGCCTACTTGACGCTGCCCAGCGCCAGCCCGCGCACCAGGTAACGCTGCAGCCAGGAGAACACGACCGCCGCCGGCACCGAGGCCAGGAACGTCGCCGCCATCACATGTTCCCAGTCGACCCGATAGGCGCCGCCGACCAGCGAGAAGACCTTCAGCGGCAGGGTGAACTTCTCGGGGCTCCTGAGCAGCGTCAGCGCCAGGACGAACTCGTTCCAGGCATAGATGAAGACGAAGATGCCGGTGACGCTGAGCGCCGGCAGCGCCAGCGGCAGGAACACCCGCACGAGGCTCTGCAGGCCGGAGGCGCCGTCGATCCGCGCCGCCTCCTCGAGCTCGCGCGGAATGGTGGCGAAATAGGACTGCAGCATCCAGATGGCGAAGGCGAGGTTGAAGGCGGCATAGCCGAGCACCAGCGCCCCGGCGCTGTCGACCAGCCCCATGGCCGCCATCAGCCGGAAGATGCCGATCACCAGCACGATCGGCGACAGCATCTGCGTCACCAGCAGCACCTGCCGGTAGACGCCCTGGCCGCGGAACCGCAGCCGCGCCAGCGCATAGGCCGCGGGTATGGCCACCACCAGGCAGGCGAGCGTCGCCAGCGTGCTGACGACGACGCTCGCCAGCAATGCCTGCCCGAACCCTACGGCCGACCACATCTCGACGAAGTTTGCCCAGCGCAGCTCCGTGCCGACCCAGGAGGGCGGAAAGGTCAGGATCTCGGCCTTGGGCTTCAGCGCCGTGGAGAGCATCACGGCGTAGGGGAAGAGGATCACGATCACGAGAGGAGCGAGCAGCAGCCAGTAGAACACAGAACGGCGGGCGTAGCTCGACACGTCATTCCCCCGGGCGATCGGACCCTGGTGTGTACGGCGCTCCATAGCAGACGACCGGCTGGCGGTCGCGTGACGATCATCTCGACCTCCGATCATTGCGAAACTGTAATGTTGACACGACGGCCGAGGATGATAGCAGCGATTATCGCGTAACAATCAAAGCCTTGATCAGCCCTCCGC
>DAOLFG010000011.1:0-95442 GCA_035326425.1 Geminicoccus sp. | reverse complement strand
GAGGATGATAGCAGCGATTATCGCGTAACAATCAAAGCCTTGATCAGCCCTCCGCAATTAAATCAACCAATACGAGAGCCGCGCGGCGATTAGGCAATCGAAGCGGATGCGGCCTCACAAGTTCGCGGAGTCGCAAATGGCTGGGTATCTGGCGATCTCAGACGCAATCATTGGGGAAGGTGACGAAAAGGCTACGTTCATAGTCACCCTATTCGGTGCCGCGCCAAGCGAAACCGTGACCGTCAGCTACGGAACGATCGAACTCACGGCTGACGGTACAGACGACTATAGTGGAATTGCATTCGGGCAACTTACATTCTCTCCCGGAGAAACATCGAAGACTATAGTTGTCGATATAAATAACGATTCTATTCAGGAACAGACTGAGTATTTCTCAGTTCGACTGGTTAATAATTCAGCAAACTCAATTATAACTAAGGAAATTGGAATAGGTATGCTATATGACGATGATACACAAACGGCAGATCTACCATATATACAGACAGATAACTACGTAATTAACGAGATAGATAGATTTGTTGATGTTGTAGTTAGACTTAGTTCTGTATCTAGTAAAGCAATAACTGTGAATTATGCCACAGTGGCCGATACGGCTGCATCTGGGCAGGATTTTACAATCCGAAGTGGTACATTGACATTTGCAGCCGGCGAAACTGTTAAGACAATAAGAGTTAATGTTCGAAATGATGGAATATTTGAGCCAGAAGAGCGTTTCTTCTTCGATCTGTCTAATGCATCAAACGCTATAGTAGCTGATGCACGCGCAGAAATCAGAATTGCAGGACATTCACAATTGCAAGCTTTGCCATTGATAAGTGTAAGTGATATAATTCTTGATGAATCTGCTGGACTTGCCAGATTTGAAGTATCACTTTCATCTCCAACTAACAATCTTGTAACTGTGTTGAGTCAGATTGGGCCGGGCTCGATTGGTCAGGGAGACATTCTTAATACGATGGGATCGAGTTCATCCGTCCGTCAATTAGTTTTTGAACCCGGTGAAACAATCAAAACAATTGACATTGTTATAGGAGATGATCAATCCATCGAACAACTAGAAACATTTTTTGTTAGTTTGTCAAATGCATCTAATGCGTCTATAGCAAAGAGCATTGGCCTTGGTTCAATCGTTGACAACGATTTTATTTCTGCTGACGGTCCATACCTAACTATTGAGAATACCGTCGTCGACGAGCATGCTGGTACCGCGGAAGTGCTGGTGCGGATGAGCGCTGTGGCGACGCAGACCGTGAGTGTAGACTATGCAACTGTCGGTGGCACCGGGCGACCCGGTTTGGATTTCGGCGGCGTGCACGGCACGCTGATATTTCTTCCCGGAGAGACGTTACAAAAGATTCGGATCGATCTAGTCGACGATACTCGCCCTGAGCTAGAAGAAATGTTCCAGATTCTACTTTCGAACGCTAGGAATGCTACGATAGGCCACGATCTGGGAGAGGTATGGATCGTGGGGGATACTGCGGAGCAGCCGACTGCGTATCTCAGGGTTGATAACTTAACGATAGGCGAGGGAGACGGACTTGCGAGGTTCGAGCTTTCACTTTCTGCTCCAATAGCTGAACCAGTCACTGTTACTTACTTTGCGGGGCCGCAAGCCGGGCAGATTGACTATGCGCTGTCCAACACTTTTGGAATCACGACGTTCATGCCTGGCGAGACGGTAAAGACGATTGCTCTCAATATTATTGACGATAGGTTGATCGAAGGAACTGAAGTCTTCGCATTTCAAATTGGTTCAAGCAACTCAAATGTTACTGTAGTTGAGCCTATATCAATCTTGACCATTGTGGATAATGATACGGATTCTCTCGGAGATTCATATATCGTTATGGATGATATTGTAGTGAATGAACAAAATGGCCACGCTCAAGTTACCGTACATTTGACAAAGCCATCCAACGATATAATAAAGGTAGACTATCATACTATTAACGGTAGTGCCCGAGCCGGTAGCGATTATATCGATAGATCGGGCGAACTGATGTTTATGCCGGGTGAAACCGCGAAAACGGTTCGGCTGGGGTTGATTGACGACGCCGAGGCGGAAGGGAACGAGCATCTATTTCTTCAGCTGACTAGCGCTGAGGGCGCGGTGTTAGCTGAAGACATCGCCGCAATACGTATAGCAAACAATGATGGTAGATCAGATGGACTGCCGACTATCTCGATCGGCGATGTGACAGTTAGCGAGGGTGATAAGGTAGCCAGATTTGAAGTTACACTATCTTCCGCGTCGATAGATACTGTCTCCTATAGATTGGCTCTTGCTGGAACCACTGCCGGACTCGGCACTGATTTTGGCCACCCTCTCGGATCATCGGTATTCGCTCCTGGTGAGACAGTTAAGATCGTGACCGTGGGAATCGGCGACGATACTCTGCGCGAGGCGACAGAAGCATTTGAGGTCAGGCTCTCTAATGTGAGCAATGCTAGAATCGGCGATGCTCTGGGTATCGGTACGATTGTCGACAACGATACCTCGACCCCCGCCGGACCGCGTATCACCGGCTCCAACATCATCGTCAACGAGGGCGACGGCTACGCCACGTTTGCCGTCAACCTGACGCAGCGCAATGCTGGCCCCGTGACGGTCGAGTATGCGCTTGTCAACGGTACGGCCCGCGTGGGGGCCGATGTGGTCCAGCAGACGGGCACGCTCACCTTCCTCCCCGCCGACACCTCGGAGACCGTGCGCTTCCGCCTGCTCGACGATCTGCTGCCCGAGAATGCCGAGACATTCGCCCTGCGCCTGTTCGGGGCCCAAGGCGCACAATTCGTCAGCGGGTCCGAGCTGCGCCTGACCGCCACCATCAACGACAACGACGCCGCGCCCTACCGGGCGACGCTCGCCCGCGAGAGCTTCGTCGCCAGCGCCACGGTCAGCACTGTCGACTATGTGTTCTCCGACAAGCTCGTCGCCGTCAACCTGACCAGCGGCAGGGGTGCTGGCGGCTATGCGGCCGGCGACACGTTCAGCGGCATCGCCAACATCTACGGCTCGGCCCACAATGACAGGTTGACGGGCGATGCGGCGATCAACGTCTTCGACGGCCGGGCCGGCAACGACCTTCTGAGGGCGCTGGGCGGCGACGACTCGTTGCAGGGCAATGTCGGCGACGACCGGCTCGATGGCGGCACCGGCGACGACCTGCTGCGCGGCGGTGTGGGCAACGATTTCCTGATCGGTGGTATCGGTGACGACTCGCTGCTCGGCGATGCCGGCGACGATCGCCTCGTGGGAGGTGCGGGCAATGACCGTCTCGTCGGCGGTGCCGGCAACGACATCATCGACGGCGGCATCGGCATCGACATCCTGACCGGCAACACCGGGATCGACGTCTTCGTTTTCAACCGCCCCGCCGACGGCGTCGACATCGTCACCGATTTCAACAGGGCGGCGGACGTGCTGAGCCTCGTGAGCGCGGTTAGGGGCTTCGACGGCAGTGCCGCTTCGGCCACGGGCTTCGTCGCCTTCACGGTCAGCGGGCGCGACACCATCCTGCGCCTCGACGCCAACGGAGGCGGCGACGGCTTCGTCGACCTCGCCATCCTGAAGAACGTCACCGGCCTGACGGTGGGCGTGGGCCTGCGCGACGGCTGGCTCGACCTCGAGTGACGTGGAACGGGAGGAGGCTCAGTCCTCCTCCCGCCTGCCTCGCATCACCAGCCACGCATAGGCCACCGTGAACAGCAGCAGCGCCGCGAACATCACCAGCGACATCGCCGCCGCCTGGTCGATCTTCCCGTAGCGGAAGGCCAGCTTGTACAGATAGGTGACGAGGATGTCGGTGCTGTTGGCAGGATCGCCCTGGGTCAGCACCCAGATGATCGGGAACGAGTTGAACACGTAGATGATGTTCAGCACGATCGCGATGTTGATGAACGGGCGCAGCAGCGGCAGGGTCAGGCTCCTGAACCGCTGCCAGGCGGTGGCGCCGTCGATCGCCGCCGCCTCGTAGATGTCGCCCGGCACCGAGGACAGCCCGCCCAGCAGCACCGTCACGGTGAACGGGATCGACACCAGCACGCCGATGGCGATCTCGACCGGGAAGGCGACCTCGGCCGATGCCAGCCACTCGACCGGCCGGGTCAGCAGGCCGAGCTCGAACAGGGTGGCGTTGAGCATCCCGTACTGGCCGTTGAGCGTCCAGCGCCAGACGATGGCGGTCATCGTCAGCGACACCGCCCAGGGCAGCATGACGATGACACGGGCGAGGCCCTTGCCGGCGAAGTCGTCGTTGAGGATGAGGGCTATCGGAATCGACAGGAGGATCGTTCCGCCGACCACGCCGACGGTCCAGACGATCGTGCGCCAGAAAGCGCCCTGGAAGACCGGATCGGCCAGCAGCGCCTCGAAGTTGGCGAGCCCGGCGAAATCGCGCAGCTGGCCGAAGCGGTTGACGACGTGCAGCGAGGTCCGCGTCACGTCCCAGATCGGATAGCCGATGATCCACAAGGCCAGCAGGATGCTGGGCAGGATCATCAGGTAGGGCAGGGGCGAGACTGCGCTCCGCCGCATCCTCGCCCCTCCCGGTGCGCGGCTACTTCAGCAGCCCGTCGATCTTGGCGGCCGCCTCCTTCAGCGCCGCATCGGGGGCGGCCTTGCCGAGATAGGTGTTCTGCAGGGCAGCCGCCGTGGCGTCGGCCATCTGCTCCCAGTCCGGGATCAAGGGCGCGAACTTGGCGTAGGGCAGCTGGTCGGTGAAGGCCTTGAGCTGCGGGTCGTTGGCGAACACCGGATCGGCCGCGACCTCCTTGAACACCGGCAGGAAGCCCTCCTTGACGGTGAACTCCTTGCGCCACCTGGTGGTGAAGGCGGTGTCGGTCAGGAACTTGCAGGCCTCGTCCTTGGCCTGGCTCGAGGCGAACACCATGATCGAATCGGTGACACCGTAGGTGGCCTTGGCGCTGCCCTCGGGAATGGCGGCGATGCCGTATTTCAGGTTCGGCGCCTCGGACTTGATCTGGCCGCGCAGCCACGGGCCCGAGAGGATCATCGCCGCCCGTCCCTGCTTGAACAGGCTCTCGACGTCCTGGCGGTTCAGCGCCGTCGGGTCGGGCTCGGTCAGTCCCTTGTCGATCATCGACTTGTAGAGCGTCGCCGCCTCGATCGCCGCCGGGCTCGCCACGCCGCTCTTGCCGTTCTCGATCAGGTTGCCGCCATGCGTCCACAAGGCATAGTACCAGTAGGCGTCGGTCTCGATCTCCTTGCCCTGCAGCCCGAAGCCGTAGGCGCCGGCGGCCTTCACCTTCTCGGCCGCCGCCACCAGCTCGTCCCAGGTCCTGGGCGGTGCCGACACCCCTGCCTTCGCCAGCAGTTCCTCGTTGTAGTACATGGCCCGGGCCGAGGCGGCGACCGGCAGGCCGTAGAGCTTGTCGTCGATCATCGAGGGGGCGAGGAAGGTATCGATGAACCGGCCCTTGACCTCGGGCGTGACGCAGGAATCCAGCGGCTCGGCGATGTCGTTGGCGACGTAGTCGACCAGCCAGCGCGTGCCGATGATGGCGATGTCGGGTGCCGTGCCGCCGGCGATGTCGGTGGTCAGCCGCTGCTGGAGATTGTCCCAGGCCACCTCCTCGATCTTCACCGTCGTGCCGGGATGGGCGGCCATGAAGTCCGCCGCCATGCCCTCGAAGATCGGCTTGGTCTGGGGGCTGTAGGTCGCCACGACCACGCGCAGCTCGGCTGCACCGGCCATTCCGGCGCCGAGGCCGAAAAAGGCTGCACCGGCCAACAGCGCTCGGGCCAGCTTCTGCATCACGCTTCTCTCCCTCGGTTCGCTTGACGTGCCGCCGCGAGCATAGGAGGGAGACCACAGCCGACGCCAGAGGGTGCCTGGGGAGCCGATGAAGGCGATCTATCTCTACGCCTGGGACCTGCTCGACGAGGGCGTTGCCGAGGTCGCGGCCAAGCTGCGCGATGTCGGCGCCGATACCGTTGCCATGGCCGCGTCCTACCACGCCGGAAAATTCATCCGGCCGCACGGCCGCAGCGGCAAGGTCTGGTTCCCCGAGGACGGCACGATCTATTTCCGCCACCGGCCGGAGCGTTATGGCCGGGTGTCGCCGCTTGCCAATGCCATGCTGGCGGCGTGCGACCCGTTCGAGCGTCTCGCCCGCGGGGCGCCCGATCTCCGCCGGGTCGGTTGGACGGTCTGCTGCCACAACAGCGCCCTCGGCCGTCTCCATCCCGACCTCGTCGCCCGTACCTGCTTCGGCGATCCGCTGTTGTACAGCCTGAGCCCCGCCCATCCGGAGGTGCGTGCCTATCTCGTGGCGCTGTGCCGCGATCTCGCGGAGCGGCACGAGCTCGACGCCGTGACCCTGGAAACACCCGGCTGGCTGCCCTGGGAGCACGGCTATCACCACGAGTTCCAACTGCTGCCGCTCAATGAATGGTTGGGTGTGCTGCTCGGCCTCGATTTCGGCCCGGCGGTGATGACGGCTGCCGCCAGGGCAGGCATCGACGCCGAGCCGCTGCGCCGACGCACCGCCGCCGCCCTCGAGGGCTGGCTCGCCGCCGATCTGCATGCCGATCCGGCGCGCGCCCGCGACTGGCTGCTGGCCGACATGGTGGCGGAGCCGGACTGGCCGGCCTTCCTGCGCTGGCGCTGCCGCTGCGTCGCCGATCTGGTGGCCGAGATCCGCGCCGCCCTGCCGTCCGGGACCGAGTTGCGCGTCATCCCCTCGGTGCAGCGTCCGACCGCGCGCGGCTGGGTCGAGGGCAGCGATCTCGCCATGCTCTCGGAAGCCTGCGACGCTCTCGAGATCTGCGCCTACGAGGCCACGACCGCCGTCATCGCGGCCGACGTCCACGACGTCCGCCGTCGCGTCGGAGCCGAGGCTCGCCTCAACGCCATCCTGCGGCCCACCTATCCCGATCTGTCGGACGGCGCCGAGGCGGCGACGGCGGCGAGGCTGCTCAAGCGCGCCGGTATCGACGGCATAGCCTTCTACAACTACGGCCACTGGCGGGCGCCGGCGCTCGAGCGCATCCGCCAGGCGCTGGCCGCCTGGGACGAGCCATGACCCGCTTCATCGCACGCACCGTCCTCGTCACCGGCGGGGGCCGCGGCATCGGACGCGCCATCGCCTTGCGGCTGGCGAGCGAGGGTGCGGCGGTGGCTGTGGTCGACCGCGATGCCGAGCCGGCGCAGGCGGTGGTGCGCGAGATCGCCGCCATGGCTCGGACCGGCGTGGCGCTGGCCGCCGACATCACGGCCGACGGCGCTCCCGAACGCATCGTCGCCGATGCCGAGAAGGCGCTGGGGCCCCTGCAGGTGCTCGTCAACAACGCCGCCCACACCACCCGGGCCAGCCTTGCCGCCACCACGCTGGCCGACTGGGATGCCGAGACCGCCGTCACGCTGCGTGCCGCCTGGGCGATGGCGCGGGCGGTGCTGCCCGGCTTGGCGGCGCGGGGCGGTGGTACCATCGTCAACATCGCATCGGTGAACGCGCTGACCGCGCTGGGCAATCCCGCCTACAGCGCCGCCAAGGCCGGTCTTCTGTCGCTGACCCGGGCCATTGCCGTGGAATACGGGCCGCGCGGGATCCGCTGCAATGCCGTCAGTCCCGGCTCGATCCGTACCGAGCATCCGAGCTGGCGGGAGCGGCTCGAGCGCGATCCGCGGATCTTCGAGCGTCTGGCGCGCTGGTACCCGGTGGGCCGCGTCGGCCGCCCGGACGAGATCGCGGCCTGCGTCGCCTTCCTCGCCTCGGACGAAGCGAGCTTTGTCAACGGTGCCAACCTCGTGGCCGATGGCGGCCTCACCGCCGGGATGGCGCCGATGGCGGACGAGCTCGCCGCCGGTGCGCTCTGAGCCGGCGGCCGATGGGGGCTCGAATCACTGCTTGACCCCCTGAAATTAGAGCGTTCAAATCAGATCTGCTCCAGGGCCGCGCGGCGTTCGGGGCGGCAACGACAAGAGGGGGGCACATGGTGCGGCGTGGTGTTGCGGGATTCGTCCCGGCCGCCTTGACGGCGTTTCTGCTCGGCACGGCGGCGATGCCGGCGGCTGCCGAGAGCGTGCTGAAGGTCATGCTCGACGGCGAGATCAAGACGCTCGACCCGGTGTTCACCACCGAGAGCATGGCGCAGCAGCACGGGCTGATGATCTACGACACGCTGTTCGCCCTCGACAGCAAGCGCCAGCCGCAGCCGCAGATGGTGGGCGCCTATGAGAGGTCGTCAGACGGGCTGACCTGGACCTTCACGCTGCGCGACGGGCTGAAATTCCATGACGGCAGCCCGGTCGAGGCCAAGGACGTGGTGGCCTCGTTCACGCGCTGGGCAGCGCGCAGCGGCGCCGGGGCGGCGATGCGCCCCTTCGTCGAGCAGGTGAGCGCCGTCGACGCCAAGACTTTCACCCTCAAGCTCAACAAGCCGTTCGGGCCGGTGCTGGAGGCGCTGGCGACGCCGACCAGCTCGCTCGTCGTCATGCGCGAAGCCGAGGCCAAGACCGACCCTGCCACGGCCGTCACCACGGCCATCGGCTCCGGCCCTTTCAAGTTCGTGCAGGAGGGCTGGAACCCCGGCGACGTCGCGGTCTACGTCAAGAACACCGACTATGTGCCGCGCTCGGAGCCGGCCGACGGCTATGCCGGCGGCAAGGTGGCCAAGGTCGACAAGGTCGAGCTGGGCTTCATCCCGGATGCGACGACCGCTGCCCAGGCGCTGATCTCGGGCGAGGTCGACATGCTGACCTTCCCGCAGCTCGCCCTGCTGCCGATGTTCCAGCAGGCGCCGGGGACCAAGGTGCAGGTGCTGGACAATGTCGGCGAGCAGGCGCTGCTGCGGACCAATCACCTGATCCCGCCCTTCGACAATCCCAAGGCCCGCCAGGCGCTGCTCTACCTCGTCGCCGACCAGAACGACTATCTGGCGGCCATTGCCCGCTATGCCGAGCTGCGCCGACCCTGCGCCGCCGTGCTCGGCTGCGGCACGCCGCTCGAGACCGACGCCGGCGTCGGCGACTGGGCCTCGGGCGGCCCCAATATCGAGAAGGCCAAGGCGCTGTTCGCCGAGGCCGGCTACGACGGCACGCCGGTCGTCATCATCGATCCGCCGACCAACGACCGCATCCACGCCATGTCGCTGATGACGGCACAGCGTCTGCGCGACGCCGGCATCAACGTCGACGTGCAGGCCATGGATCTCGGCACCTGGGCTTCGAGGCGCGCCACCAAGGCCGCACCCAAGGATGACCCGGCGGGCTGGAACATCTTCCACACCCACGGCAAGCTGGCGAGCCAGGGCGATCCCCTGGCCAATGCCGGTGCGGCGACGCCGTGCGATCAGAAGAACTGGCATGGCTGGCCGTGCGACGAGGAGCTGGACAACGTTCGCCTCGCCTTCGCCACCACGCCGCCCGAGGACCGCAAGGCCTGGGTCGACCGGTTCCAGACCCGGTTCTACGAGGTGCTGCCCTATGTGCCGGTCGGGCAGTTCACGCTGCCGGTGGCCTATCGCGACAATCTGGAAGGCGTGCTCGAGGTGCCGGGCTATGCGGCGCTCTGGAACATCGAGAAGAAGTAAGCCGACCGCGTGATCGGCTATATCGGCCGCCGCATCCTGATGACACTGCCGGTGCTGGCGGTGGTGATGGTCATCGTCTTCCTCCTGGCCCATCTGGGGCCGGGGGATCCGGCGGTGATCATCGCCGGCGATCTGGCGACCACCGCGCAGATCGAGAGTATCCGCAGCCAGCTCGGGCTGGATCAGCCGCTGCTGACCCAGTTCGTCGGCTGGCTGGGGCGGGTGCTGCGGGGCGATCTCGGCACCTCGATCTTCTCGCACCGGCCGGTGACCGAGCTGATCCTGCAGCGTGTCGAGCCGACCCTGGCGCTGGCCGGGCTCACCATGCTGTTCTCGGTGATCCTGGCCGTGCCGATCGGCGTGCTCGCCGCCTGGCGGGTCGGGCGCTGGACCGACCGGGTGCTGATGGCCGTGGCGGTCCTGGGCTTCTCGATGCCGGTCTTCGTGCTCGGCTACGTCATGGTCTACGTCTTCAGCGCCAAGCTCGGTTGGTTTCCCGTGCAGGGCTATTCGCCTCTGGAGAAGGGCCTCTTGCCCTTCCTGCGCCACCTCACCCTGCCGGCGATCGCCATCGGCTCGACCTTCCTGGCGCTGATCTCGCGCGTGACCCGGGCGGCGATGCTGGAGGTGCTCAACGAGGACTATGTCCGTACCGCCTACGCCAAGGGCCTGGCCACCCGCACCGTGCTGCTGCTGCACGCCCTGAAGAACGCCGCCGTGCCGATCATCACCGTCATCGGCGTCGGCTTCGGCGTGCTGATCAGCGGCGTGGTGGTGACCGAGAGCGTCTTCGCCATTCCCGGCATCGGCCGGCTGACGGTGGATGCGATCATGCGGCGCGACTTCCCGGTGATCCAGGGCGTCGTGCTGGTGATGTCGGCGATGTATGTGCTGATCAACCTGCTGGTCGATATCGCCTACACCTTCGTCGATCCCAGGATCCGCTACTGATGGCGGTGGTGCTGCCGCGCGTCGAGGCCGGGCCGGGGCGGCTGGCCAGGGCCGCCACCTGGATGCGGCGGCATCCGACGGTCGCCGCCGGTAGCGCCATCCTGGCGGTGATAGCACTGGCGGGCATCGCCGCACCGCTGATCACGCCCGTCGATCCGCTGGCGCTGGATCCGGTGGCCAGCCTGCTGCCGCCCGGCGCCGGGCACTGGTTCGGCACAGACCATATGGGCCGCGATGTCTTCACCCGTGTGATCTATGGCACGCGCGTCTCGCTGATCGTCGCGGTGTCCGTGGCGCTGGCCGCCACTGTGATCGGCCTCTTCCTCGGCCTCGTCGCAGGCTATCTGCGCCGGGTCGATGCGGTGGTGATGCGGATCATGGACGGGCTGATGGCGATCCCCGGCGTGCTGCTGGCGATAGCGCTGATGGCGGTGATGCGCGCCAGCCTGACCACGGTGATCCTGGCCATCATGGTGCCCGAGATCCCGCGCGTCGTCCGCCTCGTGCGCGGCGTGGTGCTGACGCTGCGCGAGCTGCCCTTCGTCGAGGCGGCGGTGGTGGCCGGCACGCAGCTGCCGCGGATTCTCACCGCCCATATCCTGCCGAACGCGCTGGCCCCCCTGATCGTGCAGGCGACCTATATCTGCGCCTCGGCGATCATCATCGAGGCCGCCTTGAGCTTCCTCGGCGCTGGCACGCCGCCCGAGGTGCCGAGCTGGGGCAACATCATGGCCGAGGGGCGGGGCTTCTTCCTCATCGCACCCTGGCTGATCCTGTTCCCCGGCATCTGGCTGACGCTCACCGTGCTGGCGATCAATCTGCTGGGCGACGGCCTGCGCGACATGCTCGACCCGCGCCTGCGGCGGCGGATGTAGCCATGGCCCTGGCGTTGGCGCAGCATGACCGGATGCAACAGGAGCGGGCTCCGGCCCAGGCACTGCTGCGGATCGAGGGTCTGGGCATCGGCTTCACCAGCCGTGACGGCACCGTGCGCGCCGTCGACGGGCTGTCGTTCGAGCTGCTGCGCGGCGAGGTGCTGGCCATCGTCGGCGAGTCCGGCTGCGGCAAGAGTGTCACGGCACTCAGCGTGCTGGGCCTGCTGCCGAAACCGGCAGCCCGCGTCGAGGGGCGCATCCTGCTCGAAGGCCGCGATCTGCTGTCCTTGAGCCAGCGCGAGTTGCGGAAAGTCCGCGGCAACGAGATCTCGATGATCTTCCAGGAGCCGATGAGCTCCTTGAACCCCGTGCTGACCGTCGGTCGGCAGCTGCGCGAGACGCTGATGCTGCATCGCGGCCTTTCACGCGCGCAGGCCGAGGCGCAGGCCATCGAGCTGCTGCGGCTGGTGCGGATCGCTGAGCCGGAGCGGCGGGTGAAGGACTATCCGTTCCGGCTGTCGGGCGGCATGCGCCAGCGGGTGATGATCGCCATGGCGCTGGCCTGCGGGCCGAAGCTGCTGCTGGCCGACGAGCCGACCACCGCCCTCGATGTCACCGTCCAGGCGCAGATCATGCGGCTGATCCTGGATTTGCAGCGGCGCACCGGCACCGCCGTCGTGCTGATCACCCACGACCTCGGCGTCGTCGCCGAATCCGCACAGCGTGTGATCGTGATGTATGCCGGCCGCAAGGTCGAGGAGGCGCCGGTGCGGGCGCTGTTCCGCCGGCCGCTGCATCCCTACACCCAAGGGCTGATGCGATCGATCCCGCGGCTCGCCACGGCCGCCGCCACCGCCCTGCCGCGCATCGCCGCCCGGCCGCGGCTGGCGGAGATACCGGGCGTGGTGCCGCGCCTGGACCGGCCGATGCCGGGCTGCGCCTTCGCGCCCCGCTGTCCGCACGCCACGGCGCAGTGCGAGACGGAACGGCCGCCGCTCGCCGATCGCGGCCACGGCCACGTCGCCGCCTGCTGGCATGCCGACAAGCTGACGGGGCCTTTCGATGCCCGCCACTGAGACGCCGGTCCTCGAAGCCGAAGGCCTGGTCAAGCACTTTGCCCTCAAGCGCTCCTGGCTCGGCGGCGAGGTGCCGGTGGTGCGCGCCGTGGACGGCGTCTCGTTCGCCATCGCCGCCGGCGAGACCCTGGGCCTGGTCGGCGAGAGCGGCTGCGGCAAGTCGACGGTGGGGCGGATGCTGGTCGGCCTGTCGCCGCCCACGGGCGGCAGCATCCGCATCAAGGGCCGGCGCATCGACCAGCTCGACCAGGCGAGCTTCCGGCCGCACCGGCGGACGATCCAGTTCGTCTTCCAGGATCCCTACTCGTCGCTGAACCCGCGCATGACCGCCGGCGACATCGTCGCCGAGCCCCTGCGCAACTTCGAGCCGCTGTCGGCCGCCGAGCGTCGCGACCGGGTGATGGAACTGTTCCGCCGCGTCGGCCTCAGGCCTGACCAGATGGAGCGCTACCCGCACGAGTTCTCCGGCGGCCAGCGCCAGCGCCTCGGCATCGCCCGCGCCCTGGCGCTGGGGCCGGAGCTGATCGTCTGCGACGAGGCGGTGTCGGCGCTGGACGTCTCGGTGCAGGCCCAGGTCATCAACCTGCTCACCGACCTGCAGGACGAGCTGGGCGTGGCCTACCTGTTCATCGCCCACGACTTGGCGGTGGTCGAGCACATCAGCCACCGCGTGGCGGTGATGTACTTGGGCAAGATCGTCGAGCTGGCACCCAAGGAGCGGCTGTTCTCGAAGCCGCTGCACCCCTACACGGAAGCGCTGCTGGAGGCGGTGCCGCAGCCGGATCCCGAGGCGCGGCCGGATCGATATGTGCTGGAGGGCGACGTGCCGAGCCCGCTGAAGCCGCCATCGGGGTGCCGATTCCACACGCGGTGCCGCTACGTGATGGACAGATGCCGGACGGAGGAGCCGAAGTTGCGGGCGATGGGAGACGGGGGCTTCGTCGCCTGCCATTTGCGGGAGGTCGATGGCGCATGGCCCGAGCTGTGAGGATCGCCGACTCCCCATCGCTCCGGCTCGACGCCGCGCCCACGCCCGCAGGCTCGGGATCCTCGAGGGCCCGACGCCCTATGAGCACGTCTGCCGAGCCTGGACCGAGGAATCGGAACGATTCAGGATCGATCCGTCACACCACATCCCGGGACCGTACACAGAGCTGCAGGGCCTTTCATTTTAGTTAGACTGACGCCATGGCGTCTTCCGTCCCCTGGCGCTGGAGGCGCAGGGCTTCGGAGATGGTTTGCCAAAGGTCGTATGCGTAGCGCCGTTCCTCCCCGCGATAGCGGTAGAGCCGGATTTCCACGGGCAACTGCCACTCGGGCCGCAGGGAGGCGAGGACCAGGCGCCGGCAGGCGAGATCGTCCTTCACCAGGCTTTCCGGTAGCCAGCACAGCCCCCAGCCGTGAAGCGCGAGCTCCCGCAAGCCGACGCTGATCGAGTTCTCATGCGTGACACGGCGCTGGAACGGCCTGTCGGCGAACAGCCGCCGCAGTGCCGTTCCGAAGAACGAGACAGGCCCGTAGTCCAGATAGGGTACCTCGATCCTGTTCCGTGCGGCGTGATCGAGGAAATCGACATGGGCGGACGGATCGGGCCAGCCGTCCATGTGCAGGCGCGGCGCGATGACGGGCAGGATCGTCTCATACCCGAGTGTCACCCAGTCGAACTGGTCCAGGTCGAGAAGCACGGGCACATAAGGATGCGCGTAGGTCAGCAGCATGTCCGCCTCGCCGCTGACCAGCGCGTCGAGATTGGCCTCGATGCCGCCGCGATCCGGGATCAGCCGGGTGCGGATGCCGGGCGCGGCGGCATCGATCCGGGCCAGCCATTCCGGCATCATCGTCACCGTCAGCGTATGCAACGAGGCCAGATTCACGCTGAGCTGACGGCGAGGATTGGCGGGACGCAGCGTGTCGCGCGTGCTGTAGAAGGTGCGGATCGACTCCTGGGCGATCGGCAGGAAGGCCTTGCCCTCGGGCGTCAGCTCGGCCGGAATGGTGGCGCGACTGACCAGCGAAACCTCCAGCCATGCCTCGAGCTGCTTGATGCGCCGGCTGAAAGCCGATTGCGTGACATGGCGTGCCTCGGCGGCGCGCGAGAAACTCGCCGTGCTCGCCAGCATCACGAAATCCTCGAGCCACTTCAGTTCCATCGCCGGCTCCTTGCCGGCGCGACGATAGCCCCGTGCTGGGGCATGGAACAGGGCTATGCGAAAACGGTCTGATCTGCGCAAAAACCGGCATTGGCCATTTCCGCCCGGCGTCACTAGCTTGCCGTCAAAGTCTCGGCGATGTGATGACCATGACGCGGCAAATCTACGTTAACGGCGATTTCGTCGCCGAGCACGAGGCGAAAATTTCCATCATGGATCGCGGTTTCCTGTTCGGGGACGCGATCTATGAAGTGACGGCGATGGTCGATGGCCATCTCATCGACAACGACCTGCATCTGGCCCGGTTCGAGCGCTCGCTCGGCGAGATCGACATTCCGTTGCCGATGCCGCTCGATGCGGTGCGCGCCGTGCAGGTCGAGCTGGTGGCCCGCAACGGCATGACCGACGGAACCATTTACATGCAGGTTTCGCGCGGCGCGGCGGAGCGCAACTTCCACCCCGAAGCGGACATGAAGCCGACCTTCGTGGCCTTCACCCAGCCGAAGAAGCTCTACGACACCGCCCAGCAGCGCGATGGCGTGGCGGTCATGCTGACGCCGGATCCGCGCTGGCGCCGGCGGGACATCAAGACGGTGATGCTGCTGGGCCAGGCGCTGGCCAAGGAGGCGGCCAAGGCCAACCGCTTCGACGACGTCTGGATGTTCGAGGACGGATGCATCACCGAAGGCGCGTCCTCGACGGCGTTCATCGTGACCAGGCAGGGCGCGATCGTCACCCGGCCCAACTCGCAAGCGACGCTGCCGGGCTGCACCCGCCGCTCCGTCATGGCGCTGGCGCAATCGCGCGGCATTGCCCTGGAGGAGCGCCCCTTCACCATCGCCGAGGCGCAGGGCGCGGCGGAAGCTTTCCTGACCAGCGCGTCGAGCCTCGTCACCCCGGTCGTGCGCATCGCCGACACGCTGATCGGCGACGGCAAGCCGGGACCGGCGACTCGCCATTTGCAGGACATCTATCTCGCGATGGCGCGGACCTGCGAGAAAATTGCGTGATCTCGAGGATCGACGCAGCCACTGCGGCGCGGTTCAAGCGCCCCAGGTCTGCTCGAGAACACGAATCCAGTTCAGGTGGGCGATCTTCGCCAGCGCCTCGCCGTCATATCCCGCCGCGCGCAGCGCCTCGACCAGCTTGGGCAAGTCCGCGACGTCCCTGATCTCGTTGGAAATCGTCGTGCCGTCGAAATCCGAGCCGAAGGCGACATGATCGACGCCGATGCGCTCGACAACATAGTCGACGTGGCGAACAAAGGCCGAAAGCGGCAGGGAGGCGTCCCTTTCGCCGGTGGGATTGAGGAAGGCGACGCCGAGATTGATCCCGACAAGCCCGCCGGTGTCCCGGATTGCGTCGAGCTGACGGTCGGTCAGGTTGCGGCTGTGCGGGCAGATGGCGTGAACATTGGAATGCGAGGCGACGAGTGGCGCAGTCGAGAGCTTCGCGATGTCCCAGAAGCCCGCCTCGTTGATATGCGACAGGTCCACCATGATCCTCAGCTCGTTGCAGGCGCGTATCAACGCCTTGCCATGCGCGCTCAGCCCCGGCCCGATGTCCGGCGTGGACGGAAAACGGAACGGCACACCGAAGGCGAAGATATTGGGGCGACTCCAGACAGGGCCGAGCGAACGCAGGCCGGCGGCATGCAGGAGGTAGAGCAGGTCCAGGTCCGCCCCGATCGCCTCGACGCCTTCGATATGGAACACCGAGGCAAAGCTGCCCTGCACCATCGCCGCGCGGATGTCGGCGGTCGAGCGACAGATTTTCAGGCCTCCATGCGCCTCGTGCTCGATCCGGGCGAGGAGCCCGGCCATGGCCGTGGTAACCTCCAGCGCTTCCTCTCGGGTGGGCGTCGGCCAGTTGCCGTCGGAATCGAGAACCCGCTCGGAGGGCACATAGACGGCACAGAGCCCCCCTGCCAGCGCCCCCTTTCGCGCACGCGGCAGATCGATATGCCCCTTGTCCTCGCCCTCGATGAAACGACTGGCCGCGTCCGGGCCTCTGCCTCTCCACAACCTCAGGAGAACGTCGTTGTGGCCGTCGAAGACAGGCACGGGATTCGGGTTGGCCATTAGGCGCCTCCTTGGGTCGGTCTATCTGTGTCCGAAAATGCGCCCGTGCAACCCTGCTCCTCGAGTCGGGGATGCGAAAGGAATCTACGTAACCGGCTGAAAACAAAGCAGTATGAGTTTTTTAGCTACCCTGTCTCGCAATTGGCATTGGCTACGCGCGGAATAGGCTGATAGCTGCACGCGCAAGAACCGCCGGAGGACAGGCAAACCGCCTGAAGAAGCTGCTGCAAACCATCCTCCCCGGTCTTGAAATCAAATCAACGACCAAGGGGAGTCCCGCCATGCTTTCCAGGCGCCAGCTTATTGCCGCCTCGGCTGCCTTTCCGGCCATATCCTATCTGTCGGTGGCGGATGTCTTCGCGGCCACGCCGAAGAACATTCTCGTCGTTGCACAGCAACTCGACAACATGACGAGCCTCGATCCTCATGAGAGCTACGAGGCGGTCGGATCCGAAATCTGCGGCAACATGTACCAGCAGCTCGTGCAGCCGAGCTTCGACGATCCGAACAGGGTCGATCCGCAGGTCGCCGAGAGCTGGACCGCGGGAGACGACGGCAAGACCTTCACCTTCAAGATCAAGAAGGGCCTGAAATTCTCGTCGGGCGGCAACCTGACCGCCGAGGATTGCGCCTATTCGCTGCAGCGCTGCGTCTCGATGAACAAGGGCCCGGCCTTCATTCTCACCCAGTTCGGCTGGAACGCCGAAAATGTCACGCAAGGCATCCGCGCGACCGACCCGGAGACGCTGGTGCTGACCACCGCAGAGCCGACCTCGATCGGCTTTCTGCTCTATTGCCTTTCCGCCAATATCGGTTCCGTCGTCGAGAAGGCGGTCGTGTCAGCGAACGCGGCGGACGGCGACTGGGGCAATGGCTGGCTCCAGAAGAACTCGGCCGGCTCCGGCGCGTTCATGCTCCAGGCCTGGCGCCCGAGCGACTCGGTCACCATGCAGATCAATCCGAACGGCGGCTACCAGGGCTCGCTGCAGCGTGTCATCCTGCGCCATATCGGCGACCCCTCGGCGCAGCTGCTGACGCTTCAGCAGGGCGACGTCGACATCGCCCGCAACCTGACCAGCGAGCAGATCAAGACGCTTCAGGGCGATCCGAACATCGTCCTGCTGCGCAAGGGCCAAGCCTCGCTGGTCCACGTCACGATGAACGTGTCACATGAGAAGCTGAAGGACCCGAAGGTCTGGGAAGCCGTCAAGTGGGCGCTGGACTATGAGGGTATCCAGAAGAACATCCTCCCGGCGACGCATGAGGTGCACCAGTCGATCGTCCCGAAGGGCCTGCCAGGCGCGTATGACGAGAACCCCTTCCAGAAGGACAGCGCGAAGGCCAAGGCGCTGCTGGCCGAGGCCGGCTTCCCCGACGGCTTTTCCATCGACATGGACCATTATTCGGCGCAGCCCTATCCGGACATCGCCCAGACGGTCCAGGCCAACCTTGCCGAGATCGGCATCGAGGTGAATCTGCTCGCGGCCGAGAACCGCCAGGTGCTGACCAAGATGCGCGCTCGCCAGCATCAGATGATCCTGGCGGCCTGGGGCACGGACTATTTCGACCCGCACGCCAATGTCGATGCGTTCTGCATCAACCGTGACAATTCCGACGATGCGCCGAACAAGCCCTTTGGCTGGCGTTCGCATTTCAAGGACGACGCGCTCGCCGGCATGGCGCTCGCCGCGCGCGACGAGAGGGACCCGCAGAAGCGTCTGGATCTGTATGTCGAGCTGCAGAAGCACGTCATGCACAACAGCCCCTACGCGATCATGATGCAGCCGTTCACCACCGTGGCTTGCCGTCCGGGCGTCGAGGGAATGCGGCTC
Organism: Geminicoccus sp.; assembly: GCA_035326425.1. Classification (GTDB taxonomy): domain Bacteria; phylum Pseudomonadota; class Alphaproteobacteria; order Geminicoccales; family Geminicoccaceae; genus CALKJU01. Next base: position 76,897 of record DAOLFG010000011.1, on the reverse strand, counting down.
AGCGCCATCTCGTCCGGCCATTCCTATACGGAAGTCACCAAGGCCTAGTCGCGGGAACGATGTGAGCGGCATGATCAAGAGCCTCGGCACATTGCTCGGCAGCGTCCTCGCGACGCTGCTCGGGCTTGCCATCGTCACCTTCATGATCGGCCGGGTGATGCCGGTCGATCCCGTCATTGCGGCAGTCGGCGACAATGCGCCCGAGGCGGTGATCCAGCGTACCCGCGTCGAGATGGGGCTCGACCAGCCGATCGTTATGCAGTTCCTGCGCTATCTCGGCGATGTCGCGCGGGGCGATTTCGGCAACTCGATCCTCACGCGCAATCCCGTCACCACCGACATCGCCCATTACTTCCCGGCGACGATGGAGCTCGCCACCTTCGCCCTGATCCTCGCGGTGCTGATCGGCGTGCCGCTGGGCATATGGGCGGCGGTGCGCCAGGGCTCGCTCACCGATCAGGTCATCCGCGTCGTCTGCCTCGCCGGCCATTCGGTTCCGGTGTTCGTGCTGGCCCTGCTGGCCCTGCTGATCTTCTACGCCTGGCTGGGAATCGCCGCCGGACCGGGACGCCAGGACATCATCTATCAGGATATGGTTCCGACCATAACCGGCTTCCTGACCATCGACAGCGTCATCGCCGGCGACTGGGGTGCGTTGCGAGACGCCTTGGCGCACCTCGTCCTGCCGGTGTCGATCCTGAGCTATTTCTCGATGGCCTACATCACCCGCATGACGCGCGCTTTCATGCTGGAGGCCCTGCACGGGGAGTTCATCATCGCGGCGCGGGCCAAGGGGCTTTCGGCGACCCGCGTGGTGATGGGCCACGCCTTTCCCACCGTCGTCGTGCAGCTGGTCACCGTCATCGCCCTGACCTATGCCGGCCTGCTCGAGGGCGCGGTCGTCACCGAAACGGTTTTCGCCTGGCCGGGGCTCGGCCAATACCTGACCATCTCCCTGATGAACGCCGACATGAATCCGGTTGTCGGCGCGACCTTGCTGATCGGCCTGATCTATGTCGCGCTGAATCTCCTGGCCGACCTTCTCTACCGTGTGTTCGACCCGCGTGTGAAATAGGGCCTATGGATATGCTCGCGACCTTCCGAAACTGGGCCCTCGATGAAATGCCGTCGTCCCGCGCACAGGCGGCGTGGGGGCGGCGCTACCGGATCTGGCTCGCCTTGCGCTCCAACCCGCTGGCCATGATCGGGCTGGCCGTCATCGTGGCCTGCGTGCTGCTCTCCCTTTTCGCGCCGCTGCTGGCACCTTACGATCCGGCCGCGCAGAATCTGAGTGCGCGCCTCGCCCGGCCCTCGGCCGAGCACCTGTTCGGCACCGACGAGCTTGGCCGCGACATCCTCTCGCGCATCCTCTATGGCGGGCGCGTGACGCTCGGCATGGTCGTCACCGTGGTCGTGCTGGTCGCGCCGATCGGCTTGGCGGTGGGCTGCGTCGCCGGCTATTTCGGCGGCTGGGTCGACACGCTTCTGATGCGCGTCACCGACGTCTTCCTGGCTTTTCCGCGCCTGATCCTGGCGCTGGCCTTCGTCGCCGCCCTGAAGCCAGGCGTCCAGAGCGCCGTTTTGGCGATCGCGCTGACCGCGTGGCCGCCCTATGCGCGCATCGCGCGCGCCGAGACGCTGACCGTGCGCAACGCCGACTTCATCGCCGCCTGCCGCCTGACCGGAGCCTCGCGCTGGCGCATCGTCGCACGCCACATCACGCCGATGTGTGTTCCGAGCCTGATCGTACGCGTCACGCTCGATATGTCCTCGATCATCATCACCGCGGCCAGCCTCGGCTTCCTCGGCATGGGCGCGCAACCCCCGTCGCCGGAATGGGGCGCGATGATCGCGACGGCCAAGCAATATCTATTGCAGCAATGGTGGGTCGCCGTCGCGCCCTGCATCGCGATCCTCCTGACCTCGCTCGCCTTCAACTTCCTCGGCGACGGCCTGCGCGACGTCCTCGATCCGAAGCAGAACTGAGGAGGCGCGGATGCAGGTCGAAATCAAGAACCTCCGCATCGTCTTCGAGAATCGCGCAACGCGGTTCGAGGCGGTGCGCGGGATCTCGATATCCTTGGGTCGCGAGAAGCTCGGCATCGTCGGCGAATCCGGCTCGGGCAAGTCGCTGACCGCCCGCGCCCTGATGAAGCTGCTGCCCAAGAACGCGCAGGTTACGGCGGACAGGATGACGCTGGATGGCATCGACATCCTGAAGGCGGCCGAGAAGGATATGCGCAGGATACGCGGCAAGCGCGTCGGCTTCATCCTGCAGGACCCGAAATATTCGCTCAATCCGGTCAAGACCATCGGCAAGCAGATCGGCGAGACTTGGCGCGAGCACAGGGGCGGCTCCCGCAGGGAACAGCGCGACGCGACGCTCGATCTGCTCGAGCAGGTCAGGATCCGCGACCCGAAGAAGGTGTTCGAATCCTATCCGCACGAGATTTCCGGCGGCATGGGCCAGCGCGCCATGATCGCCATGATGCTGGCGCCCGATCCCGAGCTGCTGATCGCCGACGAGCCGACCTCGGCGCTGGATGCGACCGTGCAGGCCGAAATCCTGCGCCTGATCGACGAGCTGGTCGAAAGCCGCGGCATGGGCCTGATCCTGATCAGCCACGACCTGCCGCTGGTGTCGCATTTCTGCGATCGGGTTGCGGTGATGTATATGGGGCGGATCATGGAGGAGATGGCCGCGTCGGATCTGCTTCGGGCGAAGCATCCCTACACGCAGGGCCTGTTGAACTGCATGCCGTCTCTGCTCCATCCCAAGGCGCGGCTTCCGGTGCTGGTCCGCGACGACGCATGGCTGAAGGAGGCGCGGACATGAGTGGCGCCGAAAGCAGGCCCATGATCGAGATGCGCGACCTGCGGATCGCCTTCTCGGGGCGAGAGGTCGTCAAGGGCGCAAGCTTCACGGTGGCGTCGCGCGAGAGCTTCGGCATCGTCGGCGAATCCGGCTCGGGCAAGTCCACCGTGCTGCGTGCCATGGCCGGCTTGAATGAAGTCTGGGACGGCGCGATCTGCTTCGACGGGACGGACGTCCCCAAAAGGCGCCAGCCGGAGTTCTTCCGCCAAGTGCAGATGGTATTCCAGGACCCGTTCGGCTCGCTGCACCCGCGCCAGACGATTGATCGCATCCTGTCCGAAATCCTGCTGGTCCATCGGATCGGCGACATTGACGGGCGCATCAACCGGGTGCTCGCCGATGTGGCCCTGCCGCAGTCGGTGCGCTTCCGCTATCCGCACCAGCTTTCGGGCGGCCAGCGGCAGCGTGTGGCGATCGCGCGGGCGCTGATCGCCGAACCGAAGATCCTCCTTCTCGACGAGCCGACTTCGGCGCTGGACGTCTCCGTGCAGGCGGAGGTCCTGAACCTGCTGGCCGACCTGCGTGAGAGCCGCGGCCTGACCTATGTGATGGTCAGCCACAACCTCGCGGTCATCGCGCATCTGTGCAACCGCCTCGGCGTGATGCAGGGCGGCGAGATGGTCGAGCAGTTGAGTATCGAGGACCTGCGCGCGGGCCGTGTCGCGCATCCGCATACGCGGGAGCTGCGCGAGTTGAGCGTGTCCCTGGAAGAGGCGTGAGGCCGGGCAGCGAATGACGATGCCGGATTGGGCCGGAGCCGAGGCCGCCGTCGAGGCCGCCGTGTCATGGGGCGCCGACGAGCCGGGCGGCGCCGTGATCCTCTTCGACGCCGCAGGCCTGCGCGTCTCGCGGACCGGGGGCGTCGAAAGCCTGTCGACACTGACCCCGTTCAGCATCGACACCGTGGTGCGCCATGCCTCGGTCACGAAGCACGTCTTCGCGGCTTTCGTGCTGGCGCATCCCGAGGCGATCTCGCTGGACGATCCGCTGGGTGAGCACCTGCCCCAGCTCGCCCCGGCCACCGCGGCTGTGACGGTGGGCCGCGCGCTGGACATGTCGGGTGGCATTCCCGACACGCGCGAATGCCTGACCCTGATCGGTCATTCCATCTTCACGGAAACTCGGGCCCCTGATCTCCTCGCCTTCCATGCGGCGCTCCGGCGCACGAATTACGCCCCGGGCACCGAGGTCCATTATTCCAATGGCGGCTACCGACTGGTGGAAGAGGCCATGCGCGCGCATGGGCTGCTTTTCGACGACTATCTGGGCCGCACGCTTCGCGAGGGGCTCGGCATTTCCATGCATGCCGCCGAGATGTGGACCGATCCGGTGCAGGGGCTCGGCACCGGCTACTGGTTCGACGGCACGGGCTGGAAGATGGGTCTGCAGGGCATGCATCTTTCGGCTGCCGGCAGCCTGATCGGCAGCGGCCGCGGCCTGGCCGAATGGGGCAGGACGCTGCTGCGCGGCGAGGGAAGCCTTGCGACTGTACTTGCACGGCTGTCCGCCCGCCGTCATCTGGCGGATGGGCGGCCGACCGATTACGGGCTCGGCCTGCGGCGCCAGAAGGTCGGCGCGCGCGAGCTGGTCGGTCATGGCGGGTCGCAGCCCGGCTTCAAGAGCTATCTGCTGCTCGATCCCGAGACGATGACCGGCTGCGCCGTCGTGGCCAATCGGGACGACGCGAATACGTCCGACATCGCGGCGCGGATCATGGCCGCTCTCTTCGGCGAGAGCCTGCCGGTCGCCGGATCGGGGCTCGTTCCCGGCCTTTATGTTGCCGATGAGGGCGCCGACTGGATCGAGGCCGGCAAAGCCTCGGTCTCTCGGCTGGACGACGAAGTCGCCGTCTATCCCGTCGAAGGGGGCGGCGTGGACAGCCTGTCGCCCACGTCCAGCCTGCAGCTGCACATGGAAGGTTCCGATGTCGTCGGCGAGGTCGGCCATGCGCCCCGGCGCTATCGCCCTGTCCGCCCCGAGCCCCTGCCTGCCGATCTCGCCGGCGAATGGATCAGCGAGGATGCCGGCGCGCGGCTGGAGATCCGGGACGGCGCCGTGGTGATGGGTGCCGGCCCGACGCGCCGCTCCATGCCGCTGCTCTCGCTCGGCGGCAGGCGTTTCCTCTTCACGCTGCACGACGGGCCGTGGACACGCCGCATCTGCCTTCATCGCCTGTCCACCGGCAGGATCGAGCTCGCGCTTTCCCGCGCCCGCATGATCGAGTTCGGTTCGCGATAGGCTGAAATCCGATCCTGGCGTCGAGTGCTCCGGTTTCGCGGGATCGGACCAAGGAGCTATGCGTCACGCCATATCAGTGCTTGACCGGCGCAATTTGAACGTTAAAACCATCCACATAGCGGGGAGCTGAGCGGGTGCGCGGCACCATCAAGGACGTGGCTCGGTTGGCGGGCGTCTCCGTCCAGACGGTATCGAACGTCGTCAACAACCGCCCGGTCGTCCGGCCAGAGACCGTCGAGCGCGTGCTGGCGGCCGCCCGCGAGCTGAACTACACGCCCAATGCCGCCGCCCGGGGCCTCGCCACCGGCACCCGCAACGTCATCGGCGTCGTCGTTCCGCATCTGGGCAATCCGCGCTACGGCGAGACCCTGGCCGTGCTCAACCGCAGCCTGCGCCGGCAAGGTTTCGCCGCCCTGATCGGCGATACCGGCTGGGACGAGGAAGCCGAGCTGCACATGGTGCGCACGCTGGTCGAGCAGGCGGTGGACGGGGTGATCCTCGCCTCCAGCGGGCTCGACGGGGCAGGGGCCAAGCTGCTGGTGCAGTCGGGCATCCCAGTGGTGTTGCTCTACAACGCGCCCAGCCGACACGAGCTCGACAGCTTCCTGGTCGACAATCGCGGCGGCTTCGCCCAGGTGACGCGGCACCTGCTGCGGCTCGGCCACCGGCGCATCGGCTACATCCGAGGGCCGGCGGCGATGGTCTCGCTGGAACGCGAGGCCGGCTGGCGCAACGCCATGGCCGAGGCCGGCATCAGGGTCGGACCCGACGACATGGCGGCCTTCGACTTCGACCAGAGCGGCGGCTATGCCGGTGCGATGCGCCTGCTGGCCCGCGAGCCCAGGCCGACGGCGCTCGTCTGCTCGAGCGACCTCATCGCCCTCGGCGCCCTCGACGCCGCCGCCGACCTCGGCCTGTCGGTGCCGGGCGACGTCGCGGTGACCGGCTTCGACGACAGCTATCTCGCTGCCGCCCGCAGGGTGCGGCTGACCAGCCTCGCCTACGACTACGAGGCGCTGGCCGGGCAGGCGGTGAGCCGCCTGCTGGAGCGCATGGCCGGGCAGCGCGACGACGCGCCGGTGCATGTCACGGTGCCCTGCGAGATCGTGCTGCGCGACAGCTGCGGTGCCCGCATCCATTCCCCGAACACCGCGGCCCGAAGGCCCGCGGCCAGCGAACCAACGGAGGCTCGACGGTGAAGCTGCTGAACGATGCGCAGGTGCGCTCCTTCCTCGCCAACGGCTGGATCACCCTGCAGCCGGGCCTGCCGGAGAGCTTCCACAACGACATCTATGGCGAGTTCGACAAGCTGATCCCGGACGGCTACACGGAAACCCCCGGCAGGCAGAAGCTGAACAATCCAGGCAACAATATTCTGCCGATGCTGCCGCAGCTGATGGATCTGTTCGAGGACGACGTGATCAGGGGCGGGCTGACCAGCCTGCTGGGCGACGGCTACATCCTCGAGCCGCACCGGGCACTGCACAACAGCATGCCGAACGACCCGCCGCAGCCGATGCACAAGGACAGCTACTTCGGCTACAAGCGCCACGTCCGCAGCCACCGGCCCTGGACCCTGCTGCTGATGTACTATCCGCAGGAGACGCCGGCCGAGCGCGGGCCGACGGGCGTGATACCCGGCAGCCAGTATTCGGTGCGCAATCCCGGCCTCACCGCCGCCGAATCGATGCCCTTGGCCGGGCCGCAGGGCACGGTCGCCATCGTCCATTTCGACCTGTGGCACGCGCGCACGCTGAACCGCACCAACCGCAAGCGGTTCATGCTGAAATTCCTCTTCTCGCGGGCTTCCTCGCCGCTGACCCCGTCATGGGACTGCAGTGATGCCGCCTGGCGCGACCCCGAGGAGATGCCGGCGGCCTATCCGCTGCGGCCGGTCTGGCGGTCGAGCTGGCAGTGGATGACCGGGCAAGGCGACGGCGTGCCGCCCGGGCCGAACGGCCGCACCTCCAGCCTGCAGGCCGACCTCGAATCCGGTGACTGGCGGCGGCGCGCCGCGGCGGCGGCCGAGCTGGGCGGCGGCGAGGCATCGGCGCGGACGGTGGAGATGTTGGGTCAGGCGCTCGGCGACGCGCACGAGCAGGTCGGACTGAATGCGGCTTATGCGCTGGCGCAGCAGGGCGGGTGCGGGGCGGCGGTGCTGGGCGAGGCGATGCGCAGCGAGGACGGCCCGAACATCCCCGACGACGACCGGACGGTGGAGCTGGGCACCACCGAGGGCAACCGCAGCCGCAATGCCACCTATGGCCTCGCGGCGGCCGATGCCGAGGCCGAGCCGGTGCTGCTGAAGGCGCTGGCCGAGGGCGGTCCGCGCGTGCGCAAGCACGCCGTGTTCGCGCTGGGCGAGCACGGCGGCCGCAACGACCAGGTCGACAAGGCACTGGTGGCGGCCTCGTCGGATGCCGATCCCGACGTACGTGAGAACGCCCGCTACTCGCTGGGCCGTCGCACCGGCAACGGTGTCGCCAACGCGGCGCTGATCGCGAGCCTGGGCGACAAGAGCATCGAGGCACGCATACACGGGGCGCTGGCGCTGGCGCGGCGGGCGCCGAAGGATGCGGTGGTCGTCCGGGCCCTCGCCGAGGCCCTCGAGGACGACAACCGTTATGTCGTCGGCTTTGCCGTCGAGGCGCTGAGCCGCATCCGTACGCCCGAGGCGATCGAGGTGCTGCTGCCGTTCCTCGGGAAGTCGCGCTGGTGCGCCAAGACCAAGATGGGCGAGAGCATCTACTGAGCGGCAACGGCCCCGAGCCGATCTTCCGGCCAGGGCAGGGCGGCGCGCTTGCCGCGCCTGCCCTGCGCCGCTAAGGCGGAGCGGGAGGCCCGCCTCGGCAGCGAGGCGGCGATCGGAGCAGGCCCATGCCCGCGCGCATCAACCAGGCCATTGCCCGCCTCGAGCAGGGCTGGGCGATCTACTATGTCGGCGACCATTGCGGCCACGTCCTGACCTATGAGCAGGGCCTTGCCGATGCCGCGACCTGGGCCGACTACATCAATGTCGGCATGGAGCACGGCGCCTTCGACATGACGGGGCTCGCCGCCTATCTGCGCGGCCTCGGCGCCGGCGGGCCGACCGCCGCCGGGTACCGCATGCCGGCGGTGCTCGTCGAGGCGCCGGTCGGCGGCACCGACGAGGGCATCGTCCGGGCCAATGCCTGGCAGTTCCGGCAGATCCTGGCGCAGGGCGTCCACGGTATCCTGCTCTGCCAGGCGGAATCGCCCGATGCCGTGCGCGCCTTCGTCGAGTCCTGCCGCTATCCGCACCAGCTGGCCGGCGTCGACCCGCGGCTGCCCTCGCCGGCCGAGCGGATGGACGGGGCGAGGACGCGGTCGCCCGGCCGCGCGCCCGACGGACGTCGGCAGCTCGGTGTCGGAACCCGCGGCCGTGGCTCGGAGAGCACCGTGGCGGAGGTCTGGGGCATTCCGGCCGCCGAGATCCTGCAGCGTGCCGACACCTGGCCGCTCAACACCGCGGGCGAGCTGTTGCTCGGCGTCAAGATCGAGAGCCCGGAGGGTGTGGCCAACTGCGAGGAGATCCTGGCGGTGCCCGGGCTCGGCTTCGCCGAGATCGGCCCCGGCGACCTCGGCCTCTCGCTCGGCTACACCAGCCTGCGCGTCGACCCCTATCCGCCCGAGATGCAGCGGGCCCGCGACCGCATCCTCGCCGCCTGCCGCGCCAACGAGCTCGCCTTCCTGGAGCTGTGCTCGCCCGACAACATCGTCGCACGGATCGACGAGGGCGTGAGGATCGTCGCCGGCCACAGCGAGCAGACGGCGCGCATCGGCCGGGCGCACCAGCAACAGAGCAGGCGGAGCGGCGACGGCTGAGTCCCCCCGCCGCGGGAGCGGCGACGGCCGCTCCGCAGCGTCGATCGGCCCCTGCGACTGGTACCCGGCGGGGACATCCCTCATCCGCTCGACGGTTCCGGCGGTGCGAAGATTCGCACGGCAGCCGGTAGCACCTCGAAGGTCGCGGGCGTGCGGGTCGTGGGTTCGCCGTCGGTGCGCACCCGCATCGGCCGGTCGGTCTCGACGACTGCCCTGGCGGCGCGACCGCGCCACATCCCTTCCGGCGCATGGTCGGCGCCACGGCGCAGATCCGGCAGGTGCTTGAGCACGGCCCACCAGGGCTGGGCATCGAGGCTGTAGAGGTCGAGCTTGTGGTCGTCGATGCGCGCCGAGGCGGCGACGGTCATGCCGGCGCCGTGGTGCCGGCCGTTGCCGATGACCACCTGCACCGATCTCCGCGTCTCGACCTCGCCCTCGATCTCGATGCGTGTGCCGAACGGGTGGGTGGCGCGCCAGGCATCGAACAGCGTCAGCGGGTAGCCCAGCGGCCCCCAGCGCCGCTTGACCTCGCCGGTCAGCCGCCTCGCCGCCTCGTTGCTCAGGCCGATCGTCGCGGCATTGAAGAACGGCCGGTCGTTGGCGAGGCCGACATCGACCGGACGCGGCCGGTCGTTGGCGATGACCTCGGCCGCTGCCTCGGGCTCGAGCGGCAGGCCCAGCGTCCGTGCCAAGTCGTTGCCGGTGCCGAGCGGCAGGATGCCCAGGGGCAGGCCGGTTTCGATCAGGGCCTCGGCCGTGGCGTTGAGCGTGCCGTCGCCGCCACCGACGATCACGAGATCGACCCGATCGCGGCGGGCGCGGATCAGCCGGGCGGTATGCAGCGCGTCGCCGGTATGCTCGCGGTCGATCGAGATTCCGGCTGCCGTCAGCACCCGCAGCGCGGCGTCCACACCGGCGGCGCCGCTGCGGCTGTGCTTGTTGACGAGCACCAGGGCGCGCCGGCGCTCAGCCACCGGGTCGCGGCCGATGGGTGCAGCCGGAAAACGCAACCGGGGCCATGGCGCAACACATTCCGACACCTCGGGCGCGGTGCCCGGAACCGTTGGAACTGCTCAGCGTTCGTCCCCCAGTTGCCACGCCGGACGCCTCAACTGAGGCCCGCGCGCCGCAAGTCAAGGGAGTGACCGATGAATTGGGATCGCATCAAGGGCAACTGGAATCAGGCGAAGGGCCGGATCAAGGAGACCTGGGGCGACCTCACCGATGACGATCTGACCAAGATCGAGGGCCAGCGCGACCAGCTCGTCGGCCGGGTGCAGGAACGCTACGGCATCGCCAAGGACGAGGCGGAGCGCCAGGTGAGCGACTGGGAGCGGACCTATCGCGGGTAATCGATCGGAGGCCTCCGCCGCGATGGCGGACAGCTCCGTGGCGCGGGTGCCCTGCGGGGACCCGCGCCCAGCGCGGACGTGGCGGATGAGCGACGGTATCCAGGGCTACTTCAAGCTGGCGCGTTGGAACTGGACGCAGGGGCGCGCGTTGGTGTCAAATCCGGGACCGAACGGATGGAACGGCAGGCTGCCAGCTGCCGACGAGGCCATGAAATTTCGCGATACGCCCGATACGAGCGCCAAGACGAAGACGGGGCAGAAGGTTCCCCGGGCGCGAAAGCAGGCCGACCGTGGGCTGGACCAGTGGTTCACCAGGAAGCTGCATGATCTCTACGATCCGGTGCTGAGCGAGAAGATTCCCGACGACCTGTCGCGCCTGCTCGATGACTTCGCGAAGCGGCCGACGGACAAGTCGGAATGAGATGACCGCATTGGAGACGGGCGGGGCCGGATGGACCGCCCAGGAGCGCCGAAAGATGCCCACGCAGGCCGATACCATCAGGCAGAACCTGCCCTTCCTGCGGCGTTACGCCCGAGCGATCAGCGGCGAGCAGCGGGCCGGCGACGTGGCCGTGCGTGCCTGCCTGCAGTCCTTGCTGGCCACGCCCGCCAACGACAGCACCCTCGACCGGCGGCTGCTCTTCCGGGCTCTGCACGATGTCTGGTCGAGTCCGGCCGCCATGGCCCACGATCCGGCGGAGGTGATCCAGGGGCGCCTGGATTCGCTGTCGCCGCTGCAGCGTCAGGCGCTGGTTCTGACCATGCTCGAGGGCTTCTCGCCGGATGACGCCGCCTTCATTCTGCGCATCTCCGACGAGGCCGAGTTCGCTCGGCTCCTGGCCGCCGCCAAGCGCGAGCTGAGCGCCCAGCCGCCGACGCGCATCCTCATCATCGAGGACGAGCCGGTGATCGCGCTCGACATCGCCAGCATCGTCCAGCAGAGCGGACACCAGGTGGTCGGCATCGCCGCCACCCACGCCGAGGCCGTGGCGCTGGCCGAGGCCGAGCGCCCGGGACTCGTGCTGGCCGACATCCAGCTCGCCGACGACAGCTCGGGAATCGAGGCGGTGGGCGAGATCCTGGGCAGTCAGGCCGTGCCGGTGATCTTCGTCACCGCCTATCCCGACCGGTTGCTGACCGGCGAGCGGACCGAGCCGACATTCCTGATCACCAAGCCGTTCGAGGCCGAGCACCTGAATGTCACGATCTCGCAGGCATTGAGCGTCCCTCCTGCCGCGGCTCACCGCGCCGCCTGAGCAGCGCCGCCGGTGGTGCGGACAGCGGCCACATCCGTCATCCCCCAGTTGCCGCGGGCTTGGCGCGCAGGGTTGCGGGCGCAGTTCGCCATGGTGCTCGGCATCGTCCTGCTGCCTGCCGTCGCCTGCTCCATCTGGCTGGGCTATCTCGCCTATCGCGAGCATTCCTCGCGGCTGAGTGCCACCCTCCAGTCCAGCGCCGCCGTCATCTCGACCTACGAGGAACAGCTTCTCGCCGGTGCCGAATCGACGCTCGGCCGCCTGTTGGCGGAGCCTGCCGTGGCCTCGATGCGCGAGCCTGCCTGCAGCGAGTACCTCGCCAACGAGCTGCGGCGTTTCGGAGGCTTCATCACGCTGGCGCGGATCGACGACGATGGCGTGGCACGCTGTGCCAGCATTCCGGATGTGGTCGGCGTCGGCTACGCCGATCGCCTCTGGTTCGGCGCCATACGGCGCGGCGACCGGCCGTTCGTGATCAGCGAGGTCGTGACCAGCCGGGTGCTGAGGCGGCCGACCGTGGTGCTGGCATTGCGCTCGCCCGGGGTGGCCGGTGCCATCACGGCCACGATGGATGTCCGCAGCTTCACCCCGTCGGGCGCGCTGACCACGGTCCTCGAGCTGAACAGCAGCCTGGTGCTCGTCGACAACGAGGCAATGCCACTGATCGATCCGCGAGACGGTGAGGTCGACCAGAGCCTCACGATCCCGCCACGCGGAGCGCTGCTGGCGGCCCTGGTCGGTCCGAAGGCCACCTTCGAGGCCGTGGGTCTCGACGGCGTGCGGCGCCTCTATGCGATAGCACCGGTCGGCGCGGGCAGCCTCAACGTCGTTCTGGGCACGCCGGTGGGGGGGACGTGGGATTGGCTTGAGAGCCGAGCCCCGATGATCCTGGCGCCGATCCTACTCCTACTGCTAGCGCTCTCCGCCATCTGGGTGGCCACCAATTACCTGGTCAGCCGCCACGTCCAGGCGCTGAGCCTCGCCGCGCGCCGATGGAGCCATGGCCACGGTCACGACTGGCCCGACCTGCGCGGCGCGCCGGCCGAGCTCGACGAGCTGGGCTCGACCTTCAGCGAGATGGCCGAGCGTATCGCCAGGCGCGAGGACGAGCTGCAAGCCTCGCTGGCGCAAAAGGAAGTGTTGCTCAAGGAGATCCACCACCGAGTCAAGAACAATCTGCAGATTGTCAGCAGCCTCATCAATCTCCGTGCCCGGGCGAGCCGCAATCCCGAAGTCAAGATCGCGCTGGAAGCGGTGCAGATGCGGATCAAGGCACTGGCACTGGTGCATCGCAACCTCTACGAACGGGAGGAGCCGACCTCCATCGACCTGGAGCCATTTCTGATCGAGCTGTGCCAGCTGTTCGGCGAGGCGGTGGGCGACAATGACAAGGTCGAAATCCTGGCGGATGTGGAGCCGGGGCGTGCCAGCGCCGACCGGGCGACGCCGATCGCCCTGCTGATCGCCGAGAGCGTCAACAACGCGCTGCGGTACGGTTTCCCCGATGGCCGGCAGGGTACCATCCTCGTCCGGCTCGAGCGGGCCGATGGCATGGCGCGCCTGAGCATCTCCGACGACGGTGTAGGGCGGGGCCCGGCCAGCGCCGATGGCGTGGGAATCACCTTGTGCCGCATGCTCGCCAAGCAGATCGGCGGCGAGCTCCGGCTCGGCGGCCCGCCCGGCACGACCGTCACGGTCACTTTCGCCGAGCAGCGGACGGTCCGGACGGCAAATACCGGATTGCCAAAGGGGAACCCCGGACCTACCTCCGACATTGGTGTGGCGGAAGGCACATAACGAGCAGGGACCCATGACACTGTTCCGAGAGGATGTCGCTGCGCTGATGCCGCATCTGCGGGCGTTCGCGCGCAGCCTCACGGCCGGCAATGCGGCTCTGGCGGACGATCTGGTCCAGGACACGTTGCTGAAGGCGCTGGAGGCGCAGCGCCAGTTCCAGCCCGGCACCAACCTCAAGGCCTGGATGTTCACCATTCTGCGCAACCAGCACCTCTCGCTGATGCGCCGCAAGCGTACGCGCAACGAGGTGCCGGACGACGATATCGAGCTATTGGGCTCCGTGCCGGCATTCCAGGAGAGCCGGCTGGAGGTCGCCGCCTTCCGTCGCGCCTTCGCCGAGCTGGGTCCGGATCACCGCACGGTGCTGGTTCTGGTCTGCATTCATGGGCTACCTTACGACGAGGTGGCCCAGATCATGAATTGCGAGGTCGGCACGGTGAAGAGCCGGGTCAATCGCGCCCGTTCGGCCCTGAAGCGGATGCTCCTGGGGGACACACTGCCCGTGAAGCCGACCCGCAGCGAAGCGGCCCGGCTGCGTGAGCGGGCCGGCCGAGCCGTCGGCCGGCCGGCGCCGAGCGCTTCCGAGGCCAGCGGGCTTCCGTCCGCGCCGGCGGTCGCGAGGCCGGTGTTGCGCCAGTAGCGGTGTCGAGAGGATGGAAGCGGAGCGGCGCCCGCGTGCGCCGCTCTTTTGTTGTCGAGCAACCGGGAATCGAAACGGCCCGATAGGAGAGCAGCATGGCTGAGACCGTACAGCATCCGCGTGCCTCGCGTGCGGCGGCCGCGCCGGAGACCGAGGCGGAAGTGACCCGCGACCTCGAGACGCTGAAGGCCGAGATCGCGGCCTTGCGAGCCGAATTGCAGAAGGTCGGCCAGGTTGCGAAGGATGTCGGCACCACCGCCATCGGTGCCGCCAAGGACCAGGGTGCGGCGGCGATCGACCGGGTGCGGGCGGAGGCCGAGGCCCTCGCCGACAGTGTCGTCGCCCAGGGCCGCAGCCAGGTCGCCATCCTGGAGCAGCGGGTGCGCGAGCAGCCGCTGATGGCGATCGGGCTCGCCTTCGGCGCCGGGCTGATCTTCGCCAAGCTGAGCGGGCGGTGAGTCTGGGGCGGCTGGCCGTCCAGCTCCTTCCGACTCTCGCCTCGGCTGTTGTCCCGGCTACCGGCGTGCCCGCGGGACAGACCATTCGTGGCCTGTTGGTCGAGCTCGTGCTGGCCGTGGTCGCAGCTCTGTTCGCTGTCACGGCCTTCGGCTTCGGCGTCGCCGCCGGCTATTTGGCGTTGTCGGAGCGCGTGGGGCGGGCGGCGGCGGCGGGTTGGGTGGCGCTGGGCCTGCTGATCCTGGCTGCCGTGCTGGCGGGCGTCATCGCCACGCTCTCGGCCAGGCGCGCGCGACGTGCGGCACAAGCCCGGCTCGCGGCCCGCGAGGCTGCGATGGCCCCCCTGAACCAGCTGGCGGGGGTGGTGTCGGCGAGCCCGGCGAAGAGCCTGCTCGTCGCTGCCGTCGCCGGGATATTGGCGGGGTGGCTCGACCGGCGGCTCTAGATCGGGAACATCACGGTTCTGTGGACGTTGCAATCCGCACGAGAGAATGCGCCCGTGGGCGCCGAGTGCGGAGAACCGAGATGCTGTATTGGGCCCTGGTATTCCTGGTCGTGGCGCTCTTGGCGGGCGTGTTGGGGTTCGGCGGCATTGCTGCGACCTCGGCCGGTATCGCCAAGATCCTGTTCCTCGTGTTTCTGGTATTGTTCATCGTCAGCCTGGTCGGCGGGATGATGCGACGCGGTACTTCCTGAGACTTGCGACCAACCCTGCCTTTTCACGACGGCCCGGCCCAGCGCCGGGCCGCTTTTCGTATGCGTGGCACGAAAAAACAGACCCCCGCCGAAGCGGGGGTCAGTCGCGCGGAAAGAACGGACGCAGGTCCGTACTCGATGAACGCGGTGCGAGGCGATTTGTTCCCGAGCGTTGTGAGAACGCCCTGGGATGAGGCGATCGCGCAGGTCGCCCGCTTGGACAATGTTCCCCGATCTGGCTAGAATGGTTCGGCTCGTGAGGGCACGGAACGCTGTTGGATCGATCTTCCCCCGGGACCGGGCTCGAGCATGACGGATGGCCTCGCGATCGGATCGGTAGCCGCTGACGGCCCCCTCGTGAGCGTCGGCATCCCGGTCTACAACGGTGAGAACTTCGTCGAGGCCGCCATCCGCTCGGTGCTGTCGCAGACGCTGCAGCCGATCGAGCTGATCATCTCGGACAACGCGTCGACCGACCGGACGGCGGCTATTTGTCGCGACTATGCCGGCTCCGACCGCCGGGTCGTCTATCGACGCAATGCGCAGAACCTCGGTGCGGCGCCCAACTACGATCTGGCGTTCGCCATGGGGCGCGGGCGCTACTTCAAGTGGCTGGCGCATGACGACGAGTTGACGCCGACCTATCTCGAGCGGGCCGTCCACCTGCTCGAGGCGCGGCCCGAGGCGGTGCTGTGCAACAGCGTCGTCGAGTACATCGACGGGACGGGGCGCACGCTCGGCCACTACGACAGCGGGCTCGACCAGGCCGACCGGGAGAAGCCTTCCGAGCGGCTGGCCGCGATGGTCCTGCGCTCGCACTCCTGCGTCGATTTCTTCGGCGTGCAGCGCCGCGAGGCGATGCTGGGCTCGCTGCTGCATGCGCGCTTCCACGGCGCCGACCGGGCCTACCTGGCGCAGATGTCGCTGCGCGGTCGCCTCGTTCAGATCCGGGAGCCGCTGGTGCGGATGCGCGAGCATCCCAACCGCTACACCCGGCGCACCTCGACCTCGCGCGAGCGGTTGCGCTGGCACGATGCGGGCAGCCGCAAGGCCATCAACCTGCCGACCTTCCATCTGTACGGCCAGTATTGGCGCATCGTCCGGACGGCCAAGCTCACGCCCGCGGAGCGGCGGCAGTGCTACGCCGTGCTGGGCCGCTGGTGGTTCGGCAACTGGAACGCCGTGCGCGCCGGCGTCGACGTGCTGGCATTGGCGTCCCCCGGTATGGTCGGCATGGCGGAGCAGGTGAAGAACCGCCTGTTCGGCGCCGCACCCGGTCACTTCATCGGCATGTAGGACCGCCCGTAGGGCGGTGATCAGAGCCCGACGATCTCGGGCGCTAGGCCGCGGTCGGCGAGATCGCGCCGGATGTCGTCGACATAGATCGAGTTCATCACCACCACGACATCGGGGCGGACGGCCTTCAGCGTGTCGGGGCCGACGATCTCGTTGCCGGCGCCGGCCAGGAATTTGCCCCATTTGTGCGGATTGATGTCGACGACGGCGTCGATATCGCGGGCGAGCCCCAGCGTCGTCAGGTACGATACCGCCTTCGAGCCCGAGCCCCAGACCGCCACCCGCTTGCCGGCGGCCTTCCAGCCGCGGACGTCGCTGCGCAGCCTGGCCAGATCCTCGCGGATCTCATCCCGGAACCGCAGCACCTGCGCGCGGGTCCTGGCGAGATCGTCCTCCTCGGCCAGACGGGGCAGGGTGGGGCCTGCCGCCGGCGTCGCCTCCAGCATCAGATACTGGCCGGCATAGGCCTTCCACAGGTCGTGGACGTCGAAGCCGGTGGCGCGGAACAGCCGGGCCAGCGAGCCCAGCGTGAAATAGCTGCTGTGCTCGTAGTAGATGTCCCAGAACGCCCGGTCGACCAGCACCCGCTCCATGTCGGGAAGCTCGAAGAACACCGTGACGCCGGGCCGGTCGCCGATGCTCTCGCGCACCAGCCGCATGAAGTCGCCGACCGGGCCGATATGCTCGAGCGTGTGCCGGCAGCAGACATAGTCGGCCTGCAGGTGCTTGTACTTGGGTCCGTAGAAGTCCTGGATGAACTCGACGCTGGCCGCCGTCTCGGTGCGCTCGGGCCGGTAGCCCGGGTCGATGCCGATGCCCGAGCAGCCGGTGCGTTCGCACAACGCGACAAGGAACTCGCCCTTGCCGCAGCCGATTTCCAGCGCCGTCTTGCCCCCGAGCCCGTACTTCCTGTCCTGGTCGTCGCAGATCTCGGCCACGAACCTGCGGAAGGTCGGCGAGAAGATCTGCGTCTCCTCGTAGTCGGGCGAGTAGTGCTGCAGGCCGGCGTCGTAGCGCAGGTTCTGGATGAAGCCGCAGCCCTCGCAGAAGCCCAGCTCGAGGTCGCCCTTGGGAAAGTCGCGTGCCGCCTCAAGGGTTGCGACCATCAGGCAGCTGTGCACGGGAATGCCCGAGACCTCGTAGAACGACAGCAGCTCTGTGCCGCCGCAGGCCTGGCAGGCGGTGAGTCGGGGCATCGGCGCTACCTGGGCTGGACGATGACGGGCTCGGGGATCGGGACGATGAACCGGCCGCCGCGCCGGCCGTACTCGGCCTGCTGACCCATGATCTCGTCCTTGAAGTTCCAGGGCAGGATCAGGACGTAGTCCGGCTGGTCGGCGAGGATCCGCGCCGGCGCCTCGATCGGCAGGCGCACGCCGGGGATCCGGCAGCCCTGCTTGTGGGTGTTGCGGTCGACGACGTAGTCGAGCAGGTCCGGGCCGATGCCGACATAGTTGAGCAGGATGGTGCCCTTGGCGGCGGCACCGTAGCCGACGAGCCGCTTGCCGTCGGCCTTGAGGCCACGCAGCATCGTGCCCAGCGTCTGCTTGATGTGCCCGACGCGCTTGCCGAAATCGGCGTAGTAGTCGAAGCGGTTGACGCCCGCCGCCCGCTCCTCGGCGAGCATGTCCAGCACCGACTGCTCCGGCCGCTCGACCGGCTCGACGAACAGCCGCAGCGAGCCACCGTGAATCTTCAGCCGCTCGACCCGGTTGAGGTGCAGCCCGTGCCGGCGGAACAGCGGCATCAGCGCCGACACCGAGAAATAGCACAAGTGCTCGTGGTAGATCGTGTCGAACTCGCCGTGGTCGATCAGCTCGCGCACATAGGGCGCCTCGATCACCGCCACGCCGGTCGGCTTCAGCAGTGTCGCGATCCCGGCGACGAAGTCGTTGGTGCCGGCGACGTGAGCCAGCACGTTGTTGCCGTGGATCACGTCGGCGCGTCGGCCCTCGGCCACGAGCTTTCGCGCCAGCTCCTGGCCGAAGAAGGCCTGCAGCGTCTCGACGCCCTGCTTGCGGGCCTCGGCCACCGGCCCCGGCGCCGGGTCGATGCCCAGCACCGGCACGCCCGCCGCCATGTAGTGGCGCAGGAGATAGCCGTCATTGCTCGCCAGCTCGACCACGAGGCTGTCTGGACCGAGGCCGCGCTCGGCCAGCCGTGCCGCGACATTGGCCTTGGCGTGCCGGACGATCTCGTCGGTGAACGACGAGAAATAGCGGTAGTCCTGGCCGAACAGCTGCTCGGGCGGCACGGTCTCGAGGATCTGTACGAGCGCGCAGGATTCGCAGAACGCCACGTCCAGCGGCCAGCGCGGCTCGGTGCGGCCGAGCTGGTCCGGCGCCAGCAGGCCGTCCGAGGCCGGCAGGTCGCCGAGCGACAGGAAGGTCCGCAGCGAGCTCGAGCCGCAGGAGCGGCAGGCGGGCCGGCTCATGCAGCCTTCCGCCACTGCAGGCTCGTGTCGAGCCGCCCGGCCTCCATCATCTCCCGCACGTGCTTCAGCCGGACGTAGCGGCTGCTCAGGAACTCGTCGATCGTCAGGCCGTGCGCCTTGTAGGCCTCGTGGAGCTGCTCGATGCCGCGGCGCAGGGTCCACTGCGGCTGGAAGGCCGGCAGGCGCTCGCGGATCTTGTCGCAGTTGACCCGGTAGTTGCGCAGGTCGGGGCTGGCGCCCGGCGCATAGGTCACCTTCGAGCCGGGCACCACCTCGGCCACCATGTCCGCCACCTCGCGGACGCGGAAGTTCTCGGCCGTCTGGCCGACGTTGAAGGCCTCGTTGTGCACCAGCTCGCGCGGCGCCTCCATCACCGCGACGAAGGCGCGGGCGATGTCCTCGATGTGGACCAGCGGCCGCCAGGGCATGCCGTCGCTCTTGATCAGCACGTCGCCGGTGGTGAAGGCGTAGCCGGTGAGGTTGTTGACGACGAGGTCGCCGCGCAACCGGGTCGACACGCCATAGGCGGTGGCGCTGCGTAGGAAGGCCGGGCTGAAGCTGTCGTCGGCCAGCGGCGCCACGTCGCGCTCGGTCCACACCTTGCTCTCGGCATAGGGTGTCACCGGGCTGAACGCCGCGTTCTCGTCGAGCGGCGCGTCGCCGGCGGCACCGTAGTTGCTGCAGGACGACGAGAACACGAAGCGCGGCACGCCCGCCTGCTTGGCCATCCGAGCGAGCCGGACCGACGCTTGGTGGTTGATGTCGTAGGTCAGCTGCCGGTCGAGGTCGCCCAAGGGGTCGTTGGAGAGGCCGGCCAGATGGAGCACGGCGTCGAAGCCGTCGAGGTCGCGGCGCTCGACCTGCCGCAGATCCTTGGCGATCACCGGCAGGCGCAGCTCGGACGGTCCGAACCCGCAACCGTCGAACAGGCCGCTGTCGAGGCCTGTCACCCGATGGCCGCGCGACTGCAGCATCGGCACGAGCACATGGCCGATATAGCCGTCGTGCCCCGTCACCAGAACGCGCATCGATTCAGCTCCACATCTTCCACGGGGCCTGGCCGCTGCTCCACAGCGATTCCAGCCTGACCTTGTCCCGCAGCGTGTCCATGCACTGCCAGAAGCCCTCGTGCCGATAGGCCATGAGCTGGCCGTCCCTGGCGAGGCTCTCGAGCGGCTCTTTCTCGAACAGCGTCTCGTCGCCGGCGATGTAGTCGAAGACCTTGGGCTCCAGCACGAAGAAGGCGCCGTTGATCCAGCCCTCGCTCATCTGCGGCTTCTCGGCGAAGCTCACGACCTTGTCCTCCTCGATCTCGATACGGCCGAACCGGGCGGGCGGGCGCACCGCCGTCACGGTGGCGATCTTGCCGTGACGCTTGTGGAAGGCCAGCAGGGCGTGGAGGTCGACGGTGGCGACGCCGTCGCCCCAGGTGAGGAAGAAGGTCTCGTTGCCCATGTAGGGCGCCAGCCGCTTGATGCGGCCGCCGGTGTTGGTCAGTTGGCCGGTATCGATCAGCTCGATGTGCCAGTCGTGCTCGTGCTGGCCCTGACCCTCGATCCTGCCGCTCTTGAGGTCGACGGTGACGTTGCTGCTCAGCGAGCAGTAGTCGACCATGTAGCGCTTGATATACTCGCCCTTGTAGCCCAAGGCGATGACGAAGTTCTTGTGGTTGAAATGCGAATAATGCATCATGATGTGCCAAAGAATCGGCCGGCCACCGATTTCGACCATCGGTTTCGGCTTGACATCGGTTTCCTCGGACAGGCGCGAGCCCACGCCGCCGGCCAATATTCCGACTTTCATCAAGGAATCCTCACACGCTTTTGATGCGGAGGCTAGCCATTCCATAGCCCGCCAGCAATAGCCGCCAGGCTCCCTCCGATGCGTCTTCGCGGTTTCCCCGGGCACCGTGATCGTTGTTCAACTCCCGGCCGGTCACAACTAAGCTGCACGCGGCGGACATGGTACGCTCGTTGCTCCCGTCCCGGCACCGGAACGGGCGCTCCAAGGGTGGAGACGCGGCGGTCCGGCCGAAACCTGGGATGGAACATGCGCAAGCTCGACCGGAACCCGCTGTCCTTGCTCGCCGTCGGCTTCGCCATGGCCTGGGCGCCCTGCGCGCTCGCGGCCGACGCCTTGACCTTCGGCACCAACTGGAAGGCCCAGGCCGAGCACGGCGGCTTCTACCAGGCGGTCGCGACCGGGCTCTACCGCGACAAGGGGCTGGACGTGACCATCCGCCAGGGCGGCCCGCAGGTGAACCACGCCCAGCTGCTGGCTGCCGGCCGGGTCGACCTCAACATGGGCGGCAACCTGTTCGGCCAGTTCAACTTCACCCAGAACAAGGTGCCGGTCGTCACGATCGCCGCCATCTTCCAGAAGGAGCCGCAGGTCCTGCTCGCCCATCCGGACGTCAAGAGCTTCGACGACCTCGAGGGCAAGACGCTGTTCATCGGCAATGACGGGCAGCTCACCTTCTGGTTGTGGATGAAGCAGCAGTTCGGCTTCAGCGACTCGCAGGTGAAGCCCTACACCTTCAACCCCGCCCCCTTCCTCGCCGACAGGAACAGCGCCCAGCAGGGCTATGTCACCTCCGAGCCCTTCGCCATCGAGACGCAGGGCGGCTTCAAGCCGACCGTGCTGATGATGGCGGATGCCGGCTACGACACCTATTCCACCACCATCGAAGCGACAACGGCGCTGGTGAAGGAGAAGCCCGACGCTGTGCAGCGCTTCGTCGACGCCACCATCGAGGGCTGGGTGTCCTATCTCTACGGCGACCCGTCGCCGGCCAATGCCCTGATCAAGAAGGACAACCCGGACATGACCGACGAGCAGCTGGCCTTCTCGATCGAGGCGATGAAGAACTACGGCATCGTCGATTCCGGCGACGCGCTCACCCACGGGATCGGCGCCATGACCGACGCGCGCTGGAAGAGCTTCTACGACAAGTCGGTGGGCTGGGGGCTCTATCCGGCCGGCCTGCCGCTCCACGAGATGTACACGCTGCAGTTCGTCAACAAGGGCGTCGGCCTCGATCTCAAGAAGAAGCTGACCGGCGGCTGATGCAGGCAGGCGTGGCGTTCCGCGCGGCCGAGGCGGCGACTGCACCGCTCGTCCGCCTGTCCGGTGTGCGCAAAGCCTACGCCACGGGCACGGTGGCGCTGGAGGCCCTCGACCTCTCGATCGGCGAGGGCGAGTTCGTCAGCCTCTTGGGCCCGTCGGGCTGCGGCAAGACCACGGCACTGCGGCTGATCGCCGGCCTGGGATCGCCGACCCGAGGCCGCATCGATCGGCCCGAGGCCGGAGAGGGCGGCATCGGCTTCGTGTTCCAGGAGCCGACGCTGATGCCCTGGGCCACGGCCTTCGACAATGTCTGGCTGCCCTTCCGGCTGCAGGGCCGCAGCCGCGCCGACGTCCAGGACCGGGTGATGGCGGCCCTCGACATGGTGGGGCTCGCCGGCTTCTCCCACGCCTATCCGCGCGAGCTGTCGGGCGGCATGAAGATGCGCGTCTCGATCGCCCGCGCGCTCGCCACTCGGCCGCGCCTGCTGCTGATGGACGAGCCGTTCGCGGCACTCGACGAGATCACCCGCATCAAGCTCAACGACGACCTGCTGCGCTTGTGGGAAGCGCAGGGCTGGACCGTCGTCTTCGTCACCCACAGCGTCTACGAATCGGTCTACCTGTCGTCGCGTATCGTCGTCATGGCCGCCCGCCCGGGGCGGGTGATCGCCGACCTGCCGGTCGCGGCACCCTATCCGCGCGGCGAGGCCTACCGCACCGGCGAGGCCTACAACCGCCATTGCCGCCAGGTCTCGGCCGAGCTGCACCGCGCCATGGGAGACTGAGGCTTGGCCGTGACCGCCGAGGCCGCACGCCAGCCGGACGATGCGTCGGGCCCGACATCGGCCCGATGGGCCCAGGTCGTGGCACCGCTCGCCATAGGAATCCTGGTGCTGCTGGGCTGGGAGTGGCTGGTGCGCGCCCGGGAGATCCCGCCCTATATCCTGCCGGCACCCAGCGCCGTCGCGGTCGAGCTGGTCAACGCCTGGCCCACGCTGCTGCCGTCGCTGCTGGTGACGCTGCAGATCGCCACGCTGGCGCTGGCGGCGGCGGTCATCGGCGGTGGCGGCCTCGCGATCCTGTGCTCGCTGTCGCGCTGGGTCGAGCTGTCGCTGTTTCCCTACGCCGTGGTCCTGCAGGTGACGCCGGTCGTCTCGATAGCGCCGCTGATCCTGATCTATGTCGAGAACACCCTGACCGCCGTGGTGCTGTGCGCCTGGATCGTGGCGTTCTTCCCCATCATGTCCAACACCATGCTCGGCCTCGACAGCGCCGACCACAACCTGCGCAGCCTGTTCGAGCTCTACCGCGCCAGCCGCTGGCAGACGCTCCGCTTGCTGCGCATGCCCTCGGCCTTGCCCTATTTCCTGGGTGGCCTGAAGATCGCCGGCGGCCTGTCGCTGATCGGGGCGGTGGTGGCCGAATATGTCGCCGGCACCGCCGGCACCGGAACGGGCCTCGCCTTCCGCGTGCTCGAGGCCCAGTATCGGCTCAACATCCCGCGCATGTTCGCGGGGCTCCTGCTGCTCGCCCTGATGGGGGTCGCCATCTTCCTGCTGTTCTCCTGGCTCTCCTGGCTGCTGCTGCACCGGTGGCACGAGAGTGCCGTCCGCCGGGAGAGCTGAGCCCGTGGCGACGGTCTCCGAGTCGGGCGATGCCCCCGCCTTGCCCTTCCTGATCGTGCTCGTCGCCATCACGGCGCTGGGCCCGATGGCGATGCAGATCATGATTCCGGCGCTGCCGGCCATCCAGACCGGCTTCGGTGTCGCCGCGGGCACCGCCCAGCTCACCTTCAGCCTCTCGACCCTGGCCATGGCCTTCGCCACCCTGGCCTATGGCCCGCTGTCGGACCGCTACGGCCGCAAGCCGGTGGTGATAGGCGGCCTCGTCGTCTACCTTGCCGGCAGCCTGCTCTGCATCGTCGGGCCGACGATCCACTGGCTGATCCTCGGCCGCGTGATCCAGGCGGCGGGCGGTGCCGCCGGCCTCGTGCTGGCGAGGGCGATGGTCCGCGACCTCTACAGCCGCGAGCGCAGCGCCTCTGTGATCGCCTACCTCACCATGGCCATGGTCGTGGTGCCGATGGTCTCGCCGGTGCTGGGGGGATATCTCACCGACAATCATGGCTGGCGGCACATCTTCACCGTCGGCGCCGTGTTCGGCCTGGTCGTTCTCGTGGCCGTGCTGCTGGTGCTGGTCGAGACCCATCGCGGCGACGCGGCCGGCGGCGATCCGATGCTGGCCAGCATGCGCCGCCTCATCGGCATCCCCGCCTTCCAGGGCTATGTCCTGCAGGGCGCCTGCTCGATGGCCCTGTTCTTCGCCTTCCTCGCCGGCGTGCCCTATGTCGTCGTCCAGGTGCTGGGCCAACCCGCCAGCGCCTACGGCATGATGTTCGCGCTGGTCTCGGGTGCCTTCATGGTCGGCAACTTCATCTCCGCCCGGTTCGCGACGCGCTTGGGCATCAATCGGCTGGCCGCCGCCGGCGCCGTGCTCGTGCTGGTCGGCACGTTGCTGGTGATCGTCGCCGTGGCCGTGATCGGACTGGCCCTGCCGACCCTGTTCCTGCCAATGATGCTGGTGGCCTTCGCCCAGGGGATCGCCATGCCGGTGACGCAGGCGGGTGCGATCAGCGTCGATCCGCACATCGCCGGTGCCGCATCGGGCCTCGGCGGCTTCGTGCAGCTCGGTCTCGCCGCGTTCGGCGCCCAGCTCGTCGGCATGCTCCACAACGGCACCGTCTGGCCGACGCTGGCCACCATGCTGGTCTTCGCCGTGGGATCGCTCGCCGCCATGCTGCATGTCCTGCGGCACGCGCCGCGATGACGCCGGTGAGACGCGACGGCGATGGCTGGCTGCGGAACGCCCATGTCCCGTCCTGCCTGACCGACCTCGACGGACCCGAGCTGCTGAGCCTCGACATCGAGCTTCGCGCCGGCCGCATCGCCGCGCTGGCGCCGCACGCCGCTCCGCCCGGCGCCCTCGACCTCGCCGGCCGCATGGTGCTGCCCTGCTGGGTCGATATGCACACCCATCTCGACAAGGGCCACATCTGGCCGCGCGCCGCCAACCCCGATGGCACCTTCATGGGCGCCCTCTCGACCGTGCAGGCCGACCGGATCGCCAACTGGTCGGCGGCCGACATCGAGGCGCGCATGGAGTTCATGCTGCGCTGCGCCCATGCCCACGGCACGGCGGCCGTCCGTACTCACCTCGATTCCATCTGGCCGCAGCCGGAGATCTCCTGGCCGGCGATGGCGAGGCTCCGCGAGCGGTGGGCCGGGCGGATCGAGCTGCAGGCGGTGTCGCTGGCGATGATCGAGCACTATGCCGACGCCGCCGGGCCGCAGCTCGCCGACATCGTCGCATCGCACGGCGGCGTGCTCGGCCTCGTGCCGCTGATGCAGCCCGGCCTCGATGCCGCCCTCGACCGCTTCCTCGGCCTTGCCGCCGGGCGCGGCCTCGACGTCGACCTGCATTGCGACGAGACCGCCGATCCCTCGGCCGCCACGCTGCGCCATCTCGCCGAGGCCGCGCTGCGCCAGGGGTTCTCCGGAAGGATCGTCGCCGGTCATTGCTGCTCGCTGGCGACACAAGCCCCGGACGAGATGCGCCGCACGCTCGACCTCGTCGCCAGGGCCGGCATCGCCATCGTCAGCCTGCCGATGTGCAACATGTACCTGCAGGACCGTGCGGCCGGCCGCACGCCGCGCTGGCGTGGCGTCACCGTGCTGCACGAGGCGCGGGCGCGCGGCATCGACGTGGCGGTGGCGAGCGACAACACCCGCGACCCGTTCTACGCCTATGGCGACCACGACATGCACGAGGTGTTCCGCGAGGCCGTGCGCATCCTCCACCTCGACCATCCGATCGGGAAATGGGCGGACGTCGTGGCCACATCGCCTGCCGACATCATCGGCCTGCCCGAGCGCGGCCGGATCCGCGTCGGAGCACCCGCCGACCTCGTGATCCTCGAAGGCCGGAGCTGGAGCGAGGCGCTGTCGCGGCCGGAGAGCCGCCGCATCGTGCTGCGCGCCGGCAAGCCCATCGACACCACGCCGCCGGCCTATGCCGAGTTGGACCACCTTTTCGCCTGAGCACCCCATGCCCGACATCGCCCCGCTGCTGGCCGACCTCGACGGCCTCGCCATCGACACCCAGCCGCAGCGGGTGCGCCGCCGCTCGCGCGACTTCTACTGGTACAGCCCGATCCTCAAGCGCGAGCTGGACCATGTGACCGCCGATGCCGTGGTCACGCCCAGGGGCGAGGCCGAGGTGCTGCGGGTGATGCGCGCCTGCTGGCAGCACCGCGTGCCGCTGACCGTGCGCGGCGGCGGCACCGGCAACTACGGCCAGGCCATGCCGCTGCGGGGCGGCATCGTCATGGACCTCTCCGAGATGACCGCCATCAAGGAGATCGCGCTCGGCCGCCTGCGCGTCGAGGCCGGCGCCAAGATGAGCGACATCGACGCCTCCACCGAGGCGCATCCCTTGCGCCAGGAGCTGCGCTTCCATCCCAGCACCCACAAGACCGGCACCATCGGCGGCTACGTCGCCGGCGGCAGCTCGGGGGTGGGCTCCATCACCTGGGGCCTGCTGCGCGACCGCGGCAATATCATCTCCGCCCGCGTGCTGACCATGGAGGAGGAGCCGCGCATCCTCGAGCTGCGCGGCGACGCCGTCCAGAAGGTCAACCATGCCTACGGCACCAACGGCGTCATCACCGAGCTGGAGATGCCGCTGGCCCCGGCCTATCGCTGGTGCGAGCTGATCCTGGCCTTCGACGACTTCATGGCCGCCGTGCGCTTCGCCGACGCGCTGTCGCACGAGGACGGCCTGCTCAAGAAGCTGGTGACGCCGATCGCCGCCCCGGTCGGGCACCAATATCTCAGGCCGGATATCCTCGGCCCGGACGACCACTGCGTGCTGTTGATGCTCGCCGAGCATGCCCTCGACCAGTTCCGCGACCTGCTGGCCGGCTGGCCGTGCCGGATCGTCTGGGAAATCTTCCAGGACGAGCTGCCGAAATCACAGCAGCCGATCTTCGAGTACAGCTGGAACCACACCACGCTGCAGGCCCTGAAGGTCGACCGTTCCATCACCTACCTGCAGACCCTGTTCCCGCCCGGCCGCCACGTCGAGCTGGTCGAGAGGATGTACCGCCGCTTCGGCGACGAGGCGCCGATGCACCTGGAGTTCGTCCGCTTCGGCGGCCGGATCGCCTGCTTCGGCCTGCAGCTGGTGCGCTACACCACCGACGCGCGGCTGCTCGAGATCATCGACGAGCACAACCGCGAGGGCTGCCCGATCTTCAACCCGCACGAATACACGCTGGAGGGCGGCGGCATGAAGAAGGTCGACCAGCTGCAGCTCGCCTTCAAGCGCGAGGCCGACCCGCTGAACCTGCTCAACCCCGGCAAGATGATCGGCTGGGACGACCCGACCTACGATCGAAGCGAGGACCGCCAGTTTTTATATGCCTGATTGACCGGCGGCGCTCTCGACTCGAGCGTACCTGTTTACGAGACAGGCCTGAGTAAAGCCGATGATCTAGATCACTGGCTGTTCGACGATTATTGGCGTACCGATCTCTCCGACCCGGACCGGCAATACCGGGGAGGAGGAAACGATGCGACAGGCAATCCGTACACTGGCGGCACTGTGGTTCCTGGTCGTCGGCGCGCTCTCCTTCGGCGCTGGAGAGGCGTCGGCCGCGGCCGTGATCAAGTCGCAGTCGCCCTGCACGAACGGCGGCGACACCTGCTTCAACTTCGGCTCGGGCATCGTCGGCCTGGGGAATTTCAGCATCCGCACGTTCTCGTTCACCGCACCCAGCAAGGGCAGCGCCTCGGTGACCTTCCACGGATCGCTGCTGTGCGGCGTTCCGGCCGGAACCAACGCCAAGGTCGTCGACCTCGTCACCCAGATCACCAACTCGGCCTCGACTGCCCAGCAGCAGGGGCCGGGAGGCATGCGCCAGGCCGCCGTCATTCTCTCCAACACCTCGCAGACCTTCAACCTCGCCTCGACGCGCGTCTTCACCTTCAATGCCAAGGGCACGCAGACCTTCCAGTTCCGCGTCAGGCCGCTGCGGATCGATTCCGGCGTCAACTGCTACATCTACAACGCGGCGTTCTCGGTGATCTTCATTCCCTGAGCCGGCGTCGGGCCACGACGGCTGTATGACCTCCCCATTTGCGGCAGGTGGAGCTCTGCCGCAGCGGGGAGGCCCATCGCCGGGCAAATACCTGATTTGATTATACAGCCGATTCTTCTTTATAGTGTGAGTTGCTGGATGATCTCACAATATTGGATTACGCATCATCCTCACCCGGACCAGCAAATAACGGGGGGAGGAAACGATGCGACAGGCAATCCGTACGCTGGCGGCGCTGTGGTTCCTGACGGCCGGCGCGTTCACCATTGGCCCCGACGATGCCTCCGCTGCGGCGCTGATCAGGTCGCAGGCGCCGTGCAGTCAGGATGCGAGCACCGGCGCGTGCTTCGTCTTCGCCAGCTACATCACAGGCGTCAGCAACAGCTTCCAGACCTTCTCCTTCAGTGCTCCCAGCAAGGGCAGCGCCTCGGTGACCTTCCACGGCTCGGCGGTGTGCAGTGCGACGACCGCGCCCGGGAACAAGGTCGTCGACATCGCCACGCAGATCACCAACTCGTTGTCGAACCCTTCGCAGAACGGGCCGGGCGGCATGCGTCAGGCGATGGTCCTGCAGCCGAACACCTCGGACACCTTCAATTTCACCTCGACCCGCGTGTTCACCATCAATGCGAAGGGAACACAGACCTATCGGTTCAGGGTGAGGGGGCTTCGCGTTGACAACGGCCTCACCTGCTACGCCTACAATATGGCATTTTCGGTCGTTTTCATTCCGTGAGCCGGCCCGCAATGCCGGGCTGTGACTGCTTCCCCGCATCGGCTAGCCTTCGGGCGCACCGAAACGGGGAGGCGCCATGAAGCGCGCGCTGATCGTCTGGGGCGGCTGGCCGGGGCACGAGCCGGAGCAGGGTGCCGCCGCGGTGGCGGCGATGCTCCGTGCCGTGGATTTCGATGTCCGCGTGGAAGCGGGCACCGCGGCGCTGGCCGACCCGGCGATCCGCTCGCTCGACCTCATCGTGCCGGTCTGCACGATGATGACGGCGCAGAAAGCCGAGATCGAGAACCTGACGGCGGCCG
Source organism: Geminicoccus sp. (assembly GCA_035326425.1). GTDB lineage: Bacteria > Pseudomonadota > Alphaproteobacteria > Geminicoccales > Geminicoccaceae > CALKJU01. The sequence goes on along the minus strand of DAOLFG010000011.1, from coordinate 47,753 downwards.
TCGAGGGCGGGGTCGGCTTCGGCGGCTACCACCACATGGCCGACGCCTTCCGCAGCGAATCCCGCTACCAGTTCATGGTCGGCGGCCAGTTCGTCGCCCATCCCGGCAACATCATCGACTATCGGGTGGAGGTGACGAAGCCCGACGATCCGGTGATGCAGGGCATCGACGGCTTTGCCTACCGTTCCGAGCAATATTATCTGCACGTCGATCCGAGCAACGAGGTGCTGGCCATCACCCGCTTCTCCGGCGAGCACGCCTTCTGGACGAAGGGTGTGGTGATGCCGGTGGTCTGGAAGCGGCGGCATGGCAGGGGCCGGGTGTTCTACACCTCCCTCGGCCACCTGCCGGCCGAGCTGAGCCATCCGCAGGCGCGGCAGATTCTGCAGCGTGGCCTGCTGTGGGCTGCGGCAGCGACGGAAGGCTAGCGCCACCACGGCTTCGTGCCTTCTCTCACCGCGTCGGCCCGTGACACGCCGATGTCCTCGAGCAGGGCGTCGCTGAGCTCCAGCAGGGCCTGCCGCTGGCGCCGCCGTTCCCCGCGGGTCCGCAGCCGCAGGATCAGGGCCGACACCCATGATCGAGCCGACACCTCTTTCGCCGGGCGTGCGATTGGCAAGGCGGTCATGGAGTCCAATGGTCCCCTCCGTTCCTCGTGTGCGGCCGCCAGTCTCGCCTCGCGGCGGGGTGGCGTCGCGTGCGGACACTTCGCTCCCGGCCGAACCGTCCAGGTTTGCCGGCAGCCGGTCGCGGGCCTAGATCAGGCCCATGAGCACCATCGCAGGCATGGCCGAAGTGGCCGCGCTGGTCGGCGATCCGGCACGCACGGCCATGCTGAACGCGCTGATGCAGGGTAGGGCGCTGACGGCCAAGGAGCTGGCGCTGACCGCCGGTGTGTCGGCGCCGACCACCAGCGGTCATCTCGGGCGCCTCGCCGCGGCGGGGCTCGTCGCGGTCACGGCGCAGGGACGGCACCGCTACTATCGCCTGGCCTCGCCACGTGTCGCGGCACTGCTGGAGAGCCTGTCGGTCGTGGCAGCGTTCTCGTCGCCGGCGCGACCGGGGGTCCGCTCGCCGCAGGAGCAGGCGCTTCGCCTCGCCCGCACCTGCTACGATCATCTGGCCGGCCGGCTGGGCGTCGCGCTGGCCGATTCGATGATCGCCCGAGGCTACGTTGTCCTGGGCGATGACGGCGGCGAGGTGACGGTGGCCGGTGCCGGCTTCCTCGGCGACCATCTCGACATCGATACGGCCGCGCTCGGGCGGAGGCGCGCCTTCTGTCGGCCTTGCCTCGACTGGAGCGAGCGTCGACCGCATCTCGCCGGCGCCATCGGTGCCGCCATCGCCAGCCGATGCTTCGAGGCCGGCTGGATCGAGCGCCGTCGGGCGACGCGGGCACTGACGATCACGCCGGCCGGGCGCGCCGCCTTCGTCGAGATGTTCGCCGTGTCACTTTGAGCCGGCGGCCCGCCGCGGCCTCACAGCCAGCCCTTCCATTTGAACAGCAGGTAGGGGCCGGCGGCCGAAGCCGCCATCAGCAGCAGCGCCCATAGATAGCCCCAGGCCCAGTGCAGCTCCGGCATGACGTCGAAGTTCATGCCGTAGACGCTGGCGATCAGCACCGGCGGCGTCAGCACCATGCCGACGATCGACAGGATGTAGATCACCTTGTTCTGTTGCACGTCGATGAGGCCGACCGTGGCGTCGAGCATGAACTCCATGCTGGCGGTGAGGTCGGCGTCGTAGTCGGCGATGGCCTTGAGATCCTCCTCGATGGCGGCGAAGCGGTGGGCGCAGGGCACGTCCGGGTGGTGGCTGCGCCGGAAGCCGAGCAGCCGGACGAAGCTCTGCAGGCAGCCGCGGATCTCGAAGACCACCTGGTGGTGGGCACCCAGGATCTCGATGGCGTTCTGCAGCTCATGGATGCGCCGGCCCAGGCTGAGCCGGCTGCCGACCGCGGCGTTCTGCGTGCCGCGCCGGAAGATCAGCTTCTCGATCCGCTTCATGTCGCCGCCGATGAACTCCAGCCGGTCGGCGATGCGGTCGACGATCGATTCCAGCAGCGCCGCCAGCACGGCATCGGCGCTGTCCGGCGTCAGCCTGCCCTCGGCGGCACGATGCACGAAGCGGTCGACGGATTCCGGATGGCCGTAGCGGACGGTGACGAGGCGGTCGCCGGTGCGGACGAAGGTGAGCGGCAGGGTCTCCAGCTTGTGGTGCTTGTCGCCGTACGGGACGATGCCGGTCATGAACAGCGTGCCACCCTCCTCCAGCAGCCGGCTGGAGGTCTGGATCTCGGTGACGTCCTCGCGGGTCGGGATGCCGATCCCGAGCTGCCGCTCGAGCGCCTGCTCCTCGTCGCGCGTCGGCTCGGAAACGTCGATCCAGATCGCGTCTCTCGGCAACACGCCGTCCCGAGGCGGCTCGATCGCAGCCAGATGTCCGCCGTCGCTGCGGAAGAAGCGCAGCACGGCGTCGCCCCGTCCGCCCGGCCGGCCCTATCCCAGCGAGGGCAGAGGACCCGCCCGCTCGGTGTCGAGGTAGCGGGCGCTCTTGACCGCCAGCCGGTCGTCGAGCTCGACCAGCAGCGGATTGCCGGTCGGGATCTCCAGCTTGAGGATGTCGGCGTCGCTGATGCCGAAAAGGTGCTTGGCCAGTGCCCGCAGGCTGTTGCCGTGGGCGCCGATCAGCACGTTGCGGCCGGCCAGCAGCTCGGGCTCGATGGTCTCGCTCCAGCAGGGCATCACCCGGGCCAGCGTGAGCTTCAGCGACTCGCCGAGCGGCAGCTCCTCGGTCGGCACCTCGGCATAGCGCCGGTCGGCGCGCAGCCGCGCCGTCTCGGCGGCATCGAGCGGTGGCGGCGGGGTGTCGAAGCTGCGCCGCCAGATCAGCACCTGCTCGTCGCCGTGCTTGGCCGCCGTCTCGGCCTTGTCCAGCCCCTGCAGCGCGCCGTAGTGCCGCTCGTTGAGACGCCAGAGGCATTGCTGCGGCAGCCACAGCTGGTCGATCTCCTCGAGCAGGATCCACAAGGTGCGGATCGCCCGCCGCAGCACCGAGCTGTAGGTCCGGTCGAACTGGATGCCGGTGTCGCGCAGCAGCCTGCCCGACTTGCGCGCCTGCGCCTCGCCGGTCTCCGACAGGTCGACGTCGACCCAGCCGGTGAACCGGTTCTGCCGGTTCCAGTCGCTTTCGCCGTGACGGCACATCACCAGGGTGGGCATGGGGTCGGGGCCTCAGCTCAGCTCGCGAAGGGTGGCACGCACGATGTCGATGGCCTGGTCGATCTCGCTCTTCTCGACGATCAGCGGCGGTGACATGGCGATGGTGTCGCCGGTGATGCGCAGCATCGCACCCTTCTCGAACGCCAGGATCATGGCGTCGTAGGCCCGCTCGCCGGCCTTGCCCGGCCGCGACGACAGCTCGACCGCACCCATCAGGCCGATGTTGCGGATGTCGATGACGTGCGGCTCGCCCTTCAGCGAGTGCAGCGCCTCCTCCCAGTAGGGCGCCAGCTCGGCGGCGCGCTCGAACAGGCCCTCGACCTTGTAGGTCTCGAGCGTGGCGAGTGCCGCGGCGCAGGCCAGCGGATGCGCCGAATAGGTGTAGCCGTGGAACAGCTCGATGGCCTTCTCGCCGGCGGCCGCGCTCATGAAGGTGTCGTAGATGCCCTTGCGCACCATCACCGCCCCCATCGGCACCGTCGCCGAGGTCAGGCCTTTGGCGGTGGTGACGATGTCGGGCTGCACGCCGAAATACTCGGCGGCCGAGCCCTTGCCGAGCCGGCCGTAGGCCGTGATGACCTCGTCGAAGATCAGCAGGATGCCGTGCCTGGCGGTGATCTCGCGCAGCCGCTCGAGGTAGCCGACCGGCGGCGGATAGACGCCGATCGAGCCCGCCACCGGCTCGACGATGACGGCGGCGATGGTCGAGGCATCGTGCAGCGCCACGATGCGCTCGAGATCGTCGGCGAGGTGGGCCCCCCAGGCCGGCTGGCCGCGGGTGAAGGCGTTGCGCTCGAGGTCGAGGGTGTGCGGCAGGTGGTCGACGCCATTGAGCAGCGAGCCGAACCACATGCGGTTCTTGACCATGCCGCCGACCGAGATGCCGCCGAAGCCGACGCCGTGATAGCCGCGCTCGCGGCCGATCAGCCGGGTGCGGGTGCCCTGGCCGACGGCGCGCTGGTAGGCCAGCGCGATCTTCAGCGCCGTGTCGACCGATTCCGAGCCGGAATTGGTGAAGAAGGCGTGGTCGAGGTCGCCGGGGAACAGGTTGGCGAGCTGCGAGGCCAGCTCGAAGGCCTTGGGATGGCCGAACTGGAAGACGGGGGCGAAATCCAGCTCGGCCGCCTGCTTCTGGATCGCCTGCACGATGCGCGGATTGGCGTGGCCGGCATTGACGCACCACAGGCCCGACGTGGCGTCGAGGATCCGCCGGCCGTCGGTGCTGGTGTAGTACATGCCCTCGGCGCGGGCCAGCAGGCGCGGGTTGGCCTTGAAATGCCGGTTCGGCGTGAACGGCATCCAGAACGCCTCGAGGTCGTTCGGCGCCGTCGCCAGATCCTTGGTCAGCATGATGGTTGCGCTCCCGAGCCTTGATCCGCATTGTCCGCCAGCGTTTCGAGCAGAGTCAATCAGTCGGCGGGCGCACCGGTCATGCGATGGTGCCAGCTGGGATGGGGAGGCGACATGGCGGACCTCGCGGTCGAGGCGGGCGAAAGGCTGGCGCATGCACGGCGGGCGGACCAGCTCATCCCGGCCTTGACCGAGGACGAGGTGCCCGACATCGCCGCCGCCTACGCGGTGCAGCGCGCGGCCGTCGCCGCCTGGACGCAGGAGCCGATCGGCTGGAAGATCGGCGCCACCTCGGCCGACACCCAAGGACGCCTGAAGGTGTCGGGACCGTTCTACGGCCCGATCTTCGCCGCCCACAGCCACCCCAGCGGCACCGCCGTCCCCGGGGCCGCCGGCCTGCGCGGGGTCGAGGTCGAGCTGGCCTTCAGGCTGGGGCGCGACCTGCCCGCCGGCACGGCCTATGAGCCGGCCGAGGTGGCTGAGGCGGCCGCCGGCCTCTATCTGGCGCTCGAGTTCGTCGCCACCCGCCAGGAAGGCGGGCTTGAGGGGCGCCGTGCCATCGCCGATTTCGGGCTCAACCACGCCTTCGTCCACGGTGCTGCCGTCGAGGGCTGGCGCGATCTCGATCTCGCCGCCATCCATGCGGCCGTGCTGGTCGACGGGCACAAGCGCGCCGAGGGCGACGCCGCGGTCGTGCTGGGCAGCCCGCTCGAGGCCCTGGCATGGCTCGCCAAGAACGGTCCCGGCCTGCGCGCCGGCCAGTGGATCAGCACCGGCACGCTGACGGGCCTGCTGGCGCTGCCGGAACCCTGCACCGTCACCGGCGATTTCGGCCCGCTCGGCCGGGTCACGGCCCAGCTCACCTGATCGACCACGGAGTCACCTCATGCGCCTTCGCTACAGCCCTGCATCGCCGTTCGTCCGCAAGGTCCTGGTCTGCGCTCATGAGAAGGGGCTGGCCGAGACGATCGAGCTGGTGCCGACCATGCCGACCACCGATTCGACGCTGGGCCAGGAGAACCCGTTGCGGCTGATCCCGACCCTGATCACCGACGAGGGCGAGGCGCTGTTCGATTCACCGGCGATCGTCGACTATCTCGAGATTCTGGCGCCGCAGCCGGCGCTGATTCCGATGTCGCCGGGCAGCCGGATGCTGGCGATGCGGCAGCAGGCGGTGGGCGACGGCATCGCCGATGCCGCCGTGGCTCGCCGCGGCGAGAGTGTACGGCCGGCCGGCGAGCAGTCGCCCGGCCACCTCGCCAAGCTGAAGGGGCGGGTCGACGCCGCCCTCGACTGGCTGGAGGCCCACATCGAGGAGCTGGGCCAGGAGCCCGACGTCGGCCGGATCGCTGTCGGCTGTGCCCTCGGCTATCTCGACCTGCGCTTCGCGTCCGAGGACTGGCGCAAGGGCCGCCCGCATCTCGCCGCCTGGGCCGCCGCTTTCGATGACCGTCCGTCGATGCAGGCCACCAGGCTTTCCGTTCCCTAGCGGCGGGTGTTGCCGACGTACCACGCATAGGTCGAGGCGAGGCCGTCGCGCAGCTCGATACCCGGCCGCCAGCCGAGCGCGGTCAGCCGGGAAACGTCCATGAGCTTGCGCGGCGTGCCGTCGGGGTAGCGGGGATCGAAACGCAGCTCGCCGTCGAATCCCACCACCTCGCGGATCGTCAGGGCCAGCTCGCGAACCGTGAGGTCCGTGCCGCAGCCGACATTGACGTGCATCTCGTCCGAATAGTGCCGCAGCAGGAACAGGCAGGCCTCGGCGAGGTCGGCCACGTGCAGGAGCTCGCGCCGGGGCGTGCCCGTGCCCCAGATCTCGACCTCGGCCGCGCCCGACAGCTTGGCCTCGTGCATCTTGCGCATCAGCGCCGGCACGACGTGCGAGCTTTCGAGGTCGAAATTGTCGTGCGGCCCGTAGAGGTTGGTGGGCATGGCGCTGATGAAGTCGCGGCCGTGCTGCCGGCGGTGGGCGGCACACAGCTTGATGCCGGCGATCTTGGCGACGGCGTACCACTCGTTGGTGGGCTCGAGCGGGCCGGTGAGCAGCGCATCCTCCTTCAGCGGCTGCGGCGCCAGCCTCGGGTAGATGCAGGACGAGCCGAGGAACAGCAGCTTCGCCACACCCTGCTCGTGCGCTGCCCGGATCAGGTTGGTCTCGATCAGCAGGTTGTCGGCGAGGAAGTCCGCCGGGCTGCGGTCGTTGGCGAGGATGCCGCCCACCTTCGCCGCCGCCACGATCACCACCTCCGGCCGGCTCTTCGCCATCCAGCGCTCGACCTCGGCCTGGCGCGTGAGGTCGAGCTCGGCCCGATCGGCGGTGAGCAGCCGCACCGGCTCGCGCTCCAGCCGGCGCACCAGGGCACTGCCGACCATCCCGCGATGGCCGGCGACGAAGACGCTGCGACCGGCGAGCTCGAACAGCGGCGGCGTCATTCCCTGCCGTTCCGGCCCTCGCGGCCGACGGCCTCGAGGTCGGCCGTCACCATCTCGCGCACCAGCTTGGCGAAGCTGGTCTCGTGCCGCCAGCCCAGCCTCTCGCGCGCCTTCGCGGGATCGCCCTGCAGGAAAGCCACTTCCAGCGGTCTGAAATAGCGCGGATCGACCTTCACGAGCACCGCACCGCTCGCGGCGTCGACGCCCTGCTCCTCCGGCCCGCTGCCGCGCCAGGCGATCTCGCGGCCGACCTCGGCGAAGGCCAGCTCGACGAACTCGCGCACCGAATGGGTCTCGCCGGTGGCGAGCACATAGTCGTCGGGCCGCTCCTGCTGGGCGATCAGCCACATGCCCCGCACATAGTCGCGGGCATGGCCCCAGTCGCGCCGGGCGTCGAGATTGCCGATCCACAAGGTGTCCTGCAGCCCGAGCTCGATCGCCGCCACGGCGCGCGTGATCTTGCGCGTGACGAAGGTCTCGCCGCGGATCGGGCTCTCGTGGTTGAACAGGATGCCGTTGCTGGCGTGGATGCCATAGGCCTCGCGGTAGTTCTGGGTGATCCAGTAGCCGTAGAGCTTGGCCGTGGCGTAGGGCGACTGCGGGAAGAACGGCGTCGTCTCGTTCTGCGGCACGGCCTGCACCTTGCCGTACAGCTCCGAGGTGCTGGCCTGGTAGAACCTGACCCGCCGCTCCATCTTGAGGATTCGGATCGCCTCCAGCAGCCGCAGCGTGCCGATGCCGTCGGCATTGGCGGTGTACTCCGGCGTCTCGAAGCTCACCATGACGTGGCTCTGCGCGGCCAGGTTGTAGATCTCGTCGGGCTGTACCTCCTGCACGATGCGGATCAGGTTGGTGGCGTCGGTCATGTCGCCATAGTGCAGGAACAGCCGCGCTCCCTGGTCGTGCGGGTCGACGTAGAGCGGGTCGATGCGGCTGGTGTTGAACGAGGAGGAGCGGCGCTTGATGCCGTGGACCTCGTAGTCCTTGTTCAGCAGCAGTGCCGCGAGATAGGCGCCGTCCTGGCCGGTGATCCCGGTGATCAAGGCCCGCTTTCCCATGCCCGACGCCCCGCGCGCTCGTCATCCTCGGCTTCTATGAGGCGCGCACCATAGTTAAGATTCGGTTGAGGAGCCGCCGTCCGGGGGAGGGGCAAGCATGCTGCCGCGCGCCGACAGCTTCGAGGCAATCAGGCGGGTGTTCCGCTGGGAGGTGCCGGCAGCCTTCAACCTGTCGGTCGCCTGCTGCACCCGCCATGCCAGGCGAGGCGACGCGCCGGCGCTGATCGAGCTGCGCCCGGACGGCTCGGCCCACACCCACGGCTTTCGCGACCTGGAGCGGGGCGCCTCGCGCCTCGCCAACCTTCTGGCGGCCGAGGGCTTCGACCGCGGCGACCGGCTCGGCATCCTGCTCGGCCAGCGCGTCGAGACCCTGCTGGCGCATCTCGCCTGCGCCAAGCTCGGCGGCATCGCCGTGCCGCTGTTCCAGCTGTTCGGACCCGACGCGCTCGAATACCGGCTGCAGAACAGCGCCGCCCGCGTCCTCGTCACCGATATGGCGGGTGCCGGAAAGCTCGCCGCCATCCGCGACCGCCTGCCCGCCCTCGAGCGGATCTGGTGCGTCGACGGAGCTGCCGCCGGAACCGAGCCGCTGGCACCGGCGATGGCGCGGGCCGCCGACAGCCGCGAGGCGGTGGCGACCGCGGCCGACGATCCGGCGCTCATCATCTACACCTCCGGCACCACCGGCCCGCCTAAGGGGGCGCTCCATGCTCAGCGGGTGCTGCTGGGCCATCTGCCGGGCGTGCAGATGCCGCAGGAGCAGTTCCCGCAGGCCGGCGACCGCTTCTGGACGCCGGCCGACTGGGCCTGGATCGGCGGCCTGCTCGACGTGCTGCTGCCCAGCCTCTACTTCGGCGTGCCGGTAGTAGCCGGCCCCGGCGGCCGATTCGATCCCGAGGCGGCGCTGGCATTGATGGCCCGGCACGAGGTCCGCAACGTCTTCATGCCGCCGACGGCGCTGCGCCTGATGGCGAGCGCCGGCATCGAGGCGCATGCGGCGCCGGTGCGGCTGCGCTCGATGGGCAGCGGCGGCGAGCCGCTGGGCGATGCGCTGGTCGATTGGGTGCGCGGCACTTTCGACATCGGCGTCAACGAGTTCTATGGCCAGACCGAGGCCAACCTGCTGGTCTCGAGCATGCAGTCGCTGCTGCCGCGCCGCAGCGGCGCCATGGGCGTGCCGGTGCCGGGCCACGACGTCGCCGTCATCGACGGCGAGGGCCGTCGCCTGCCGGCGGGCGAGGCCGGCGACATCGCCGTCCGCCGGCCCGACCCGGTGATGTTCCTGCGGTACTGGAACAACCCCGAAGCCACCGCCGCGAAGTTCCGCGGCGACTGGCTGGTCACCGGCGACATCGGCCGGGCCGACTCCGACGGCTGGCTCACCTTCGTCGGCCGCAGCGACGATCTCATCAACAATTCCGGCTACCGCATCGGCCCGGCCGAGATCGAGGAATGCCTTTGCCGCCATCCGGCGGTGGCGCTGGCCGCCGTCATCGGCGTGCCGGACGAGATTCGCGGCGAGCGCATCAAGGCGTTTCTCGTCACCAGGCCGGGCATCGCCGCCGGCGACGCGCTGGCCGACGAGCTGCGCGCCCATGTCCGCACGCGCCTCGCCGCCCACGAGGTGCCGCGCGACATCGCCTTCGTCGATGCCCTGCCGCTCACCGCCACCGGCAAGGTGGTGCGGGCCGAGCTGCGCAGGCTGGAGCGCGAGCGGCTCGGGCGGTAGGATGCGCCGGCGCGGCGACGGGGGAGGGCTTGCCATGTATTCCGAGACCACGCGCTCGATCCGCGTCTCGGTCGAGCCGTTCTACCACGACGAGCAGTCCAAGCCCGCCGAGCACCGCTGGGTGTTCGGCTACCGCGTCACCATCGCCAACGAGGGCAGTGATACCGTCCAGCTGCTGCGGCGCTACTGGCGGATCATCGACGGCCACGGCACCATCCGCGAGGTCCGCGGCGACGGCGTCGTCGGCGAGCAGCCGCGCCTCGGTCCCGGCGAGCAGTTCCAGTACGTCAGCGGCGCACCGCTGCCCACGCCCACCGGCATCATGGTCGGCAGCTACGGCATGGTCGACGAGCGCGGCCACAGCTTCGAGGTCGGCATCCCGGCCTTCTCGCTCGACGCCCCCGACGGGCCGAGGGCCGTCAACTGACCGCCGCCGGCATCGCCCGCGTCTCTCCCAGCGCCAGCACCCAGGCCGCATCGTCGGGATAGCCCGCAGCCCGCATGGCGGCGCGAAAGCGCACCGGCGGCTCGAACGGTTGCTCGTCGGTGAGCCGGATGGTGCCCCAGTGCATGCCGCACATGGTCCGCGCGCCCAGCACGCGGCCGATCTCGACCGCCTCCTCGGGCGTGCAGTGCGAGCCGACCATCAGGGCCCGCGGCTCGTAGGCGCCGATCGGCACCAGCGCCAGCTCGGCCGGCCCCAGTCGCTGGCCCGTCTCGGCGAACACCGGTGCGAAGGTGGTGTCGCCGGTGAAATGCACCGACCGTCCCGCCGCCTCGATACGGAAGCCGCACCACAGCGTGGCGTTGCGGTCGAAGAAGCCGCGCTTGGAGAAATGCACCGCCGGTGCCGCGGTGATCGCCGCGCCGCCGAGGTCGAGCCGCTGGTACCAGTCGAGCTCGTAGATCGTGCCGAACAGCCCGCGATCGAGGTAGCGCGATACGCCGAGCCCGGTCACGACCGCCGGCCGGTGGCGCTGGCCGATGGTCCGCAGGCTCGGCAGGTCGAGATGATCGTAGTGGTTGTGCGAAAGCAGCACGATGTCGATGCGTGGCAGATCGGCGGCGGCGAGGGGGGCGGGCGCGAAGCGCTTCGGGCCGAAGGGCGGCAGCGGCGAGGCATGCTCGGCGAGATAGGGATCCGTGACGAGCGTGAGCCCACCCAGCCGGATCAGGAAGCAGGCGTGCCCGAGCCAGGTGATGCTGTCGCCGGGGACCTCGTCCAGCCCGGCCAGCGTCGCCCGCGGCCCCAGCACATGGCCCGCCGGCAGCTCGACCGGCGGATCGGCGGCGATCAGCCGGCGGTACATGAACGACCACCAGTCGCCGCGGCTGGCCTGGCTCACCGGGCTGCCCGGCGGGTTGCGGAAGCCGCCGCCCGGCAGGTGGTGCCAGGGCAGCTCGCCCGCCGCACTGGCCTGCTGCCCGCCCAGCGCCAGCAGCGGCAGCCCCAGGCCGGCCCGCGCCATTGCCCGCCTCGTCCAGCCCCGACCGCGGCCCATGCGCATGTCTCCCGTGCCGTCTTCGCGTCTTGAAACAATCACGTAGCTGAGGTACTTCCAAGACAAGTCGAGCTAAGGGGTCGTTGCGGGCGGGAGAGGGGCCGATGACCATCATCTGGAACGCGGTGTTCCTCAGTACCGGAGCCTGACCTGCATGAGGCCGGGCGCTGCACCTCTCTCCCTGGCGGCCTGCCCGGCCCTCGTCCTCAACGCCGACTATCAGCCGCTCAGCTACTTCCCCCTGTCGGTGTGGAGCTGGCAGGACACGGTCCGGGCCATCTTCCTGGACCGCGTCGCCATCGTCTCGCACTACGACCGCTACATCCACTCGCCCGGCATGGACTTCCAGCTGCCGAGCGTCGTAGCGCTGAAGGAGTACATCCCGCAGAACCGCAGGCCGCCCTTCACCCGGTTCAACGTCTTCCTGCGCGACCGCTTCGCCTGCCAGTACTGCCTGGCGCCGTTCCCGGCGCCGGAGCTGACCTTCGACCACCTCGTGCCGCGCTCGCGCGGCGGCAGGACATGCTGGACCAACATCGTCACCGCCTGCAACCGCTGCAACCTGCGCAAGGGCAACCGCCTTCCCAAGGAATGCGGCATGCATCCGGCAGCGAGGCCGGTGGTGCCAACGGCGCACGAGCTGCGCGTCAACGGCCGCTCCTTCCCGCCCAACTACCTGCACCAGAGCTGGCGCGACTATCTCTATTGGGACGTCGAGCTGGAGCCCTAGCGGCAACGTGTCCGCTCCGGCTGCCGCCGCCGGCCTCCGGACTGCGCCGTTTGCTTGTCCGCAACCTCCGCCCGTGTACATTCCGCCCCGAACCGAAGGGCCAACTACAGAGGTGGCGGCACCATGCGTGTGACCAGGCAAGTCAAGGACATCCTCGGCTGGTACGAGGGCGAATATCCGGGCGTGAAGACCAATCTCGCTAGGATCCTGATGCAGGGCAAGCTCGCCGGCACCGGCAAGGTCGTCATCCTGCCCGTCGACCAGGGCTACGAGCACGGGCCGGCGCGCAGCTTCGCCCCCAATCCCGCGGCCTATGATCCGCACTACCTGTTCGAGCTGGCGATCGAGGCCGGGCTGTCGGCCTATGCCGCCCCACTCGGGCCGCTGGAGCAGGGCTGCGACAGCTTCGCCGGCGAGGTGCCGCTGATCCTCAAGCTCAACAGCGCCAACTCGCTGTCCAACCTGCAGGACCAGGCCGTCACCGCCACCGTGAGCGATGCGCTGCGGCTGGGCTGCGTCGGCGTCGGCTTCACCATGTATCCGGGCTCGGACTACTGCTATCAGCAGATGGAGGAGCTGCGCGAGATCACCCGCGAGGCCAAGAGCAAGGGCCTCGTCGTCGTGGTCTGGTCCTACCCGCGCGGCGGCAAGGTCTCCAAGCAGGGCGAGACCGCCCTCGACATCGTCGCCTACGCCGCGCACATGGCGGCGCTGATGGGGGCCAACATCATCAAGGTCAAGCCGCCGTCCAAGGGCATCGACCTCGAGGCCGCCAAGGGCACCTACGACAAGGCCAAGCTAGCCGACGACACGCTGGCCGACCGCGTGCGCCACGTCATGCAGTGCTGCTTCAACGGCAAGCGCATCGTCGTGTTCTCCGGCGGCGAGGCCAAGGACAACGCCGGCATCCTCGAGGATGTCAGGCAGATCGCGGCCGGCGGCGGCAACGGCTCGATCATGGGCCGCAACAGCTTCCAGCGTTCCAAGCAGGACGCGCTGGCGCTGCTGGAGCAGGTCACGGGAATCTATCTGGGCCAGAAGTGAGCCGCGACAGCGAATGGATCGAGCCGGAGGACGCGGGCCTCCGGCTCATCCTGTTCCTGGCCGACGATGCCGGCGCCGAGGCCCTGCAGCGGCATCTGGCCGTCGGCCCTTTCGCCGGTGTGGTCGCCAAGGGCTCGCCGGAGCGGATCGCGGCACTGCTGCCGGTCTGCCGGGCGGTCCCTTGCGCGCTGCTGGCGCTGCACGACCTCGACACCGCCGCCGATGGGGTGCATGTCGCGGCCGCCGAGGTCGCGCAGGCGCGGCGGCGGCTGGGAGACGGGGCGCTGGTCGGCGCCGAGGCGCATGCCTCCCGCCACGAGGCGATGGTTGCCGGCGAGGCCGGTGCCGACTATGTGACCTTCCGCGCCGCCGACCGCGACCGCCTGGTCGAGCTCGTGGAATGGTGGAGCGGGATCTCGGTGCTGCCCTGTGCCGCCGCCGGAGCGATCACCCCGGACATGGTGGAACCGTTGGCGAGGGCCGGTGCCGGCCTCCTGGCCTTCGGGCCTAATGTCTCCCTGGCGGCGCTGGGCGAGCTGGCCGAGGCGGTGAAGGCGGCGGAAGCAGCGATGCGGAACGGGCGATGAAGATCAACGTCAACGAGCTGAAGCCCGGCTATTTCCTGGCCTACCGCGACAAGCTCTGGACCATGGTCAAGGGCGAGCACGTCAAGCCGGGCAAGGGCCCGGCCTACCTCCAGGCCGAGCTGCGCTGCCTGACCGACGGCACCAAGCTCAACCAGCGCTTCAACACCTCCGAGACCGTCGAGCAGATCGAGCTGGAGCCGGCGCAGTTCCAGTTCCTCTATGCCGAGGGACACCAGCTCAACTTCATGAGCCAGGAGACCTTCGAGCAGGTGACGCTCGACCGGGCGCTGCTGGGCGACCGCGCCGACTACCTGCAGGAGGGCATGGTGGTGACCGTGCGCTCCTATGACGGCCAGCCGCTGTCGGTGGCCATCCCCGACACCGTGGCGCTCGAGGTCGTCGAGGCCGATCCGGTGGTGAAGGGCCAGACCGCCGCCTCGTCCTACAAGCCGGCACGGCTGGAGAATGGCCTGCGGGTGATGGTGCCGCCGCACATCGAGACCGGCACCCGCATCGTCGTGAACACCAATGACGGCAGCTACGTCGCCCGCGCCAAGGACTGAGCCGCAAGGATCGAGATGATGCGTTCCGGTGCCCGCCGTTCGGCGGCGATCGAAATCCTCTGCCGCGCCGCTTTCCGCGCCGCCAAGCGGCTGGTGCGCGACTTCGGCGAGGTCGAGCAGCTGCAGGTGTCGGTGAAGGGGCCGGGCGATTTCGTCTCCATCGCCGACCGCCGCGCTGAGCAGGAGATCCGTGAGGAGCTGGCCAAGGCGCGGCCGGACTACGGCTTCCTCCTCGAGGAGGAGGGGGTCATCGAGGGCCGCAGCCCGCACAACCGCTTCATCGTCGACCCGCTCGACGGCACCACCAACTTCCTGCACGGTCTGCCGCACTGGGCGATCTCGATCGCCCTCGAGCAGCACGGCGAGCTGACGGCCGGCGTCATCTACGACCCTCTGCGCGACGAGCTCTACACCGCCGAGAAGGGTGCCGGCGCCTACCTCAACGACCGCCGCCTGCGCGTCTCCGCCCGCAGCGATTTCCGTCGCGCTCTTATCGGCTGCGGCCTGCCGATCCAGGACTGGCCGGGCCGCGCCAGGGGTTTCACCAGGCAGATGGACCGCATCGCCGACGAGGCCGGCGGCCTGCGCCGCCTCGGCGCCTGCTCGCTCGATCTCGCCTACATCGCCGCCGGCCGGCAGGACGGCTTCTGGGAATACGACTGCAAGCCCTGGGACGTCGCCGCCGGCGTGCTGCTGATCCGCGAGGCCGGCGGCCGCGTCGGCCGCATCGAGGGCGACGGCAACCCGCTGGATTCCGGCACCCTCGTCGCCGGCAACCCGGCCATCTACGAGAAGCTGCGCGGCCTGCTGATCGAGGCGACGCCGGAGCTGGCGGCGTCAGCCTGACAAGGAACGCACGTCCTTCAGTAGCACGAACAGATGCAGAGGATCGGTCGGCGAGGCGATGAAGTCGAAGTGCTCGTAGAACCGCCGCGCCTCCTCGTCCTTGGCATGGACGGCCAGGGCACGCAGACCGGCTATGGCCGAGGCGTCGAGTGTCCGGCGCATGGCGTCCTTGAGGAGTCCCGAGCCCAGGCCTCTGCCGCTCCACGTCTTGGCAACCGCCAACCGGGCCAGGACCATCAATGGCACGGAATGGCGTGCCATTCCTTTGCGCAGGCGTTCCGGCGCGTCGTCATAGGCGACATCGCCGAATGCCAGCGTATAGAAGCCGACGATTTGCTCGCCTGCCACCCCCACATAGGTCTGTGAGGCGTTCGCCAGCTGGCTCTGCAACGCAAACCGAATCAGAAAGCGGTTGAGTTGCTCCTTGCCGCAATCGAAGCTGTCTACGGCGTGACCGCGACGCAGCTTCTCGATCTGCAGCACCTATTCCGCCGATCCGCGCTCGAACGGGCTCGGCTCGTCGAACAAGTGCTTTAGCCTGGGCAGCGGTCGGGGAGGTGCATCCAGCGCCAGGAGGAAGGCTTCCCACCTGTCGGCGTCGAGCCCGAACCGCTGTCGGTCGGGCAAGGTCTCCTGGGCGCGGGCCAATGCACTTTCGAGCACGAACTCGCTTAAGGAGCGCCGGGTTGCCCGGGCAGCGGCGGCGAGCATCTGCTTGGCCTCCGCCGTCACTCGCAGATCGAGCTTTTCGGATCGGACCGTCGTGGACATGCCAACCTCCTTGGTAGGTTCTAGCACATCACGGCAGGTCTGTCATGACATTGTCTGGCGGACTTATCTGGCCTCTGCCGTCGTCATCGGTGCGTCCTTGTCCCGCCGCCAGGCCCAGGGCGGGGCGAAGGCGCCGGACCACAGCCCTCGGCGCCTGGTGCGGGCATCGTCTTCCGCCGGCACATAGTCCCGGGCATAGCGCCTGAACGCCAGCGCGAGGCCGCCGCGCACCATACACTCCGACAGGTCCTCGCCGTTCTGCCGGCACAGCGCGATCAGCCGGCCCCAGCGGTCGGTGTCGCGCACCTCGCAGGCGACCGGCCGGCGGCCGATGCGGTCGGCCAACCCCAGGGCCGCCGCCTGGCCGCACCGCCAGGGGCTGCCGCCACGTTGGCAGAGCTGCCGGCTCTCGGGCGCGTCGATGCCCCACAGGCGGATGCGCTGGCCGTGCAGGTCGAGCGTGTCGCCGTCGATCACGGCGGGAATGCCGGCCGGCCTATTGTCGGCGGCAGCCGCACCCATCACGAGACACAAGGCACAGGCCAGGGCCGGCGCCGGACGGGGCATGGGCGTTTCCTCGGACTTTCCTTGGGTCCGAGGTTAGCCTTCGCGACCATGGCCGTCGCGGTCATGCCTCGACATCATGGTGTGATGGTTAACGGGATCTTAACGTCGCCGGGCGAGGCACACCGGGAGGCAGCGATGGCGGGAGCGCCGGGCATCGAATCGGTCGTCGGCTTCTACGAGACCCATCCGATCAACGAGGAGCAGATCCTGAGGAAGCTGGCCGACCGCGGCGTCGACCTCGACACACTGACCGAGGACATCCTGCAGGAGCACGACCAGGACCATTTCGGCGGCCTCGCGGTGGTGGACGAGCTGGCGGCGCTGGCGCGCATCGATCCCTCCTGCCACATCCTCGACGTCTGCAGCGGCGTCGGCGGCCCCGCCCGCTACCTGGCGCACCGCTACCGCTGCCGGGTCACCGGCCTCGACATCACCGAGAGCCGCCACCGCGCCGCCATCCACCTGACGCGCCTCGTCGGCCTGAGCCACTGGGTCGATTTCCGCCTCGGCAATGCGCTGGAGATGCCGTTCGCCGATGCCGCCTTCGACGTCGTCATCGGCCAGGAGGCCTGGGCGCATGTTCCGGACAAGCCGCGGCTCGTCGCCGAATGCGCCCGGGTCGTCCGCCCGGGGGGACGCATCGCCTTCACCGACATCGTCCGCGCCGACGGGCTCTCCGCTGCCGAGGAGGAGCGCCTGCGCAAGGAGATGACCTTCCTGGAGCTGGCCTCGTCCGACGACTATCAGCGGCTGCTCGAGGATGCCGGCTACAAGGTGGTCGTCCGCGAGAACCTGGGCGCTCCCTGGACCGGGATCCTCCGCCAGCGGCTGGAGATGTACCGCGGCCTGAGGGACACCACGGTCGAGCGCTTCGGCGAGGCGCATTTCCGCCGCTGGGATGACACTTACGCCTTCTTCGTCGGCCTCTACGGCACCGGCCGGCTGAGCGGGGTGCGGATCGTCGCCGAGCGTCAGCCGAGCTGAAAGCGAAGCAGCTCGGCATAGCCGCCGAGCAGGCGGCGGCGTTCGAGCCGGCCATGCCCAGACGCTGCCAGCAGCTCCAGCCTTTCGGCCGCATCCGGCCGGGGCGTCACCTCGAACCAGCCGAGCCATGTCCGCAGCGCCGCGGCGGCCAACGGCGGCAGGTCGGCCATGTCGGCGAAATCGACGATGTGCAGCCGGCCCCCGGGGCGCAGCAGCGTCAGCGCGTGGCTGACGGTGGCGGCCGGATCGCCGATCATCGACAGCACATAGGAGAACACCACGTGCTCGGCCCCGCCCGGCAGGCCCAGGGTCGCCGTCGTCAGCCCCTCGGCGGTGCCGGCGATCAGGCGGGCGTCGACATCGTGGCGACGGAACGCGGCGACCGCGGCCTCGCGCATCACGCCCGAGGGCTCGACGCCGACCAGCCGCGCCGCAGGATGCAGCCGAGCCAGCTTCACCAAGTTGCGGCCGGTGCCGCAGCCGATCTCGACGATGCTCTCTCCCGGCGCCGGCGCGATTTCCCGCAGCAGCCGGTCGCGGCCGATCAGGTAGGGCTTGCGCGTCAGGTCGTAGATCCAGCGCTGCGGCCGGTAGATCCGGTCCATGCGGCCGGCGACGTCGCTGCTCATGCGGCGCGCTGATAGAGGTGGAAGCCGCCATAGATCGCCGACCGGTCGCGGCCATGCAGCTCACGGCTGCGCTCGGCCTCGTAGCGCCAGCCGGCGAGCAGGTCACCGACCGCGTCTTCGAGGGGCAGACGGGCAGCGGCGGTGCGGAAGATGACGCGCGCCCCCGGGGCTGCGGTGCGGTCGATCTGCGCCCACAGCGCGGCCAGCTGGCCGTCGGTCATCCAGTCCTGGGCGTCGAGCAGCACGAAGGCATCGAGGCTGCCGGCAGGGCGCTCGGCCAGGGCCCGGGTCATTGGCGCCAAGCGTGGCGTCACGCAGCGCGCATGGGTGCGCACCGCGGCGAAGTGCCGGCCTTCCAGATAGGGCGGCAGCGAGCCGCCCGGCTGGTAGCGCCGGCCGAACGCCTGCCAGGCGAAATAGTTCTCGCCCAGCGGGAAGTCGCAGGCCAGCCGCCGGACGCGCTCGCGAACCAGTGCCGCGAGATCGCCGCCGCCGACCCGCATCGCCTCGAGCTGCGCCGGCGGAATACCGAGGCCGAAATACGCGACCGGAAGCCTGAACAGGGCACGCACGACCGGGCTGTCGAACAGCGGCGCCAGGATCTCGTCGAACGCCCGGCGCTGTTCCGCGACGGTCCAAGCCTCGAGCATCCTCGCCGGATCGCGGCCGTGCAGCTTCGCCAGCAGGTGCGCCGCGCCGATCGTCCTGCCGAGCAGGCCCCGGCGATGGAAGCCGCGCGCGAACCCCTCGATCCGCCGCCGACCGCCGACGCGGCCCTCCCAGTAGTCGCGGGCGGCGCGGTCCAGCACGGGCGCCAGCCAGCGGTCGTAGAGCGCCACGTTGCCCGGCTCGTCGGCCCGGCCGAAGAAGCGGAAGAAGCTGTCGGGGCCGGGCAGGGCGCCGGCTGCCGCCAGCTTCAGGCGCAGCAGTGCCAGATGGTGGGGATTGAGGTCCACCGCCAGCACCTCGGCCGGTCCCGCCGTCAGGTAGCTCATCACATTGCAGCCGCCCGAGGCGATCGTGGCGATCCGCGTCGTCGGACCTATCCCCAGCGCCACCATGTCGACCAGTGGGTCCTCCCAGATCTGCGGGTAGACCAGCCCCTCGAACGCCTTGGCGAACAGGCGCTCGAGGAGGCCGCGCGGCGACAGCGCGGCCGCCGAGGCGGCGGCTTCGTGGATCAGCGACCGGGCCATCCGGGCGTCTCCTGCTCGTGGCTTCAGGGATGGCGTTCGATGCGCACGCCATCGGCGTCGACGGCGAGGAAGCTGGAGGGCCGGTCGACCCAGGATCCGGCATTGTAGTAGTCGACGGCACCGCCCGAGACCGGATGCTCGAACCGCCGGTGCACCGGCTCGTGGGTATGGCCGCAGAACACCACGTCCGCCGCGCGGCGCATGGCGAAGCGCGAGGCGCGGGTCGCCACCTGCTCGCCGAGGCCGGTGAGCCGGCCGTGCAGCCGGTCGACCATGCCGGGCCAGTGGCCGCGCCGCGAAAGCCGGCGCTGGCAGAAGCCGTAGGCTCCGGAAAGGGCGCGGCAGATGCGGCGGTTGTTGGTGAGGAAGCGGTCGAAGCGGTCGCCGTGCAGCGCCAGGTGGCTGCGGCCGCCGCAGGTCCAGCGATAGCTCTCGCGCATCCGCACGCCGGTCAGCATGGCCACGACCTCGTGCATGCCGCGGTCGTGGTTGCCCTTGATCCAGACCAGCTCGGTGCCGCCGCCGGCGGCGAGCTCCCGCAGGTGGCGGAGCAGGCGCCAGCCATCGACGCCCAGGTGGCGCAGGTGGAGATCGTGGAAAACGTCGCCCAGCAGGATCAGCCGGGCGCAGCGCCAGTGCAGCAGCAGGTCGAGGACGTCACCCGGGCGGCTGGCGGGAATGCCCAGGTGGAGGTCGGAGACGATGAGCGTGTCGGTCGTCGAGTAGGCTGGCATGCCGACGGCCCCTGCGGCTGCGTTGGCGGCAGCGCATAGAGACCATCGGTGGCAACGACATGAGGCGGCGATGACAGTCGGGTGTCATCGCCGCCCGGCAGCTCGGCTCAGAGCTTGCCCATCAGTGCGGCGGTGTCGCACATCCGGTTCGAGAAGCCCCATTCGTTGTCGTACCAGCTGGCGACGCGGCAGAGCTTGCCCTCGATGACCTTGGTGGCCTTGAGGTCGACCGTCGAGCTGGCCGGATTGTGGTTGAGGTCGATCGACACCAGGGGCTCGCTGGTGACGGCGAGGATGCCCTTGAGCGAGCCCTCGGACGCGGCCTTCAGCGCACCGTTGATCTCGTCGGCGCTGGTGTCCCGCTTCGGCACGAAGGTGAGATCCACCAGCGAGACGTTCTGCGTCGGCACGCGCACCGAGACGCCGTCGAGCCTGCCCTTGAGCTCGGGCAACACGAGGCCCACGGCCTTGGCCGCACCGGTCGAGGTCGGGATCATCGAGCAGGTGGCGGCACGCGCCCGGTAGAGGTCCTTGTGATAGACGTCGAGCAGGTTCTGGTCGTTGGTGAAGGCGTGGATCGTCGTCATGTGGCCGCGCTCGATGCCGACCAGATCGTGCAGCACCTTGGCCACCGGCGACAGGCAGTTGGTGGTGCACGAGGCGTTGCTGACCACCGTGTGCTCGGGCTTGAGGCCCTGGTGGTTGACGCCATAGACCACCGTCATGTCGGCGCCGTCGCCGGGAGCCGAAATCAGCACCTTCTTCGCACCGGCCGAGATATGGCCCGAGGCCTTCTCCTTGCTGGTGAAGATGCCGGTGCATTCCATGACGATGTCGACGCCGAGGCTGCCCCAGGGCAGCTTGGCCATGTCGCGCTCGGCCAGCACCCGGATCGGGCCCTTGCCGACATCCATCACGTCGCCCTCGAGCGTGACCTTGCCGGCGAAGCGGCCGTGCACGCTGTCGTAGCGGAAGAGGTGCGCATTGGTGGCCGGAGGCGCCAGGTCGTTGATCGCCACCACCGTGACGTCGTCGCGGCCCGACTCGCAAAGGGCACGCAGGATATTGCGGCCGATCCGGCCGAAGCCGTTGATGGCGACGCGAACGGTCATTGCGGCAAGTCCTTTCAGTTGCGTCCGAGAGCCTGCCGCACCTTGGCGGCCACGGCCTCGGGGGTGATGCCGAAATGGGGATACAGCGCCGCGATCGGCCCGCTGGCACCGAAGCTGGTCATGCCGACCACGTCGCTCTCGCTGGCGACATAGCGCGTCCAGCCGAACGGGGAAGCGGCCTCGACGGCGATGCGCGGTGCCGTGCCCAGCACCGAGGCGCGGTACTCGGGATCCTGCCGCTCGAACAGCTCGAAGCTCGGCATCGATGCCACAGCGGCCTCGATGCCCTGCTCGGCCAGTGCGCCGGCCGCCGCCACGGCAATGCTGACCTCCGAGCCGGTGGCCAGGATCGTGGCGTCGCGCCGGCCCTTCGGTTTTCGGACGAGGTAGGCGCCGCGGACGCAAAGGTTCTCGGCGACATGCTCGGTGCGCAGCGCCGGCAGGTTCTGCCGCGTCAGCGCCAGCACCGCCGGTCCCTCGCGGTTCTCGAGCGCCGCCAGCCAGCACTCGACGGTCTCGACCGCATCGGCCGGACGCAGCACCAGCAGGTTCGGCATGGCGCGCAGTGCTGCCAGGTGCTCGATCGGCTGGTGCGTCGGCCCGTCCTCGCCCAACCCGATGGAATCGTGCGTGCCGACCACGATCACCCGCTGCCGCATCAGCGCCGCCAGACGGATGGCGGGGCGGCAGTAGTCGGTGAACACCAGGAAGGTGCCGCCATAGGGGATGATCCCGCCATGCACGGCCATGCCGTTCATGGCCGCCACCATGCCGTGCTCGCGCACGCCGTAATAGACGTATCGCCCGGCGAGCTCGTGCGGTCGCACCGGCGGCGTCGACCTGGTGTCGGTGTTGTTGGAGTGGGTGAGATCGGCCGAGCCGCCGACCATCTCGGGCACTGCCGCGGTCAGGACCTGCAGCGCCTCCTGGCTCGACTTGCGCGTCGCCCACGACGGCTTGTCCTGCACGAGCTTGCGCTTGTAGGCGTCGACCGCCTCGTGCAGCCCGTCGGGCAGGATGCCGGCGACGATGCGCTCGAACGCGGCGCGATGCGGGCTGGCCTCCAGCCGCGCCTGCCACGCCTCGACGGCGGCGAGACCGCGATCGCCGGCGGCACGCCAGGCTCGACGGATCCCCTCGGGCACCTCGAAGGGACCGTGCGTCCAGCCGAGGTTGCGCTTCGCACCCTCGAGCTCCGAGGCGCCGAGCGGCGCCCCGTGCACCGACGATTTCCCGGCCTTGGTCGGGGCTCCCTTGCCGATGGTGGTGCGGCAGGCGATCATCACCGGCCTGGTCGCCGAGCGAGCCCTGGTGAGCGCCGCGTCGATGGCCTCGGGGTCGTGGCCGTCGATGGCCCAGGAATCCCAGCCGCAGGCCTTGAACCGGGCGATCTGGTCGTCCGACACCGACAGCTCGGTGGGGCCGTCGATCGAGACGTGGTTGTCGTCCCACAGCACCACGAGCCGCGACAGCCCGAGATGGCCGGCGAGCGAGATCGCCTCGTGGCTGATCCCCTCCATCAGGCAGCCGTCGCCGGCGATCACCCAGGTGCGGTGATCGACCAGCTCGGCGCCGTACTCGGCCGCCAGCAGCCGCTCGGCCAGCGCCATGCCGACGGCGCTGGCGAGGCCCTGTCCCAGAGGGCCGGTGGTGGTCTCGATCCCCATCGCATGGCCGTGCTCGGGATGGCCGGCGGTGCGCGAGCCGAGCTGGCGGAAACGCTCCAGCTCCTCGATGGGCATGTCCGGCGAGCCGGTCAGGTGCAGCAGCGCATAGAGCAGCATCGAGCCGTGCCCGGCCGACAGCACGAAGCGGTCGCGATCAGGCCATTCGGGGCGTTGCGGATAGAACTTCATGTGCCGTGTGAACAGCACGGCAGCGACGTCGGCCATGCCCATGGGCATGCCGGGATGGCCGGACTGGGCCTTCTCGACCGCATCCATGGAAAGCGCCCGCAGGGCATTGGCGAGGTCGTCGTGGGTTATGGAATCTTGGCTCATGAATCGATTTCGCCGAGGCGCTGCCTTGAGGCCGGCTCGTGCGGAGGAGCCGCCCGCCGGACAGGCGCAACCTGCGCCGTTCCGGCGAAAAATCAACCGGCAACTCGGCGAGCGTCCCGGCCCGTCACTGGGGCGTGCAAGCCACCGACTCGGCCTCGACGAAGCGCCGCGCGAGCTCCGGCCGGTGCTCCTGCTTCAGGTGCAGGATGTCGCGGAACTGCTCCTGCTGCCATCCTCCGGGCCGGACGAACTGCAGGTCGATCACGCAGCGGTCGGCGAACAGGCCCTGGAACCGGCGATAGCGGTCGTCGGGCAGCCCCTTGTAGAGATCCAGCAGTCCCGGATGGACCGGCATGATGGCGTAGGCCAGCCGCACGCCGCTGGCCTGGATCCTGCGCTCGATGTCCTCGAGGCGGCGGACGAAGTCGTCGGGCCACTGGTTCTCCCGGCCGATGTCGACGCGGGTCTTGTAGAGGTCGTAGGCGATCCGCTCCTTGCCTTCGAGGCCGATGTCGGGGTCGGTCAGCCCGATGCCGAGCCAAGTCCGGCGTGCCACATACCACGACGCCCTGAGGCTCTCGAAGGTGAACAGGTGCAGCCAGGGGTGCTTGGCCATGCGGAGTGCTCGCGGCATCTCGTCCTTCAGGGTCGTCTCGTAGCTCCAGAACCGGCGGAACGGCACGGCCCAGACGATCTCCTCGATCGGATAGCGGCCGACGATCTCCTCCAGCAGGTCGAGGTTCTCCTGCAGCGTCGCCTGGCCGTAGGACAGGTTGATCACGCGGACGCCGGAGGCCTGCTCGATCGGCTCGGGGTCGATCTGGTTGCTCATGCTGTCGCCGACGATCACGCTCAGCCGTTTGCCGAGGTGGGCGGCCCGCTCGGCCTCGCGCCTGAACTCCACGATCTTGTACAACGCCCGGTTGAGTGTATAGGCCGGGTCGCGCACGAAGCCGTCGCTGCCGGGCGCGTGGAAATGCCCGAACGGGTCCACCCACAGACCGATGCCGGCGATCAGCGCGCACAGCAACAGGGCCGTGGCAACGAAGGAGCCGAAGAACAGTCGCTGCATGGACATCGTGCGGATGCCGATCGCCTCAGAACTGGTAGTAGAGGAAAACCGTGTTGTAGCTCATGTAGATCAGGGAGCCGACGAAGAGGGCCGCCACCAAGGCGGCGTTGGTCACGACGAGGGCGGGCCGCCGGCCGGCCTCGACCGCGGCGGTCAGCCGCCGTCCCAGGGTCAGTCCGTCGGGCAGGAATATGGCGAGCAGGAACGAGGCGCCCAGCACCGGCAGCGCCACCTGCCATTCCTGCAGGCCCAGGTGCAGCGGCCCCTCGATCCGGAAGCCGAGCGCCAGCAGCCCGTCGGTCAGGCCCTCGCCCAGCGCCACCCGCGCCCGGTCGGGCAGGAGCGGCCCGGCCACCATGCTCCGCCACATGTGCACCGCCGTCTCCAGGCTCTCGGCGCGGAACGGCACCCAGGCCATGAAGACCAGCAGCATGGTGAGCAGCCAGCCGACAGGCGGCGGCGCCGAGCCCAGACCCAGCCGCTCGCGCGCCATGCGCCAGAGCCGCTGCGCCACCAGCGCGCCGCCATGCATGGCACCCCATGCCACGAACGCCCAGGCCGCACCGTGCCAGATGCCGCCGAGCAGCATCGTCACCATCAGGTTGCGCAGCTCGCGCCAGCGGCCGTCCCGGCTGCCGCCCAGCGGGATGTAGAGATAGTCGCGCAGGAAGCGCGACAGGGTCATGTGCCAGCGCCGCCAGAAGTCGGCGATCGACAGGGCGGCGTAGGGCCGGTCGAAGTTCTGCGGCAGCAGCAGGCCGAACATCAGGCCGAGCCCGATCGCCATGTCGGCATAGCCCGAGAAGTCGAAATAGAGCTGCAGGCCGTAGGCCAGCGCAGCGCCCCAGGCCTCGAAGCTGCTGAGCGGCTCGCCGGCGGCGGCGACGGCGAACAGCGGGTCGGCCCAGCGCGCGATGCTGTCGGCGATCATCACCTTCTTGGCGAGGCCGATGGCGAACACCGCGAGGCCGAGATTGAGCCCGGCCAGGCGCAGCACGCCGAAGTCCGGGTGCTGGAACTGCGGGATGATCTCCTTGTGATGGACGATCGGGCCCGCGATCAGCTGCGGAAAGAAGCTGACGAACAGCGCGAAGTCGGCGAGCCTGTAGGGCTCCGGTCGGTCGCGCCAGGTGTCGACCAGGAAGGCGATCTTCTGGAAGGTGATGAACGAGACGCCGAGCGGCAGGATGATGTGCAGCGCCGAGAAGTCGTGCCCGGTCAGCAGGTCGAGGTTCTCGAGGAAGAAATTGGTATACTTGAAGAAGCAGAGCACGCCGAGGTTGACGGCGACACCGATCCCCAGCAGCCAGCGCCGCAGGCGCTCCGGATAGGGCCGTAGCAGCAGCCGGCCCCAGGCGTGATTGAACAGGATCGAGGCCCAGAGCAGGCCCAGGAACCGCCAGTCCCACCAGCCATAGAACACGAAGGAGGCGAGGCTGAGCGTCACCGCGACTGCCAGGCGCCCGCCCAGCCGTCGCGCCAGCAGCACCGCCAGCAGTGTGAGCGGCAGGAATACCAATATGAACGGTTGCGAACTGAACACCATCGGACAGTTCCGACGCCCTATCGCGACGCCTATTCCGCTCCCGACGAAAACAGAATCCGGGCCATATCCGCCTGGGTTGAATTAGATCATAGCATGCCAGAATAATCGCGCTTGACCAGATGCGCGCAGCGGATGATCGGGCCGAAGCTCCCGAGATCGCGCTCGCCGAGGACGCCGGCTTCGTCTCCGAGGCGTCCGGACCCGTTGACGCCGCATGCTACGCTGTGCGAATACGTCAAGCCGATCAAGGACGTAGACGCGGAACCGGCGAGCCGATGTCAACTCTGGATGGCGCGCGCCAGCGGCTCGAGCGGGCCCTGGAGAGCCTGGAGGCGGGCCTGCACGCCTCGGTGCGGCCGCCGGCGCCGTCATCGGAGAGCGAGGCCGTGCTGGCCCGGGATCTCGAGCTGCTGCGGATCGAATGCGACGGCCTGCGGCGGGCGCTCGACGAGGCGCTGGCGCGCGAGCGGGCGCTGGTCGACACCGTCGGCGAGGTGACCGGCAAGCTCGACCGCACGATCGGCGAGCTCGCCGATATCGTCGAGGGCTAGGAAAGGCCGGCCGATGCCGATGCTCGAGCTGACGATCAATGGACGCCGCCACCAGCTGCAGTGCGCCGATGGCGAGGAGCCGCGGCTGCGCCGGCTCGCCAGCTACATCGACGGCCGCGTCGCCGACCTCGCCCGGCAGCACGGCCAGATCGGTGACGCCCGCCTGCTGGTCATGGTCGGCCTGATGATCGCCGACGAGCTGTCGGACGCCAACGACGAGATCAGGCGGCTGCGCGCCACGGCCAGCGACGACGCCAGCATCGGCGAGCGCCAGGCAGCCGAGGCGCTGGATCGTGTCGCCGCCAGGATCGAGCAGCTTGCGGGCGGCCTGGCGAAAGCCTAACTATGCACGTGGCGGGGCTGCCCGGTGCGTGTACGTCGTTTCATTTGCCTTGGGCCTATTCCGTTCCGAACGGGAGCCGTCCCTGACGTGGCCCTGGTCACGTCACATGGCGCCCACCTGCTGAGCAGGTCCCAGGGACGAATCCGACGGGACGGCCATGGTGGCTCCGCCGCTCTCCCGCTCATGGCCGGCGCGCCTTGAGCATTCCCCTCGATGAGCTGAAGGCCGTGCGACGCCGCGAGCTGCGCGACCGTCGCCGCGCGTTCGATGCCGCGCTGCGGCCCGCTGCCGCACTGGCCGCCGCCGGCCACGCCCTGTCTGCGCCAGGGCTGGCGAGGGCGCGCGCCGTCGCGGTCTTCCGTGGCATCCGCGACGAGATCGACACAGGCCCCCTGATCGGCTCGCTGCTCGCCGCCGGCCGTATCGTGCTGCTGCCGCGCATCCTCGGCCGCGGCCAGCCTCTGGACTTCCACGCCTGGCGGCCCGGCGAGCCGCTGGAGGAGGTGGCGATGGGCGTGCTGCAGCCGCCGGCCGCCAGCCCCCGGCTGTTCCCCGACCTCGTGATCGCACCACTCCTGGGCTTCGACCTGCGCGGCTTCCGCCTCGGCTATGGCGGCGGCTTCTACGACCGCACGCTGGCGATGCTGCGCCGCGACCGGCCGACCCCCGCCATCGGCTTCGGCTTCGAGCCGCAGCGGCTGGACGAGGTGCCCGTCGGCCCCTTCGACCAGCGCCTCGACCAGGTTGCCACCGAGGTGGCACTCCACGATTGTCACGGGCGGGACTGAGGGAACGACAGCTTGCGTGTGCTCTATGTCGGCGACGTGGTCGGCCGCTCCGGCCGCACCATCCTGCTCGCGCGCATCGGCGAGATGCGGGAGCGCCTGCGCCTCGACGCGCTCGTGGTCAACGGCGAGAACGCCGCCGCCGGTTTCGGCATCACCGGCAGGATCTGCGACGAGTTCCTGGCCGCCGGCGTCGACGTGGTGACCACCGGCAACCACGTCTGGGACCAGAAGGACGCCGTCGCCTACATCGCCCAGCAGCCGCGGCTGATCCGTCCGCTCAACATGCAGCCCGGCACGCCCGGCGCCGGCACCGTCGAGCTGCGCACCGCCCGCGGCCAGCGCCTCGTCGTCATGCAGGCGATGGGCCGGCTGTTCATGAAGCCCTTGGACGACCCCTTCCGCGCCGTCGAGCGCGAGCTGCAGCGCTGGCGGCTGGGCAGGAGCTGCGATGCCATCCTGGTCGACATCCATGCCGAGGCCACCAGCGAGAAGACCTCGTTCGGCCACTTCCTCGACGGCCACGTCTCGCTGGTCGCCGGCACCCACACCCACGTCCCGACCGCCGACGCCCGGATCCTGCCCGGCGGCACCGGCTACATCACCGACGTCGGCATGACCGGCGACTACGATTCCGTGATCGGCATGGACAAGCTCAATGCCCTGGCCCGCTGGCGCCACGACACGCCGCAGCCGAAGCTGGAGCCGGCGCTGGGCGAGGGTACCTTGTGCGCCGTCTACCTCGAGACCGACGATGAGACGGGGCTGGCGCGGCGCGTCGAGCCGCTGCGCATCGGTGCGCGGCTGGCCGAGACCTGGCCCGAGGTCAGCTGAGCGGCGTCGCCCGGCTGTCGATCCAGGCCAGCAGCTGGTCGACCGTCCGGCTCAGCCGCTCGTTCTCGGCGATCATGCTGTCGAGGAAGCGCTCGCGCTGCGCATCCGTGAGATCCGGAAAGTCGCGCAGGATCTCGGTCAGCGAGCGCAGCGAGGTCAGCGGCGTGCGCAGCTCGTGCTCGATCGCCTCGTAGCTGCCGAGCCCGGATGTGTCAGGGTCGATCGCGGGTCGTGGCGACATCGCGGACCTCCGGCGTCGGCCAGTGACAACAAGCAACCAAGGTAAGGGTGCCACGGCCGGACGACAGTGCAGCGGCGATGCGGCGATCCGCCACGTGCTGAAATTGGCACCATGCGATCTGCCGAATGGCCCTCGTCCACGGGCCAGGATGGCCCTAGTCGAGCGCCGACTTCCGGAGCCTCCAGCCATGAACGCCTATGCGCCGACCCCGCGGACCCGGGTCAAGCGAATGCCCAAGCGCGGCCACTACGAGCGGGAGGTCGTGCATGCGATCCTCGACGCCGCGCTGGTCTGCCATGTCGGCTACGCCATCGACGGCCAGCCCTACGTCACGCCCACGGCGCACTGGCGCGACGGCGAGCGGGTCTACTGGCACGGCTCCTCGGCCAGCCGCATGCTGCGCAGCCTGAAGCCGGGCGGCGTGCCGGTCTGCCTGACCGTCACCCATGTCGACGGGCTGGTGCTGGCGCGCTCGGCCTTCAACCACTCCATGAACTACCGCTCGGTGATGGCGCTGGGCATGGCGCATCTGGTCGAGGAACCCGACCACAAGCTCCGGGCGCTCGAGACCTTCGTCGACCGGCTCTATCCCGGCCGCTGGGCCGAGCTGCGGCCGGCCACGGCGCAGGAGCTGAAAGCCACCACGGTGCTCTGGCTCGACCTCGGGGAGGTCTCGGCCAAGGTCCGCTCCGGTCCGCCGGGCGACGATGCGGAGGACCTCGCCTGGCCGTGCTGGGCGGGCGTGGTGCCGATCGCCGAGCGGCGCGGCCTGCCGGTCGCCGACGCCCACGTCCTGGTGGGGATGGCCGTGCCGAGCTACCTCGCTCAGTAGCCCGCCGCCAATGCGGCCGGCCGCCGGGGGTCGGCAGCCCCCAGGCGGTAGCCGTCGGGACCGATGGCGATCGAGTTGGTGCTGCCCGAGGTGGCGCCGACCACGACGTTCTGGCCCTTGCCGGCGAGCAGGGCCAGTGTGTCCGGGCTCAGGCCCTCCTCGACGCTGAGCTGGTCGGGCAGCCACTGGTGATGGATGCGGGTGGCATGGCTGGCCTCGGCCACGCCCATGCCGTGGTCGATCATGTTCATGATGATCTGCAGCACCGTGGTGATGATCCGGCTGCCGCCCGGACTGCCTGTGACGAGGAAGAGCCGACCGTCCTTCAGCACGATGGTCGGGCTCATCGACGACAGCGGTCGCTTCGACGGCTCGACGGCATTGGCGTCGCCGCCGATCAGCCCGTAGGCGTTGGGCACGCCGGGCTTGGCCGAGAAGTCGTCCAGCTCGTTGTTGAGCAGGATGCCGGTGCCATCGGCGACCAGGCCGGTGCCGTAGGAGAAGTTCAGCGTGTAGGTGTTGGCGACGGCGTTGCCGTCCTTGTCGACCACGGAATAGTGGGTGGTCTGGTCGCTCTCGTAGGGTGCCGGTGCCCCCGGCTTGATCGAGCCCGCCGGCGTCGCCCGCCAGCGGTTGATCTTCGGCCGCAGCGAATCGGCATAGGCTTTGCTCGTCAGCCCCTTGACCGGGACCTTTACGAAGTCGGGGTCGCCCAGGTGCTCGCTGCGGTCGGCATAGGCCAGCTTCATCGCCTCGGCCATCAGGTGGATGGTCTCGGCACTGTTGTGGCCGAGCCAGCCGATCGGGAACGCCTCCAGCAGGTTCAGGATCTGGATGATGTGGATGCCGCCGGACGAGGGCGGTGGCATCGAGAGGATGTCGTAGCCGCGATAGCTGCCGCGCACCGGCTCCCGTAGCTTGGCCTCGTAGCCGGCGAGATCCTCGACCGTCATGTTGCCGCCGGCGCGCTGCACCTCGGCCGCGATCTTCTCGGCCACCGGCCCGCGGTAGAAGCCGGCCGGCCCCTGCTCGGCGATCAGCCGCAGCGAGGCGGCGAGGTCGGGTTGCTGCAGCGTCTCGCCCGGTGTGTAGGTGCCGCCGTCCGGCTCGAGAAAGACCTTGGCGGTGCTCGGCCACTGCGCCAGCCGCTTGGCGGCGCCGCGCAGCGAATCGGCGAGGTCGGGCGTGACGGTGATGCCGTCTTCCGCCAGCTCCAGGGCGGGCCCGATCACCTCCGGCAGCTTCATGGTGCCGTAGCGCTCCAGCGCCATCGCCAGCCCCGCCACCGTGCCGGGCACGCCCACCGCCAGCCCGTGGAACTGCGACAGCCGCGAATCCGCCTTGCCCGAGGCATCGAGATACATGTCGCGGAAGGCGGCGCTGGTCGAGGTCTCGCGGTAGTCGATGGCGACATTCTCGCCGTTCGCCAGATGCACCAGCATGAAGCCGCCGCCGCCGAGATTGCCGGCACGCGGCAGGGTCACGGCGAGCGCGAAGCCCACGGCCACCGCCGCGTCCACGGCGTTGCCGCCCTGCTCGAGGATGGCCACGCCCACCTGCGTCGCCACGGCCTCCTCGCTCACCACCATGCCGTGCTCGGCCCAGACCGGGTGCGAGCGGGCGCGCGGGTTGTAGATCGCGGCGTCCTGGGCGGCGGCCGGAACCGCCAGCGCCACGGTCAAGGCCAGGACGGCGAACAGTCGGATTCGACCCATGATGGCGGCTCTCCCCACGATCGGCAGAGCCTAGGCCGGCCGGCCCCACTTGTCAGCGGCGGCGGCTTGGTCGATGTTGCGCGGCCTTCCCGCATTGCGGCATTCCCGATGACCTACCCGACCATCCGCATCCTGCCGGGACGCGACCGCCGTTTCCGTGGCGGCAGCCCGTGGCTGTTCTCGAACGAGCTGGAGATCGACGCCGCCGCCAAGGCGCTGCTGCCGGGCAGCGTCGTGCGCATCATGACCGCCCAGGCCAAGGTCATGGGCGTGGCGCATTTCAATCCGCATTCGCTGATCGCCGCGCGGATGCTGACCCGCAACAAGGATGCGGTGATCGACCTGAAGTTCGTGCGGCGGCGGATAGCCCGGGCGCTGGCCGTGCGCGATCGCCTGTTCGACCGGCCGTTCTACCGCCTCGTCCATGCCGAGGCCGACGGCCTGCCCGGCCTCGTCATCGACCGGCTGGGCGACACCGTGGTGCTGCAGCCCAACACCGCCGGCTGGGACAGACTCACCGATCTCGCGGTGGCGGCGGTCGACGCCGAGCTGCGGCCGAGGACGATCGTAGTGCGCGGCGACACGCCGGTGCGGGCGCTCGAAGGCCTCGGCGACGCCGTCCAGGTCGCCAAGGGCGAGGCAGCACCGCGCATCGAGATCGAGGAGAACGGGCTGGTCTTCGTGGCCGACGTGATGGGCGGCCAGAAGACCGGCTGGTACTTCGACCAGCGCGACAACCGCGCCTTCGTCGCCAGGCTGGCCAGGGGCCAGCGCATGCTCGACCTCTACAGCTATGCCGGTGGCTTCGCGCTGGCCGCGGCGGCAGGTGGTGCGGGCTCGGTGCTCGGCATCGACCGGGCCGAGGCTGCCCTCGACCTGGCCCGCGCCAGCGCCGAGCGCCAGGGTGTCGCCGGGCGCTGCGAGTTCCGACGCAACGACGTCTTCGCCGCCGTTGACGAGCTGGCCGCCGCCAAGGAGCGATTCGGCCTGGTCGTCGCCGATCCGCCGCCCTTCGTGAAGGCCAAGAAGGATCTCGGCGCCGGGCTCAGGGGCTACGCCAAGCTGGCCAGGGGCTCGGCCGGCCTAGTGGCCGAGGGCGGCTTCCTCTGCATCGCCTGCTGCTCGCACAACGTGCCCGAGGCGCAGTTCCTGGAGGCGGTGTTCGACGGCATCAAGGATGCCGGCCGCGGCGGACGGCTGCTGCGCGCCGCCGGCGCCGGACCGGACCATCCGACTCATCCGGCCCTGCCCGAGTCGGCCTATCTCAAATTCCTGGCCTTCGCCCTCGATTGACGGCAGCAGCTTCAATCGAAGATTGTTGAAGAGTCGCATTGATTTCCACTAGGTAGAAATCAGGGTTCATCGCGATCGGTCGCCCCACTGGTTTCAGCGGAGGGCGGCATGGTTGCTGCTGCGGCGACGGCGGATCTGGCCGGCGCATCGCCCACCGGGCCGGCGGCGGCCGATCCGGTGCTGGCGGGCTTCCTGCGGCTGTGCGAGGCCGTCGAGCGTCCGCTCGGCGAGGCCGAGGCGCGCGCCGCCGTGCCGCTGCCGCAGAGCGGCATCGGCGCCGGGGCGCTGGTGCGGCTGGCCGAGCGCATCGGCCTGGGTGCCCGCGTCGTCTGCACTGCCGCCGGCCGGCTGATGCGGCTGCCCACGCCGTTCCTGCTGCTGGGCGAGGGCGGCAGCCGGGCCTGGGTGGTGCGTGGCCGCGGCGATGGCCACCTCGTGCTGGTCGACCCGCTGACCGGCATCGCCACCGGCGTCACCGCCAAGGCGGCGGCCCGCCTCGCCAGCCATGCCCTGCTGCTCAGCCGCCCGCGTGCCGAACGCCGCGGCGGTCGCGTGCTGCGCTCGGCCGTGCTCTCCAAGCTAGCCCGCCCGCTGGCCGAGATCGGCCTCGCCTCGGTGGTCATCAACCTGCTGGCCCTGGCCACGCCGGTCTTCATGATGACCGTCTACAACAAGGTCATCGGCCACGGTGCCCTGCAGACCCTCGACGTGCTGGCCATCGGCATGCTGAGCCTGCTGGCCTTCGAGCTGCTGCTGCGCGGCCTGCGCGGCTTCATCGCCAGCCACACCGGCGCCAGGCTCGACGCGCTGATCGGCAGCGAGGTCGTCCACCACCTGCTGCGGCTGCCCTACCGCGCCTTCGAGACCATGCCGCCCGGCCAGCTCGGCGAGCGGCTGCGCCAGCTCGACCAGTTCCGCCAGTTCCTCACCGGCGGCCTGCCGCTGCTGGTGGTCGACCTCGCCTTCGTCGGCCTGTTCGTGACCGCCCTTTTCGCGCTGAGCCCGACCATGGCCTGGCTCACCCTGGCGGCCATTCCGGCATTCCTGCTGCTTTCCCTGCTGGCCGAGCACCGACAGGCGGCGCTGAGCAGGGACGGCTTCCGCGCCGCCGCCGGCAAGAACGCCTGCCTGGCCGAGGCGGTCTCCCAGGCGCTCACCGTCAAGGCGCTGGGCCTCGAATCCGAGATCGAGCGCCGCTACGAGCGCCGGCTGGTCGAGAGCTCGGTGGCGGGCTTCCGCGCCGGCAACCTCGCCAGCCTGGTCGGCGGCATGGGCCAGGCGCTGCAGCACCTGACGGCGCTGGCGCTGATCTATGTCGGTGCCCGCATGGTCGTCACCGGCGACCTCTCGGTCGGCGCCCTCGTCGCCTGCAACATCCTGGCCTCGCGGGCGCTGGCGCCGATCCGCCAGCTCTTCGGCGCCTGGGGCCAGCTCCACCAGGCCCGCGACGCCTACCGGCGGCTGGACGCGCTGCTCGGCGAGGCGGCGGAGCCCGCGGGCGCCGTGGCCTCGCCCGAGATACGCGGCCACATACGTTTCGAGAACGTCGGCTTCCGCTACGCCCCCGGCAAGCCGCCGGCCCTTTGCGAGGTCAGCCTCGACATCGAGCCTGGCACCATGCTGGGGGTCATCGGCGCCCCGGGCTCGGGCAAGAGCACCTTCGTCAAGCTGCTCCTCGGCCTCGAATCCGCCGAGGAAGGGCGGATCCTCGTCGACGGCACCGACATCCGCCGGCTGCGGCCGTCGGACTATCGGGCCCGCCTCGGCGTGGTGCCGCAGGAGGTGCAGCTCTTCCAGGGCAGCATCGCCGACAACATCGCCATCGGCTGTCCCGAGCGCTCGCTCGACCGCATCGTGGCGGCTGCCAAGTTCGTCGGCCTGCACGAGGTGGTGCAGCGCCTGCCCGAGGGCTACGAGACCCAGCTCGGCGAGCGCGGCACCGGCCTGTCGGCCGGCCAGCGCCAGCTCGTGGCCCTGGCCCGGGCGGTGGTCCGCAACCCGCGCCTGCTGGTGCTGGACGAGGCCACCAGCGCCCTCGATTCCGCCACCGAGCTGCAGCTGCTGAACAATCTCCGCCGCGCCGGCAGCGGCCGGACGGTGGTGCTGGTGACGCACCGCCTGTCGCTGCTGGCGATGTGCGACCGTGCGGTGCTGCTGCAGCACGGCCGCATCGTCCGCTCCGGGCCGGCCGCCGAGGTCGCGGGATCGCTGCAGCCGCGGGCCGGGGGCATCCGGCTGCAGGCCGTTCGCTGACAGGGGAGCCGACGATGCAGGCCACCGACGCCGATTTCCTGCCCGATGCCGACGCCCTGATCCGCCGCCGCTCCTCGCCGCTGGCGGGTGCCCTGATCGGCTCGATCGCCCTGCTGATGGCGGCCAGCTTCGCCTGGCTCGCCTGGGCCGAGGTCGGCGAGATCGTCCGGGCCGAGGGCAGGGTGGAGCCGGCCGGCCGGGTGAAGCTCGTCAACCACCCGCAGGGCGGGCGCGTGGCGATGATCCATGTCCGCGAGGGCGAGCGTGTCCTCGCCGGCGCGCCGCTCGTCACCTTCGACCCGGCGGTGAGCGAGAGCGAGCACGCCGAGCTGCTGGGCCGCTGGCAGGCCCGCGCCGTCGAGACCGCCAGGCTGGAGGCGGAGGCCGCCGGCCGCACGTCGCTGGCGCTGGAGTCCGACCTCGCCGCCGCCCGGCCGGACCTGGTCGAGGCCCAGACCCGCCTGCTCGCCGCCCGCGCCGCCGCCCAGGCCAGCCGCCACGAGGAGCTGACGCGTGCGGTCGTCACCCGCCGCGGCGAGCTGCGCACCGCCACGGCCGAGCAGTCGCGGCTGAAGAACAGTCTCAGCCGCTTCCGCGAGCAGCTGGCGGCGGTCAAGGAGCTGGCCGATCGCGGCCTCTATCCCAGGCTCCGCCTGGTCGCCGTCGAGCGCGAGGTCGGCGACGCCCATGGCGAGCTGGAGAAGGCGGAATCCGGCATCGCCACCGCCCGCTCGGCGCTGGCCGAGAGCCAGAGCCGCCTCGAGGCCCTCGACCGCGAATGGCACAGCGAGGTGCTGGGCGAGCTGTCGCGCAGCACCGCCGAGCGCGACCGGCTGCGCGAGCAGCTCCGCAGCCAGGAGACGAGGCTCGGCGACATGGTGGTGCGAGCGCCCGTGGCCGGCTACGTCGACGCCCTGATGCCCACCGGCCCGGGCCAGTCGGTCGGGCCCAACGACATGCTCATGAAGCTGGTGCCGGCCGGCGAGGGGCTGGTCGTCGAGGCCAGGGTCGCCAACGAGGACATCGGCCGGGTGCGCGAGGGCATGGCGGCGGTCGTGAAGGTGCGGGCCTTCGACTACCTGCGCTACGGCAGCCTGGCGGGCACCGTCCGCAAGGTGGCGGCCGACGCCTCGCCCGACCGCGAGACCGGCGAGCTGCGCTACACCGTGACGGTGGCGACCGACCGGCAGCGCCTGGGTGCCGTGCCCGGCAGCCAGGAGCTGGCGCCCGGCATGATGGTCGACGTCGAGCTGGAGGTGGGGGCCCGCACCATCCTGTCCTACCTGACCGACCGGCTGATCCGGCTGCACGACGGCGCGTTCAAGGACGGCTGAGCCCCGGCAGGGAGGATCGGCCCGGGCTACTGCATGACCGAGCCCGGCGGCAGCTCGCGCTGCGGCCCGGTCATCGACACCACGAACAGCCGCGGCTGGCCGTTCGACGCCGGTTCGCCGCCCTTGGCCTTCGACATCACGAAGGTGCGCTGGGCCCAGCTGTCGCAGCTGCCGGTGCCGAAGCGGAAGCGCGGGAAGCCGAAATCGTCGTCGTCGAAGTCCGCGGCACCCTCGTCGCGGTAGTGGTAGCGCACGTTCATCACCAGCCGCTCGGGCGTATCCTCGACGATCTGGAAGGCGGTGACCGCGGTCATCTGCGGCCGCGTGCACATGGCGTTCTCCTCCAGCGCCCGGGCGCCGTAGAAGCTCTGCATCTGCCACTGCAGGCCGGGATAGCCGGCGACGGAAGGGCCCTCCAGGACCTGGGCGCAGGCACCCAGCGACAAACCGGCGAGGAGGAGGCTCGAGCGGCGCATCTCACACCTTCTGCGGTACGCGCCGGGCGACACAACGCTCCGGCAGCCTGACCTGGAAGGTAGTGCCCAGCGGCGATGTTTCCACGATGCTTATATCGCCGCCGTGCGCCCGGGCCAATTCCCTGGCGATGGCGAGGCCGAGCCCCGAGCCGTCGGCCTTGCCCGAGCCGGAGAACGGCTCGAACAGCCGCTCCTGCACCCGGCTCGGCACCCCCGGGCCGGTGTCGATCACCTCGAGCTCCAGCCCGGCGTCGCCGGTCCGCGCCGTGACGGTGATCTCGCCCGGCTCGTCGCCGAGCGCCTGGCGGGCGTTGCGCACGATGTTGAGCAGGATGCGGTAGAGCTGGTCGGGATCGGCCGTCACCTCGAGGTCGGCCGGCACCTCGTTGCGATGGACGATGGTGCCGGCGCCGTTGCCGCCCAGCACCTCGTCGACCAGCTCGGAGAGGTTGATCAGGCGCGGCTGCGGCTGGCTCGGCCGCGATCGCGCGAAGCTCAGCGTCTCGGCGCACAGGCGCGCCGCCCGCTCCATGGCCTCGACCAGCCGGGGCGCGACGCTGCGCACCGCCGGATCGCTGCTGGCGTCCAGCCGCTCGGACAGCAGCACGGCGGTGGCCAGCAGGTTGCGCAGATCGTGGTGGATGCGCGAGACCGCGGCACCCAGCGCCGCCAGCCGGGTCTTCTGCGCCAGCGCCTGGCGCAGCCCCTGGCGCATCTCGGCCAGCTCGCGCTGGACCACCCCGATCTCGTCCACGCGCCGGCTCGCCGGCGGGTCGGCGGCGACGTCCTCCGGTCGCTCGCGGAAGGCGTGCAGCTCCTGGGTGATCCGCGACAGGGGCGCCACGATCATCCGGCGCAGGCTCGAGAACAGCAGCAGGGCCACCGCCAGCGCCAGCGTGATGGACAGGCCGAGCACGCGCCAGGAATAGGCCACCATCGCCGACCACAGGGCATGCTCGGAAAGCACGATGTCGATCACGGTCGACGGGTCGCGAGGTGCCGGGCCCGTGACCCGGATGACCCGCTCGCCGCCGCTGGCCAGCGTGACGAAGCTGTCGTCGATCAGCGACCAGAACGATATCGACTCGCGCAGGTCGTAGATCTGGTCGACGGCGTCGATCCTGCCCAGGACCAGATGCGCGTCGGGCTCCCACAGCGTGATCGACAGCACGCCGGCATGCTCGAGCAGGGCTCGCTCCAGCTCGGGCGGCACCGCGGTGCCGCCGCCGGGCTCGACGGCGAGGCTGGCGAGGTCGGCAGCCGAGAGCCGCGCCTCGAGGAAGGCCTCGCGATAGCTGACGATCGAGGGGATGTAGACCATGACCGCGCCCAGCAGCAGGCAGGACACGGTGATCGCCAGCAGCCGGGCCGAGAGGCCTCGGCCGGGATAGGGACGTTCGACCTGGCGATCGGCCATTCCCGGCTTCTAGCACCGGGGCGGCGGCTGCGAAATCCCGGCCGGCTCAGTTGTCCACCGAGGCGTCGTTGAGCGCCCAGTCGTAGTCGTGCTCGTCGAAGCCCCAGCGCCCGCGCAGCTGCAGCGCCAGCGGCGGTGCCGCATAGGCCATGAGGTGCTTGATGACGGCGTGCTGGCCCCCGCCGAACTCCCGCGCGTGCCAGACATAGAGGCTCGATACCCGCAGCCGGCGGTTCACGAGGCTGACGCCACGTGGATGGTTGACGAAGCCGATGGCCGCACCGTCGAGCTCGCGGTCGAGATGGGCGGGCTCGAGCGGCGTGGCGGCGAGGTTCGGGGCGCCGAGCGTGCCGCAGCACATCACGTAGTTGATCCGGGGGTCGCTCCACAGCGCCCGCAGGATGTCGTTGGCGATCTCGCCCACGCTCAGCTCTCGGCCTTCCACCTTTATACGCTTGGCCGACCAGGCGCCGTCGGCGGGCGGTCCCTTGGTCACGCCCATGTCACGGATCGAGGCCACCGGGTAGCGGTCGAGCACCAGCCGCACGACCAGGGCGTTGTGCAGGTTGATCCAGAACGCCAGTTGCGTCGACCGCGAGAGCGCCGAGACCGGCGTGTCGGCGAGCATGGCCAGGTAGCGGTCGAGGACGGCACGCTGGCTGTCGTCCATCTCGGCATAGGCGAAGCGGTTGATGCCGTCGCCGCCCGGCCGGCAGAAGCGGGCGAGCAGGCCGGCCCAGTCGGCATGGTCGACCTTGCGGGACGAGGCCGCATCATGGGCCTTCCACGGACTGCCCCACCCGGTCCCGGCCGTGCCGGCCCGGCTTTGCCCGGCGATGACGCCGGAGAGGGTGAGGAGGGCGGCGCGACGACGCATGAACGACCCTGCTCGTGGTCTGACCCGATCCGGAAGGCTATGAAGGCTATGACGCGATGGCGATGCGGGCAGACGTCACAAGCCGGTGACCCGTCGTCTATTTGACATGGAAGGGGGCGATCCCTATATCGCCGCCAGCATTCCCGATCCCAGTCAAGGTTTCGACCCGTGAAGCGTACCTACCAGCCGAGCAAGCTCGTGCGCAAACGGCGCCATGGCTTCCGCTCGCGCATGGCGACCGTCGGCGGCCGCAAGGTCGTCGCCGCCCGCCGTAGTCGCGGCCGCAAGCGGCTGTCGGCCTGAGCGGAGACGGCACGGCGTCGCATCGCGTGGTCCGCCTGCAACGCCGCCCGGAGTTCCTGGCGGCGGCGCGTGGGCGGAAGATGGCAGCCGCGGGGTTCGTGCTGCAGGCATGTCCCCGGCCCGGCGAAGGCTGCGTGAGCGGCATCGGCTTCACCGTCACGCGCAAGATCGGCGGGGCCGTGGTCCGCAATCGTGCGCGTCGCCGCCTGCGTGAGGCGGCGAGGCTCCTGCCCGTCCAGCTGCTGGCACCGGGTTTCAACTACGTCGTGGTGGCTCGACCCGCAGCGCTGACATGCCCGTTCCCGCAACTCCGCTCCGATCTCGAGGCCTGCCTGCGCAAGCTGGCCCCGGCATCGTCGCGCGCGGGCTCAGGCTCGCCGTCCACGCCTACCGCCTCCTGATCTCGCCGGTGCTCGGCCCCCGCTGCCGCTACGCGCCCAGCTGCTCCGCCTATGCGCTCGAGGCGCTGGAGCGGCACGGTGCCTGGCGCGGCGGCCGCTTGGCCCTGCGTCGTATTCTCAGCTGCCATCCCTGGGGCGGCTCCGGCTTCGACCCGGTGCCGCCGACCCAGCCGCCGGATCGCGGTGGCACAGCGGCCGAACGCCACCGGAGCCCATCCGCGACATGACCGAGCAGAAGAACCTGATCCTGGCGATCGTGCTGTCGATCGGCATCATCCTGGCATTCCAGTTCTTCTACGAGCTGCCGCGGATGGAGCGGCAGCGCGAGGCGGCGCAGCAACAGGCCTCGCAGCAGCAGGCGGCCACGCCCGGCCAGCCCGGCGGCACGATGGCGCCGCAGCCCGGCGGTGCCGTGACCGCCGGTGGAGCGCCGGCGGCGGTGGAGGCCGCACCCCCGGCCGGACCGCGCGTGCGCATCGACAATGGCCGGCTGCACGGCTCGCTGGCGCTCACCGGCAACCGCATCGACGACGTCACCCTGGCCGACTACCACCTGACGGTCGATCCGGCCTCGCCCGACGTCGAGCTGTTGCGCCCGGCGGGCCATCCCGAGGCCTATTTCGGCGAGTTCGGCTGGGTGCCGGCCCAGCAGGGGATCGTCGTTCCCGACAACAGCACGCCCTGGACCAGCGATTCCACGGCGCTGACCCGCGACGCGCCTGTGACCATGACCTGGGACAACGGCCAGGGGCTGGTGTTCGGGCAGAAGGTGGCGCTGGACGACAACTACATGTTCTCGGTGACCCGCAGCGTCACCAACAACGGCGCCGAGCCGGTGGCGCTGCATCCCTATGCGCTGCTGAGCCGCTGGGGGACGCCGCACACGCTGGGTTACTATATCCTGCACGAGGGGCCGATCGGCGTGCTGGGCGGCACCCTGCACGAGATCGACTACCACGACCTGCAGGAGGACGGCGCCGTCGAGCTGCCCAGCACGGGCGGCTGGCTCGGCTTCGGCGACAAGTACTGGCTGGCGGCGCTGGTCCCCGACCAGCAGGACGACATCAAGGCCAAGTTCAGCTACACGCCGCACAACGGCGAGCCGCGCTACCAGATCGACTATCTGGGTGCCGCCCTCACGGTGGCGCCCGGCTCCACCGTCACCTTCACCGACCGGATGTTCACCGGTGCCAAGGAGGTCGACAAGCTCGACGGCTATGCCGACAGCCTGGGCATCCCGCTCTTCGACCGGGCGGTCGACTTCGGCTGGTTCTACTTCCTCACCAAGCCGATCTTCCACGTGCTGGACTTCTTCTACCGGCTCACCGGCAACTACGGCATCGCCATCCTGCTGCTGACGCTGGTCGTCAAGATCTTGTTCTTCCCGCTGGCCAACAAGTCCTATCGGGCGATGAGCCAGATGAAGAAGCTGCAGCCCGAGATGATGGCGCTGCGCGAGCGGTTCGCCGACGACAAGATGAAGATGAACCAGGAGCTGATGGCGCTCTACAAGCGGGAGAAGGTCAACCCGATGTCGGGTTGCCTGCCGATCGTCGTGCAGATCCCGGTGTTCTTCGCGCTCTACAAGGTGCTGTTCGTCAACATCGAGATGCGGCACGCGCCGTTCTTCGGCTGGATCCAGGATCTCAGCGCGCCCGATCCCACCACCATCTTCAACCTGTTCGGGCTCATTCCCTGGACGCCGCCGCATTTCCTGATGATCGGCGTCTGGCCGCTGCTGATGGGCATCACGATGTTCCTGCAGACCAAGCTCAACCCGCAGCCGGCCGATCCGGTGCAGGCCAAGGTGATGCTGTTCCTGCCGGTGATGT
Organism: Geminicoccus sp.; assembly: GCA_035326425.1. Taxonomy (GTDB): domain Bacteria; phylum Pseudomonadota; class Alphaproteobacteria; order Geminicoccales; family Geminicoccaceae; genus CALKJU01. The sequence goes on along the minus strand of DAOLFG010000011.1, from coordinate 6,592 downwards.
TCACCTTCCTGTTCGCGACCTTCCCGGCCGGCCTCGTCATCTACTGGACCTGGAACAACATCCTCTCGATCAGCCAGCAATGGGTGATCATGAAGCGGATGGGCGTCGCCAACCCCACGGCCTGAGCGGCAGGACCGGCAGAAAAATTCCAATCGGGAGTTGCGTCCGATAGGTTCACACTTTAATCCTATTAATCCGATAGGATAATAGAGGTGAGAACGATGCCTCCATACCCGGTGGGAAAGGGCCTGCGCGGATGGCTGGCCGGCCTGGTGATCTGGCTGCTCCTGGCCTGGCCGGGCGCCGTGGCGGCCCGGCCGAGCTTCGTCTTCATCCTCGTCGACGACATGGATCATGCCGCCCTTCAGTGGATGCCGTGGACCCGGCAGCTAATCGGCGGGCGCGGCCTCGATTTCCAGCGGGCCTATGTCGAGGTCGCCTTGTGCGCGCCGTCGCGGGCGAGCTACCTGACGGGCCGGTATGCCCACAACAGCGGCGTGCTGACCGTCGACAACGCCAATGGCGGCTATCGCCAGTGGCGCAGGCGCGGCCACGAGCGGCACAACCTCGCGACGGCGCTCCATGCCGCCGGTTACCGCACCGCGCTGGTCGGCAAATACCAGAACGGCTTTCCGGACAACCAGCCCGAGACCTACATCCCGCCGGGATGGGACTACTGGGCAGTGGCGGTGCAGCGCGGCGACGCGCCCTACCGGCAGTTCAACTACAAGCTCAACGTCAACGGCAGCCTGGTGCGCTACGGCTCTTCGGCCGCTGCCTACGGCACCGACGTCTATGCCGGCAAGGCCAAGGAGTTCATCCGCCAGTCGGCAGCGGCGAACAAGGACTTCTTCCTGTTCCTGTCGCTGTTCGCGCCGCACTCGCCCAGCACGGCGGCGCCGCGCCATGACGGCCTGTTCCCCGATGGCCGCGTCCCGCGCACGCCGTCCTTCACCGAGAAGGACGTCTCCGACAAGCCGAGCTTCCTGCGCGGCAACAGGCTCGGCCAGGCGGCGGTGGCGGCCCTCGACAGGGACTATGCCCAGCGCCTGCGCGCCCTGCAGGCGGTCGACGAGGCGGTGAGGTCGATCTACGCCACCCTGCAGGCGGCCGGCCGGCTCGACGACACCTACGTCGTCTTCGCCTCCGACAATGGCTATCACGGCGGCCATCACCAGCAGCCAGCCGGCAAGCAGCTGCCCTACGAGGAGGACATCCGCGTCCCGCTGCTGATCCGCGGCCCGGCCGTGACGCCCGGCCGAACGGATCGCGACCACCTCGTCGGCAACATCGATCTCGCTCCGACGATCGCCCAGCTGGCCGGCATACCGGCCCTGCCGGGCGTCGACGGCCGCTCCTTCGCCGGCCTGCTGGGCGGTGGCGGAAAGCCGGCCTGGCGCGAGGCGCTGAAGATCGCCCGCTGGCGCAGCCCTTCCGCCACGAGCGACCCGCTGCCGGCCTTCCGCGGCGTGCGGACCACTCGATACACCTGGGTGGAATGGGCGAACGGCGAGCGGGAACTCTACGACAACCTGCGCGACCCCCACCAGCTCGCCAATCTCGTCGCCGATCCGGCCTCGGCCGGCAGGCGCGCCCAGCTGGCCAGGCTCGCGGCCGACCTCGCCTCCTGCGCCGGGGCCGCCTGCCGCAAGGTCGAGAACCGGCCCTGGGTCGAGCCGGCGGCTGGAACTCCCTGAAGCGCGGTTCACCGGCGCGGACGGCGAACTGCCGCATTGGCGCGTGACCGACGCCGCACCTATAACCTCCAGATAGCGGAAAGAACGACCCCGACATGGGGCATAAGGATAACAAGACATGCGCCGATCTGTCGGTAGTCGGGCGCTGGCTGCGCTCCGGGCATTGCTCGTGATCGTCATGCTGTCGGCCGCGGGATCCGCGGCCGCGGCGAGCCGGCCCAACATCGTCTTCATCCTGGCCGACGACATGGATCTGGCGGCGCTGCAGTGGATGCCGACGACGCGGCGGCTGCTGGGCGAGGGCGGCACCACCTTCGACCGCAACTATGTCGAGGTGGCGCTGTGTGCGCCGTCGCGGGCCACCATGCTGACCGGGCGCTACGCCCACAACCACAAGGTGCTGACCGTCGACAAGTCGAACGGCGGCTTCCGGCAGTTCCGCAACCAGGGCAGCGAGAGCCGGACGGTCGCGGTGTGGCTGCGCAACGCCGGCTATGCGACGGCCCTGGTCGGCAAGTACATCAACGGCTTTCCGGACAACAAGCCGGAGACCTACATCCCGCCCGGCTGGTCCTACTGGGCGGCGGCGGTGCAGCGCGGCGACACGCCCTACCGGCAGTTCAAGTACAAGCTGAACGAGAACGGCAAGCTCGTGTCCTACGGCAGCTCGTCCAGCTCCTACGGCACCGATGTCTACACCCGCAGGTCGATCGATTTCATCAAGGCCTCGGCCAAGGCCGGCAAGCCGTTCTTCCTTTTCCTGTCGCTGTTCGCGCCGCACACGCCGGCCACTGCCGCACCCAGGCATGCCGGCCTGTTCGCCGACGCCACCGTGCCCCGCACCCCCGGCTTCATGGAGGCTGACGTCACCGACAAGCCGCTGTTCCTGCAATATCCCGAGCTGGACCCGCTGGGCGTCGCGGCGCTCGATGCCGCCTATGCCCAGCGGCTGCGGGCGCTGCAGGCGGTCGACGAGGCGGTGGGCAAGGTCTACGACGCCGTGGGCGGCGTGAAGAAGCTGTCCAACACCTATTTCGTCTTCGCCTCCGACAACGGCTACCACCTGGGCCAGCACCGGCTGCCGGCGGGCAAGCAGCTCGCCATCGAGGAGGACATCCACCTGCCGCTGCTGATCCGTGGCCCGGGCGTGCCCGCGGGACGGGTGGACGGCGAGCATCTGGTCGGCAATGCCGACCTGGCGCCCACCTTCGCCGAATGGGCCGGGGTGAGCGTTCCCGTCACCGTCGACGGCCGGTCGCTGGCGCCGCTGCTCGCCGCGACGCCGCCCGCCGTCTGGCGGCAGTCCCTGCCGCTGGCCCGCTGGCGCATCCCGACCTCCACGACCGATCCCTGGCCGGAGTTCAAGGGGGTGCGCACCACCCGCTTCAGCTGGGTGGAATGGGCCGACGGCTCGCGCGAGCTCTACGACAACGCCGCCGATCCGGACCAGCTCGCCAACCTCGCCGCCGACCCGGCGCTGGCGCCGGCCCGCGACCAGCTGGCGAGGCTGGTGGCCGATCTCGGCGCCTGCCTGGGGGCGACCTGCCGGTCGGTCGAGGACCGGCCGTGGGTCGAGCCCGTGCCGCAGGGGCGGTGAGCGGCGGAGCTTTACGCCGGGCCGCGCCACCCCTATCAGGCGCGGGCGAAGAACCGGACGGGCGCATGGAGCCTGCCACCGCCCGAAAGCCGCTGATACCTCCGAGTATATCAACCTGGCCTCATTGCGAGCGGATTGCGACTCCACGGTAGAATGAACGGAGAAATGTGATGCAACGGAGCTTTCTGCACGGGGCGCCTGCGGTGCTTCGTATGATGCTGCTCTTGGTCCTGCTGTTGCTGGGCAGTCCGGCGTTCGCGTCGCACCATCCGAACATCGTATTCATTGTGGCCGACGACATGGACTATGCGGCTCTGCAGTCCATGTCGGCCACGCGTAGCGTGATCGGCAGCGCCGGCATGACCTTCACCCGGAACTATGTCGAGGTGCCGCTCTGCGCTCCGTCGCGGGCGACCTTCCTCACCGGGCTCTATGCCCACAACCACAAGGTGCTGACCGTCGACAACTCGAACGGCGGCTTTCGCCAGTTCCGCGGGCGCGGCCACGAGCAGCGGACGCTGGCCGTCTCGCTACGGGATGCCGGCTACGCGACGGGGCTCGTCGGAAAGTATCTGAACGGCTTTCCCGACAAACAGCCGGAAACCTACATTCCGCCGGGATGGACCTATTGGGCGGTCGCCGTGCAGCGTGGAGACGTTCCCTACCGGCAGTACAATTATAGATTGAACGAGAACGGCAAGCTCGTCACTTACCGTAGCTCGGCCAGCGACTACGGTACCGATGTCTACGCTCGCAAGTCCGTCGAGTTCATCGAGTCGGCGGTGAAGTCGGACAAGTCCTTCTTCCTGTTTCTCTCCGTGTTTGCACCCCATGACCCCGCCACGGTGGCGCCAAGGCACGCCAAGCTCTTCCCCGATGCCGGCGTGCCGCGCACGCCGAGCTTCGCCGAGGCCGACATCTCGGACAAGCCGAGCTTCCTGCGCAATCCGTCCCTCGACACCGCGGCCATAGCCGTGCTGGACGACCACTATGCCCGAAGGCTGCGTGCGCTGCGAGCCGTGGACGAGGCGGTCCGCAAGATCTACGACACGCTCAAGCGCCTGGGTCGTGTCGGCAACACCTATATCGTCTTCACCTCCGACAACGGCTTCCACCTCGGCCAGCACCGGCTGCAGCCGGGCAAGCAATTGGCGTACGAGGAGGACATCCGCCAGCCATTGCTGATCCGCGGTCCGGGCGTCCCCGCCGGTCGGACCAGCGAGCACCTGGTCGGCAACGTCGATCTCGCGCCGACCTTCGCGGCCTGGGCCGGCGTGACCATTCCCGGCTCGGTCGACGGCCGCTCCCTGGTGCCCTTGCTGGGCTCGAAGCCGCCGACCACCTGGCGTCAATCCTTCCCACTCGCGCGCTGGCGCATTCCGAATGCTGCCAACGATCCCTGGCCCGAGTTCAAAGGCACGCGCACGACCCGCCATACCTGGGTGGAATGGGCGAACGGGGCGCGGGAGCTGTATGACAATGTCGCCGACCCGCACCAGCTGCAGAACCTGGCCGGCAAATCGGGGTACTCCACGTTGCGCAGCAAGCTGAGCAAGCTCACCGCCGACCTCGCCGCCTGCAGCGGCGCCACCTGCCGCACCGTCGAGAACCGCGCGGCGCCGGTGGGGAATTGACAGGGTAGCGAGATGGCGGATGTCGATGCCGAGGCCGTCCGGCTGCTGTTCGCGCGGCCGGCGCAATTCCTCCTGGGGGTGGCCAAGCTCGACCAGCTGCCGCCGGGCGACCTGCCCGAGGTCGCCTTCGCCGGGCGGTCGAACGTCGGCAAGTCGAGCCTGATCAACGCCCTGGTCGGCCAGGAGGGGCTGGCGCGGACCTCCAACACCCCGGGCCGCACCCAGCAGATCAACATGTTCGAGCTCGACGGCCGGCTCCGCCTCGTCGACCTGCCGGGCTACGGCTACGCCGAGGCGCCGAAGAAGCTGGTCGAGAGCTGGAACCGGCTGATCTTCGCCTACCTGCGCGGCCGACCGAGCCTGCAGCGGGCGCTGGTGCTGGTGGATGCCCGTCACGGCCTGAAGCCTACCGACGAGGAGGCGATGGAGTCGCTGGGCAGGGCGGCGGTGCCGTACCGCATCGTGCTGACCAAGGCCGACCTCGTCCGCCGCTCCGACCTCGGGGATCTGCTGGCCGACCTGACGCGGCGCCTGCGCCTAGCGCCGGCGGCGATGCCCGAGCCGCTTGTCACCAGCTCGAAGGCGCGCCAAGGACTGGACGCGCTGCGGGCCGAGCTCGCCGCCATCGCCGCCGCCGCCGGGCAGGGCCGGACCCCGACCGGGCAGGGCCACACCCCCATCGGGCAGGGCCAGAGCAAGGAGCCGACGTGACCGACACTGCCGCCGACATCCACGCCGTCGCCCGGACGCTGATCGAGGCGCTGCCCTACATGCGGCGCTACGCCGGCTCGACCTTCGTCGTGAAGTATGGCGGCCACGCCATGGGCCAGGAGCACCTGGCGCGCGACTTCGCCCGCGACGTCGTGCTGCTGCAGCAGGTCGGCATCGACGTCATCGTCGTCCACGGCGGCGGGCCGCAGATCAAGTCGATGCTCGACCGGCTGAAGATCGAGAGCGCCTTCGTCGACGGCCTGCGCGTCACCGACGCCGCCACCGTCGAGGTGGTCGAGATGGTGCTGGCCGGCAAGATCAACAAGGAGATCGTCTCGGCCATCCAGGCGGCCGGCGGCAAGGCCGTCGGCATCTCGGGCAAGGACGCCCGGCTGATCCAGGCCGAGCGGCTGACCCGCACCCGCCGCGACCCGGCGACCGGTGCCGAGGAGACGGTCGACCTCGGCTTCGTCGGCGATCCGAAGCTGATCGACCGCTCGATCCTCGACGTGCTGGCGGGCTCGGGGATCATGCCGGTGGTGGCGCCGGTGGGGGCGGGCGCCGACGGCCAGACCTACAACATCAACGCCGACACCGCGGCCGGCGCCATCGCCGGTGCCATCAAGGCCAAGCGCCTGCTGATGCTCACCGACGTCGCCGGCGTGCTCGACCGCGACAAGAAGCTGCTGACCTGGATCTCGGTCGACCGTGCCAAGGAGCTGATCGCCGACGGCACCGTCTCGGGCGGCATGATCCCCAAGGTCGAGACCTGCCTCGATGCCGTCGAGCAGGGTGTCGAGGCCGCCACCATCCTCGACGGACGGGTGCCGCACGCCCTGCTGCTCGAGCTGTTCACCGAGCACGGCATAGGCACCCAGATCGGCCTTCTCGCTCCTTAGCTGCGCCCTCGCCGGCCGGCCGCATGCTTCGTCGGGCGGCGTCGTTCGGTGCTC
>DAOLFG010000138.1:0-5293 GCA_035326425.1 Geminicoccus sp. | reverse complement strand
GAAACTCACGCGGCAGCATCCATCATCGACCGTCAGTAGACGGTCGATCCGGTCCGCGAAGCGGGCGCGGCCAGCAGGCCGCGAAGGGGGCGACCGGTGCGTAGCAATGCGGGGCAAATAGAGCAGGGCGTTCAACATCTCGCGCAATGAAGTGCTCCGTCGCCGGCTCCCATGCCCGGCCGGTGGCAGCAGCGCCTCGATCAGCGCAAATTCCTAGTCCGTCACATCGACTGCGTAGCAACGGGCCGAGCGTCGATACTGGCGAGCGGAAGCAGCCCACATCGATCGCGACTCCTCGTTCCCGGTAGAGCAAGGACGTCACAACCCGCTGATTCCGCCCACCTTCTTCTCGGACGGGCTCTTGTCGATCAGCGCATGACTGCGCCATCCACATCGCCGATCGCCCAGGTCTCGCGGGCGAGCACGACATCGAGCAGATAACGGCCATAGTCGCTCTTGCACAGCGGCTCGGCGAGGCGGCGGACCCGGTCGGCGTCTATCCAGCCGAGGGCGTGAGCGATCTCCTCGGGGCAGGCGATCTGGAAGCCCTGGCGCTGCTGGATCGTGCGCACGAACTCGCCGGCCTGGAGCAGGCTCTCGTGAGTGCCGGCGTCGAACCAGGCGTAGCCGCGCCCCATGCGTTCGACGCGCAGGTGGCCCCCCTCGAGATAGCGCCGGTTGACGTCGGTGATCTCGAGCTCGCCGCGGGTCGATGGCCGCAACGACGCAGCGATGTCGACGACCTCGTTGTCGTAGAAATAGAGACCGGTGACCGCGAAGTTCGAGCGCGGCTTGACGGGCTTCTCCTCGAGGCTCAGCGCCCGCCCTTCCCGGTCCAGCTCGACGACGCCGTAGCGCTCGGGATCGCTGACCCGGTAGCCGAAGACCGTGGCGCCGGTCGGCCGGGACACGGCCCGCGCCAGGTCGACCCGCAGCGCGTGGCCGAAGAAGATGTTGTCGCCCAGCACCAGGGCGCAGTTGTCGTCGCCGATGAAGTCGCGGCCGATCGTGAAGGCCTGCGCCAGGCCCTCCGGCCGAGGCTGCTCGGCATAGGTCAGCTGCAGGCCCCACTGGCCGCCGTCACCGAGCAGGCGCTGGAACTGCGGCCGGTCCTCGGGCGTGGTGATGACCATGATCTCGCGGATGCCGGCCAGCATCAGCGTGGTCAGCGGGAAGTAGATCAGCGGCTTGTCGAAGACCGGCAGCAGCTGCTTGCAGACGGCCCGGGTCAACGGATAGAGCCGCGTGCCCGAGCCGCCGGCCAGGATGATTCCCTTCCACATCGCCCCGTGCCTCAGCCGACCTCGCTCAGACGGCCCAGGCCGGCGATGTCGAGCATCCCGCCCTCGAGCTCGACCTCGCGGATGATCCGCTGCCACTTGACCAGCTCCTGATACCAGGCGAGCGTGATGGTCCTCGTGGTCTGGTCGAGCGTGCCGGCGGCCAGGCGCTCGTAGATCTCGAGAGCACCGTCGGCGGCCGTCCGCTGCGCCTTCCAGCCCAGCGCCTCGACCCGGCCGAAGCCGACCTGATAGGAGCGGTGGTCGGCGTCGCCGTACCACTCGATGCGGACGTCGCGCGGGAGTGTGTCGCAGATCAGCTGCGCCAGGGGTCCCAGCTGATAGTTGTTGGATTCCGAGCCGATGTTGAAGATGCGGCCGCCGACCTCGTCGGCCGGTGCCGCCAGCATGAACATCTGGGCGCGGGCGGTGTCCTGGACGTGGACCATCGGCCGCCACTGGCTGCCGTCGCGCATCAGCGGCAGCACGCCGGTCTTCCAGGCGCCGTAGGTCATGCCGTTGATGGCGAGGTCGAAGCGCATGCGCGGGCTGTAGCCGTAGACCGTGGCCTGGCGCAGGACGACGACGCAGAAGCCGGTGTCCGACAGCGGCAGCACGCCCTGCTCGGCCTTCTCGTTGGCCTTGGCGTAGGTGGTCAGCGGATTGGTGGGCGTGGATTCGTCGCAGACCACGCCCGGCTCCTGGAAGCCGTAGATCGAGCAGGACGACGGCAGGACGTAGCGCTTCACACCCGCCATCTTGGCGAGGCGGGCGGTGCGCACGCGGGACTCGTGGTTGATCTGCCAGGTGGCCTGCTGGAACAGCTCGCCGCTCGGGTCGTTGGAGATGGCGACGAGGTCGATGACGGCGTCGATGTCGCGGAAGTGGCCGATCGACAGCAGCCGGCTGTCGGCCTTGATCTTCTCCAGGCGCGGGTGCGGGGCCAACAGCTCCTCGCCGAAGAAGAAGCGGTCGACGGCGCGGACGCCGTATCCGGCCTCAAGCAGCATCGGCACGAGGGTCGTCCCGATATAGCCGCCGGCGCCGGTGACCAGCACGTGTTGCATGGGGATCAGCCTTTCGGTGTCTCGGGCTCGGTAGGATGGGTCAGGTGAAATAGGCGGGCAGCTCGCTCCAGGACGGCTGCTCGCGGTCCTTGGCGGAGAGGATCGGCGTCCGGCCGCCCAGGCGCCAGTCGATCGCCAGCTCGGGATCGTCCCAGCGCACGCCCTTGTCGTGGGCCGGCGCATAGAACGCATCGACCTTGTAGAAGACCTCGGTCATCGGCTCGAGGGTGACGAAGCCGTGGGCGAAGCCCCGGGGCACCAGCAGCTGGCGCCAGTTGTCGGCGCTGAGCTCGACGGCGACATGGCGGCCGTGGGTGGGCGAGCCGCGGCGCAGGTCGACGGCGACGTCGAGGATGGCGCCGCGCAGGACGCGGACCAGCTTGGCCTGGGCGTGGGGCGGCGACTGGAAGTGCAGGCCGCGCAGGGTGCCGGGCTCGGCCGACAGCGAGTGGTTGTCCTGCACGAAGTCGATGTCGATGCCGGCGGACTCCAGGGCCCGGCGGCTCCAGACCTCGGAAAAGAAGCCGCGATGGTCGCCGTGCTTGCGCGGCACGATGATCCGCACCTCCGGGATCGCGGTCTCGATCACCTCCATGACGGCCCTCAACCCCCTCCGGCTATCGGCGCTCCCCCTTATAGTCGCCAGAGGTTAACGAAACGTTAAGGAAGCCCGCCTCCCTCAGGCGGCCGCCCTCGGCTCCAGCCGGCTCCAGACGTCGCGCATGGCATCGACCAGCCGGTCGATCTCGTCGTCGCCGTGCAGCGGGCTCGGCGTGATGCGCAGCCGCTCGGTGCGTCGCGGCACGGTGGGATAGTTGATCGGCTGGATGTAGATGCCGTGGCGCGACAGCAGCTCGTCGCTGGCGGCCTTGCAGCGCACCGGGTCGCCCACCAGCACGGGCACGATGTGGCTCCGGCTCGGCATCACCGGCAGGCCGGCCTCGGCGAGGCGGCGCTTCACGGTGGCGGCGCGCTCCTGGTGCCGCCACCGCTCGGCCTGGCTGGCCTTCAGGTGGCGGACGGCGGCCAGGGCACCGGCGGCCAACGCCGGCGGCAGGGCGGTGGTGAAGATGAAGCCCGAGGCCGAGGAGCGGACGGCGTCGACCAGCGCCGCCGAGCCCGCGATGTAGCCGCCCATGCCGCCATAGGCCTTGGCCAGCGTGCCCTGGACGACGTCGATCCGCGAGGCCAGGCCCTGCATCTCGGCGATGCCGCCGCCGCGCCGGCCGTAGAGCCCGACGGCATGGACCTCGTCGAGATAGGTCATGGCACCGTGGCGGCGGGCGACCTCGGTGATGCCGGCGATGTCGCCGAGATCGCCGTCCATCGAGTAGACGCTCTCGAAGGCCACGAGCTTCGGCGCCTCGCGGCCGGCGGCGGCGAGCTTGGCGTCGAGGTCGGCCAGGTCGTTGTGGCGGAAAATCCGCTTGTCGGCGCGCGAGTGGCGGATGCCGGCGATCATCGAGGCGTGGTTGCTCTCGTCCGAGAACAGGATGCAGCCGGGCAGCAGGCCGGCGATGGTCGACAGCGCCGCCTCGTTGGCGACGTAGCCCGAGGTCATCACCAGCGCGGCCGGCTTGCCGTGCAGATCGGCCAGCTCGCGCTCCAGCTCGACATGCAGCCTGGTGGTGCCGGCGATGTTGCGGGTGCCGCCGGCACCGGCGCCGTGGGCGCGCAGGGCCGCGGCCGCCGCCTCGATCACGGCGGGATGCTGGCCCATGCCGAGATAGTCGTTCGAGCACCAGATCACGACGTCGCGCGGACCCTCGGGCGAATGCCAGACGGCGCGCGGGAAGTCGCCGGCGCGGCGCGACAGCTCGGCGAAGACCCGGTAGCGGCCCTCGGCCCTGACCCGGCTCACCGCCTCGCGAAAATGCCCCTCGTAGTCGACCGGCATGCGCTGCCCACTCCCTTCGACCCGGCTTTTCCCACCATCGCCCCGGCGCCATGATAGCCAACACCCGCCCGCGGCGAGACATGCCGTCCGCCGGCTGGCGGCAAAGGGTCGCGGCGGCGCGCCCGACCCGGCTAGACCGGACGGGCCAGCGTCACCGGCTGCCCCACCCGCAGCACCGCCTCGCCCGCCGGCAGGACGGGCACGGCGTTCTGGCCGAACAGGATTTCCCTGGTGACCGGGTCGAGGCGGATATTGCGCAAGGTGGCGACCGGCTCCGACGGATGGCGCTCGCCCGTCTCCTGGTCGATGGTGGGGACCACACAGCGGCCGCACGGCTTCACGAGATCGAGGGCGGCACCGCCGCCCAGCTCCAGCCGACGGTGGCGGTCCTCGGCCCGCGGCGGCACGCCGGCCAGCACCAGGTTGGGCCGGAAGCGGCCCATCGGCACCGGCTCGGCATCGCGCTCCCGCAGCGCCTCGTTCAGCTCGGCCAGCGAGCCTTCGCCAGTCACCAGCACCGGATAGCCGTCGGCGAAGCCGGTATGGGCGCCGGCCGGGGCGTATATCGGGTTGCACGGCCGCCGCGCGGCCCGCGGAAACCGCACCAGCCGGACCGGCCGGCCGAGCCAGTCCGACAGCCGGGCATCGAGGCCGGGATCGGGCCGGACGGCCTCGACGGTATCGCGCCAGACGGTGACGGTCATGGGCTCGCCGGCATCGTCGACCGGCAGCGCCGCCTGCTCGTCGCCGAAGCCCAGCAGCAGGCGGTCGCCGTCGATGGCGGTGCGCAGGGTGGCGAGCCGCGGCAGCTCGCGCTGGGTGCGCAGCCGCCCGGCCTCGTCGACGATCATCCAGCGCCGGTCGTGGCGCAGGCCGCGCTCGGTCAGCACCGCCCGGTCGAGCGGGATGCCGCGGCAGGATTTCACCGGATAGATCGCGAGCGCTGCGATGCGCGGACCGTCGGTCAAGGCGGGCTCCCGGTGCGATGGACGCCGGGGCCGCTATAGTGCGGGCCGTATCGCGCGGCCAGTGCTACGGCCCCTGCGGCT
>DAOLFG010000070.1:0-29025 GCA_035326425.1 Geminicoccus sp. | reverse complement strand
CCCCAACGGTGAGCGGCGACCCTGGGTCCTCGGCTCGAGGCCGAGGATGACGGAACGGAGGAAGCCCGGGAGTCCGAGCTCAATGGCTGGGGTGCGAGCGGATGAAGTAGCTGAGCGCCAGGATCACGGCGGCGGTGGCGAGGCCGAGCGGCAGCAGGGCCGGGCCCAGGGGGTTGCCGATGACCTGCTCGAGGAACAGCACGCCCAGCATGACGGCGATGATGCCGGCGAGCTTGTTCTTGAGGCCGTCGACGTCGCCGGCGCGCATCCAGCCCGGCAGCGGCGCCTCGGCGTCGATGAACAGGGCGTAGAGGCCCATGGCGACCACCTGCAGGATGGTGGCGAGCAGGACGGCGTCGATCAGCTTGATGCTGGCGAGGTAGACCTCGCGGCTGGTCAGATCCGGGCCGAACGGCGTCGCCAGCACGACGATGTAGCGGGCGGTCTCGAAGGCGCTGAACACCAGCAGCGTCACGGCGGCGGCCACCATGGCGCCGATGCCGATGATCATGGTCAGCCGGACGGTCCAGAACAGCCGCCGGACGAAGGGGTGGGAGCGCGGCAGCACGGGCGCCGCGTCGCTGTCGCCAACCGGCTCGATGGCCACGGGTCCGGCTCCTTCCTCGTCTTCCGTCCGATCGCGCCGCTGCTGGATAGCATGGCTCGCGTGCCGGACAATGCGGCCGCCTGTCAGCCCAGGCCCCGCATCGCGAAGCCCAGCAGCAGGCCGAGCACGAGGAGCGCCAGTCCGGTCGCGGGCCAGGTGCCCAGGGCATCGTCGAGCCGCTCCAGCTTGACGCCCCAGAGGGCGGCGGCGCGCATGGCGGTCTCGCCGACGACCGCGACGTCGCCCTCGGGGATGTGCGGCAGGCCGGCGCGCCAGCGGCGCAGCAGCAGGGTCAGGGCGACGCCCAGCAGCACCGGCCAGGCGGCCTCCCACAGGGCCTTCGGCAGCAGCGGCGCCCACCAGGCATCGCCGGTCGTCATCGGATAGAGCGCCCAGGGCACGACGAGGGCAGCCAGCGCCATGACCAGCCAGGGCAGCACCAGTCCCGCCGGCGGCGGCCTGCCGCCCGCCGGCCCGGCCGTGGCCCCGAGCCGCTGCAGGAAGTGCAGCATCAGCATGGTGCTGGCGACGCCGGAGAGGGCGGCCAGCATGGCCACGCCGCCCTCGCCCAGCACCGGCTTGATCGCGAGCTTGGCCACGGCGCCGCCGGTCAGCGGCAGCCCGCCGATACCGAGCGCCAGCAGCGCCGTCGGCAGCAGGACCGGCAGCAGGCGTGGCCTCGCCGTGGCGGCGACGACACCGACGGCGAGGAACAGCGCACCCTTCACCAGGACGTGGTGCGCGGCATAGAAGGCGACGGTCAGGCCGCCGCCGGCGGCACCGGCGGCCCAGGCCATGCCGAGCACGGTGGCGGTGAGCCCCATCTGGCTGACGCTGGAATAGGCCAGCACGGTCTTGGCGTTGTCCTGGGTGATGCCGACCGCCGCACCGTAGAAGGCGGTGACGAGGCCCAGCGCCGCCAGCGCCTCGCCCCAGTCGGGCATGGCGCGGGCCAGCGGCAGGAACACGATCAGGCCGACGACGCCGGCCTTGATGATCGCACCGCTGAGCACCGCCGAGGCCGGCATGGGCGCGGCCGGGTGGGCGATCGGCAGCCAGACGTGCAGCGGCACGAGGCCGGCCTTGAGGCCGAAGCCGGCGATGAGCAGGACCAGCGCCGGGCCGCGGCGGTCGGAATCCGGCAGGGCCGCCATGATGTCGGCGATCGCCAGGGTGTCGCCCGGCGTGTCGACGGCGAGCAGGATGAAGCCGGCGAGCAGGAGGATTTCGCCCAGCACCGCCAGTGCCAGGTAGATCGCCCCGGCGCGGCGGGCGCGGGCCGTGCCGTCATGGGCGACGAGGCCCCAGGCGGCGATGCTGACCAGCGCGAAGGCCAGGTAGAAGCTGGCGAGGTCGTCGGCCATGAAGACGCCGAGGCTGCCGGTGAGGGTGAGCAGCCAGAACACCGCGAAGCGACCGCCGTGCGGCTGGCCGCGCAGATAGGCGGCGGCGTAGGCGCCGGCGGCACTCCACAGCAGGGCGGCCGTGCCCAGCAGCAGCGCCTCGGGTGCGGCCAGCGCCAGGCCGAAGCGGAAGCGGTCGGGCGACAGCAGCAGCGGCGGCCCGCCGGCGGCGAAGAGGGCGGCGGCGACGGCCGGCAGCGGTGCCAGGGCCAGCCAGGACAGCATGCGCTCACGGATGTCGCGGCGGATGCCGGCCACCAGCATGGCGAGCGGCAGGGCGAGGCAGGCCGGCAGCAGGACGGCGGTCACGGCAGCGCCGCCACCGGCCCGCCGAGGCGGCCGACCGCCAGCAGCTGCAGCGAATAGAACGGCAGGAAGCCCAGCAGCACCGAGGCCAGCGCCAGCGCCAGCACCACCAGCTCCTGGCGGCGCGGGATCGGCACGGCCGGAACCGGCACGGCACCGCCGCCGATGGCCGGGGCGAGGACGCGGAACAGGTAGCCGCCGGTCAGCAGGCCGCCCAGCAGGATGGCCAGCGCCCACCACCACTGCCCGCCCTGGACGGCGGAGGTGGCGAGCAGCCACTTGGCGACGAAGCCGCCGCTGGGCGGCAGACCCATCAGCGACAGGCCGCCCAGCGCGAAGGCCAGCACGGTGAGCGGCAGGGCGCGGCCGATGCCGTCGAGGCCGGCGATGCGGTCGTGGCCGAGCGCACGGGCGATCAGGCCGGCCGCCATGAACATCGCCGCCTTGGCGCAGGCATGCGAGACCAGCTGCACCATGCCGCCGATCCAGGCGGAGACGCCGACGGCGACGGGTGCCGCCAGGACGATCGGGAAGATCAGGAAGAGGTAGCCGATCTGCGCCACGGTCGAGTAGGCGACCAGCAGCTTGAGGCGGGCCTGGCGCATCGCCAGCACGCTGCCGTGCAGGATCGCCAGCACGCCCAGGATGCCCAGGAGCTGGGCCGGCCGCGGCCCCGGCATCGCCGGCAGCAGGTCGACCCAAAGCCGGACCAGCAGGAAGAACGACGCCTTGACCACCAACGCCGAGAGCACGGCGCTGGCGGCGGGCGGAGCGCCGGCATGGGCCGGCGGCAGCCACATGTGCAGCGGGAACAGCGCGGTCTTGGCGAGCAGGCCCACGGTCATCAGCACGAGGGCGGCCCACACCGGCGGGCCCGGCCGGATGCGCTGGGCCAGCAGCGCGATGTCGAGGGTGCCGAACGCACCGTAGAGCAGGGCGGCACCCAGGAGGTAGAGCACCGAGCCGAGCAGGGCGACCAGCAGGTAGCGCAGTGCCGCCCCGAGCGTCTCGGGCCTGCCGTCGAGGCAGACCAGCGGCACGGCGCTGAAGGTCAGGAGCTCCAGGGCGACGAACAGGTTGAACAGGTCGTCGCCGACGAACACCGCGACGAGGCCCAGCCAGACGCCCAGCCACAGCGTCCAGAACGACACGGGCAGGCGGGCCTCGGCCCGGCCGGCGGGGGTGCGGTAGTCGTGGCGGGCGAACAGGCCGATGCCGCCCATCACCAGGGCGGTGGTCAGCAGCATGGCGGCGGAGAGGCCGTCGGCGCGCAGGGCGATGCCGAGCGGCGGCCGCCAGCCGCCGACGACATAGACCAGGGCGGCATCGGTCCGCAGCACCAGCGCGGTGACGGCCAGCGCCAGCGCCAGGCCCGCGGCCATCACCGGCAGCGCCAGCCGCTCGGCGGCGCGGCCGCCCAGCGCCAGGGCCAGCAGGATACCGACCGCCGGCACCAGCAGCGCCAGGACCAGCAGCCCGCCGCCGGCGGTGGTGTCGGGCGGCATCAGCTCCTGCCGGCGTCGCGCAGCCGGGCCAGCAGGGCGACGGCGAGGGCGGTGGCGGCGAAGGCCACCACCATGCCGGTGATCACCAGCGCCTGCGGCACCGGATCAGGCCCGCCACGGTGGGCGATGACGCCGACCAGCAGGAACACCCCGGCGCCCATCAGGTTGAACGCGAGGATTTTCCGCAAGGGCCGCGGGTCGACGACCAGGCCGAACAGGCCGAGGCCGACCAGCCCGGCGGCGCACAGGCCGAACAGCGTGGCGGCGGTCACGACGGCCGCCTCAGCGGCGGGCCGGCCACCAGGAGCGCCATCGCCGCCGCCACCGACAGGATCTTGGCGGCCTCGACCAGCAGGATCAGCGGCTTGGCCAGCGACGGCGGGTAGGCCAGGAAGGCGCCGGCCAGCGGCAGGCCGGCCAGGCCCACCGCGACGAACAGCGCCACGCCGGCGACCAGCACGACGCGCAGGGTTCGGCCGCCGGTGGCCGGCACGGGCGCGAGGCCGGCCATCCACAGCAGCAGCCACATCGCCCCCAGCACGGTGCCGCCCTGGAAGGCGCCGCCCGGATGGTCGGCGCCGGTCCACAGCAGGTGCACGCCGACGACGATGCCGGCCGGCGGCAGCAGCCGGGCGAGGAAGACCAGCGGCTCGGGCGCCGGCGACGGCGCCGGGCCGGGCCTCCCGCCCCAGGCGTGGTCGGGCGCCAGCGACCAGACCGCCAGCAGCGCCAGCACCAGCACGGCCATCTCGAGCAGGGTGTCGAGGGCGCGATAGGCCATCAGCACGGCGGTGACCGGGTTGCCGACGCCGGTCGCCGGCAGCGACGCCACCGCCTCCGCCGTGAGGCTCGGCGCCGGATCGGGCAGCAACAGGACGGCGGCGGCGATGGCGGCGGCGACGGCGGCACAGAGCACGGCGATCGCGATGCGGACGAGCCTGCCCGGCCGGTCGTCCTCGCCCTCGCCCGCCGGCTGTCGGGCGGCGGCACCGATCAGCAGGGCGCCGGTGACGCCGGAGCCGATCGCGGCCTCGGTCATCGCCACGTCGGGAGCGCCGAGGCCGAACCAAGCCAGCGTCAGCAGCAGGCCGCAGGCGACGAAGCCAACGGTCGCGGCGAAGGCGGTGCGCGCCAGGACCACCCAGGCGGCCATGGCCAGCACCAGCGCGGCCAGCGCCGCGTCGAAGGCGACGGGCAGGGTCACCTCGCCCGCTGGCGGCGGCCGGCGCTGCCGGCGAGCAGCTGGCCGACGGTAGCGCCGCCGACCAGCACGAGCAGCCAGACCGCCGCCAGCCCCGCCATGGCGAGCGGGCCGCCGGCGCGCGGCAGCAGGCCCAGCACGATCAGGCCGAGGCCCAGATTGTCGGCCTTGGTCAGGGCATGCAGCCGCGACAGCGCGTCGGGGAAGCGCAGCAGGCCGAGGCTGCCCGCCATGAAGAACAGCACGCCCAGCGAGACGGCGGCCACGGTGAGGAGGTCGGCCAGCCAGCTCATGGCGGGTCCTCCTGCCTGGCGCGCGCCAGGGCCACCGAGGCGAAGGCGGCGAGCAGCGCCAGGGTCAGCGCCACGTCGACGGCGGCCGGCTGCGCCGTGGCGTTGCCCAGCAGCAGCAGGATCGCCACGCCGCCGCTGCCCAGGAGCTGCGCCGCCATCATCCGGTCGACGGTGCCAGGCCCGCGCAGGACGCGCACGAGCCCCAGGGCCACGCTCACGAGCACCATGCCGGCGGCGGCGAGCAGGAACTCAGCCATGCGTCGTCCCGGCCCCCAGGGCCTTGGCGAGCAGCGCCTCGTCGCGGGCGAGCGTCGGCAGCACCGGCATGTCGAGGTCGAGGCAATGGACCCGCAGGCCGTCGGGCCGGATGCCGGCCGGCAGCGTGCCGGGCACCAGGCTGGCCAGCGTGCAGAAGGCGCCTCGCGCCGCGCCGGCCGGCAGGCGCAGCGGATAGCGCACGAAGCCCGTCCGCAGCGGCAGGGCGGGATGGAACACCCGGCGGCCGACGTCGAGCCCGCCCGCCCAGGACTGGCCGAGGAAGCGCAGCGCCAGGCGCAGGGCGGCGAGCGCGCCCGGCCTGCCCTTGCCCGCCGGCAGCAGACGGCGGCTGACGAGGGCCGCGGCCACGGCGGTCCCGAGCCCCACCACGAGGCCCACGGGCTCGGCGCCGGCGAACGCCAGCCACAAGGCCCAGAAGCCCGCCGTCCGAACGACCAAGGCGCCACTCCCCGCAAGAGTCCCGGCGCCCCGGACAGCCCCGGCGCCGACGACGGTGATGGCCTCGATCCCCTGCTTGCGCAACAGGGGATCGGCGTGAGCGTCGCGGCCGCGACGGCGCTACGTCGTCGACCTGCCGCCGACCGGCGGGTTGGCCGGGATCTCGCCCGGCATGTAGTTGGGCAGCCGGCTCGACGGGAAGATCGCCAGGAGCGCCACGCCGGCCATCAGCAGCAGGGCGATCTTCAGCGACAGCAGCCGCGATTCGGTGTTGACCGCCAGCGCCTCCTCGATCTGCTCGGGCGTGGCCGTGGTCGCCTGCAGGATGCCGACCAGCCGGTCGTTGCTGACGAAGTTGATGTTGTCGAGATCGACCTGCGCCTGGATCTCGGGTGTGAGCACCGGATTGTCGGCCAGCCGGTAGAGGATGGCGCTGCTCAGCAGACCCACCAGCAGGGCACCCGCCACCGCCGTGCCGACGCCGGCGGCGAGGTTCTGGGTGGTGCCGCGCAACGCACCGACGTCGGCCGCCAGCTCCTTGGGTGCCGCCGTGACCAGCACGTTGAACAACAGCGTGACCAGGGCCCCCTGGCCGATGCCGAAGGTGATGAGGCCGAACATCACCGGGACGGCGCTCCAGTCGTTGCGGACGACCCAGGCGAGCCAGAGCAGGCCCAGCACGCAGACGATGAAGCCGAACTGGCCGATCCGCCGCGGGGTCAGCCTGTCGTAGAGCCGCACCACCAGCATCGCCGTGAAGAAGACGGTGAGGTTGAACGGCAGCATGGCGATGGCGGTCTCGATCGGCGTCCGCCCCTGGATGACCTGGATGTAGAGGGGCACCGAGAAGTTCAGCATCGCTTCCAGGGCGACGACGCAGAACAGCGCGAAGATGGCCGATCGTTCCTCGCCGGAGCGGATGATCCGCAAGTCCAGGAGAGGCGTCCTGCCGGTGTCGAGCTGGCGGCGGGTCCAGGCGATGAAGCCCTGCAGCAGGGCGATGCCGACGACGATCATGGCAGGCGCCGGCGACAGGCCGAAGATGTCGAACGGCGCGCCCGGCCGGGCCATCCCCAGGCCCCAGCGGTTCAGGTTGTTGAAGCCGAAGGTGATCATGATGATGGCGGCTGCGGCCAGCACCACGCCCACGATGTCGATCCCGACCTCGGGCCGGGGCGGCGACGGCTTCAGCCGGAAGCTGAGCACGACGACGATGGCCGAGACGACGACCAGGATGCCGAAGATCGGCCGCCAGCCGATGAAGGTGCCGAGCACGCCGCCGATCAGGAAGGCGGCGACGCCGGCGGCGGCACGCGCCGAGCCCAGGGCACCGACCGCCGTCGCCTGCTGCCGGCCGTGATATTCGTTGGCGATCAGCGCCACCAGCGCCGGCACGATGACGGCGGCGGAGAGACCCGCCAGCCCCTGGGCCAGCAGCATGACGGTGGCGACCGGGCTCACCACCATCAGCACCTGGGCGACGCCGAAGAGGATGACCACGACGCGGAAGACGCTGGTGGCGCCGAAGCGCTGGCACAGCTTGGAGCCGAGCATCACGAAGCCGGCTACCGCCAGCGAGTACATCACGATCCCGGTCGCTACCGTGGTCGGCGGCACGCCGAAGCTCTCGACCATCGGGCCCAGCGCCACCGGCAGCGAGGCGACGTTGAACGACATGATCGCCTGGCCCAGGGCGATGGCGATCATGGGTATCCAGGATTCGTGGACTTCGGCGCCCGGCGCCGTGGGGCTCTGCGCTGCCATTCCGGCTATCCTTCCGTTGTCGCGTCGAGGCCGATTCGCGCTCAGGCTTCAGGCTTGGAGGCGAACAGGCTCAGGCCAAGCTGCTCGGACAGATATCTGGCGACCAACTGGCCGCGCACGCTGTTGCCGGCGGCATCGAGCGGCGGGGCGAAGGTGCCGAGGCCGCCCTTGCCGGGCGAGACCATGACGATGCCGCCGCCGATGCCGCTCTTGCCGGGCAGGCCGATGTCATAGAGCCAGTCGCCCGAGGTCTCGTAGAGGCCGGCCGTCGCCATCACCGCCAGCGCGTACCTGCAGCTCGACGCCGCCACCACCCGCTCCCTGGTGAGCGGGTTGACGCCGCCATCGGCGAGCGTCGCGCCCATCACCGCCAGATCCCTGGCGCTGACATTCAGCGAGCACTGGCGGGTGTAGAGCTCGGTGGCCTCCAGCGAGTCCATCTCGATGCGGCCATAGCTCTGCAGCAGCCGGGCGATGGCGCGGTTGCGCAGGTTGGTCTCGATCGCCGACCGGTAGATCTCGTCGTTGAGGGACAGCCGCCGGCCGGCGAAGGCCGAGAGGCCGTCCTGGATGAAGCGCCACTTCTCCTCGAGGTCGGCGCCGGGCGCCAGGCTGGTGGTGGCGATGGCACCCGAGTTGACCATCGGGTTGGTGCGGGCGTCCCTGCTCTGCTCGATGGCGGTCACCGAGTTGAACGGCAGCCCGGTGGCATTCACACCCAGCCGCTGCCGCGCCTCCTCGGCACCCAGCAGCTCGCAGACCAGCGCGAACATGAACGGCTTGGACACGCTCATGATCGAGAACTCGTGGTCGGAGTCGCCGGCCGGGAAGACCATGCCGCCGGTGCCGACCACGCAGACGCCGAACAGACCGGCCGGCACCTGCGCGAGGGCGGGATAGACGCCGGCGTTCTTGCCGTCGTCGACGACCTTGAACCTGGCGTGGGCTTCGTTCACCAGGCGCTGCACCAGCTCGGCCGGCGGCAAGTGGCCGGTCGAGACGAAGACAGGCCCGGCCGCAGATTCGATCTCGAGCTGCCTGCCCATGACTGTTCTCCCTGATCCCCGGCTTCGTCTCGGCAAGCCCGCCTCGCGGCAGTCTCTGCTTTTGTGAAGTCGAAGCGGGTCGTTTTCGACTCTTGGGGGACAGACCTATCGGACTTCGGCAGGCAGGTAAATAGCTGTAATGTTTGGAACCACTATCACTATCTCTGTTCCATCATGATTCGGCGGCCGCCGTGTGGCGGTCGATTCGAGAGCGCCCGGCCGGCCGCCGCGAGATGTGGCGACATTGGCACAGCCATCCGACACAGATCTCCTATGCAGCCGCAGACGATTGCCAACGTCCGGCCGTAGCTCAATACATCGCATGACGTCGTCGGATGTCTTGTTGGAATTCTACCAAGGAAAGTCGCCTGCAGGCCCGGAAAAGGGCCCGCGGCAAGTCGTGCCCGGACTTCGGGAGGAGGATGACATGCGCTGCCGCAATCTCGTCTTGAGCTCCACAGCGGCAATCGGACTGCTGGCCGCGAGCGCCGCCGCACAGGCGGCGACCGTCGCGCCCGGCGGTGCCCTCGATCTGACGCTCACTGGCTTCGCGCGCTTCCTGGCGCATGGCGGTGATCTCGACAATGCCCGCCTCGACCGCACCATCGGCGGCGGCCTCGACTTCTCGAACGACACCGAGGTGCATCTGCTGGCCCGGTCGGTGCACGAGGCCAGCGGCATCGAATATGGCGGCACCGTCGAGTTCGAATCCGACACCAACGAGACGCTCAACACCGACGAGACCTGGGTGTTCGTGCGCGGCGGCTTCGGCGAGTTCCGCTTCGGCGACCTCGACGGTGTCATCGAGAACAGCGTGGTCGCCGCCCAGACGATCGCGGCGGGCACCGGCGGTATCGACGGCACCATCGTCGACGCCATCGGCACCACGGTTATCCACCAGTTCGACACCGGCGACTCGACCAAGATCCGCTACTACACCCCGAGCTTCGGCGGCTTCTCGGTCGGCGCCAGCTACACGCCGCAGGTCGACAGCGACGGCCAGGATCTCGCCCGCAAGGCGACGGTCGACCCCACCACCGGCCGGCTCGGCCCGAGCGACCGCCCGATCAACGACGTGGTCGAGGGTGCGCTGGTCTACGAGGGCGAGTTCGGCGGCTTCTCGCTGCTCGGCTCGCTCATCGGCTCGATCTGCGACTACTCGCCGGACGGCGGCGGCGACGACGACTGCCACACTTGGGGCGGCGGCCTGTCGACCGAGCTGTTCGGCTTCAAGCTCGCCGGCAGCTACTGGACCGAGAAGCTGGGCGATGCCGAGAAGACCGGTGTCACCGCCGGCATCGGCTACGGCATCGGCCCGGTCAACACCTCGGTCACCTGGGGCAAGATCATCGACAGCGACAATCTCGAGAGCGACACCGGCGTGCCGCTCGACCAGCCGCAGAACCTGGTGGCCTCGGCCGATCTCGGCCTGATGCCCGGCCTCGTGCTGGGCGGCGACATCGGCTGGTTCGACAACGACGCCGACGGCGGCCTGCCGGGCAGCCTCGAGGACGACGGCTACCAGGCGGTGATGCGGCTCGACCTCGCCTTCTGATCCGCCGGTTCCGATCCGCCGGCCGGGGCAAATTTTGCTGCAGTGCGGCAAGATGTAACGCCGTGGCTCGGTTGACCCGGCGGATGGCCGGGGCACCTATGCGGGCGGCTTTCCGAGAGGGAGCCGCCCGTTGCTTTGCGAGGTGTCATGGCCAGAACCAGCCCGTCCGCGCGCGAGCCCCTGCTCGTCGACCTCGCGCTGCAGGGCGGCGGCGCGCACGGCGCCTTCACCTGGGGCGTGCTCGACCGGCTGCTCGAGGAGAGCTGGCTCGAGATCGAGGCCTTCTCCGGCACCTCGGCCGGTGCGATGAACGCCGCCGTGCTGGTCGACGGCCATGCCGCCGGCGGCCGCGACGGTGCCAGGGCGGCGCTCGAGGGCTTCTGGCGGGCGGTGTCGGACGCGGCGCTGATGAGCCCGTTCCAGCGCCACCCGATCGACGTGCTGCTCGGCCGCTGGACGCTCGACAACTCGCCGACCTTCGTGGCGGCCGACCTCGCCTCGCGGATGTTCTCGCCCTACGACCTGCCGGTCGGGGCGAGCAACCCGCTGGGCGACATCCTGGCGGCACGGGTCGACTTCGAGCGGCTGGCCAAGGCGCCGATCAAGCTGTTCGTCACCGCCACCAATGTCCGCACCGGCCGCGGCCGGGTGTTCCGCAACGCCGATATCACGCCCGACACGCTGCTGGCCTCGGCCTGCCTGCCGACGCTGTTCCAGGCGGTCGAGATCGACGGCGAGGCCTACTGGGACGGCGGCTACAGCGGCAACCCGACGCTGACGCCGCTGGTGCGCGAGTGCAAGTCGGACGACACCATCCTGGTCGCCATCAACCCGGTCGAGCGGCCGGGCACGCCCAGAACCGCCCGCGACATCCTCAACCGGCTGAACGAGATCTCGTTCAACTCGGTGCTGCTGAAGGAGCTGCGGATGGCGGCGCTGCTGCGGCAGACCGCCGATCCGGGCAGCGACGAGGGCAGGCACTGGGCCGGCATGCGGCTGCACCTCGTGCGCAGCGAGCTGATGTCGGAGCTCGCCGCCTCCTCCAAGCTCAACGCCGAGTGGGCCTTCCTCAGCATGCTGCGGGACGAGGGCCGCAAGTCGGCCGAGACCTTCCTCGCCGAGCACGGCGGCGACCTCGGCAAGCGCTCGACGCTGGACATCGACCGGCTGCTGCCGCTGACGGGTGTGTAGCGGCCGTGGGCCTGCTCGGCATCCTGCTCGGCCTCGTGCTGCTGATGGCGCTGGCCTTCCGCGGCTGGAGCATCCTGCTGCTGGCGCCGCTGGCGGCGCTGGTGGCGGCGCTGGCCGGCGGCGAGCCCCTGCTGGCGCACTGGACCCAGACCTTCATGGGCGGGGCGGCGCGCTTCCTGGCGCAGTTCTTCCCGCTGTTCCTGCTGGGCGCGCTGTTCGGCAAGCTGATGGAGGACAGCGGCTCGGTCACGAGCATCGCCGGCTGGATGACCGAGAAGCTGGGGCCGCAACGCTCGGTGATGGCGGTGGTGCTGGCGGGCGCCATCGTCACCTATGGCGGCGTCAGCCTGTTCGTCGCGATCTTCGTGCTGGTGCCGATGGCGCAGGGGCTGTTCCGCGCCGCCGACATCCCGCGCCGGCTGATGCCTGCGGCGGCGGCGCTGGGCACCTCGACCTTCACCATGTCGGCCCTGCCCGGCACGCCGGCGATCCAGAACGCCATCCCGATGCCGTTCTTCGGCACCACGCCGTTCGCCGCACCGGGCCTCGGCATCATGGCCTCGGCGATCATGCTGGGCTTCGGCCTGTGGTGGCTGGGCCGCGCCGAGGCCAGGGCGCGCGCCGCCGGCGAGGGCTACGGCCCCGGCTCGCTGACCGACCGGCCGCTGGAGGAGGTGGCCCGGGACGACGTGCTGCGCGAGCGCGCCTCGACCGCCCGCGAGTTCGACCCCGCCGAGATCGCCCACGGCAAGCCGGCCGTCCAGGGACCGCCGATCGTCGTCGCCGCGCTGCCGCTGGTGGTGGTGATCGTCGTCAACTTCGCGATGTCGATGCTGGTGCTGCCGCGCATGGACACGGCCTTCCTGGCCCTGCCGCAATGGGGCGGCATCTCGCTGGACGCGGTGGCCGGCGTCTGGTCGGTGGCGACCGCGCTGGCGGCGGCGATCCTGACGCTGGTCGTGCTGAACTGGACGAGGCTCGAGACCTTCCGCCAGAGCATGGACGCCGGCGCCAACGCCTCGGTGCTGCCGGCGCTGAGCGTGGCGAGCCTGGTCGGCTTCGGCGCGGTGGTGGCGGCGATGCCGGCCTTCGCCATGGTGCAGGACTGGGTGCTGTCGATCGGCGGCGGGCCGCTGGTGTCGCTGGCGGCCTCGACCAACATCCTGGCGGCGTTGACCGGCTCGGCCTCGGGCGGCCTCACCATCGCGCTCGACGCGCTGGGCGCCACCTATCTGCAGCTCGCCGCCGAGACCGGCATCGACCCGGCGCTGCTGCACCGCGTGGCGGTGATCGGCGCCGGCACCCTCGACAGCCTGCCGCACAACGGTGCCGTGGTGACGCTGCTGGCGGTCTGCGGCTCCAACCACCGCGAGGCCTATCTCGACCTGTTCATGGTGGCGGTCGTGGGTGCGCTCGCGGCACTGGCGGCGGTGATCGTGCTGGGCAGCCTCGTCGGCTCGTTCTGAGTCTCAGGGCCTGGGCGCGATGGCGTCGAGCAGCATCTCGTACTTGACGCGCACCGTGCTCGCCATGCGGAAGAAGCTGACGAGGTCGCGCCAGGGGCCCTCGATGCGGGTGAGGCCGGTGAGGCTCGCCACCACCGTGCCGACGTCGCTCTGGCCCTTCAGCACGAGCCAGCCGCCCAGGAACAGGATGCCGAGCTTGCCGAGCGCGCTGATGGCGGCGAGCGCGAACTTCGAGGACAGCTTCAGAGCGTAGATCCGCCGGCGGACGTCGAAGATGCCGCGGAAGTCGGCCGTCACGGCGGGATCGACCTCGGCGAGATCGCCGGTCGACAGGCGGGAGGAGGCGTCGCGCAGCGACTGGACGCGCTCGCGCACCCGGCGGTTGATGCGGTTCTGGATGCCCATGACGATGGCGGCCTGCGGGATCACCACCACCAGCGCCAGCAGGCCCAGCCAGGGCTGGCTCGCCATGATGAAGCCGATGACGCTGACCAGCGTGCCGACCTGCACGATGGGCGTGGCGATGGCGCCGCCGGCGAACGAGCCCACCACCTCGGCCTCGGCCCCGAGCATCGTCACCAGCGTGCCGCGCTCGACGGGTGCGGCGGCGGCACGGCCGGCGTCCTTGACGGCGTTGGCGTGCAGCTGCTCGCGGATCATCAGCACGACGCGCTCGCCGACCACCGACAGCGACAGGCCGAGCACGAACTTGAGGGCCGCGCTCAGCAGCACCGCGCCGAAGAAACCGGCGCAGAGCCAGGCGAGCTGGCGCACCTCGGCATACTCGACCAGGCTGTTGATCGCGGCCTGCTGGAACTTGAGCGGCACGGCGGCGAGCGCCGCCACCAGCAGCGAGAGTGCTATCAGCCCGAGCTGCGGCCGGCCGGTGACGCGCCAGATGGCGCGGTAGAGGTCGCGCATCGAGCCGCTGCCGCCGGTGCCCGTCACGGCGACCTGCCCGGAATGACCTCGTCGACGCGCTGGACCATGAACGGGAAGAACGGGTTGGAGGTCATGCGCAGCAGCGAGTCCAGGCTCACGATCAGCGCCCCGCGCTCGCCGCGGGTGGCGATGGTGCCGAGATTGATGCCGAACTCCTCGGGGTCGGTCGGATCGCTGCCATAGAGATTGTCGTCGCTCGGGAACGGCAGGGCGACGTGGGAGAGCGAGAAGACGTTGCGCGGATAGGGCAGGCCCAGCGGGACCACCGTCTCGTCGGTGGCGCCGGCCTCGGTGACGCGGGCGACCGTCGCCTCGCCGACGCTGTCGGCATTGGCGACGACGGTGGTGCGGAAGGCGCGCGGTGGCGGCGGCAGCACGCGGTTCAGGACGAGGTCGGCGCCCGCGTTCAGCAGCGGGCCGAACTTGATGGTACGGTTGAGGTCGAACAGCACCAGCTCGCTGCCATTGGCCGGCAGCCGGCTGTAGAGCGAGCCGATGATGGCGCGGGTGCTGACCGTGAAGTCGACCAGCGACTGGAAGGTCAGCACCGGTGCCACCCCGGCCAGCCGGCCCTCGCGGGCCAGGCGGTCGATCTGCGCCTGCAGCGCCCGGGTCAGCAGGAAGGACTGGCGGCCGCCGTTGACCGGGAACGAGTTGTACTTGAAGGGGATGAACTCGGGCAGCACGGCGAGCCAGGCCGCCTTGGCGAAGGCCGGGAAGACGGCGGGCCAGCCGGCGATGCCGGTGAGGCGGGCGAAGGCGGTGATGCCGATCATCGGCGAGATCAGCACCAGCCGGTCGGGCCGGGCGAGCTGCGGATCCTCGATGGCGTCGAGGGCGTACTGCATGGCCAGCGCGCCGCCGTTCGAGAAGCCGACGATGTGCAGCGGCCGGTCGGGGCCGGCCCGGCGGCGGGCCTCGCGGACGGCGAGGCGGGTGGCGGCGGCCCAGTCCTCCCACTCGATGTCGGTCAGCGCCGCCGGCACGGTGCCATGCGCCGGCAGCCGCGGCACGATGGCGACGAAGCCGCGCGAGCGGTAGAGCTCGGCCAGGTGGCGCTGGCTGTAGGGCGCGTCGGTGAGGCCGTGCAGCAGGACCACCGCGCCCTCGGGCTCGCCCTCCGGCTCCAGCACGTGCGAGCGGTTCCAGTCGTCCTCGAAATGGCCCGGATAGACCGGGCTGCCCTCGAAGTAGCGGTTGACCGGCACCCGCTCCTCAGGCCCGAGCTTCTGCGTCACCTCGGCGCGGATGTCGTCGAAGATGCGCTGCTCGGCGGCGAGGTAGTCGTCCCAGTCGGCCCGGTCGAGCTCCTCGCGGGTCAGCTCGGTCGGGACATGGGTGTGCCAGACCTCCAGCGGCAGGCCGCGCCGGGAATCCCAGATGCGGACACCGAGGAAGACGATCAGCGCCACGACGACGAGCACGCCGCCACGCTTGAGCAGCCAGATGGCCGGGCGCAGCACCATCGCTCGGCTAGGCTGCCGATCGTGTCGCGACGGCGGCCGGCCGGGCCTCGCCTTCGCGGCGGCCGAACCAGGCGAGGTAGAGCGCCGGCAGGAAGATCAGCGTCAGCATCGTGCCGACCAGCAGGCCGCCCATAATGGCGAAGGCCATCGGTCCCCAGAAGATGGTGGGGGCGATCGGGATCATGCCGAGCACGGTCGACACCGCCGTCAGCATGATCGGGCGGAAGCGCGAGGTGCTGGCCTGGACGACGGCGTCCCACACCGACTTGCCCTGCGCCCGCTCGGCGTCGATCTGGCCGATCAGGATGACGGCGTTCTTGGTGATGATGCCGAGCAGCGCCAGGATGCCCAGGATGGCGACGAAGCCGAGCGGCCGGCCGGACAGCAGAAGCGCCGCGACGACGCCGATGAGCCCCAGCGGGCCGACGCTCAGCACGATGAACAGCCGCTGGAAGCTGCGCAGCTGGACCATCAGCACGGTGAACATGATGAACAGCATGGCCGGCACCACCGCCGCCACCGAGGCCTGCGACTCGGCACTCTCCTCGACCGTGCCGCCGACGGCGATATGGTAGCCCTTGGGGAGGCTGGCGGAGAGCTCGGCGATGTCGGCCTCCAGGGCCGCAACCACGGTCTCCGGCAACTCGCTGGGGGTGATGTCCGCCTGGACGGTCAGCGTCGGCACCCGGTCGCGGCGCCAGATCAGCGGCAGCGCCTGCTCGAAGGAGAAGCTGGCGAGCTGGCTCAGCGCCACCGAGCGGCCGCCCGGCAGCGGTATCTGCAGGCTGGAGAGCGTCTCAAGCGAGACCCGCTCCTCGTCGATGGCACGCGCCACGACATTGACGAGATAAATGTCGTCGCGCACCTGCGTGACGGCGGTGCCGGTGAGCATCGTGTTCATGGTCGAGGCGATGGCCTCGGAGGTGAGGCCGAGCAGCCGTGCCTCGTCCTGATCGATGCGGATGCGGATCTCGCGCAGCGGCTCGATCCAGTCGAAGTTCACATCGCGCGTGTCCGGATTCGAGGAGATGGTCCGCGCCAGATCGAGCGCGATGCGCCGCACCTCCTGCTGGTCGGGGCCGCTGACCCGGTACTGCACCGGCCAGCCGACCGGCGGGCCCAGCTCCAGCGCCGAGACGCGGCCGACGACGTTCGGGAACTCTTCTGCCAGCAGCTTCTCGAGTCGCGCCCGCAGCCGCTCGCGTGCGTCGATGCCTTTGGTGACGATGACCACCTGCGAGAAGAACTCGTTGGGGAGCTGGACATCGAGCGGCAGATAGAACCGGATGGCACCCTGACCGATATAGCTGCTCCAGTGCAGGATGTCGGGATCGCCCCCGAGCGCGTCTTCGAGCCGGGTCATGGTCGAGGTGCTGGCGTGGATCGAGGCGTTCTGCGGCAACGTCAGATCGACCAGCAGCTCGGGTCGGTCCGACGAGGGGAAGAACTGGCGCGGGATCAGCGGCAGCAGCAGGATCGAGCCGACGAACAGCGCCAACGTCACCGCGATCGTGATCCAGCGCAGCCGCAGCGCCAGGACGAGAAAGCTGTTGTACCAGCGGACCACCATCGGCGGCTTGTCGTCGGCCTTCTTCTTCGGTGGCCGCAGGATCACCACGCTCATCAGCGGGGTGAAGACCAGGGCAACGAGCCAGGACACCAGCAGCGCTATCGTCACCACCGCGAACAGGGAGAAGGTGTACTCGCCCGCCGAGCTCTGGGCGAAGCCCACCGGCACGAAGCCGGCGATGGTGACGAAGGTGCCGGCCAGCATGGCGAAGGCGTAGGTGCGGAAGGCGAACTTGGCCGCCTCCTCCTTGGGGTCTCCCGCGGCCAGCCGGGTCAGCGTCGCGTCGGTGGCGGTCATGGCGTCGTCGACGAGCAGCGCCAGGGCGATGATCAAGGCACCCAGCGAGATGCGCTGCATGTCGATCTCGAACGACTGCATGATCGGAAAGACGATCGCCAGCGTCAGTGGGATCGCCAGCGCCACGATCAGGCCGGGGCGGATGCCGAGGCTGATGAAGCTGACCACGAGGATGATGCCGATCGCCTGCCACAGCGATTCCATGAACTCGCCGATGGCCAGCTCGACCGTCACCGGCTGATTGGCGACCAGGTGGGGCTCGATGCCCAGCGGCAGGTCGGCGGTGATCTCGGCTATGGCCTGCCGGATATTGTCGCCGAGGGCCAGGATGTCGCCGCCGTCGCGCATGGCGATGCCGAGGCCGATGGCGGGCGTGCCGTTGACGCGGAACATCGGCGTCGGCGGGTCGACGAAGCCGCGGCGCACCGTGGCGACGTCGCTCAGCCGCAGCATCCGGCCGCCGGCGACGAAATTGACCGCCAGAATGTCCTGCTCGGATTCGAAGGAGCCGGAGACGCGGATGGCGATCCGCTCGGCATCGGTATTGATGACGCCAGACGGGCGGACGACGTTCTGGGCGCTCAGCGCCGCCAGCAGAGCGTTGCGATCGACGCCGAGACCGGCCAGCCGCTCCATCGCGAACTCGAGGAAGATGACCTCGTCCTGTGCGCCGATGATGACGATGTCCGACACGTCCTGGACATGCAGCAGCTCGGAACGGACGTCCTCGACATAGTCGCGCAGCTCGCGCTGGCTGAAGCCATCGGCGGTGAAGCCGTAGATGATCCCGTAGGTGTCGCCGAAGCGGTCGTTGAAGAACGGACCCAGCGTACCGATCGGCAGGGTATGGCGGATGTCGCCGATGTCGTTGCGGACCTGCTGCCAGATCGGCGGGATCTCGGGGCCGGTCACCTCGCCCTCGAGGTCGATGAAAATGGTGGTGAAGCCGGCCCGCGTCATGCTGCGCAGGCTGTCGAGGCCGGGCAGCTCCTGCAGCTTGCGCTCGATACGCTCGGTGACCTGCTTCGTGGTCTCCTCGAGCGTGGCGCCGGGCCAAGCGGCAGTCACCACCATCGTCTTGATGGTGAACTGCGGATCCTCGTTGCGGCCGATGGAGAAGTAGGAGCCGACACCGACAATGACGGCCACGATCATCATGTAGACGACGAGCGAGCGGTTGGAGAGCGCCCAGCCCGAGAGATTGAGCCCGCTCACGGGCGTGCCTCGAGCATCCGCACCTTCTGGCCCGGATGCAGCGCCTGCACGCCGGCCGTCACCACGATGTCGCCCGGCGCCAGGCCGTCCTCGATCGTGATCGTGCCGGGCCCGAAGCGCTCGATGACCACGGGGCGCAGGGCGACCGTCGAGGACGCGCCATCGACCACCCAGACCGCAGGCTCGCGCTCGCCCCGCGTCAGGGCGGTCGCCGGGATCTCGATAACCTCGCCGACATCGACCTCCATCCGGCCGACCACGGTGGCACCCAGCCGCATCTGGGGTGGCGGGCTGGCGAGGCCGACCTTGACCTCGAAGGTCCGCGTCACCGGATTGGCCGTCGGCGCCACCTCGCGTACGCGGCCGGTGGCGGTGATGCGGGGATCGTCGGCGAGGGTGACGGTGATGATCGGCTCGGCAGGCGCTTCCCGAATGACCTGGGCCGGGACGTCGAAGACCGCGTCGCGGCCTTGCTCGCGTGCCAGCCTGACGACCATCTGCCCGGCCTGGACCACCTCACCCGGCTCGGCCCCCACCGTCGTCACGACACCTTCGGCGTCGGCATGCAGCTCGGTGAAGCTCACCTGGTCCTGGGCGAGCTTGAGCATCGCTTCGGCCGACTGGACATTGGACTCGGCGGTCTGCTGCGCCGCCCGGGCGCGGTCGTAGACCGCCTGGGCGGCGAACCCGCGCTCCGCCAGGGTCTGCTGCCGGCGGAAATCGGCACGGGCCTCGACCAGCTGGCCGCGCGCGGCGTTCAGTGCGGCCTCGGCGGAGCGCAGCGCGTTGAGCTCGTTGACGGGATCGAGCCTGCCGATCAGCTGCCCAGGCTCCACCTGCGATCCCAGATTCACGAGGCGCTCGACCAAGCGGCCGGAGAGGCGGAAGGCCATCGCCGCCTCGTCCTCGGCCTCGATGCGGCCGGTCAGCACGACGGGCACTCCGGCGTCGCTGCGCTCGACGGTGACGGTGCGCACCGGGCGGATCTCGACGGCCGCCTCCTGCTCGTCGGAGCCGCAGGCCGACAGGCCCAGCATGGCGAGGAGCAGGGCGGCGAAGACCCGGCGACGAGCCATGCGCGCCGGCAGTACCGAAGAGGATTCGGACTGGACCACCGTCTCACCCGTTTCGTTGTTTCCGCGCGAGGCGCCGCGACGCCGGCCGCACCACGATGCTTGCGCCGTACCGTTAGCCCAGTGCGGGAAACGAGGCAACGCGGCGAGCCGTCACCAACCCGAGGTTTAATCTACGCCGGCGTCACCGCTCCGGCAGCCCGGCCCTGACGAGGCCGGCGAAGTAGTCGGCGTCCTTGTCGATGATCGAGGGCGGCATCGCCGATTTCAGCAGCTTCACCGTGGCCTGCGGATAGTGGACGAGGAAGGTGCGCATGGCCTCGCGCGCCTGGGCGTCGTTGCCGGCATTGGCGTGGAACGAGGCCAGCATGCGGTAGGCCCAGACCGCCGAGGGCCGGGCGCGCAGGCCCTTCTCGACGAAGGCGACGCTCCGGCGGTACTCGCCCTTGATGCCCCAGGCCATCGCCATGCCGAAATGGACGTTGAAGGCCAGCGGGTCGAAGGGGCTCAGCGCCAGCGAACGCTCGAAATAGCCCAGCGCCTCGTCGGGCCGGCGGCGCAGGGCGGTGGCCCAGCCGAGCCGCGTCCAGCCCCAGGCGTTGTTGGGGTCGATGGCGAGCGCCCGCTCGATGTAGGCCACCGCCCGGTCCTGGTCGGCGCTGGTCATGCCGTGCGCGGCGCCGATGGCGATCAGCGCCGTGGCATGGTCGCCGACCTCGGCGGCCGCGAGGTCGGCGTAGCGCAGCGCCCGGGCGCGCTCGGCCGCCGGGTCGTCGGCCCAGACATAGGCCGCCTCCTGGGCGTGGCACCAGGCCATGAAGGCCAGCGCCACGCCGTAGCGCGGCGACCGCTCGAGCGCCTGGCCCAGCAGGCGGATGGCGATGCGGTTGTCCTCCTTGGCATGCGCCCAGAAATGCGGATAGGCGCGCAGCACGAGGTCGTAGGCCTCGAGGCTGTCGGGCGCCTTGCGGCGGGCGTTCTCGATCTCCGAGGCGCGCAGGCTCGGGTGCAGGGCTCCAGCCACCTGCGAGGCGATGGTGTCCTGCAAGGCGAAGATGTCGCCGGCCTCGCCGTCGAAGCGGCCCGACCAGAGCTGCGAGCGGGTCTCGGCGTCGACCAGATGCACCGAGATCCGCACCCGGTCGCCGCCGCGCCGCACCGTGCCCTCGACGACATAGCGCACGCCCAGCTCGCGGCCGACCTCGCGCACGTCGACGAAGCGACCCTTGTAGGTGAAGGCCGACTGCCGGGCGATGACGAACAGCTCGCGGATGCGCGACAGCGCCGAGGTGATCTCCTCGACGATGCCGTCGGCGAAATAGTCGTCCTCGCCGGCGCTGAGGTCGTCGAACGGCATCACCACCAGCGACGGCCCGGGCCTCTGCGCCCGCTCGGCGGCCGGGGCCGGCTGCGACGGCGGCGCCTCGCGCGGCTGCCGCCGCTCGGCGAGCAGGGCCAGGGTCGCGGGCTCGGGCTCGGCATCCAGCTCGCGGCGCAGCGCCTCGCGGCACAGCTCGAGCTGCCGCCTCGCGGCGTTGCGCTGGCCGCGCGCCAGCATGAGGCGGATCACCGCCCTGTGCGCCTCCTCGGCCGCCGGGTCGCGGTCGAGCAGGCGGTGCGCCAGCGCCTCGCAGGCGGCGGCCTCGCCCTGGCCGGCCTTCCGGCTCAGCGCCTCGACCAGCGCCAGGGCGCGGCGCTGGAAGGCCGCGGCATAGCCGCCGAACCAGCGGTCGGCCGGCGGATCGAGCGCCACGCCCTCCATCGGCTCGCCGGCGTAGAGGCCGCAGGCACGCGCCTGGTCCTGGGCCGAGGCGGAATCGGCCAGCCGGTCGAAGGCGCGGACGTCGATGCGCTCGTCGGGGCCGCAGAGCCGCACGGTGTCGCCCTCGGCCTCCAGATGCAGATCCGTGCCGGCGTCGTCCAGGGCGTGCCGGACGGCGGTGAGCGACTGGCGCAGGCTGGAGCGGGCCTGCGGCTCGGAGCGGTCGGGCCAGAGCAGCTCGGCCAGCGCGTCGCGGCGTAGGCCCTTGTCGCCGACCAGCGCCAGGGCGGCGAGCAGCAGGGCCGACTTGCGCGTCGGCAGGCGGACCGGCAGGCCGTCCGGACCTTCGAGCGCCGGACCGCCCAGGAGCTTCAGTCGCACCGCCACGATGTGCCCCGCCCACGAGATTGCGCCGCAACATGGCGGATTTCACGAATTTTTCACAGGCCCGGGCGCATTCCATCCGCCGATTTCACGGCGCCACGAACGATCGGCCTATGGCTTTCGCTTAGCTTCGAGGCCGTCGGGAAAGCCGACAGTGGCTGCAAGGAGCGAGCATCATGACCAAGACCATGACCCCGGGCTTCACCCCCGCCTTCACCGCCGGCATGCTGCCGGGCTTCGCGATCCTGACCGGGCGGATCTCCGCCTTCGTCGGGGCCGTGGCCGCGGCGCGGAAGTCCCGGCTGGCGCTCGCCTCGCTCTCCGACCAGATGCTCGCCGATGCCGGCGTCGATCCGTCGCTGGCCCGTCCGAACGCGCGCTACGAGGTCAGCGCGCGCACGATGACCGGCCTGATGTCGATGCGGTAGGCCGGTTCCCGGCAGCCGCTCATTCTACCTTCGTTGCACGAGGCGGCCGCCTGGCTTCAGGCGGCCGCCGGCGTTTTCAGCCCATCCTCCCTGATCATCGCCGCCGCCTTCTCGCCGATCATGATGGCGGGGGCGTTGGTGTTGCCCGAGATCACCGCCGGCATGATCGAGCAGTCGGCGACGCGCAGGCCGGCGATGCCCTTGACGCGCAGCCGCTCGTCGACCACCGCCAGCCGGTCGCCGTCCGGGCCCATCTTGCAGGTGCTGGTGGGGTGGAAGATGGTGCCGCCCTTGTCGCGGATGTAGGCGAGCACCGCCTCGTCGGAGACGACGCCCGCACCGGGGATGGTCTCCTCGGCGAGATAGGGCCGCATCGCCGGCTGGTGCATCACCCGGCGGACCAGGTGGAAGCCGTCGATCATCGTCCGCCGGTCGTTCTCGGCGGCCAGATAGTTGGCGCGGATGCGCGGCGGGCTCGTCGGATCGGCGTCGCGCAGGGTGAGGTCGCCGCGGCTCTCGGGGCGGAGCTGGCAGACCGAGATGGTGTAGCCCGAATAGTCGTGCAGCGGCGTGCCCGGCCGGTCGGCGCTGAACGGGATGACGTGGAACTGCACGTCCGGCGTCACCAGCTCGGGCCGCGTGCGGGCGAAGAGGGCCACCGTGCCGGCGCCGACGGTCAGCGGGCCGTCGCGGAACAGCGCGTAGCGCAGCCCCATCCGGATCTTCTTCCAGATGGCGTTGGCCTCGTCGTTGAGCGTGACCGGCAAGGGCGAGCGATAGACGGCGCGGGCCTGGAAATGGTCCTGCAGGCTCTGACCGACGCCCGGCAGGTCGTGGACCGGCTCGATGCCGACCTCGCGCAGATGCCCGGCCGGGCCGATGCCCGACAGCATCAGGATCTGCGGCGAGGCGATGGCACCGCCGCACAAGGTGACGTTGGGCGCCATGGCGCGGCGAAGCTGGCCGCCCTGGCGGTACTCGACGCCGATGACGCGCTTGCCGTCGAGCAGCAGGCGGCAGGTCGGGGCGAGGGTCTCGATGCGCAGGTTCGGGCGATTCTTCGCAGGACGGAGATAGGCGACGGCGGCGCTGCAGCGGCGGCCGTTGCGGGTGGTGAGCTGGAAGTAGCCGCAGCCCTCCTGGGTGGCGCCGTTGCAGTCGTCGTTGCGCGGGATGCCGGCCTGCGCCGCCGCCTCGATGAAGGCGTCGCACAGCTCCATCCGGTAGGTCGGGTCGGACACCTTCAGGGGCCCGCCGACACCGTGATAGGCGTCGGGCCCACGGGCGAAGTCCTCGGCCTTCCTGAAGAACGGCAGCACGTCGTCGAACGACCAGCCGGCATTGCCGAGCTGGCGCCAGTGGTCGTAGTCCTCGGCCTGGCCGCGGATGTAGACCAGCCCGTTGATCGAGGACGAGCCGCCCAGCACCTTGCCGCGCGGCCAGAGGATCTGCCGGCCGTTCAGCTCCGGCTCGGGCTCGGTCTCGAACCTCCAGGCGACGTTCGGGTCGAACATCGTTCGGTAGTAGCCGATCGGCAGGTGGATCCAGGGGTTGCGGTCGACCGGCCCCGCCTCCAGCAGCAGCACGCGCGTGCCGGAATCCTCGCTGAGGCGGGCCGCCACCGCGCAGCCCGCCGAGCCGGCGCCAACGACGATGTGATCGAAGGCCCCTTCGGTCGGCCCAACCGTTCCGCTTGTAGCCATCCCTACCTAATGTATCCTTGGCTATAGCACGACCGTCCCGCGCGGGCCGGAGATGCTCAATCAGGGAGGATCGACGAATGCGCAAGACCGCATCGACGCTGGCGCTCGCCTGCGGAATCGCCGCCGGGCTGGCGGCCGTGGCCGCCCACGCCCAGTCCGACAACATGCAGCGCATGCAGCAGTTCAAGACCACCGGCACCTCGCTCGACATCCCGACCGTGGCGCAGGATCCTGCCAAGGTGGCGCAGCTGAAGAAGAACCTGGAGGCGGTGAAGCTGCCGCCCGGGTTCAGGATCGGGGTCTACGCCATCGTCCCCGACGCCCGCCACATGGCGGTCGGCACCAATGTCGGTGCCGTGTTCGTCGGCACGCGCAAGAACCGTGCGTGGGTGGTCACCGACCGCGACAAGGACCGGGTCGGCGACGAGGTGAAGCAGCTCCTGCCCTCGCTCGACCTCGCCATCCCGAACGGCGTGTGCTTCTCCAAGGACGGCTTCCTGTTCATCGCCGAGCAGAACCGGGTGCTGGTGCTGCCGGCGGCCGAGTTCTTCTACGAGAGCCCGGACGTCGCCATCGGCGAGGTGGTGCCGCAGGGCAAGCTGATCCCGGTCGAGGAGGAATCCTTCAACCATACCGCCCGGGTCTGCCGCATCGGGCCGGACAACAAGCTCTACATAGCACTGGGCCAGCCCTTCAACGTGCCGCCGCCCGAGAAGGCCGGGCTCTACGGCGAGTGGGGCATCGGCGGCATCGTCCGCATGGACCGTGACGGCAGCAACCGCGAGGTCTATGCCCGCGGCATCCGCAACTCGGTGGGCATGGATTTCAATCCGGCCAACGGCGACCTGTGGTTCACCGACAATCAGGTCGACGGCATGGGCGACGACATCCCGCCCGGCGAGATCAACCGCGTCACCGGCTCCGGCCAGCATTTCGGCTTCCCGTGGCTCGGCGGCGGCGACGTCCGCACCACCGAGTACAAGGATTCCGAGCCGCCGGCCGACGCGGTGAAGCCGCAGGTCGAGATGGCGGCGCACGCCGCCGACCTCGGCATGACCTTCTACAGCGGCCGGATGTTTCCCGAGAAATATCGCGGCGGCATCTTCTCCGCGCAGCACGGCTCGTGGAACCGCACCGAGCCCGTGGGGGCGCGGGTGATGTTCACGCCGGTCAACCCAGACGGCACGGCGGGCACGCCCGAGCCGTTCGCCGAGGGCTGGCTGGTCGCCGACACCGGCGAATATCTCGGCCGGCCGGTCGACGTCGCCCAGATGCGCGACGGCTCGATCCTGGTCTCGGACGACCTGGCGGGGGCCATCTACCGGATCTGGTACGAGGGCTGAGCCCTGGCCCGCTTCCTCGTGGCATTGCTGGCCGCCCTCGCCTGGTGCGGGGCGGCCGATGCCGCCGACCCGGCGGCCGGCAAGCAGAAGGCGCGGATGTGCCAGGTCTGCCACGGCCTCGACGGCATCGCCCGCCTGCCCGAGGCGCCGAACCTCGCCGGCGAGAGCACGGTCTATCTCGAGCGTCAGCTCAAGGCGTTCCGCGCCGGCGAGCGCAAGAGCCCGCAGATGTCGGTGGTGGCGCAGACCCTGAGCGACGCCGACATCGCCAACCTCGCGGCCTGGTATTCCAGCATCGAGATCACGGCGAAGATGCCGGAGTAGACGGCGATCAGTGCAGCATGCCGCCGCGCTCGGCCTCCTCCTCGTCGCGCGACGCCAGGAAGGCCAGCACGGTCGGGTTGCCGCGCGCCGCCTCGCCGCGCAGCACGACATGGGCGATGGCACAGAGTTCCTCGAGCCGCTCGCCCTCGGGTGCGGCGAGATAGGCGCGCCAGCCGGCGACGAGGTCGATGAAGATCGGATCGTCCATCGCCGCCGCGACATCCTCGAGGCTGAGCCCGAGCGCCGCCGCCGCCTCGGCCGCGGGCTTTCCGGCCGCCAGGGCATGGGCCAGCTTGCCGGACTTTTCGCGCGGGATCTCGGACATGGATGCCGCCTCGCGGGAGATGGGACGATGAGTTCGCCCTACATATAGAGGAAGATGATCTTAGGTACTAGTGCTTTTCGCGACCACGCCTCCTGGTACATCATCTCCGAGCTGCCGCCCCGACGGCAGCGATCGGGTGAAGGCAGCGTTGCAGCCTTTCGATGACGAGGCCCTTTTCCTCAGTGCCATGGTCCTCGGTGAGATTCGACAGGGCCTGGACCAGTTGCCGGAGGGCTCGCGGCACAGAGGCCGGCTGGCAGCTTGGCTCGGGAAGCTGCGGGACCAGTTCGCCGAGCGCGTGATCCCCATCGATGCCGAGATCGCCGAGACTTGGGGAGCGATGAACGCCCGGCTGCGCCGGACAGGCAGATCGGTCGCAGCCGTCGACGGCCTGCTGGCGGCAACGGCGCTGGTCCACGGACTGACGGTGACGACGCGCAACGTGCGGCACTTCGAGCCGACAGGTGTGGCCGTCTTCGATCCCTGGAACGATCCGCCACCGGCTTGATGGCGGGCTCCGCCACTTCCGACTAGGCGGCGGCGGCATCGCAGCCTAGCATCGCTCCAAGATAACGCCGAAGCGTCGACGCAAGGGCAGAGCGACACCGGACCATGATCCGCTTCGTCCTCACCAAGATCGGCCTCTTGATCCCGACCTTCATCGGCGTGACGCTGCTGGCCTTCGTGTTCATCCGCCTGCTGCCCGGCGATCCGATCGAGATGATGGCGGGCGAGCGCGGCGTGGCGCCCGAGCGGCATGCCGAGCTGATGCGGCAGATGGGCTACGACCGGCCGCTCTGGCAGCAATATCTGCGCTACATCGGCGACGTCGCGCAGGGCGACCTCGGCAAGTCGGTGGTGACCAAGCAGCCCGTCACCACCGAGTTCCTGACGCTGTTCCCGGCGACGCTGGAGCTGTCGATCTGCGCCATCCTGGTGGCGGTGGCGCTGGGCCTGCCGGTGGGAATCCTGGCGGCGCTGAGGCGCGGCACGTTCCTCGACCATTCGGTGATGGCGGTGACGCTCACCGGCTATTCCATGCCGATCTTCTGGTGGGGGCTGCTGCTGATCATCCTGTTCTCGGGCATGCTGGGCTGGACGCCGGTGTCGGGGCGGCTCGGGCTGATGTACTATGTCGAGCCGGTCACCGGCTTCATGCTGCTCGACACGCTGCTGTTCTCGGACGAGAGGGGGGCGTTCGGCTCGGCGGTGTCGCACCTGGTGCTGCCGACCGTGGTGCTGGCGACCATCCCGATGGCGGTGATCGCCCGCCAGACCCGCTCGGCCATGCTGGAGGTGCTGGGCGAGGACTATGTGCGCACCGCCCGCGCCAAGGGCCTGGCACCGCACCGGGTGGTGGGCCTGCACGCCCTGCGCAACGCGCTGATCCCGGTGGTGACCACGATCGGCCTGCAGGTCGGCACCCTGCTGGCGGGTGCCATCCTGACCGAGACGATCTTCTCCTGGCCGGGCGTCGGCAAGTGGCTGGTGGATTCGATCTTCCGCCGCGACTACCCGTCGGTGCAGGGCGGCCTGCTGCTGATCGCCTGCGTGGTGATGCTGGTCAACCTGATCGTCGACCTGACCTACGGCCTGATCAACCCGCGCATCCGGCACCGGGGCTAGCGAGATGGCGGCGAGCACACCCGAGGCTCCTGAGCTGATCGTCGATCCGGCCGAGGACCAGGCCGGCATGGCGGGGGCGCCGCCGCACCCCTTGCGCGAGTTCTGGCACTATTTCAGCCAGAACCACGGTGCCGTGGCCGGGCTGGCGGTGGTGCTGCTGCTGATCGCCACCGCGCTGCTCGCCGACGTGATCTCGCCGCATCCGGCCGACGTGCAGTACCGCGACGCCCTGCTGGCGCCGCCGGCCTGGCAGGAGGGCGGGTCGTGGCGGTTCGTGCTGGGGACCGACGCCACCGGCCGCGACATCCTCTCGCGCATCATCCACGGCTCGCGCTACTCGCTGCTGATCGGCTTCGTGGTGATCGGGCTGTCGCTGGTGGTGGGCGTGGCGGTGGGCCTGCTGGCCGGCTTCTTCCAGGGCTGGCCCGACACCATGATCATGCGGCTGATGGACATCATCCTGGCCGTGCCCAGCCTGCTGCTGGCGCTGGTGGTGGTGGCGATCCTCGGCCCCGGCCTGTTCAACGCCGTCTTCGCCGTCGCCATCGTCTACCTGCCGCACTATGTGCGCCTCACCCGCGCCTCGGCGCTGTCCGAGCTCGGCCGCGACTATGTCATCGGCAGCCGGGTGGCCGGCGCCGGCCTCCTGCGGCTGATGTTCGTCACCGTGCTGCCCAACTGCCTGCCGCCGCTGATCGTGCAGGCGACGCTGGGCTTCTCGAGCGCCGTGCTCGACATGGCCGCGCTGGGCTTCCTCGGCATGGGCGCCCAGCCGCCGACGCCGGAATGGGGCACCATGCTGGCGGACGCGCGCGAGTTCATCCTGCGCGCCTGGTGGGTGGTGACCTTCCCCGGCCTCGCCATCCTGGTCACGGTGCTGTCGATCAACCTGATGGGCGACGGCCTGCGCGACGTCCTCGATCCGAAGCTGAAACGCTCATGAGCCTGCTCGAGATCCGCAACCTCTCGGTGCAGTTCCCCACCGCCACGGGCATGCTGAAGGCGGTGGACGGCGTCGACCTCGACGTCGACCCGGGCGAGGTGGTGGCGATCGTCGGCGAGTCGGGCTCGGGCAAGTCGGTGTCGATGCTGGCGGTGATGGGCCTGCTGCCAGGCGCCGCCCGCATCACCGCCGACCGGCTGACGTTCGACGGGCGGGATCTCCTGAGGATCGGCGATTCCGACCGGCGGAAGATCATCGGCAAGGAGATCGCCATGATCTTCCAGGAGCCGATGACCTCGCTCAACCCCTGCTTCACCGTCGGCTACCAGATCGACGAGGCGATCGACACCCATCTGGGCGGCACGCGCCACGAGCGGCACCGCCGGGCGGTCGAGCTGCTGTCGCTGGTCGGCATCCCCTCGCCCGAGGCGCGGCTCAAGAGCTTTCCGCACCAGATGTCGGGCGGTATGTGCCAGCGGGTGATGATCGCCATGGCGATCGCCTGCAACCCGCGCCTGCTGATCGCCGACGAGCCGACCACGGCGCTCGACGTCACCATCCAGGCGCAGA
>DAOLFG010000069.1:0-29273 GCA_035326425.1 Geminicoccus sp. | reverse complement strand
GCGGTGTTCAAGCTCTACGGCAACTACAACCTCACCTCCGCCGACTTCGTCCTCTAGCGATCGGTCGGTGGGCCGGCGCCCCTTTTCGAGGAGCGTCGGCCCATCCGCAGAACGGTCCGGATCGTCTGGCCGACATGGACAGGCGATCCGGATCACCTTTTCTTGAGCTTCCGTCGTCTGGTGACGTTCGTCACAATTCGGCCGATCCCCCACGAATAGAATTCGCTGTCCGTCTCCGACGAAGCGCCGCTCGTTCCGTTCAATTCCACAAGTCGGAGAGCGAACAATGGCTACCATCTACGGCACCAACGGTGCCGACACCATTCCCGGCACCAATGCCAACGACCAGATCAGGCTGTACGGCGGCAACGACACCGCCTGGGGCGCCAACGGCAATGACAGCATCTATGGCGGCAACAGCAACGATCTCGTCTATGGCGGCAATGGCAACGACTACCTGAATGGCGACGCCGGCAACGACCTCGCCTATGGCGGCAACGGCAACGACCGGATCTACGGCGGCGGCACCGATTCCTCGGGCAGCGGCAACGACTGGCTCCTGGGCGACGCCGGCAACGACACGATCCTGGGCCTCGGCGGCGACGATCAAGTCTATGGCGGCAGCGGCAACGATGTGCTGCGTGGCGGCAACGGCGTCGATACCGTCTATGGTGGTTCCGGCAACGACGATATCGATGGCTGGAACGGCAACGACCGCCTCTACGGCGATGACGGCAACGATCTCATCGAGGGCGGGCCGGGCAGTGGCACCGACTGGCTCTACGGCGGCACCGGCAATGACCACCTCTACGGCGGGAACGGCACGGATGTCCTGAGTGGTGGAAACGGCAACGACCGCCTCTACGGCGGCGATCAGAGCGACAACCTGTTCGGCGGCAATGGCAACGACCTGCTGAGCGGCGGCGGAGGCAACGACTATCTCTATGGCGAGAACGCCAACGACAACCTGTTCGGCGGCAACGGCAACGATTGGCTCTACGCCGGCGCCGGC
Organism: Geminicoccus sp.; assembly: GCA_035326425.1. GTDB lineage: Bacteria > Pseudomonadota > Alphaproteobacteria > Geminicoccales > Geminicoccaceae > CALKJU01. The sequence continues at coordinate 28,261 of DAOLFG010000069.1, read as the reverse complement.
AACGACTATGGCTATGGTGGCAACGGCGACGACCGCTTCTATGGTGGTACCGGCAACGACTGGGCCGCAGGCGAGAACGGCAACGACAGCCTCGATGGCGGATCGGGCAACGATCGCCTCTACGGTGGCAACGGCAACGACGTCATCTATGGCGGAGCCGGCAACGACATCGTCGCCGGCGGGGCGGGCAACGACCAGCTCTACGGCGGGGCCAACGCCGACCGGTTCGTGTTCTCCTCGATCAGCGACAGCACCCACTTCAGCGACAGCATCCGCGATTTCCAGCAAGGCACCGATCGCATCGACGTCAGCGCCATCGACGCCAACACCGGTCTCGGCGGCAACCAGGCCTTCGCCTTCACCGGCGCCTATGACGGCTCGGTGAATCCGGGCGAGATCTACACCTTCGTCACCGGCGGCTGGACCTACGTCTATCTCAACGTCACCGGTGGTGATCCGGCGGAATCGGCATTCGCCATCCAGGGCAGCTACGCCCTGAACGCGAGCGACTTCATCCTCTGATCCCGGCCCGACGGCAGCCTATGGGCTGCCGTCGGGCATGGCGCGTGACGAAGCTCACCGAGCAGCGACGACGATCACTGGCGACATATCGGATTCCCGGGCAGAGATCGTCAGTGAGACGAAACCGCATGTCGCGGCAGTCGTCTCGATGGGGGCGACGATGCCAACTATAAATCGAACCAATGGCAATGACAAAAAATCGGCACGTCCAGTCACGACATCATAAACCTGCTGCGCGGCAACGATACCGGCATCGGCACCAACGGCAACGACGTGATGGAAGGCGGCGCTGGCCAGGACACCTTCAACTTCCAATCGACCGGCGAAATCCCGAATTTCGGCGACATCATCGTCGACTTCCAGAAAGGCTCCGACCGCATCGACGTCAGCTTCATCGACGCCAATACCGGTGCTTCCGGCAACCAGAGCTTCGTCTTCACCGGCGCCTTCGCCGGCTCGCAATATGTCGACCCTGGCGAGATCTACACCTACAAGCGCAACGGCTACACCGAGGTCTACCTCAATACCACGGGCGGCGACGCGGCCGAGGCGGTGTTCAAGCTGCAGGGCCTCCACAACCTGACCGCTGCCGACTTCATCCTCTGAGGCGATGGATGGCGGGCCGGTACCCTACCAGTAGAGCGCCAGCTTGCCACCCTCGACGGCCCAGGATTCCAGCCGACCAAGGAAGGACATGCCGAGCAGCGAGATGCCGATCGGCGCCTCGTTGACACTGGCCGGAACGAAGCGCTGGGCAAGCTGGCCGATGCGGATCTCGCGCAGCTCGACCGGTGCCGCCCTCACCGTGCCGTTGGCGGTGCGGTAGCGCTCGGTGAAGCGGAGGCGATCCGGTGTCAGCCCGATGCGCCGCGCATCCTCGGGCGACAGCACCACCGAGCTGGCGCCGCTGTCGACGAGGAAGGTGACGGGCGTGCCGTTGACCTCGGCCTCGACCAGGAAATGGCCGCGGGCGTCGGCCGGGATGGTGATGCGGTTCCAGCCATCGGCCGTCACAGCGCGCCCGACGGGCGGGGCAGTTGCGCCTTCCCGGCCGATCTCGGGCAACCGGCCCGACACCAGGCCGACGGCCACCACCATCAGCACTGCGATCCACGCAAGACTGCGCAACGGCCCATCTCCTCGGACGCCTATGCAGGCTGCCATGACAGTCTTAAGGAGCCGTTGCGGCTTTCAGACGATCCGGAAGCCGAGCTTGATGGCGAGCGAAACGAGCAGCAGGCTCGCGAAGTAGACGAACGCCCATCCCCTCACCCATGACGGGCCGACCGAGAGCACCTCGCGCGGCTCGAGGCCGAAGCGCACGGTGTCGGCCGGGCCGTCGTCCGGCAGATAGCCGGCCTCGTTGCCGAGCAGCCAGTTCCACCATCGCCGCTTGTGGACGAGCCCGAGTTCCAGCTCGTCCGCCGGGATCTCGATCGAGGTGCTGCCGTCCTGCCGCAGGTCGATGCGCTCCCCCTGCCCCGGCCATGTGACGGCCGTCTCCTCGGGAGCGGCGGGCGCCAGCGTCACCGCGATGCCGGCCGGCTCCACCGTCACCGGCACGACGCGGCCCGGTGCCGGCAGATCGTAGGAATAGGCGTGGCTGACCCAGGCCAGGACGAACAGCACCGGGATGCCGGACAGCAGGGCCGGCCCCAGCACGGCACCGAGGAAGCGGAACGACAGCCTGACGTTCTGCAGGGCCAGTCGCGCGGCCTCGCCGGCATCCTCGGTGGCGGCGACCCTGGTGCGCAGCTCGGCACTCTGCCGCTTCAGGGCCTGGAGCCGTTCCTGCCGCGACATCGCCGCGTACAGCACCATGGCCACCCCGCCGCTGAGGGCTCCCCAGAACGCCAGCCTCGCTGCGGCCGGCAGCAGCAGCGCCAGCCAGCCATCGACAGTGTCGAACGCCGGATAGGCGAGGTTCAGCAGGCCGGTCACACCGCGGTGTCGCGCTTGTCGGTGCCGGCGGGTGTTTCGATGGCGGCGGGCTTGCGGCGGCGGCGCAGCAGCGCCCTGACCGGCCAGGCCAGCAGCGCGAACAGGGCGAAGCCGATAGCCAGCAGCACGCCCCAGACCGCCCCCAGCATCGTGACGCCGGCGCCCGGGCCGAAATAGGCCAGTGCCGCGCCCGGCCACGAGGCAACGAGGACGCCGGCCAGCGCCGACAGCGGCAATGCTCTCATTCGCAGCGCTCCGTCATATGCCGCCTCCGTCCGTGGCACCCGCGCTGGCGCGGCCGGTCGTGTAGCCGAGCCTGGCGGCGACCCCCGAGGTCTCCTCGGCGATGGCCGCGGCATCCTCGCCGGTGAAGCCGTCATCGTAGTAGGTCGGCGCGCTCAACCCGCCGGCCATGCCTTTCAGGCGTTCCTCGGGCAGGGGCAGCGACACATGCCCGAAGGCACGGGCCAACGTCGCCACACCATTGGCGCAGGCATCCTCGTAGCGCAGGATCAGGGTCCGCTCGCGGAGGGCCGGATCACGCTCCAGCTGGTCGAGCACGAAGCCGTAGACCATGGCCCAGTGGCGGGCCAGCCCGCGGGCCTCGTGCCCCTCCTCCCACAGGCGCGCAACCGACCTCGCGGCCTCCGCGTCGCCGAGATTCAGGGGCCGTCGGTCGAGGCCGAACTCGAAATGACCGACCCGGCGCATGTGGCGCAGGATGCGCGGATCCGCCTTCTCCTGCTCGCAGAACAGCCGGTGCTGCTTGGCGAGCGAGGCCACATGGCCGCGCGGTGTGCGCACCGGCACGATGAAGCGGGCGTCCGGGAACAGCCTGGCGAGATAGGCCAGGCGGGTGACGTTGTAGTTGCCCTTGGCGAGGTAGCGTCGCCCCTGTCGGACCAGCAGGATCTTGCGGATGTGGTCGCGATAGAACGCCTCGAAGGCGGGATTGGTGGTCGAGCTGTCCAGCACCTGATCGACACCCGGATCGTGACGGCCGGGGAAGAAGCGCATCCAGAGCACCTCCTCGATGGCCTCGGGGCTGTCGGGGGTGACGAGGATGCGGTCCTTGTGCGCCCGCTCCACGGGCTCGGCACCGCCGCGATAGATGCTGGAGAAGGCGCGGTTCCAGAACACCGGCGTGTAGACCGGCGGGAAATCGCGGTAGCGATGGGTCGCGACGTCCGAATGGCCGGCCAGCAGCTCGAGCAGGATCGTGGTGCCCGAGCGGGCGAGCCCCGCGATGTACACCGGACGGTCGATGGCGATGGCGTCGAGCTCGGCCCGCATGGCGTTGCTCTCGACATTGCCCAGCTTGACCCACAGGCCCGCGGTGCTCTCGACGAAGCCGCCCAGGCGATCGATCCAGCCCGGCATCTCCATCGCGCGGGCGGGGCTCAGGATTGCGGCGCCGCGAGGAAAGTCAGCTCGCCGGGAAGGAAGCGCTGCGCGTCGGCAGCGAGCCCGGTGACGCCGCCGTCCCCGTGGGTCCGCAACAGGTTGACATACTCCCACACGATGCGGGGATTGGCGTCGCCGGTAACCTCGAAGACCCGGCCCGACCAGCCGTGGGTAACGAGGACGTTGCCGTTGGGAAGCTTCTGGACGGCACCGCCCTTCGCGGCATCGAAGACGTCGAGCTTGTCCGTCCGTCCCTCGTATTTCCAGACGATCTGCTGCGTCACGGGGTCGATCTCGAGGACGCGCGAACGCCCTTGCGGGCGAGCACCCTCGAGCGAGCCGCCGAGATTGTCGAACATCAGGATGTGACCATTCGGAAGCAGGTCGGGGTCGTGCTGGCGCAGGAAGTGGCCCGACATCGCCCACTTGACGAGCCGTGTCCCTCGGTCGACCACCACGATCATGTTCATGTTGCGGAAGGAGATCAGATAGTCGCCGGCATTTCCCATCGGGAAGGCGGCGGCCTGCTCCGGCCGGATGACCTCGACATCGTTGCTGTGCTGCAGATCCTCGACGTCGGGCTTCAACGCGGGCCGCACGGGATAGTTGCCGTATGGCGCCATCATCCAGCGGTAGGGCGACCTGCAGAGCGCCTCCGCGAGCGAGAAGGAGTCGATCTCCTTTCCGTCGGGAGAGACGCGGAGAAGCTTGTCGGCCAGATAGGGCCCCTTGGCGTAGTCGCCGCAAGCCGCGACCCCTTCCGGCATGAAATCCTGGGCCAGCACGACGATGGTCCCGTCGTCGAGCACATCCAGCGCATGATGGGTGTTGCGGGCGAGCGACCACTTGATGCGCGAATCGCGGTCGATCATGACCAGCCCGCTGCCGAACGGGAAATTGCCGCCCTCGAGGTTGAGCAGCACGTCGCCATTCGGGTAGAGGTGCACGCCGTGCCAGACGATGCGCTCGTCGGGCGCCCTGGCGATGATGTGAGGCGCTTCGCCTGGAAACACCTCGGAGAACCGCAGTCTCCAGCGATGGAGCACCCGGCCATGCATGTCGACCAGGACCGCGCCGGGACCGTCTTCGTCGACCTTGGGAATGAAGGTGACACCCTCCTGCGCCGCATCCGGCTCGAAGCGGGTCACGCCACCCTTGACGAACGGCGTGTCGAACTCGGGCAGTTCCTGGGGGAAATAGGAATCGATCAGGGCCCGCGTCGCGTCGACGGTCTGGTTCAGCGGCTCGTAGGGCCAGAGCTGGTACTTGCCTGTCGCGAGGCCGCCGGCATAGGCCAACGCCATCAGCCCCAGGATGAACAGGACGCGTTCCCAAGCCTTCATCGTCGCAGACGTCTCCTCGCCTTGATTATGGACCCGCCAGCGGCCGCGGCAACAGCGCGAAAGCGATAGCTGGCGGCCAACCGACCCCGGACGGCGTGGCACGCACCCCGATGCACGATCCCCACTGAGGCATTCCGGCGGGCGGCTTGCCGACGCCCGGCACGGCGTGTAGAGGCCGACCAACCATCCCGACGGAGGCGACGCTCATGGACATGACCGGCGAGTATCGTATCCCGGCGCCGCGGCAGCTCGTCTGGGAGGCGCTGAACGATCCCGAGATCCTGAAGGCGGCGATCCCGGGGTGCGACGAGCTGGTCAAGAAATCGGATACCGAGCTCGAGGCCAAGGTCACCGCCAAGGTCGGGCCGGTGAGCGCCAAGTTCGGCGGTGCGGTGACACTGGGCGACCTCGATCCGCCCGAGAGCTACACCATCAGCGGCCAGGGCTCCGGCGGCGCCGCCGGCTTCGCCAAGGGCGGGGCCACGGTCAGGCTCACCGAGGACGGCAGCGATACCATCCTGCGCTACGAGGCCAAGGCCGAGGTCGGCGGCAAGCTGGCGCAGATCGGCTCGCGGCTGATCCAGGGCACCGCCAAGAAGATGGCGGACGAGTTCTTCGGCAAGTTCAGCCGCATCGTCACCGAGCGCGCGGCGGTCGCGGCACCTGCGCAACAGCCGGCTCCAGCCGCGACACCGGAGCCGGCCGCCCCTACTCCGGCACCCGCGCAACCAGTGGTCGCCGCGCCACCCGTGGCTGCGGCCCCGCCCCAGACGCCCAGGCCCTCGACACCGCCCAGCGCCGCGCCGGCTCCCCGGCTGCCCCCGGCCCAGCCTGCCGGCTGGGCCCAGAGCCCGGTGACCTGGCTCGCCGGCGTGGCCGTCCTGCTGCTCCTGCTCTTCTGGATTTTCAGCTAGACGCCAGCGCCCCAGCGGGCCGCCCATGCGCAAGGGCGCGTTGACGCTCTTCGGCCGGCCGCCTAGTTTGTGTTGAAATCAAACTGATTACAGACCATTGCGCGGCCAAGCCGGCCAAGGCTCTCGGGAGGCTCTCCGGATGACGAAGGTGTCGATGACGGTCAACGGCAAGGCCGTGAGCGGCGATGTCGAGCCGCGCACCCTGCTGGTGGAATTCCTGCGCTCCAACCTCGGCCTGACCGGCACCCATGTCGGCTGCGACACCAGCCAGTGCGGCTGCTGCGTCGTGCATGTCGACGATGCCGCGGTCAAGTCCTGCACCATGCTGGCGGTCTCCGCCGAGGGCAGCAGCGTCACGACGATCGAGGGACTGGCCAAGGACAGCAAGCTGCATCCCGTCCAGGAGGCGTTCCGCGAGCATCACGGCCTGCAGTGCGGCTTCTGCACGCCCGGCATGATCATGTCGGCGGTCGACCTGCTCCGGCACAACAGCTCGCCCAGCGAGCGCGAGGTGCGCGAGTACCTGGAGGGTAACCTCTGCCGCTGCACCGGCTACCACAACATCGTCAAGGCCATCATGGCGGCTGGCGAGAACATGGGCGCCACGGCCCGCGCTGCCGAATAAGTCCAGCAGGGAGCGCACAACAATGGCCGAGAAAGGCATCGGCGCCCGCGTCGTCCGCAAGGAGGACCAGCGCTTCGTCACCGGCAAGGGCCGCTACACCGACGACATCAACCAGCCGGGCCAGGCCTTCGCGTTCTTCGTCCGCTCGCCGCACCCGCATGCCACGATCAACGGCATCGACAAGGCGGCCGCCGAGGCAATGCCGGGCGTGCTGGCGGTGCTCACCGGCGAGGATGTCGCGGCCGACAAGCTCGGCAACCTGATCTGCGGCTGGCTGGTGAAATCCAAGGACGGCTCGCCCATGAAGATGGGCCCGCACCCGCTGCTGGCCCAGGGCAAGGCACGCTATGTCGGAGACCGCGTCGCCGTGGTGGTCGCCGACACGCTGGCCCAGGCCAAGGACGCCGCCGAGGCGGTGGCCGTCGACTACACCGAGCTGCCGAGCGTGGCCTCTGTCGCCGAGGCCCATGACGGGCCGCTGGTTCACGACGAGGTCGCGAGCAATCTGATCTACGACTGGGAGCTGGGCGACAAGGCGGCGGTGGACGCCGCCTTCGCCAATGCGGCGCACGTCACCAGGCTCGACCTCGTCAACAACCGGCTGGTGCCGAACGCGATGGAGCCGCGGGCCGCCATCGGGCACTACGACGCCGGCATGGACAGCTACACCTGCTACGTCACCAGCCAGAACCCGCATGTGCATCGGCTGGTGATGTCGGCCTTCATCGGCCTGGCGCCCGAGCACAAGCTGCGGGTGGTGGCTCCCGACGTCGGCGGCGGCTTCGGCTCGAAGATCTTCATCTACGGCGAGGAATGCGTCGTCGTCTGGGCGTCGAGGAAGGTTGGCGGCCGGCCGGTGAAGTGGACGGCGGACCGCTCCGAGGCCTTCCTGTCGGATGCCCACGGCCGCGACCATGTCAGCCATGCCGAGCTGGCGATGGACAAGGACGGCCAGTTCCTGGGCTTCCGCATCAATACCAAGGCGAACATCGGCGCCTACATGTGCACGTTCAGCTCGTGCATACCGACCTATCTCTATGCCACGCTGCTGGCGGGCCAGTACAAGACGCCGGCGATCTATTGCGACGTCCAGGCCTACTACACCAATACGGCGCCGGTCGACGCCTATCGCGGCGCGGGACGCCCGGAGGCGTCGTTCCTGATCGAGACCATCGTCGACCAGGCGGCGCGCGAGACCGGGATCGATCCGGCGGAGATCCGGCGCAAGAACTTCATCCCGACCTCGGCCTTCCCGTACCAGACGCCCGTGGCGCTGGTCTATGACACCGGCGATTACGGCAAGACGCTGGATGCGGCCCTGGAGCTCGCCGACTATGCCGGCTTCGCCGCCCGCAAGGCCGAGAGCCTGCGCAGGGGCAAGCTCAGGGGCATCGGGCTGTCGTGCTACATCGAGGCCTGCGGCATCGCCCCGTCGGCCGTGGTGGGCTCGCTCGGCGCCGGCGTCGGCTTGTGGGAGAGCGCCAAGGTCCGCTTCAGCCACACCGGCAAGGTGCAGGTGCTGACCGGCGCCCACAGCCACGGGCAGGGGCACGAGACGACCTTCAGCCAGCTCATCGCCGACAAGCTGGGCGTGCCTTACGAGGACGTCGAGGTGATCCACGGCGATACCGAGAAGACGCCCGTCGGCATGGGCACCTACGGCTCGCGGTCGCTGGCCGTCGGCGGCGAGGCGATCATGAAGGCCTGCGACAAGATCATCGCCAAGGGCAAGAAGATCGCCGCCCACCTGCTGGAGGCCAGCGAGGCCGACATCAGCTTCAAGGACGGCAGCTTCACCGTCGCCGGCACCGACCGGGCCAAGAGCATCGGCGAGGTGGTGTTCGCGGCCTACGTGCCGCACAACTACCCGCCCGACCTCGAGCCCGGCATGGAGGAAGGCGCGTTCTTCGATCCGCCCAACTTCACCTATCCCGCCGGCACCTACATCTGCGAGCTGGAGATCGACCCCGACAGCGGCACGGTGGAGTTCCAGCGCTTCGTGGCGGTCGACGACTTCGGCAACGTCATCAACCCGATGATCGTCGAGGGCCAGGTGCATGGCGGTCTCGTCCAGGGCATCGGCCAGGCGCTGCTCGAGCGGGCGGTGTACGACGGGAGCGGCCAGCTGCTGAGCGGCTCCTACATGGACTACTGCATGCCGCGCGCCGACGACGTCATCAGCTTCGAGGTGGTGACGGCGGCAGGCACGGCCTGCACCTCCAATTCCATGGGGGTGAAGGGCTGCGGCGAGGCTGGCGCCATCGGATCGCCGGCGGCGGTGATCAACGCGATCACGAACGCCATCGGCACCCGTGTCGAGATGCCGGCGACGCCGGAGAAAATCTGGCGGGCCATCCAGGACAACAAGCCGGCCCTGGCGGCCGAGTAGGATCGAGGGGCAAGGATGCACAATTTCGCCTATCACAAGCCCGCCTCGCTGGCCGATGCCGCGGCACTCCTCGCCAGCCACGAGGACGCCAAGCTGCTGGCCGGCGGACAGACCTACATCCCGACGCTGAAGCAGCGGCTGGCCCAGCCGACCGACGTCATCGACCTCGGCGGCATCGCCGAGCTCGAGGGCATCAAGGAGGAGGCCGGCGGTGTCACCATCGGCGCCATGACCAGGCATGGCGAGGTCGCGGAATCGGCCATCGTCAAGCGCGTCATCCCCGCCCTGGCGGCATTGGCGCACCTGATCGGCGATCCGGCGGTGCGCAACCGCGGCACCATCGGCGGTTCGATCAGCAACAACGATCCGGCCGCGGACTATCCGGGTGCGTGCCTGGCGCTCGGCGCCACGATCCGCACCACCAGGCGCGAGATCGGGGCCGACGCCTTCTTCACCGGCATGTTCGAGACGGCGCTCGAGCGTGACGAGATCGTCAAGGCGGTACACTTCCCCAGGGCCGACAAGGCGGCCTACGAGAAGTTCCCCAACCCGGCCAGCCGCTACGCCATGGTCGGGGCCTTCGTCGCCAGGACCGGCAACGGAGTGAAGGTCGCCATCACCGGCGCCGGCCAGGGTGGCGCCTATCGCTGGACCGAAGCCGAGCAGGCACTGGGTTCGACATGGTCGGCGTCGGCCATCGACGGCCTGACCGTCAGCCCGGACGACATGAACAGCGACATCCACGCCAGCTCGGAGTACCGGGCGCACCTGGTGAAGGTGATCACCAAGAGGGCCCTGGCGAAGGCCGGCTGAGCACGCCACCGGACATGCCGGGAGGGGGCCGCGAGGCCCCCTTTTGCGTTCGACCGCCGCGTTGGCCGGCCTGGCCGCCAGCTGCTATGAACCGCGCCGGCCCGCCCGGCATGCAGGATTCCGCATGAGCATCCCCCTTCCCGCCTCCATCGACGAGACCGCGGCACTGTTGCGCCGCGGAAGCTATGTCGCCAACCGCTCGCTCTCGACCGCCCTGTTCCTGGCGCTGAAGCTCGGCCGGCCGCTGTTCCTCGAGGGTGAGGCCGGCGTCGGCAAGACCGAGATCGCCAAGGTGCTGGCCGAGACCCTGGGGCGGAAGCTGGTGCGGCTGCAGTGCTACGAGGGCCTCGACGTCGCCTCGGCGGTCTACGAGTGGAACTACCAGCGGCAGATGCTGGAGATCCGCCTGGCGGAGGCCGAGGGGGCGGCCGACCGGGAGGGGCTGGCGCAGGACATCTTCAACGAGCGATTCCTGATCCGGCGGCCGCTGCTGCAGGCCTTGGAGGGGGATTTCGCTGGGCCGCCGGTGCTGCTGATCGACGAGCTGGACCGAACCGACGAGCCGTTCGAGGCCTACCTGCTGGAGGTGCTGTCGGACTTCCAGATCACGATCCCCGAGATCGGCACGATCGCGGCGGAACAGCCGCCGATCGTCATCCTGACCAGCAACCGCACGCGCGAGATCCACGACGCCCTGAAGCGCCGATGCTTCTACCACTGGGTCGACTATCCTTCCGCCGAACGCGAGCTGGAAATCCTGCGCCTGCGCGTGCCGGGTATCGAGGAGCGGCTCTCGAAGCAGATCGTCGGCTTCGTGCACTCGCTGCGCGGCCAGGATCTCTTCAAGCTGCCGGGTGTCGCCGAGACGCTCGACTGGGCCCGGGCGCTGAACACGCTGGACTGCCTCGAGATCACGCCGGAGGTCATCAACGACACGCTGGGCACGCTGCTGAAATACCAGGACGACATCGCCAAGATCCGCGGCTCAGAGGCGGCGCGCATCCTGGCGGAGGTCAACATGCGGCTGGAGACGGCGCGGCCCTGACGACACCGTCGTTCATCGGCGGCGCAGCAGCCGACCGAGCAGCCCTATCGTGCTCAGCAGGCCCAGCGTCGCCAGCAGGACCCCTGTGACCTGCAGCAACGTCAACGGTTCGCCCAGCACCGGCACCCCGAGCAGCAGCGCGGCGGCCGGCACCGACGCGGGAAAGGCACCAGAGCCGCCGGCTCCCAGGCGCTTCACCGCGATGCCGAACAGCAGCATGCTGAGAAAGCCGCCGAACACGCCCTGGATGACGAGCTGCGGCAGGATGGCGGCCGTGGGCAGGCTGAAGAGATGCCAGCCGGAGGCCCAGAGCAGGATCGGCAGGACCGGCAGGGTGAGCGCCGGGACCGCGAAGGCGGCGACGAAGGGCTCGACCCGCCACAGCCGCAGCAGGCAGGTGAACACGCCCCAGGAGGCGCCGCCGGCGCAGTAGAACAGGTCGCCGGCGAACACGCGTCCGGTGTAGTCGCCCTGGAAGCCGTCCGCACCGCAGGCGGCGAGGCCCGCCAGCAGCAGGATGGCCCCCAGCAGCTGGTCCCGGCTTGGCCGCTCGCCCAGCAACAGGCGCTGGCCGACGAGGATCGCGAGCAAGGTCGAGGCCGGGGCGAAGACGATGGCGTGCGCCAGCGGCGCCCGCATGAAGCCGCTCGCCATCCAAAGGCCGAACAGCGGTCCCGCCAGCAGGGTCAGCGCGATGCCGCGGCCCCAGCCGAGGCCGGCCAGGTCACGCAGGCTACGCGGCGCCAGCAGCGGCCAGCCGATGAGGCCGGCGGCAACGAAACGCAGCACCACAAGGTCGGCGGCGACGAATCCGTGTCCGGCGGCGTGGCGGCTCCCGACATTGTAGACCGCCCACAAGGCCACGGCGGTGAACCCCGCGGCCAGGCCGAGGCGGTCGGGCGGCAGGTGCGGGGTATCGCCGGATTCGGGTGCTGCCATATGGGCGCAGGAGGGCGAAGCGCAGCGCACTTGTCAAACCCCGCCTCGCTGGCTACCTCACTCGCATCTCAACGGGGTGTCCCTCCGGGGGCTGAGAGGCGCGGGCTGCCGCGTAAACCCGTCGAACCTGATCCGGGTCATGCCGGCGAAGGGATTGGGATGCCAGCCATACCGACCGGCCTCTCCGTCTCTTCTCCGGCTTTCCTGGGAGGAGAGCCGTATGAGTGCGCCCGTCGATCTGCGGGTCTATGCCGTGCTGGACCCGACCCGCTGCCTGGGCCGGCCGCTCGGCGCAATGGCGGCGGCGGCGGCGGCCGGCGGGGCGACGCTGCTGCAGCTCCGGATCAAGCACGCATCGACGCGCGAGCTGGTCGCGGCGGCGCGCGAGACGCGCTCCGCGCTGGCCGGCACTGGCGTGCCGCTGATTGTCAACGATCGCGTCGACGTGGCGCTGGCGGTCGATGCCGACGGGGTGCATGTCGGCCAGGAGGACATGGCGGCGGCCGACGTCCGCCGGCTGATCGGCGCGGAGAAGCTCCTGGGGATCACCGTCCACACGGTGGAACAGGCTCGCGAGGGGCTGGGCAGCGCCGATCACGCCGGGCTGGGACCGGTATTCGGCAGCGCCAGCAAGGACAACACAGACCCCGAGCTCGGCATCGCCGGGCTGAAGCGGCTGATCGGCGAGACGGGCGGGGCGTTCCCGACCTGCGCCATCTCCGGCATCGACCATACCAACGCCGCCGAGGTGATCAGCGCGGGCGCGGACGGCGTGGCGGTGATCTCCGACATCTTCATGGCCGAGGACGTCGAGGCGGCGACGCGGCGGCTGCGGCGGGTAGTCGACGCGGCCCTCGCCGGAAGGGCCGGCCGATGACGCCAACGGCACTCACCATCGCAGGCTCGGACAGCGGCGGCGGGGCCGGCATCCAGGCCGATCTCAAGACTTTCTCGGCACTCGGTGTCTATGGCTGCTCGGCGATCGTGGCGTTGACGGCGCAGAACACCCGGGCCGTGACCGCCATCCACGACGTGCCGGCCGCGTTCGTGACGGCGCAGCTCGACGCCGTCTTCTCCGACATCCGCGTCGATGCCGTGAAGATCGGCATGCTGTCGCGACCGGAGACCATCGCAGCGGTCGCCGATGGCCTTGTGCGCTGGAAGCCCCTGCATGTGGTGCTGGACCCCGTGATGGTGGCCAAATCCGGCGACCGGCTCTTGCGCGAGGAGGCGGTGGCCAGCCTCGAGGAGCGCCTGCTGCCGCTGGCGACGCTGATCACTCCCAACCTGCCCGAGGCAGCCGTGCTGCTGGGCGAGGAGCCGATCGGCGAGCCGCGGCGGATGGCAGGCGTCGCCGCGAGGCTGCAGGGCCTCGGTGCCCGCAACGTGCTGCTGAAGGGTGGGCATCTCGCCGGCGGCGAGAGCCCCGACCTGCTGCTGGCCGAAGGCGAGATCTACCGCTTGGAGGCCAGCCGGGTGCCGACGCGCAACACCCATGGCACGGGCTGCACCCTGTCCTCGGCCATCACCGCCCTGCTGGCCCAGGGCATGCCGTTGCCGCTGGCGGTGCGGCGCGCAAAGGATTGGCTCGTCGAGGCGCTGCGGGCGGCGGACGGGCTCGGCATCGGCCACGGGCATGGGCCTGTCCACCACTTCCATGCCTTGTGGCCCCACCTGGAGGAGTCGCGATGACGGCACGTCGGGCCTTTCTCGCCGGCGCCGCGGGTGCGGTGGCGATGCCTGCGGTCGTCCGGGCACAGGAGGCGGTCATCTGGCGGATGGTGACATCCTGGGTGCGCAACCTGCCGGGACCCGGGATCACGGCACAGCGGCTGGCCGACCGCATCGGGGCGATGAGCGGCGGCAGGCTGAAGGTCGATCTGCATGCAGCGGGCGAGCTGGTGCCGGCGCTCGAGGTGTTCGACGCGGTACAGGGCGGCACGGCGGAGATGGCGCACACCGCCTCGTTCTTCTGGGCCGGCAAGATGCCGGCGGCGCAGTTCTTCACCAGCGTCCCGTTCGGGCTCCTGCCGCTCGAGCACGCCGCCTGGATCGAGCATGGCGGCGGCCAAGCCTTGTGGGACGAGCTCTACGCGCCGTTCGGGGTCAAGCCGTTCATGGCCGGCAACACCGGCACCTCGATGGGTGGCTGGTTCAGGAAGGAGATCGGCTCGCTGGCCGACCTGCAGGGCCTGCGGTTCCGCATTCCGGGCCTCGGCGGCGAGATGATGCGGCGGATCGGCGCCAACCCGACGATGGTGCCGCCGCCCGAGGTGCTGCCGGCGCTGCAGAGCGGCGCCATCGACGCCACCGAGTTCCTAGGCCCCTGGAGCGACCTGGCCGCAGGCTTCTACAAGGCCGCTCCCTTCTATTACTGGCCCGGGCTGCACGAGCCCAATGGCACCGGCGAGGCCATCGTCTCGCTGGAGGCGTGGGAGAAGCTGCCGGCCGACCTCCGGGCCGTGGTCGAGAATGCCTGCCGGGCCGAGGCCGCCTTTGCCGTGGCCGAGGCCGAGTGGCAGGACCAGGCTGCCCTCGACGAGCTGGTGCGTCTGGGTGCCAGGCTTCGCCGCTTCCCCCCCGACGTCGAGCAGGCGGCGCGCGAGGCGGCGGCCGAGGTGCTGGCGGCGTTCGACGCCAAGGGCGGGCTGGACCAGCGCATCTACCGTTCGTTCGCGGCGATGCAGGCCCGCGCGGTGAGCTGGTCGCGGCATGCCAGCCAGGCCTTCCTCGAGGCCCGTAACGGTGTCTGACACCCCGCCGGGCATCACGCTCGGCGTTCCCAGGCTGGCCTGGGGCGGCGAGCTGCTGTTCGAGAACTTCCGCTTCCGGCTGGAGGCCGGCCGCTGGACCTGCCTGCTCGGCCCGTCGGGCGTAGGCAAGACCACGCTGCTGCGGCTGCTGACCGGCCACGAGGCGGGAGCACTGGTCGCCACTGACGATGCCGAGCCCCTCGACGGCCGGGTCGCCCTGATGGCGCAGCAGGATCTGCTGCTGCCCTGGCTATCCGCCCGCGAGAACGTGCTGCTGGGACCGCGCCTCCGGCGCGTCGGGCGGGCGCGGCTGCGCCAGCTGCGAGATCACGCCGAGGCCCTGTTGGCCCGGGTCGGGCTCGGCGGCGAGGGGCACAAGCTGCCGGCGGAGCTTTCCGGCGGCATGCGGCAGCGCGTGGCCCTGGCGCGCACGCTCATGGAAGACCGCCCGGTCGTGCTGATGGACGAGCCGTTCTCGGCGCTGGATGCGGTGACGCGCCACCGCCTGCAGGATCTGGCGGCCGAGCTGCTGCGGGGGCGGACGGTGCTGCTGGTGACGCACAATCCGCTCGAAGCCCTGCGGCTGGGCGATCGGGTCTGGGTATTGGGCGGCAGGCCGGCCAGGGCCGAGGGGCCGATCCGCCCGCCCGGCGAGCCGGCCCGCGATCCTGCGGATCCGCGCCTGCTGGCGCTGCAGGCCGATCTGTTGAAGCAGCTCGCCTCGTCGATGCTGCGGATGGAGCGGGCGTCGTGATGGCGCTGCGGCCGTTGCTGACGGGGGCGGGCCTGCTGCTGGCCTGGGATCTCCTGGTCCGGCTGACGGCCGTGCCACCCTTCATCCTGCCCCCGCCGCTGGCGGTGGGCTCCGCCCTGGTGGCTCGCGCCGACCTGATCCTGCCGCATGCGGCGGTGACGCTCGCCGAGATCCTGCTCGGCATGGCCATCGGCAGCGCCGGCGGAGTCGCCATGGCGCTGCTGCTCGGCGCCTTCCGGGGTGCCCGGCCCTGGGTGCTGCCCGTGCTGGTGGTGAGCCAGGCGTTGCCGGTGTTCGCGCTGGCCCCGCTGCTGGTGTTGTGGCTGGGCTACGGCATGGCTTCGAAGGTGGCGATGGCGGTGCTGATCATCTTCTTTCCCGTCACCGCCGCCTTCTACGATGGCTTGCGCCGCACCGAGGCCGGCTGGATCGAGCTGGCGCGGACGATGGGTGCCGGCGGTCATGCCATCCTCTGGCAGATTCGCATGCCCGCGGCGCTGCCGGCGCTGGCCTCGGGGCTGAGGGTGGCGGCGGCCGTGGCGCCGATTGGTGCCGTGGTCGGCGAGTGGGTCGGCTCGTCGCGTGGCCTCGGCTACCTGATGCTGCAGGCCAATGCGCGCATGCAGGTCGACCTGATGTTCGCAGCACTCCTGGTGCTGGCGGCGATGGCGCTGGCCTTGTGGTTCAGCCTCGATCGGCTGCTGAAGCATCTCGTCCGCTGGCAGCCCGAAACCCTTTCCCACAGCTGAGCGGAGATCCCATG
Organism: Geminicoccus sp.; assembly: GCA_035326425.1. Taxonomy (GTDB): domain Bacteria; phylum Pseudomonadota; class Alphaproteobacteria; order Geminicoccales; family Geminicoccaceae; genus CALKJU01. The sequence goes on along the minus strand of DAOLFG010000069.1, from coordinate 12,056 downwards.
CGCACGGCGGCCCTGGCCCTCGGCCTTCTGCTTTTCGCCCTGCCGGCCCAGGCCGCGGACAAGCTCACCGTCGTGCTGGACTGGTTCGTCAACCCCGACCACGGGCCGCTGATCATCGCCCGCGAGAAGGGCTTCTTCGCCGCCGAGGATCTCGATGTCGAGCTGATCGCGCCGGCCGATCCCAACGATCCGCCGAAGCTGGTGGCGGCGAGACAGGCCGATATCGCCGTCTCGTACCAGCCGCAGCTCCACCTGCAGGTCCAGGAAGGCCTGCCCCTGGTGCGGTTCGGCACCCTGGTGGCGACCCCCTTGAACTCGCTGGTCGTCCTGGCCGACGGGCCGGTGAAGTCGATCGCCGACCTCAGGGGCCGCAAGATCGGCTTCTCGGTCGGCGGCTTCGAGGAGGCGCTGCTCGGCGGCATGCTGGCGGGCCACGGCCTGAAGCTCGACGATGTCGAGCTGGTCAACGTCAACTTCTCGCTGTCGCCGGCGCTGATCGCCGGCAAGGTCGACGCGGTGATCGGCGCTTTCCGCAATTTCGAGCTGAACCAGATGGATATCGTCGGCCGCCCCGGCCGCGCCTTCTTCCCGGAAGAGGAGGGCGTGCCGGCCTATGACGAGCTGATCTACGTGGCCCATGAGGACAGTGTCGGCCGTCCGGAGCTGAAGCGCTTCCTCGCCGCCGTCGAGAAGGCGGCGAACTGGCTGGTCAACCACCCCGACGAGGCCTGGCAGACCTTCAAGGCCACCGACAAGGCGCTGGACGACGAGCTGAACAGGCGCGCCTGGGCGGCGACGCTGCCGCGGTTCTCGCACAGCCCGGCGGCGCTGGACCACGGACGCTATGCACGCTTCGCGGCATTTCTGAAGACGCAGGGGCTGGTGAAGGAGCTGCCGCCAGTGGGGAGCTATGCGGTCGACGTCTTCGCCGAGCCTTGAGATCGGCTAGCGCGCCGCCCCGATTTCGCCGACCCAGAGCTCCTTTCCCGCCCCCTCGGCTGCGAGGTCGACCAGCTTCGCGCGAACGATGACCTTCTCGCCGGAAAGTCGCGTGAGTAGGGGTGAGCTCGTCGGATCATAGACGGCGATCTCGCCACTTGCCGTCACAAGCACGTAGCGCAGCGCCGGTCGCCCGGCGGGGCCGTGAGGAACGTGGCGCGGGCGCAGCTCGCCTCGCCACTCCCCTTCTCGTTCCGGACGCTCGCGATACCAGTCCTCGTCGGCATGGACCACCTGCATCCCGGTCATCTGCGCCGAAGGCAGGCGGGGCCGGTATCCGACGACGATCCCGCTGATGACGAGAGCGAAGATCCGTCGATGGAGACCGGCCCCGATCACGCTTCGAAGTCCTCCGTCACCGGCGGACGTGAGCGGCCCAGTACACGGTCTGCGAACCGGTGGGCACGCTGAAACCCCGGATGCGCAGCTTCCAGGTGCCGGTGGTCACGGCCCCGGCCACACGCACACGCTCGAACACGCTGGGACCCGAAATACTGCTGGTGGCGATCGCATTGTTGGGCCTGATCAAGCTGAGGTCGACATCGTTGTGCGCCTGGGTGGCGCCTTCGGGCCACCACAGGGCGGCATCGAGGGTATTGGCGGACGCGGCACCTATCGGCAGCGAGATGTCGACCGTACCGTTGTTGCCTACCGTCGTCTTGCCCCACCAGACGTTGCCGTTGGTTGGCAGGACCAGCCGCCCGGCACCCGAGGTGTTGTTGAACGGATAGGGTGTCTGCCCCGCCATGATCAGGAAGGCGTAGACCTGTCCCGGATCGATGTTGGACGCGGTACCGCGGATGAAGTTGCGGACGAGGGCCGCCGCACCCGCCGCATAGGGTGTGGCACCGCTGGTCCCTGTGAAGACCCGCAGCGCCGTGTCGGAGGCGTTGCTTGCCGTCTCGGTGTTGGTGGGTGCCTGGATATCGGGCTTGAAGCGGTTGTCCGAGGTCGGGCCACGACTCTGGCTCGTAACCTGGGCCAGCGAGCGCACGTCGAAATTGCCGACGCCGATCACCTTGTGGGCGTTCGCCGGCGAGTTGACCGTGCCCGCATTCGGCCCGTTGTTGCCGTTGGCGGCAATCACCACGGCTCCGGCGTTGAAGGCGTTGTCGGCGGCGAGCGAGATGGAGCTCTGCTCGTTGCCACCTCCCTGCATCTCGGCCACGATCACCCGATCGAGCACAGCGACGGCACGCTGGAACGCGGCGAGCGTGGCCGCGGTATCGAGGAAGCCGCAACTCGCCGGGTAGATCTTGAAACTGTCCAGCGTGATCCCGGTGACGCCGCGATACGCATTACCCTGGCGACTGTTGGCCGTGATGATACCTGCACTCGAGGTCCCATGGTTCCAGCAGTCGTCGGCCGGATTGGGCGTGCTGCGGCAAGTGCCGCTGGTGCAGTCCTCGACGATGGAGATGTGCGACGGATTGTTGAACTGGACATGCGACCGCCGCACACCGGTGTCCAGCAGCCCGATCCAACCGCTGGTCTGGCCGAGGTTGAAATAGGGATCACTGGACATGCGAGCCCGGCCATCGTCCACGTCGTTGTTGGAGATGGAATCCGGAGGCCGGGCGCCGGTCTGCACGGGCTCGACATAGAGCACCGCCGGGTCCTGCGACAGGGAGCGGATGGCGTTCGACGGCACGCGCATCGTGGCTGCGTTGACGAGCCAGAAGGTCTCCAGCATCTCGGCGCCGTAACGGCTGCGGAGATCAGCGGCCCGCCGGGCGAAGGCCGGCGCGCGCATGGCTGCGACCTGGCCGACCATGTCGGCCGCCCGAGACCTGGCCGCGACGTTGACGGCCGATGACTTCGCCTGTGTCATGTCAGGCTCGGGGAACCGCGGCAGATCGATATCGCCGGCGAACGTCACGACCACCGTCCGGAGCGCGCTTCCGGACGCGGCCGAGGTCTGTCGGCCGAGCTCGGGGTGCAGCTTGTCGGGCATCTTGGCCGGCGGTGTAGCCTTGCGCGCGGAGGCTGCCATTCCGCCTGTGGAGAAGGCGGCACCGGGCAGGGTCGCGGACGAATAGCCCACGACCTTGCCATCCCGGAGCTCGGCCGTGTTGACCCGATTGAACGGATCCTCGCCGTCTCCGGCGACCGGCACCGGTCCGGCAGCCCGGGCTGTTCCAGGGCAGACCCCGCTGAGGATGGACGTCCCCAGCAACAGACTGCCGACGAGCGCCGAGAGGGCGCGGGGAGATCGAGGGAACATCGCAGGTCGTCGAATCATGGCAAACCTTCTAGGCTGCACGGCCGCGCAGCGACCGAGCGGAGGTGGTTTGCTGCAGGTGAGCGGAAACCGTTCGTGCTTATTCTCGACAAATCGAATATTGTCGTGAGGATCAGGTTGGCGAAGTGACGAACAGCACATCGCGGCCGGTCATGGTGTCGAGCCGTTCGGCCTCAACTCTCCGACCGCCATCATGCCATCGGTGACGTAGCGGTCGCCGCCCGCGTTGCGGCCGTCCTGGGTGGCACCGACACCCGGCCATTCGTAGCGACGCACCAGCCAGCCGGCCTTCTCGAGCGCCGCCATCAATGCATCGCGGTCGGCGTCGATGTCGGGGCCGATGTGGTGGGTGATCTGGCCGGTGAGGTGGCTAAGGCCGGCGTCGCGGTCGAAGTCGGCGTCGCCCAGCCACAAGGGCCGGCCGTCCTCGTCCGGCGGCTCGGCGCGCCACCAGCGGACATGATGACGCTCGGAAGCGCTCCTGCCGACCTCCTGCTCGAACGCCATGTCCTGGACGCGGCCGTAGACATAGAGCGGGCTGACCGGTGCCGTGGGATCCGGGCGGTCGAGAACGACGCTCTCGGCGATTTCCAGGCTGCTGCGCAGGGTGATCGGGTCGGCCGGCCGCCAGCCGGTGGCCAGCATCGCGTCGACCAGCTCCTCGCGGCTGCCGACCAGCGCCACGTTCAGCGCGTCGCCAGGGATGCCATCTGCGTTGACGGTGACTTTCGGCGCGCCTTCCAGCGCCGGGTGATGCCGCTCGTGCTCCATCCAGAGCAGCGGCAGGACGAGATAGGCGGCAAGGAACCAGAGGCCGACGATGCCGGCCAACGGCCAGACGAGGCGGCGCCAGCGTCTCGGCAGTCGGGCCGACATGCGTCAGACGGTCAGCTCGAACAATTGCCGGCCGATCAGCATGCGGCGGATCTCGCTGGTGCCGGCGCCGATCTCGTAGAGCTTGGCGTCGCGCAGCAGGCGGCCGCAGGGATAGTCGTTGATGTAGCCGTTGCCGCCCAGGGTCTGGATCGCCTGCAGCGCCATCCAGGTCGCCTTCTCGGCGGCGTAGAGCAGGCAGCCGGCGGCGTCCTGGCGGGTGATCTGGCCGCGATCGGCGGCCTTGGCGCAGAAATAGACGTAGGAGCGGCAGGCATTCATCGTGGCGTACATGTCGGCGAGCTTGCCCTGCATGAGCTGGAAGCTGCCGATCGGCTGGCCGAACTGCTTGCGCTCGTGGACATAGGGCAGGACCGTGTCCATCGCCGCCCGCATGATGCCGAGCGGCCCGCCGGCCAGCACCAGCCGCTCGTAGTCGAGGCCGGACATGAGCACGCGCACGCCGCCGCCGACCTTGCCCAGCACGTTGGCGTCCGGCACCTCGCAATCCTCGAACACCAGCTCGCAGGTGTCCGAGCCGCGCATGCCGAGCTTGTCGAGCTTCTGCGCGGTGCGGAATCCCTCGAACCCTTTCTCGATGATGAAGGCCGTGATGCCCTTCGGACCAGCCGAGGGATCGGTCTTGGCATAGACGACGAGCGTCTCGGCTTCGGGGCCGTTGGTGATCCACATCTTGCTGCCGTTGAGGATCCAGCGGTCGCCCCGGCGCTCGGCGCGCGTGCGCATCGATACGATGTCGGAGCCGGCGCCCGGCTCGGACATCGCCAGCGCGCCGACATGCAGACCGGAAATCAGCTCGGGCAGATAGCGCCGCTTCTGCTCGGCGGAGCCGTGCAGGCGGAGCTGGTTGACGCACAGGTTCGAATGGGCGCCGTAGGACAGACCGACGGAAGCGGAGGCCCGGCTTATCTCCTCCATGGCGATGGCGTGCTCGGTGTAGCCGAGTCCGGCGCCGCCATATTCCTCCTCGACGGTCATGCCGAGGACGCCGAGCTCGCCCAGCTTCGGCCAGAGCTGGCGAGGGAACCGGTTGCTGCGATCGATCTCTTCGGCGAGCGGCGCGATCTCGGCATCGGCGAAGCCGCCGACGCTGTCGCGTATCATCTCGGCCGTCTCGCCAAGATCGAAGCCCAAGGATGGCGTGCGGAACTGTGCCATCGCGACCTCCCTGCCCGTTGGCCAACGCTTTCGTGCAACCGAGCCGGCCAGCCCGAGAATAGAGAGGCGTCCATCGCTACGCAAAGCTGGTGGCTCCTGCCACACGGGCCCGAGCCACCAGCTACCCGTTTCCTGCGAAAGCCTAGGGCTTGATCGGGCTCGGTCCCGAAGCCTGCTTGGCCTTGGCGGCAACCGCCTTCGTGCCGGACGCGGCAGCCCTCAGCGCGGCGACCGAGTTGGTGGCGCAGTTCTGGACTTTGTTGTTGCCGAGGGTGGTCGGGCTGCCGCCCTCGATCTCGACCGGGACGTCGAAGCAACGGATCGTGTTCGTGCGCACGCTCGACTTTGGACGAGACTCCTGATCGACGGCGATCCCGGTATCCTCCGAAATGTCGCCGTCGTCGGCACCTTCGTCGAACACTCGGTTCTGCGTGATCTTGACGCCCACGCTGCCACCATTGCCGAAGAAGATGTCCTCGTAGACGCCGATGCCAATGTTGGAGTTGCCACCGATACGGTTGTTGTGGACGATCGCGCCCGGCGCTCCGTAGATCAGGATCGCCATCGCCGAGCTACCATCGGCTCCGCCGGGAATCAGGTTCTGATTGCCCGCAATGTCGTTGTTCTGGATCTTGCCCTTGGCTCCATAGGCGAGCTGCACCGAGTTCGCTGAAAGATTGTGCTGCGTGGCCGATTCCCCGACGTCGTTGCCAGTGATCTCGACGTCCACGTCGCCATTGGCGATGATGCCGCCCTTCTGCCAGCCCCTGACGATGTTGTTGGTGACCGACACGCGCTTGGTCGCCGGATTGGTGCCGTCGAAGGGCGCGTTGCGTATCGAGATCGCGAGCCCCTCCTGGCAGCCGCTGGCGCCCTGGTTCAAGCTCAGCACGCTGGTGTTGGTCACCTTGCCGGATGCGCCGTCGAAGAGGATCCCGGCCAGGCGTGCGTCGCCCGAGTGGCAGGCGACCGCCAGGTTGTTGGCTTCGATCTTCACCTTCCGGATCGTCACGGCCGCTCCCGGCAGCGCCTTCAGGACGGCTCCCTGGAAGCTCCCGGCCGGCGGATCGAGGGCGGTGATCGTGTGGTTCTGGCCGTCGAAGGTGAATCCACCCGGCACGTTGATGGTCGCCGTCGTGGTGCAATCGGCGGTCAGGCGGATCACCTTGCCCGAAGTCGTTGTCGAGCTGCTGCAGTCCGCTGCGTTGGCTGCAACCGGGCTTCCCAGTGCCAAGACCGTGAGACCCAATATACGCCAGCTCGACGCTGTATTCCGTTGCATTCTTTGTGCCTTTCCCGAATCGAAGCAGGACCGCCTCACTATCATGCCGAAACTATAAGCGAAAGTCGGAACAGCCGAGCGAGCGACAACGAACGGGCATCTGGTCTGATCTAGTACTTAAGTGGTAGTAAGGCGCCCGAGTTCCACGCGCATACAACATACACCATGCCGCTATTGCGTATCACAGTACGCAGCCGAATTGTGACCTCACAGCAGGATCCAGACCGCCAGGCCCAGCAGCGCCACAAATCCGACCAGGTCGGTAATGCAGCTCAAGAACACGCCCGACGACACGGCCGGGTCGAGCCCGAGGCGATCGAGGCCGAGCGGAACGAGCAGGCCTGCCAAGCTGGCCACGACCAGGTTGATCGCCAGGGCACCGCCGAACACGAGCGCCAGCTCGGCATCGCCCATCCACAGCATCACCAAGCCGGCGCCCAGCGCCAGGAAAGCCGTGCCGTTGAGGGCGCCAACCGCCAGCTCCTTGAGCAGGGTGCGCCAGGCGTTGGCGCCCGTCAGCTCCTTCACCGCGATCGAGCGTACCGCCACGGTCATCGCCTGCGTCCCGGCGTTGCCGCCGAGCGAGCCCACCATCGGCAGCAGCGCCGCCAGGACCACGATGCGCTCGATGGCACCCTCGAAATGGGCAATCACGGCAGCCCCCAGCAGCGCGGTACCGAGATTGACCAGCAGCCAGGGCAGCCGTTTCAGGCCGGTCCTGAGCGGCGGCGCGAACATGTCGGTCTCCTGCACGCCACCCAGCTTCAGGATGTCGTCCTCGGCCTCCTCGTCGATGACGTCGACGACATCGTCGACCGTGATCACGCCCAGCAGGCGGCCTTCCGCCGAGACCACGGGCGCCGAGACCAGCCCGTACTGGCGGAACATGAAGGCCACCTTCTCCTGGTTCATCCCCACCGGAACGAGCCGCAGCGCCTCGTCGCCGAGGCTCGTCAACGGCGTGGCGCGCCGGCCGCGCAGCACCTTGCTCACCGGCACGGTGGCCACCGGATGGTGGCGCGGATCGACGATGATGATCTCGTAGAAATCGTCGGGCAGGTCGGGCGTCGCGCGCAGATAGTCGATGGCCTGGCCGACATTCCAGTGGCTGGGAACCGCCACCACCTCGCGCTGCATCAGCCGGCCGGCGCTCTCCTCGGGAAAGGCCAGGGCCGTCTCGATCAGCGCGCGGTCGGGTGCCGGCAGCTCGGCCAAGATCGCCGCCTGGTCCTCGGCGTCCAGGTCCTCCAGCACCTCGACGGCGTCGTCGGTCTCGAGCCTCGCCAATGCGGAGCCCGTGGCGCTGGGCCCGAGCTGCTCGATCACCTCGTCGCGGACGTCCTCGTCGAGGTGGCTCAGCGTCTCCGGATCGAGGGTCTCGCCCAGACTCCTGACGAGCGCCGCGCGTTCCTGCGGGTCGAGCAGCTGCAGCAGATCCGCCTGATCGGCGGCGTGCAGGGCGGTGACCAACCCCGTGGCCAGCGTCTCCTCGCCGCGGTCGAGCGCCTCGCGCACCTCGGCGACCAGGGCATCGTCGAGGCCGATGGCCGGGACCGCCTCGGGCTCGCGATCCTGGGCGGCCTGCTCCATGCCTCAGCCCGGCTCGCCGGCCTTGCGCGCCAGGGCGTCGACGCAGGCCACCGCCGTCATGTTGACGATGCCGCGGCTGGTCACTGTCGGATTGACGATGTGCGCCGGCAGCTCGGGGCCGAGCAACATCGGCCCGACGGCGATGGCGCCGGTCACGGCCTTGACGAGATTGTAGGCGATGTTGGCGGCGTCGAGATCGGGCATCACCAGGAGATTGGCCTCGCCGGTCAACGTCGAGCCGGGTAGCAGCCGTCCCCGGATCGCCGCATCCAGCGCCGAATCGGCCTGCATCTCGCCGTCGACCGCGAAATCGGGGGCGAGCTCGCGCAGCCGGGTCAGGGCCGCCCGCATCTTCAGGGAGGAAGCGGTCTCGCGGCTGCCGAAATTGCTGTGTGAGATCAGCGCCACACGCGGCTCGATGCCGAAGCGCCTGACCTCGGCGGCGGCGCGCATGGCGTTGCGGGCGATCTCCTCCGGTCCGGGATCGATCGCCACCGAGGTGTCGGTGATGAACAGCGGGCCGCGGTCGAGCACCACGGCATGCAGGGTCGACGCCTCCTTCACACCATCGCTGAGGCCGATGATGCCGAGCACGTGGCGGAGATGCGACCAGAACTGGCCCACCGGTCCCGCCAGCATCGCATCGGCCTCGCCGCGCGCCAGCATGACCGAGGCGATGACGGTGCGCCGGGTGCGCATCGCCTCGCGGGCGAGCTGCGACGTGATGCCATTGCGGCCCATGCGCTCCTGATAGAACGCGACATAGTCGTTGTAGCGCGGATCGCTGCTCGGGTTGCAGAGCTCGAAGTCGACATCGGCGCGAAGGCGCAGGCCGAGACGCTGGATGCGGCTGTCGATGACTTCCGGGCGGCCGATCAGGATGGGCCGTGCCAGTCGCTCGTCGACCACCACCTGCACGGCGCGCAGCACCCGCTCCTCCTCGCCGTCGGTATAGACGAGGCGCTGCGGCTCCGAACGGGCGCGCTCGAACATCGGCCGCATCATGAAGCCGGACTTGAAGACCCGTTGCGACAAGGTGCGCTTGTAGGCACCGAGATCCTCGACGGGTCGGCTGGCGACGCCGGTGTCCATCGCCGCCTTGGCCACCGCCGGAGGAATCTCGACGATCAGCCGTGGATCGAACGGCTTCGGAATCAGATAGTCCGGACCGAAGCTGATATGCTCGAGGCCGTAGGCCTGGGTGACGGCCTCGGGGATGTCCGCGCGGGCCAACGCCGCCAGGGCCTCGACGCAGGCGACCTTCATCTCCTCGTTGATCGTGGTGGCGCCGCAATCCAGCGCTCCACGAAAGATGAACGGGAAGCACAGGACGTTGTTGACCTGGTTGGGGTAGTCGCTGCGGCCGGTGGCGATGATGGCGTCGGAGCGGGCCTCGAGCGCCAGCTCCGGCAGGATTTCGGGCGTCGGGTTGGCCAGCGCCATGATCAGCGGCCGCTCGGCCATGCGCCGGACCATCTCCGGCTTCAGCACGCCCGGTGCCGACAGGCCGAGGAAGACATCGGCTCCCTCGATGACCTCGGCCAGCGTCCGTGCGCTGGTGTCTTGCGCGTACCTCGCCTTGTAGGGGTCCATCAGCTCGGCACGGTCGACATAGACCACGCCCTTGATGTCGCAGACGGTGACGTTCTCGCGCTTCAGGCCCATGGCGCACAGCAGGTCGAGGCAGGCGAGCGCCGCAGCTCCGGCCCCGCTCGCCACCAGGCGAACCTCCTCGATGCGCTTGCCCACCACCTCCAGGCCATTGCGGATGGCGGCACCGACGATGATCGCGGTGCCGTGCTGGTCGTCATGGAAGACCGGGATCTTCATCCGCTCGCGCAACGCCCGCTCGACCTCGAAGCATTCGGGCGCCTTGATGTCCTCGAGGTTGATGGCCCCGAAGGTCGGTTCCAGCGCAGCCACGATGTCGATGAGCTTGGACGGTTCGAGCTCGGCGAGCTCGATGTCGAACGCGTCGATCCCGGCGAACTTCTTGAACAGCACCGCCTTGCCTTCCATCACCGGCTTGCCGGCGAGCGGGCCGATGGCGCCCAGGCCCAGCACGGCGGTGCCATTGGTGACGACGGCCACGAGGTTGCCCCGGCTGGTGAGGCGGGCGGCCTCGGCGGGGTCCTCCACGATCGCCTCGCAGGCGGCGGCGACGCCGGGGCTGTAGGCCAGCGACAGGTCGCGCTGGGTCGCCATCGGCTTGGTGGCGGCGATGGCCAGCTTTCCCGGTTGCGGCAGCGCGTGATAGTCGAGCGCGTCCTCGCGCAGGCGATCGGCCATGGTCCTGAGCCCCCGTCTCTCGGGCCGCGATGCGGCCGACCCGGACGAGTGGTCCTAGGCCAAGGCTGACGGGCCGGCAAGGCGCCCCGGCAGTCCCGGCGCGCTGGTTTCGTCAGCGACCGGCAACGGACACGAGCCCGCATCGGCCGGCCCGGGACCTGCGGTGACGGACGACATGCCGGGATCGATGGTGCGGTCGAGAAGACTCGAACTTCCACGGCCTTTCGGCCACAGCGCCCTCAACGCTGCGCGTCTACCAATTCCGCCACGACCGCACTATGTGGCTAGGGGCGACTTCCGCCCGCAAGGCGCGGCGCGAAGTAGCAGATCACCCAGGGGCTGACAAGAAGAGAGCGGGGCCTTGGACGCTGTCGCACCGGAACGGCCCGTAGCCCATGATACCCTTGAATGGCGGGTGTCGCGCACGCTCGTCCCCTATCCGGAATCGCTGGCCGTCATGGAAGACAGGGTGGCCGAGCTCGCCGAGGGCCGCGGGTCGGAGCTGGTGTGGCTGCTGGAGCACCCGCCGCTCTATACCTCCGGCACCAGCGCGGCGCCCGACGAGCTGCTCGGCCGATTCGACTTTCCGGTCTATCGCGCCGGGCGCGGCGGCCGTTTCACCTATCATGGACCGGGCCAGCGGGTGGCCTATGTCGTGCTCGACCTGCGCAGGCGGCGACAGGACGTCCGGCGGTTCGTCTGGGCGCTGGAGGAGTGGCTGATCCGCAGCCTGGCCCGCCTCGGGGTCGAGGCGGGCCGGCGCGAGGGGCGTATCGGGGTCTGGGTGTCGACATCGCCGGTCGGCGAGGCCAAGATCGCGGCACTCGGCGTCCGGGTCCGGCGCTGGATCACCTATCATGGGGTCGCCGTGAACCTGTCGCCTGACCTGACACACTTCTCGGGCATCGTGCCCTGCGGCATCAGCGACTACGGCGTCACGTCGCTGGCGGCGCTCGGCAATCCGGCCACGATGGACGATCTCGACGAGGCGCTCCGGACCGAGTTCGACCCGTTGCTGGGCGTGGACGCCTGGTGATGCGCGCACTCGTGTTCGGCTTGGCGCTCGCGACGCTGCCGCCGTCGCTCGGCTACGCCGCTTGCAACGACGTGGCCGGTCCAGGGGTGGAATGGCGCCGCTGTCGGCTGGACGGGACCAACCTCGCCGGCGCCACTCTCACCAATGCCGACCTGCGCGACGCCTCGTTCACGCGCAGCGATCTCTCCGACGCCGACCTGTCCGGCGCCGACATGCGCCGGGCCAGGCTGGTTTCGGTCACCGCCGTCGGCATCAACCTCGATCGCGCCAACCTGACCACGGCCGAGCTGACCTCGGCCAATCTGGAGAGGGCGACGCTGCGCGACGCCAGCCTGCGCCGCGCACGGCTGGTCGGCGCCAATCTGCGCGAGGCCGATCTCAGCGGCGCCAATCTCGAAGGAGTCGACCTGCTGCGCGCCAATCTCTCCGGCGCGAGATGGATCGATGGCCGCACGATCTGCGCCGAGGGCTCGACGGGACAGTGCCATCCGCGGCCGCCCGGCGGTGGTGCCGAGGGCTGAGTCTTGTATGTCGCCCTTGCCTCGTCCGCGTGCGGGGACGAGGCT